>NVWE01000025.1 GCA_002746135.1 Cellvibrionales bacterium | reverse complement strand
AAGTTTGAAGTCAGCATCCATTCCACTTTGCTTGCGTGAACTTTTGACCAAGATAGTCTTTTCATCTCAAGCCATTCATAGCCGACCGCTTCAAAGCTGTTATCAGCTATCTCGCGCTGTGCTCGCTTCTTTGCCTTCTTGTGGTCATTGGGGTCAATGCCCTGGGCAATCTGTTTCTTTGCCTCGAATCGTTTCTCGCGGGCTTCCTTGAGTGAAATCAGGGGGTAGATACCTATTGCGAGCAATTTCTCTTTACCGTTGATCCGGTACTTGAGTCGCCAGTATTTAGAGTCGTTTTTGTTGACCAGTAAAAATAGCCCGCCACCATCAAATATCTTGTAGGCCTTGTCTCTAAGCTTTGCTTGTTTTATCGCGGTATCGGTTAGCTTATCTTTTGCCATTTGGGGGTATGTAATATTGGGGGTAGGTGGTTACCCCTGAAATATACCCCTTATGTATCCCGGATGGCAATGGACAGTGGTGGGCAGTAATATATAGGCAGGCATAAAAAAGCCCCGTTTTACAGGGGCTTAAGGTCTATATTGGACGTTACTGGTCTAGTAATTGGTGGAGGCGGCGGGAATTGAACCCGCGTCCGTCAGTCCGCTGCTATCGGCTCTACATGCTTAGTCCGGCCTATTATTTTTAACTTTTCACCGCCCGGCCGGCAGGGCATGTGAAAGAGCGATTCTGGTTTAGGTTTTAGCGAGTCACCCCCAGACGTGGGTCATCGCGATCTTATGAGTTATGACACCTGAGAACTCCGCCGCTACCCGAGGGTAGATGGAGCGCTGGACGCATAAGCACGGCTCCAGTCAGATGGCACTCTACTGGTGTTTAGGCAGCGAGTGCGTAGTTGTCGTCGTTGGCAACTATAAGGTTTGCGACTTTGGATTAACGAGATTGGTCACCATCTCGGCATGCACCTCAAGTTTTGTAACCGGCGTCGAATCCAAAACGCCCCCAAAAGCTTGGTGTGTTGTGGCTTTTATTTCTCAATGTTTCGAAAAACAAATGCGCTGACCTGTATATGGGGTCAAGGCGGAGGATTCAAAGCCAACGTGAGCGATTTTATCACAGCTTGTGGGTACTGGGCGCGCGAATATTCTGCTTTAAGCTGAGTGGCTGAGGATGCGTTGCTTCTGTCGTTGCCAGTCACGGTTCTTTTCATCCTGACGCTTGTCGTATTCGGCCTTACCTTTGGCGAGGGCGACTTCGCATTTTACCAAATGACCCTTCCAGTACAGGGCGGTGCAAATACAGGTGTAGCCTTTCTGCTGCACGGCGGCTTCTATTTTGTCGAGTTCGCGGCGGTGTAGCAAAAGTTTGCGGCTGCGGTTGGGCTCGGTGACAAAGTGAGTGGAGGCGGTGGGTAGGGGGGTGATATTGGCGCCAAACAGCAGGGCCTCGCCATTTTGAATGTGCACGTAGCTGTCGGTGAGTTGAATTTTCTTCTCACGAATACTTTTGACTTCCCAGCCCATTAGCGCGATGCCGGCCTCAAATTTCTGGTCGATTGCATAGTCATGGCGCGAACGCTTGTTGACGACGATGGAATTGGAGTTGGATTTTTTCTTGGGTTTTTTTGCCATGGTGTGATTATACGGGCTGGCGCGAGTGCTGCCTATGGTTGGTAAGCTTTGTGTTTGCAAGGGTGGGTGTTGTGGTTTTGTGCGGGCCGGGCAAGGGGTACAATGGCGGCCTTGTCATACAAATGAGTTCCATCTTGAGTCAGACACAGTCCTATCCGACGTGGAGCAGCCGCTGGGTGTTTATTATGGCTGCCACCGGTTCTGCGGTTGGGCTCGGTAATATCTGGAAGTTTCCCTATATCACCGGCGAAAATGGCGGCGGTGCTTTTGTGCTGGTGTACTTGGTGTGCATTTTATTGTTGGGTATTCCGGTGATGGTGGCAGAGGTGATGCTCGGTCGGCGCGGACGGCAGAGCCCGATTAGCACTATGCGCCAGCTCACCAGCGAAGCGGGTTTGCACGGTTTCTGGAATAGTATCGGCTGGCTCGGTGTGATCGCTGGATTGTTTATCCTTTCCTTTTACTCGGTGATTGCTGGCTGGGCACTGGCCTATATCCCTGAAATGGGAAAGGGGACATTTCAGGGTGTAGACCCGATTGAGTCCCAACTTTTTTTTGACACGCTATTAGCCGATAAAGCCCGTCTGATAGGTTGGCAGTCCTTATTTATGTTGATGACCGTTGGGGTGGTCACCTGCGGAGTGGTGAGAGGGCTTGGTGCAGCCGTGCGTATTTTAATGCCTCTGTTGTTTGTTCTCCTCTTGGCTATGCTGGTCTTCGCTTATAGAGAAGGCGACTTTGCTGCCGCTATTAAATTTTTGTTTTGGCCCGATTTTTCAGCTCTTACGGGTCGCTCTATATTGGAAGCGCTGGGACACTCTTTTTTCACACTGAGTTTGGGTATGGGTTCGATTATGGCTTACGGGGCTTACATGCCAGTGGGTACTAGCATTGGGAAAACGGTGTTGACTATTGCGTTGTTAGACGTAGTGGTTGCGCTGATGGCGGGGATGGCTATTTTCCCGATTGTTTTTGCCCATCCGGGAATTAACCCAGCAGCGGGGCCGGAGCTATTGTTCGTCAGTTTACCGGTGGTCTTTGGTGCCATGCCCGGTGGTTTAGCCGTCGGCATGTTGTTTTTTATTTTGGTCACCATTGCAGCCTGGAGCTCAGCGATATCGTTAATAGAGCCCGCCGTCGCTTGGCTGATTGAAAAGCGAGGTTTTAACCGTTTTACGGCCAATATTGTGCTGGGTTTTATTGCTTGGACTTTGGGTATCGGCACGGTACTTTCATTTAATGATTGGGCGGGTTTTACGCTGGGTGACTTCACCTTCTTCGGAGCGATGGACTTTTTGACTTCGCGCATTATGCTGCCGCTTACTGGCTTGTTCGTGGCTATTTTTGTCGGTTGGGTAATGCCGCGAGCGACTCCGCAGAGCGAGCTCGATGGTGAGGATTCGTTGATGTTCTCCCTATGGCTGTGGGTACTGCGCTATATTTGTCCGCCAGCAATTGGTGTGGTGCTATTGGTTGGGCTGTACGACACGTTTACAGCGGCGGGTTAGGGCTTTGGCGAAATGAAAAAAACAACATCTATTCAACGTAGTGCTTTAGTACTTCATTCGGCTCAGGCAATGTTTAACTTGGTCAATGATATCGAAGCATACCCTCAGTACATGGATGGTTGTATCGGTGCCGAGGTTATATCGCGGAATGAAAAAGAAATTATTGCGCGGCTCGATCTACGCAAGGCGGGTATTAGTCATAGCTTTACTACGCGCAATCACTTGTCGGCACCGCAGTTGGTGGAAATGACGCTACTCGATGGCCCGTTTAGTTATTTTCAGGGTGTCTGGCAGTTTAAAATGTTGCAGGAAAATGCGTCGAAGGTCAGTCTTGATCTGGAGTTTGCGTTTAAAAGTGGTGTTCTGAATAAAGCAGCGGGTAAGTTATTTACCCGGGTGGCCGATAATTTAGTGGCGGCGCTGGTGCAGCGTGCCGATGCAATACTGCCTTCTGCTAACCGTTAGTTGTCGTCTGAGGGCGTGTAAAAAATTATGCAAGAAGAGATGCTCGAAACCATAGCGGTCGAGGTGGCTTATGCGTTGCCCGATAAGCAAAAAATCATTACTCTGCAAGTCGCGCCGGGTACGACGGCGCGGCAGGCTGTGCGTGACTCAAATATTGCCGCGGTGTTTCCCGAAATTGATATCGACGGTGCTATCTTGGGCGTTTTTAGTCACACTCTGGGTACTAAAGGTATGCCATCGGCGGAGGAATATGTACTAAAGCCACAGGATCGCGTTGAAATTTATCGTGGACTGATTGCTGACCCGAAAGAAGTGCGCAAACAACGGGCCGCCAAAGCCCGGCAAGAGCGGGCGGCACAAAAAGCGGAAGAAAAGGCTGGCCAGTAATTTGAAGAACAACGCTGGCTGGGTAGAATTATTGGGCGGGTGTGGGCGCGTTGGCCTCTAGCTCGGCAGGCGTCGATACGGCTGCAGCTTCCACTTCAGCCTCTTCTTTTTCGATGCTTTGCAAGCTGGTGGGAATGTAGTCGCCACTGAAGTGGGTGAGCGTGTTGCCGTCAAAATAGGCAGTGATTCTTTCACGCATTTCCTGGTGGCCCGGTCGTTTAATGCTGTAGTAGTAATCCCAGCGGTCCTGGTCGAAAGTGTCCATTAATAGAGGTGTGCCCAAAATATAACGTACCTGGGAGCGGGTCATGCCGGGGCGCAACTGGTCAACCATTTCCTGATTGACGATATTGCCCTGTTGTACGGTCACTTTGTGGAGGTCGGGATATTTAAAGTAGGAACAGCCGTTTAATAGTGCGGCGGTAGTTAATATGAAGGCCAGGAGAAAGCGGCTTGGCATTTGGGGTTCCAGTCTGCGAATCGAACGGGGATAATACCCTATTCACCAAATCAGTGAGAAGAGGTCATCAATGTCTCAGGGTAATAAAGAGCTAAAAAAAGCGGGTTTGAAGGTGACGCATCCCCGTATCAAAATTTTGCAAATTATGGAGAGCGAAAAGCAGCGCCATTTAAGTGCTGATGACGTGTTTCGTTGCCTGCATGAGAAAGGTGATGACGTGGGTATTGCCACGGTTTATCGCGTGCTCACGCAATTTGAAACGGCTGGTTTAATACAGCGACACAGCTTCGATACTGGCCCGGCACTTTATGAGCTAAACCGGGGGGATCATCACGATCACATGATTTGTGTCGATAGTGGTGAGGTATCAGAATTTCACAATGAGGAGATCGAAGCCCTGCAGCGTCGTATTGCCGAAGAGCAAGGTTACGAACTTATTGGTCATAGTTTGGTGCTCTACGTAAAGCCAAAAGAATAAAACAAAGTTGTTTTTCATCGTCAGTGCGCATGTAGGCACTGGTTAAAAATGTTGGATGGGGTGCTATTTAGAGTCCCGCGAATGAGGAGAAAAAAGTGGAAGACATTAGTTTGCAGTCGCGAATCGACGTGCTCACAGAAGAGCAAATGATGATTCAGGATAGTGCTGTTGCGTTTATTGCTCAGGACGAAGAGCTGAAGAAAGTGCGTGAAAATCGTTTCACCCAACCTGGTTACGATGCAAAGACCTGGGCCGAAATGGCCGAAGCCGGTTGGTTGGGCTTTTTAGTGCCTGAAAAATACGACGGCATTGGCTTGGCGTTTTCTGACCTCAGCCTGGTGTTGATTCAGTTGGGTAAAGGCTTGGTGCCTGCCCCGTTTTCTGCCACTGCCGTATTGGCGGCGCGCACTATTGTTAAAAGCGATAACGAATCTTTTAAGAAAGCACGTTTGCCAGCATTGATCGCGGGTGAGTGGAAACCGGCCATCGCCTGGCAGGAAACTCGCGCAACGCTCAATGTTAAAGCTGAAAAAGTAACCTGTGCCGACGGCAAACTGAATGGTCAGAAGTTATTTGTGCCCGATGCCGGTGGTGCCGATGCCTTTATCGTTTCCGCCGCAACAGCCGCAGGCACAGCGCTGTATCTGGTTGAAAAAGATGCCAGCGGTCTGAGCATTGAATACGCCCAGCGCGTTGATGGTGGCTTTTATGCGACTCTCACTTTTGACAATGTTGCCGTTGGTGAAGAAGTTGCTAGTGCCGCCGTTGCCGAACAAGCCCTGGCCTCTGCGCTCGACGAAGCACGCGTTGCTGCTAGTGCCGAACTACTGGGTGTCATGACTCGCGCACTGGAAATTACCATTGATTACCTGACCCAGCGTGTGCAGTTCGACAAGCCTATTGGTAGCTTTCAGGCTCTGCAGCACCAGTCGGTTGACCTCTTTGTGCTTTCGGAAATCTCTCGCTCCGTACTGTTGCAAACCACCGCCTTGTTCGACAGCGATGCTTCCGACGAAGAGCGTGCTATTGCCGCCAGCCAGCTTAAAGCGCGTTGTGGTGATGCGGCTCTGCAAATCACTAAAGATGCTATTCAGTTACACGGCGGCATTGGTTATACCGACGAATGCAATATCGGTCTCTACCTGAAAAAAGCAATGTATCTTTCCTCCCTTTGGGGTAATTCCTCCGCCCACCGTGGTCGTTATGCCGAGCTTGTTTTATAGCGTGCTGCTGTAAACGCTTCGGCTTCGCTTTGAGATAACGACACTATTTAAGGTTTTAAGGAGAGAAAATGACTGATTACAACGCAATGGCGGATGACGATTTCCGCAAAATGCTCAACGACTGGCTGGTGGAAAACTACCCCAATGAGCTGCGCTTCCCGGCGAAACGCATGCATTGGGACCAGTGCGGCGACTGGTATATGACGCTGGCCAACAAGGGCTGGTTGGCACCGGGTTGGCCCACAGAACATGGCGGCATGGGTTTAGACGCTAACAAGCTGCTGATCTTAATGGAAGAGTTTGAAGGTTACGGCGTTGGCCGCACGCCAGATCAGGGCATGACTATGATCGGCCCACTGTTAATTCAGTACGGCACCGAAGAGCAGCGCAAGCATTACCTACCGAAAATTTTGAACGGCGAAAACATTTGGTGTCAGGGTTATTCTGAGCCGGGTGCGGGTTCCGACCTCGCCAGTCTGCGCACAGCAGCCGTGCGCGATGGTGATGACTACGTCGTCAATGGTCACAAAATCTGGACCACTCTGGCGATGGACGCCAACATGATCTTCACCCTGGTGCGCACCAATAAAGAGGGCAAGAAGCAGCAGGGCATTACCTTCCTGTTAATCCCTCTCGATACCCCCGGCATCACCGTGCGCGGCATTGACAACCTGGGCATGCACGACGAATTCGCCGAAGTGTTCTTCGATGATGTGCGCGTCCCCGTTGCCAACATCGTGGGTAAAGAAAATGACGGCTGGACCATTGCGAAGGCACTGCTCGGCCACGAACGCATCTTTATCGGTAGCCCAAAGATGGCCTCGCTGGCAATGAATCGTCTTCAAGCGCTGGCCGAAAGTGCCGACATGTTTGGCGATCCCCTTTTTGTTGAGCGTTATATCGCGCTGAAGCTGGATATCGAAGATCTTTCTGCGGCTTATCTGCGCTTTGTTGAAGTGCTTAAACGCGGTGGACATATTGGCGCTGAAGTGTCGATGTTGAAAATCTGGAACACTGAAACCCAGCAGCGCATTACCGATTTAATGCTCGACGTGGCTGGGGAAAATTGCGGTGTCTCCGATGCTATTCCCGCTGGCGATACGGCAGTCAGTGCGCCGGGTGAATTTATTGATGCGCGTCCGACTACTATTTACGGCGGTAGTAATCAGATTCAGCGTAATATTTTGGCCAAGGCTGTATTAAAGCTTCCGAGCTGATAGTGGACTTAATTGCGGCGGGCGCAGCGTTGCCCGTCGCATTCCAAGCGCTCGTTATTTAATAATAAACAGGTAATACCCAATGGATGACCCGACTTTTCGGCTCCACGTTCGTGAGTGGCTTGAGGCAAATTTCCCCGAGGAGATGCGCTTTCCACCCCGGCGGCTCGATTTTAATCAGGCGATGGGCTGGCACAAAAAGCTTAACGAGCAGGGTTGGGTTGCACCCGGCTGGCCAGCAGAGCACGGCGGCATGGGCCTTAGCCCCTACCAGCAAATCATTTTTTCTGAAGAACTCGATCGTATCGGTGCTTTTATTATTCCCAGTTTCGGCGTCACCATGTTGGGACCATTGTTGTTGGGCTACGGCACCGATGAGCAGCGTGCTGAGTATTTACCGAAGATTCTTTCCGGTGAGCATATCTGGTGTCAGGGTTACTCCGAGCCAGGTGCGGGTTCCGACCTCGCCAGCCTGCGTATGTCGGCAGATATTGATGGCGATGACTACATCGTCAACGGTCAGAAAATCTGGACCACCATGGCCCAGCAAGCCAATATGATTTTTCTATTAGTGCGTACTGATAAAGAAGTGAAGAAGCAGAAGGGCATTAGCTTCTTGTTAGTGCCCATGGACACCCCTGGCATTACCGTGCGCGAGATTGATAATATCGGCGGTTACTCTGAGTTCGCCGAAGTGTTTTTCGATGAAGTGCGGGTGCCACGTACCAATATGGTGGGCAAGGTGAACGAAGGCTGGACCATGGCGAAAGCCTTATTGGGTGCGGAGCGTATTCTGCTCGGCAGCCCCAAGCTGGCTAAATTCCCTCTGCAACGTCTACAAGCGTTGGCCAATGATTTCGGTTTGTTTGACGATCCTATTTTCAAAGAACGCTTCACCAAGCTGTATATGGAGGTTGAAGACTCGGTGGCAGTTTATATCCGTATGCTTGAAGTGATGCGCCGTGGTGAGCAACTTGGCCCAGAAATTTCGATTTTGAAGCTGGCAGTGACAGAAATGTTCCAGCGGGTGGCGGATTTAATCCTCGACGCCTCCGCCGAATTTGGCGGTACAGAAGCCGTCATCCCTCTTTCTGACGGCACCTCCTATAAACCCGTCAACACCTATTATTTGTCTCGGCCCTCCACTATTTACGGGGGCAGCAGTCAGGTGCAGCGTAATATTCTCGCCAAGGCTGTTTTAAAGCTGCCAGGTTAGGTGGGCTTTTTAAAAAGCACATTATGACGACTACTCGCTAGTCGCCACAATGTTAAATGCGGATTGCTCTAGCTTATTAGGCGCTTGTTTAAAAAATTACCGGTAGTGTTAGAAAGGGCATTGTTAGCTGAAGCAGCCCTATGCTGGCGATGATTGCCACTGCCAAAGCAAGTGCGCCAATCAGACTCCAGTCGGGATGTAAATGCAAATGATGTTTGTGGGAAAAATGTAACTTGTGTCCATGTAGCATGATCGTCACCTCGGAAGGTTGGTTTTCTGTAACAAATCATGAGCGACAAAAAGATGAACTTTACTGGCCGCACATTTTAACAAAATACCCCCTGTGTTGATAATCACTTTGCGCTATGAGGCGGTCTTGCGTGGTTCACTTGTTATTAATTTAAGTATCACTGCTTCGTGGATTGGTGCGCTAGCAGTGGGGATGGTGTGGTGGTGGAGAATAACTGTTACGACTATCGGCTTTGACCGCCAATAAAAACCTTGTCGCTGCTTTGTTCGAGAAGCGACAAGGTCGAAGGGCGGGTATTTGCGCTGTCTTTTTTCGGCTTGGGCTGACGTAGGCAGCCTTTAATACCATCGCCTAAAAGGGCGTTGGTGTGGATAGAAAAGGCATGCTTATCTGGGCTATTTGGATCAGCTCAGCTAGTGTGATTGTTAATAATATGAGGCCGAGAGTAACGCCAGCTGCCAGTCGATTTTTGCAAGCCTGAGTTTCGCATTGAGTAGACATAATATTTACCTTAATGATTTGGTTTCTGTTGCCAGTCTGAGAGGCTCTCTTCTGGCTTGGAAGGAATATTACGGCTGAAGCCCCTTCGTGTAAATTCACACAAAGTGCAAACTAGCTGTGCAATAATGCACGCATGAATGATTGGGATGATTTGCGTTATTTCCTTGCTGTGGCGAGAAATGGCACGGTTTCAGGGGCGGCAAGTGAACTGGGTGTTAATCACTCCACAGTCTCGCGCCGCATAAATGCTTACGAAAAAAAACATGATGTGCGTTTATTCGAACGCCTCGCCCAAGGTTATGAAATGACCCAGGCGGCAGAGAATATTTATCGCTACGCCCTGGAGATAGAAGAGCGCACCCACATTGTCGAGCGGGAGCTATTTGGCCGCGACACCCGCTTGCAGGGCCGGCTTTGCATCACCGCCTATCACAGCACCGTCAATGAATTAGTGCTGCCTGTACTGAATAGCTTTTGCAGTCACTACCCGGAAATTGACCTGGAGTTTGCCGTCACTGCCGACGTGCGTGACTTGTCAGCACGAGAAGCGGATATCGCCATTCGCGGTACGCCCCAGCCGCCAGATCACCTGGTGGGCAAAAAGGTGGCGGATGTTGGCTCGGCAATTTATACCTCCAATGCCTATCAACAGCGCCAGTTGCGTCGACCGGAAGTCATACTTTGGCGAGATGAAGTGGTATTGCCAGAATGGGTGATCGAACACTTTCCCGACGCACGAGTGGTCTTGCGTGTAGATGATGTCACCGCCATGCGCGCCGCCGTAAAAGCGGGCCTTGGTGTGGCAAGAATGCCTTGCTGGGTGGCGGATGTTTGCCCTGGCTTATTAAGATTAAAACTTGATGTCGCAACAATGGGCTGGGGTCTGTGGGTGTTGATTCACGCTGACTTGCGCTCCACCGCGCGGGTGCGAGTATGCCGTGATTTTTTGATTGAAACCTTGGAAAAAAAGCGTGATTTAATTGAGGGGCGCTGCTCGAATTATATTTAGTTGGCCGTGTATCAGTAGTCTTTTGAGAAGGCGCTTTCTTATCAGGCGATGTTGATTGTATTTTGGATGCATTGTTTGACGTGGCCGATCAAGAAAAGCATTAATCGAGGTCTGTCCGCTATAACCGTCCCGCCCTTCGGGCAGGCTAATTGCCACTGGCGGAGCCTTTGCCGGGGTGTTGCTGGTGCCCACTGAAGCTTTAACCGTTAGCGGTGACTACGCGGAATGTTCGGCACCGGGCGATAGTGGCCATCAGGTGAGCCGGGGCTTTTGCCCGCAATGCGGCATGACTTTTTTCTCATACCACCCGAATTGAATCGATGCGGCCGGTGTATGCGACAACGCTGGATAACCCCGCGCAATTTGTGCCGGGCCTTGATTCCTGGACTGATTTTGCCTAGCCTTGGGTGGTGATGGGCCCCGGCTTGCTAAAATATAAACGCGATACTACCTGCGGAGTGTGCCGGTTTACCCGCACCGAAAAGCCGTCGACACGGCTCTGAAACCGAAGGCTCAAGTAAGGTTTATCAGCCAGTCAATTCAGTATCGAGTTTATCTAAAAGCTGCAATCCCTTCTTAATATTCCCTGAAGAGGCTAAGGCGCGAAATCGTACTTCACTATCAAATTCAGCAAGCGCCTGAGTTGATAGCTCTTCCATTAGCTTGTTAACACTGATCTTACGACGTGAGGCAAGTGCTTTTAGTCGTTCGTGTTTATCGTCTGGTAATCGTACTGTTAAAGTCGCCATTATTAATGACCTTTTGTTAGTTGTTCAGGTTTCAATATACTGAGACCTTCGAATGTGAGTTCTGCACCTTCCAGGTCTTTTATGTTGTTGGTAACGATGAGGTTACTGTTCCCGGCAAGGGCTAACCCAATCAAAAAGTTATCATTTTCATCTTTTAAATTGGGTCTCCAAAGGAAGTAGATTGGCACCCATTTACAAACACTATAGAAGGCACTCAATAACTCACGTATTTCTTTTTCACTGAGTGGTGTTGCGTTCTTTATTCTGTCGCGTGAAATTACATCTTCATATTCCTGAAACAGGGCGTTGCTTATTAAAGGCTTGTAGTGGCCCTGTAAGCATCGGCGCAATATTTCGCGGCTCGGCCCTTTTTTCCCAATCAGGGCGCTTATTATCACGCTGGTATCGACAACTACTGTTTGGCTCATTGTGCGATGATAGCATATGCGCTATCAGAAGAGGTTGGCTTAAAAAACAACTACATGGGACAGCCAAAACCTTAGGGTTCCAAGCTAAGGCAAAATCAGAACTCGCCTTATACACATGGTGAATTCACCGTACTAGCTGTTAAGATAAAGCGGCATCGGTTGAGCTATGTTAATGCGCGAAAACCGTTTGCGAGCAGAATAATAAACACAATCGTATAGTGGGAAGCAGTATGGATCTGAATTTAATTGAGCAGGGTGGCCCTGTCGTTATTGTACTAATCGGCCTCTCGGTTGTTGGTTTGACACTGGTTTTTTTCAAGCTCTTTCACTACCGCCATTATTCGATGGCGAGCATTCGTCGCATCGAGAGAGCGATCGATCGCTGGGTTGCTGGTGATAAGCAACAGGCGCTCGATGGCCTGGACGCCAGTCCCGGCCCCTATGCGGCGATGTTGGGGCAGGGTGTGCGCTGGCTCGATAAAGGCGACAAAGACCAGTCGGCAATTCGTGAGGAATTAAACCGACAGGGCCAGCAAGTTGTTTCCCGTGTTAACGGCATGAATGGTTTTATTGAGCAAATCGCTTATCTGTCGCCCATGCTCGGTTTGCTCGGTACTGTGTTGGGCATGATTGACGTGTTTCGTGGGCTAGCCAATCAGGGCGGAGGCGGTGACACCGGTGCTCTGGCCGGCGGTATTTGGGAGGCGTTGATGACCACCGCCGTGGGCCTGACTGTCGCCATTCCTTTCGCGCTGATTTACTACATGCTCGATAGTCATGCCACCACCATTCGCCGCAGTATGGAAGATCAACTGACACGGCTATTTACCGTTAAGCTTTACAACAAGCCTTAAGCGCAGCCGCAACGGGTCGACTCGATATGCATCTACAATCTCATCATCGCAAAGCTCTACGTCGCATTAGCCTGACACCACTGGCTGATCTGGTGTTTATTTTGCTGGTGTTTTTTATTCTTGAAACTAGCTTCGTACAGTTTCGAGAAGTGGCTTTCAAGGTGCCCGATGAGCCGACCAGGGCGAGCCACGCTGAGGTCGAGAGCCTGAGCATACAGGTCTTTCCCGGTGGCAAGCTGTGGATTGATGGTGAGTCGATGACGCTGGCCGATTTAAGCCCGTGGTTACGTCGTCAGCAGTTCAGTGAAAAAACGGCTGTTCTCCTCAAAACGGAAGATAGCGTGCCCTTGCAAACGCTGGTTGAGGCGATGGATTTACTGCGCGCGCAGTCTTTGCCCCGCGTGCAGATTCAGGCCCTGGGGGATTAACTATGTTTAATCTCGGTAGCGAACACGACGCAAAAAAACAGTCTGACGACAATATGCTGCCCGTTATTAATATGACGTTTTTGCTGCTGCTATTTTTTATTGTCGTCGGCAATTTTAGCGAAACCTATATGAAGGATGTTTCGCCTCCCGAATCCAGTAGCGAGATGCTGACACAAAAGGCGGAGGAGTTGTCTTTAAGTGCTGACGGTAAATTGTGGTGGCGGGGCGAGACGACAACACCTTCAAACTGGGCTAATCAGCTGCAGGCAGAGGGTTTGCCAGTGCCTGTTCGCGTGAGTTTGCGCGCCGATGGTCAAACGCCAGCCTCTGTCATTATTCCTTTGATTGATGAGCTACGTTTGCTCAAAGTCACAAGGGTCGCGCTGGTTACTGTTACTAATCCAGGTAGTCTTTAGTGCTACAAATGTTTGGTCGACTAAAAGTAATCAGTCTGTGGCTAGTTTTACTGCTGGTCTCTCTGGCGATTCATTTACTCCTTACCTGGCAGGCTTCCCTGCACATTATTACGCCAGAATCATCGGCGACGCGTAATGTCGAAGACATTGAAATCATGCTCGATATTGTCGAGCCCGAAGAAAAAGAAGAGCTAGTGTTTGAAGAGGCTATCGAGTTTGAGCCGCCGCCGGTACTAGTCGCGACGTCAGCTCTCGCGCCGCCACCCCCCGAGGTTAATCTGGCGATGGAAGCGGCTGCCGGTGGGCAAAGTAGCGGTGGCTTTTCTGCACCCCTATTGTCGAATGCTGTGGCAACGGATGGTGATGGGCTTGCTGGGTTTGGCACCAGTGTTGGTACGGGGCTGAGCCAATCGACCAATCAATTTGCGGCCTATGTGCAAGGCTTGCGTGAAACCGGCCTCGATGTGGTGTTTGTGGTTGATTCCACAGGTTCAATGGATTGGGTGATTGATGAAGTGCAGGCGCGCATTGTCGATATTGTTGATGTTATCCGTACTCTGGTGCCGGTATCCCGCTTCGGGGTTGTGGCTTATCGTGATGTGGGTAGCCCCTCCTATATCACCAAGCACCAGGTGCTGACCTTCAGTCTGAATAAGTTGAGTCGCTTTCTCGACAAGTTGGATGCCGTGGGCGGAGGTGATATGCAAGAGGCCGTTTATGAGGGGATGCGCGTTGCTACTTCGCAGAGTGGCTGGCGCTTGGGGGCTAAAAAAGTGATTGTCCTCATCGGCGATGCGCCCCCCCATAAAGATACCTTTAATCGTTTATTAGCCGTTAATCGTGAATTTGCGAGTAATCATGGCCAGATATCGACTCTCGATGTTAGCCATCACGCCAACCCTGCGGTGCTTGAAGCAAAACTGGGTCGTCCGGTGAATCGCGTCTTTTATACCGACACGGCAATGCTCGACTATCAATTAATGGCTGAGGCCGGTGGCGGTGTTGCTGCGACGCTGGATGGTGACGTACACATTACTCGACAGTTAGTGTCGCTGATTATGGGCGGTCAGTTTGCTCGTGAAATGGCGCTACTGCTGGAGGGCTTGTAGTGATGATGAATCTTGCGTTATTGCGCCTTCCATTACTGAGCTTTTCATTAGTAAAGAGTGCGCTGCTGATTGCCTTGTTGCTGGCTTTCTCGCTGGGGCAATTTGCTCAGGCAAATTCGTTGGCGCAGAGTCGCACGGCCCTCGACGAAATTCATCAGTCGTTAACCAAAGATTTGACAACGCTGGATACCCGCGACTTCGTCAGTGCCGCCGATGCCTATGGTGAACTAGTGGCTGGGGCACAGGAGCAGGGCGCTGGCAAGGCTGAGTTTGAATACCTGCTGCGTCGCGGTGAGGGCTTCTTCCAGCGTTGCCGAGCCAAGGTGCGTGATCTTGAGCAGGCGACTGGCGACCGGGAAGCGGCGCTGGAAAAGCTCTATCGCTCCGACCTGTGGCACGATATTAATTATGCCTTGTCTGCGTTTAATTACTGGCAGGCCTGGGGCAAGCTTGGGCTAGCTCATTCCTATCAGGGAGAGCGTGAGCAGATCACCTGGTTGAATGAGGCCGAGCATGGCTTCCAGAGTTCATCGGTGCGTATTCTTTATCCGGGTATTGTCTATGGTAGCTGGTTGGGCATGGCCTATGTTGCCCAGGTAAAGGGCGATGACGACCTGGCTGAGCAACGCTTTCGTCGTTTAGTGTTGGCGCTGGCGGGTGACGATGACAATCCCGCACGGGTGCGCGCAGAAACTGAACTGACCTTGCTGGCTATTCGCAAGGGTGAGCTGCCCCCTTTGCCGCAGCTGTCGGATGAGCCGTTAACACCGACGACGGCTCGTGTATATCAGGATTTAGCTTTTATGCTCTTGCAGCGTCAGCGCGATATTCAAACGGGCGCCATTGAAGCTGCGGCACGCTTGAAGCGAGTTATTGAGCTGGGCTATTTGAGCGATGCACTGCTGGGCCGCATCATGTCCTATCGTGATGAAATAGCGGGTCACGACATCGGCGTTTTGACGCTCTACGTCGACACTGAATACGCCTATGGTTGGCAGCAGTACGATACGGCTGTGCTTAAATATCAGGCGTTTCGCAAACAAGGTGGGCTTAAGATCGGAGTGAATGTTCGTGTGCTGCAATACCACTACGCGGTTGCTCTGCTGAAAATACAGATGGCACGGGAAGCGTTAAAAGAAGTAGAGAGCTTGCAGCATAAAACCGACCTGCCTCAGCCTGTAGCCCAGGCTTTGCCGAAGTTTAAGTTTCTTGTCGCGCAGGCTCTTCATCAACGCCGCGACAATAGCGCTAACCGTAAGCGGGTATTGGCTAGCGCGGAATATTTTCTGCGTTTAAGCCCAAACGATGCCGATGCCGGCAGTGCCCATTTATTGATTGCTCAATTAAGCGATGACCCGGAAAAAGCAAAGCGCCATTTAAAGGCAGCAAAGAAAAATAAAAAATTGAAGGGCAGTATTGCGCTGACACAAATTCAGCGGGCGGTGAATACTTTTAATCGAGCCGTCGTTAAGGGTGACCTCAACGCTCAAAAAGATGAGGCGGAAAAAGTACTGGCCGCATTGAACGATTTGCCTCGGGCTAAACGCAAACAGCTTTGGTTTAAAGCGGTTTCTTTACAGATGCGGGCAGTGCTGGGTAAGAAGTTAAATAAAGTGCTATCAACCATCGATAAAATGCTTGTCGCCGCGAAGGCTAAACCTGATGATGAAAAACACGCTCTGGATCAGCGTGTACGGCGGCTCCTGTTCTGGACGCAGTTGCGAGCCCTCGATAAGCATCAGCAGGGCAAAGATTTACCTGCTTTTATCGCTGCACTAGCAAGCCAACCTGCGAACACCATGGCGCAGAAAGAGGTCTACCAGTTTTTATTGGCGAAAGAACAGCAGGGCAACTACGCTCAGCTATTAGCCTTGGGCGACTTGTTTTACCCAGCCCTTSCTGGCCAGCCACAAGACCAACGGCAGTTGCGCCTGCTGCAAATACGCGCCGCCAATGCGATCGGGAAAACACAGCGCGCCTATGGAATTGCTCAGCAGTTGATTGCTGAATTTCCCGACTCGGGCAATGCCTGGATGGCCTACGCTGAAAGTGCTGAACAGTTACAGCGCTGGTTTGAGGCGGAACGCGCGTGGGCGAAAATTACCCGTAGCCAGGCTGAAGGTTCTACCCGCTGGCGTGATGCCATGCGGCGACGTAGCATCGCTCTCATCGAACAATATAATGATGATGAGAAGATCAATAATGATACCTCGGCATTGTGCAAGGTGCTGGGGACGTCTCAGCTGTATCGTCATTTGATGAATAATGTTGATCAGGCAGAACTGGATAAGCGTGTGAAAAGCTGGGATTGCCAGCGATAATAAAAAAACCAGTGATAAAAAGGAGCAGTAATGCGAATTCGTAAGTACGACTTTAATTTTGGGCGTCGCCACTTTATGGGCCAGTTGGGTAAAGGCGTATTGGCGACGGGGGTGTTGTCGCCATTATGGAAGGCCATTGCTGATACTGGCGATATTACTGGCGTTTATCCCGACGAACTAATGTCGATTGAGGGTTTTACACAGGGAAAAATCAGCACTGGTGATATGATTACGGCCGATAATGTTGAGCATGTAAAAGATTTGCTCGACCCGATTCGCTATACCCAAATTGCACAAATGGGTCGGCAAATGCGCATGATCGATACCACTACCGATATTATGAAGCTGAGCGCCTGGGAATATAATGAGGCGACGCTGCGCAATTACGGTAAGGCAATGTTTAATGCCGATGGCAATGTGGTTACCAAAGAGGGTAAGCCCTGGATAGGGGGTAATCCTTTCCCCAATCCGACAACGGCTCTCGAGGTGTTTGCCGGTATTACTTTAAGCTGGGGTCGCCACGACGCTTCTTTTTACGCCATCAAAGAACAGGATGTTGGGCCAAGTGGCGATGTTGAGTACAACTATGAGTTGGGTTGGGCTGAGATGTCACCCGTGGCGCGAACGGTTCTCGACCCAAAACCTTATTGGCCGGGGCACGAAGATAAACTGCGTTATCAATCGGTATTTTTTGTTAGTCCCAATGACATTGCGGGCACCTCATTTTTAAATGTCTGGCATTACGATCAGCGCCGCTTTCCCGATTTGAGTGGCTACCTGCCAGCCTTTAAAAGGGTGCGCCGCTTCCCTACCAATCAGCGTTTTGAGCCGATGATTCCCGGTTCAACGCTTTATCTCTCCGATGCCTGGACAGCGGGCGATCCCTTCCTCACCTGGGGTAATTACAAAATAGTGGGTCGTGGCCCAACGCTCGCGGCTATTTCACGCAGCTGGAATTCAAAACATGAAAACTGGGAGGGCACCACTCACGGCGGTCCAAAGGGAAATACTTTTTGGGACATGGATGTAGAGTTGGTGCCAGAGGCCATTGTGGTAGAAGCCGAACCGGTTAAGTTTCCCCGTGCGCCCATCAGTAAAAAACGTGTCTGGTTTGATGCCCGTACATTATTGCCATTGGCCATGGTTTCCTACGATCGTCGTGGCGAAATGTTCCGCTCTTTTGATGGCGCTGCGTCACTTTACACCGATGGTGAAAATACCATTTATGATGGCAAGCATCCCTACGCTTCGTGGACGCGCGTTCACGCCCACAATATTCAGGTGAATCGTATGGCCCGACTCGCTCAGGTCAAAGAAATTTCTGGTGGTTATAAAACGAATGTTAATGGTGATCTGTACGATAAATTTTTAACAAAGGCAGCTATTCGGCGTTTGGGGCGATGAGATCGAAATGATTTTTGATCTCATATAAGTAATTTGGTGGGCTGGGCGTGTATACTCGCAGTGCGTATTTTGTGATTTAAAATGGAGTAGTTATTATGATTTATAATAAATTTTGTTCAATTATTACAGTGTTTGTAGCCGCGTTTTTTCTGTCATCGTGTTCAATTACTACCGCTCCGACTGAAGCAAGTTCTGCAACAACGGGTCAGACAACGGATGCATCATCAGAGCTGACTTCTAGCACAAGTTCTCAGGACGATGATGACGGTGTTGATACTGAGGCTGTTGAGGTGGAGGAGTTCGTTTCGTTAAACTTCTCACAACTTCGTTCCGATATGTCAGTGGGTGAAGGTGAATATTTGACGAGTTTGGCTTCTCTGCTGGCTATTGATGATGCCGATAAGGGGCGGTTTTACGCGATGACAAAAAGTAATTTCAATCAGCTATTTATTTCGTCGCAAACAACACCAAAAGAATTAATTGTTCATTTAAAGCAGGAAGTTGCTTTAGCTCGAATCTAAGTTTCTGGATCTCCGCGCTAATGCGTGGAGATCCATACCTACGGCCAACGTTTTTAATTGAATTTATTTAAAAGCCCTTCTGATCTTTCTATCGCTTCACGTATGCCCCGTTCTTTCAATCTTGTCTTTAACTCGCTTTTATTMGTCACGCTATTACCCCAGCTTGTCTATGCAGAAGCCCATGTTAGAGGTGACTCTAAAACAATAACTGATCGTTCAATATTGAATCAGTCAGTGTTGGATGAGTTTGTGGCTAAAGCCAGGGATCAGCAGATTTGGTTGCAGCCTGAATGGCGGGTGTTGATGCATTTTACACCGACATCTTTTGGCTCGAAGAACCATAGTTTGGTAGATGACCCCGAATTTTTTCTATCGGATTCCGGTAAAGAATCACTTCAGGGTGAATTTGAAGCAACGCTGCGCGCTTTCTTTACCTCCRCCAGTGATAATAATGATTCGCCGGCTTGTCGATTTCCTGCCCGGTTAGCCTGGTTAAGAAAAACGTTGGCTATAGATGAAACCACTTTACCTGATCTGCAATGCAGTGATTTGAMTAAATGGTTGCGTACGCTTGATGCTCAGGGCTTAACTCTTATTTTTCCTGTTTCCGTTTTAAATAGYCCCGCTTCAATGTTTGGCCATACCTTTTTACGCCTGGATCGAAAATCTGAAAAAAGACCTGATCTATTGGCGTGGGCTGTCAATTTTGCTGCTCACGCGGAGCAGGAGCGTGGTTTTAGCTTTGCCTATAATGGCGTGTTTGGTGGTTATCCYGGGCGYTTTACACTGGCTCGATATTATGAGCGTGTTAAAGCTTATAGTGAYATTGAGARTCGTGATATTTGGGAATACCAGCTAAATTACAGTCCGGACGAAGTTGRTTTTATGTTGCGGCATTTATGGGARCTGCTGCCGGTTTATTTTGATTATTAYTTTATTGATGAAAATTGTTCCTATCAATTATTGGCGCTGCTTGAGGCCGCCCGACCGGACTTRCATTTAACTCAGGGTTTTTATTGGGATGTWACGCCTGCTGATACTGTTAGAGCSATAACTAAGGTGCYGGGTTTGGTTRGGAAAGTGAAYTATMGACCTTCACTTCGACAGATTGTGAATACCCGRGCAGAARCTMTCAGTTTTGCAGATCAACAAATYGCTAAAKCRYTRGCGACAGGTRAGCAGAAATTAARTGRTGATTTGTTCAAAARTAARGCTGAACRGGARCAAGTTGAAATYCTCGAATTGGCKGCAGAGTATCAGGCTTACCTGGAGGCCAGCAGCAATAAAAAACAAGATRTTTTCGATGTTGCTGATGTTGATAAAAGTCAGCGTGAACAACGCGCAAGCAGGCAATATGCGTTATTAGCGGCACGCAGTGAAATTACTCTTGAGCTGACACCGCTCACGATTAAAAAGCCACTGTATCGGCCAGATCAGGGCCACGGTGGTCGTCGTTTGGGTTTGCGTTACGGTAGTAAAGATTCAGATCAATATTTACAGTTTGATTTTCGCTGGGCTTATCACGACCTCTACGATCCCGATGGCGGATTTATAAAAGGTGCTGAGCTAGATTTTTTAAAGCCCGTGCTACGTTTTTATCCCGATGATAATAATTGGCAAGTTGAGGCTTTAGATTTTGTTGGCATTGTTTCAGCGCCAACACGAAATTATTTTATCCGCCCTTTTTCCTGGAAGGCATCGGCCTCATTGAAACGTTACGACTTTGACGATGATGAGCGCGCCTTGCTTGGTGATTTCAAGCTGGGCACAGGGCTTAGCTACCAACTAGGCCTGTCTACACAGGCCTCTATTTTTGCTGATACACAACTTCTCGTCGGCGATGAGTTCGACCACGATAGCGCATTGGGATTTGGTGCTAGTGCAGAGATTATTTATACGATAACGAATGTGTGGAAGGGCGGTTTTTATACTGAGGCTATGCAATATGTAGAGGGCGTCAACCAAACGGCCTATCAGCTGGGGGGGCGGCTCCGGCTGAGTGTTGATCAAGATAGCGCAGCGCTATTAGAGCTTTCAACGAAAAGAGAATTCTCAGGGTCGTTTTTACAGGCTCAGCTTTCCTGGCAAGTTTATTTTTAGAGGCGGCTCGAGGGTCATCGCCAGCCCCAGCTTTAAGCCAATGTTCTAATTGGGTAATGTTGGCTTATGGCCATTGTTGTTCTTTATTGATTTTCGGACTCTTGCGGTAATAGCGYGACCAGAGTCCAACCGGCTTCGATGTCGGGAGAGTATTGGTCGGTAAAGGCTCTTAAGTTATCTTTAGAGTCTATGCCAAACAGTAAGATCCCATGGGTACCATGTTGCTGATGATATTTTTCAAGGGTAAAGCTGTCGGTTAATTGSGTGGACTTTATCACTGCACCCTGGCCAATTAGGCTGGCGAGTTTTTGCACGGTAATGTCATCRCCAAATAGYCGYGGTGTTTGATAGGTTTCCGCCATTCGGCGTTTGTCGGAATCATCTTTTTCTTCTGATGTGCGTAGCATAAACACTTTTTGTCGACCGAATTCCCCTCGGTATTTAACACAAGCGAGTGTGTTGAGTGCTGGGCGACGTGACATGGCAAATAAGCGTCCGATGCCAAGTAGGTCGAGGTGCCTGTCGGCGTGGGCTGAAACTGGGTTGCCATAATAGGTGTCCAGGCCATCCATACGAGCTGTTTNAATCTCTTGCCAATGGGTGGATGCAATCTTCACTCGGAAGCCGTGTTCGACCAGTGCTTTGCCGATGGCGAGTGAAACAGTATTGCCGCCGAGTATCAAAATRCCGCGAGACTCCTCTTCGGCAACGCCGAGCCATTTGGCCATGGGTGCAGCGCTAATRCTTTGTAACACCACGGTGACAATAATGACCAGGAAGGTGAGTCCGGCGAGGGTATCGGCACCCTCAACACCGAGTTCACTCARCTTAATGGCAAAAATGGATGACACYGCGGCGGCGACGATCCCGCGAGGAGCGATCCAGCTGATGAGTGTTTTTTCCTGCCAGCTCATGCCCGATCTAAAAGTGGCGAGAAAAACCATCACCGGGCGGGTCAATAAAATAACCACTAAAATGGCGATCGCCTGAGGGCCGAGGGTGGTTATTTGTTCTAAATCCAGGYGGGCGGCCAGTAAAATAAACAGTACGGAAACGACGAGTAAGGACAGGCTTTCTTTGAAGCTCAATATGTCTGCCATATCGACGCCCTTAGCATTTGCCAGCCAGACACCCATAATGGTGACGGCGTCCTGTAAGTATTCGGGAATCATATGCTTGCGTAACAGGACGCTCATAATGATGCCGCCTGCCACGCCGCAGAGCCCACCCGAAAGAAGCTCTTTAAGTAACAGTACAAATGAGCCACCGCGAGCATCGGAGGCAATAACTTCAAAAACCAGTACGGCCAGTATTGCGCCAATGAGAATGCCTTCCCAGTGCAGCACCTTGCCGACGGCGGGTACTGGCCTGACATTTCTCAGTAAAGGCATCACCACTGTGGGGCCAGTAACCACGAYCAGTGCGCCGAATAATAGTGACAGTGAGGGGCTGAATTCAACGAAATACCAACAGCCAAGGCTGATTAATCCCCAATTGATTAATGCACCCCAGGTCACGAGGTTGGTGACGACCGTTCCATGTTCGCGTATATCGCAGAAACGTAATGTCAGTGCGCCCTCAAATAAAATAATCGCTATGCCAAGAGAGACGGTAGGGATGAGCAGTTCGCCCAATAATTCGTCGGGCTGTAGGTAGCCGCTAATGGGGCCAGCGATAATGCCAAATAATAATAGAAACAGAATGGAGGGGGAGTTTTACCCACCATGCGAGCCATTGAGCCGCAATACCTAGGCAAACAATGGCGCTCAGGAGAAAGGCAATATTTTCGTGCATAGGGCTTATCCCGCCATTTTTTGCAGGGCCTGAATTGTTTCAGGGCTTAATTCTTTACCACCTTCTGCAATATATTCTGCAATTTGTCTTTTCATCAAAGGTGACCAGAAGTTTTTCATGTGTGTGGCAGCACTTTCTATTTTATCGTTGATGGTGGCGCCAGGGATGTTGGAAACAATTTGATTAGCCATTTGTACTAAGTGTTCAATGCTCTTTTCTGACACGATTGATGACTTCCTTATTTCAATAATTGTTTGTGCGGTGGCTAACCCGGGATGCGTTGCGGATGGGTATAGACCATATGCCGACCACTACGGGCAAAACCGACGAGGGTGATATTGCTTTGCTCGGCCAGACGCACGGCGAGGCTGGTGGGGGCCGATACGGCGACCAGCATGCCAACGCCCATCACGGCAGCTTTTAATACCAGCTCGTAACTGGCGCGGCTGGAAATGAGTATAAAACGTTCGTTGGCTGCCGGGTCTGCTTGCTTGCACGTCGCGCCATAGAGTTTATCCAGCGCGTTGTGGCGGCCGACATCCTCACGTAATAGCTCAATGTTGCCATCGATGTCGCACAGTGCGGCACCGTGTACGGCACCGGTAATGGCTTGCAGGGGCTGTCGGCTGTCGAGCTGGTCAACAGCAGTTTCGATAGCGCTGTGGCTATAGGTTTGCTGTGCGCTAACKGGCGGGGGTTGGCGAATGGCCTGTTCGAGTGACTCTGCTCCGCACAGCCCGCAACCGGTGCGCCCGGTCATATTGCGTCGCGCTGCTTTGAGCAGCGCAAAGCGTTCGTTACTGATGCTCATCGCCACTTCAATACCGTCGTCGAGGGTGCGGGTACTCAGGTCGTAGAGTTGCTGTGGATTTTCAATAATGCCTTCGGTCAGGCTAAAGCCCAGGGCGAAATCTTCGAGATGATCGGGCGTGGCCATCATCACCACATGGGAAATACCGTTGTAGACCAGCGCCACGGCAACTTCTTCAATCAGTTGATCGTGTACAGACAGGCTGACACCTTTGCGCCAGTCGCTTGCGGTAAAAGACGTGCTAACGGCAGGCGCTAGCACGTCGTCATTAACCGGGGGTGCGACTGCTTTCATCCCGTCGCCGTGCCTTTTTCAACAGGCCCTGTTGTTGTTCGTTGAAGGCTTGTTGACGTTCCTGCCAGGCCGAGGGTGCCGTTACTTTGCTGATTTGCACCGCCGTCACTTTGTACTCCGGGCAGTTGGTTGCCCAGTCGGAGTTGTCCGTGGTAATCACGTTGGCACCGGACTCGGGGAAGTGGAAGGTGGTATAGACCACGCCGGCTGGCATGTTGTCGCTAACCTTGGCGCGCAGTACCGTGTCGCCAACGCGACTTTTGATGCCCGCCCAATCGCCGTCTTTAATACCGCGCTCCTCGGCGTCGTGGGGGTGAAGCTCGATAATGTCTTCACTGTGCCACTGGTTGTTTTCGGTACGGCGCGTCTGTGCGCCCACATTATATTGGCTGAGGATACGGCCAGTAGTCAGCAGTAGTGGGAACTTGCGGTTGGCGCGTTCGTCAGTGGGTACATATTCGGTGACCGCAAAGAAGCCCTTGCCACGCACAAATTCGTTGATGTGCATGGTCGGGGTGCCGTCGGGGGCCTCGTCATTACAGGGCCATTGAATGCTGCCATCGCGGTCGAGCTTGTCGTAGTTAACGCCGGCAAAGGTGGGCATTAAGCGGGAGATTTCCTCCATGATTTCACGCGGGTGGTCGTAGTGCATATCGACGCCCAGCGCTTTGGCGAAACCCAGGGTCGCCTCCCAGTCGGCCAGTCCAGCTTGGGGCGGCATGGCCTGGCGCACCGGTGAAATACGGCGCTCGGCATTGGTAAAGGTGCCGTCTTTCTCGAGGAAGGATGAGCCCGGGAAAAACACGTGGGCGAACTTCGCTGTTTCGTTGAGGAAGAGATCCTGTACGACGAGACATTCCAGGGAGGACAGCGCCGCTTCGACGTGGTGAGTGTTGGGGTCTGACTGGGCGATATCTTCGCCGTGGCAGTACAGGCCCTTAAATTCACCGTCGATGGCAGCGTCAAACATATTCGGAATACGCAGGCCGGGTTCGGGATCGAGCTCGACCTTCCAGTCGCGTTCAAATATGGAGCGCGTGTCGCCATCGGAGATGTGGCGGTAGCCGGGCAACTCGTGGGGAAAGGAGCCCATGTCGCAGGAACCCTGCACATTATTCTGCCCGCGCATGGGGTTCACGCCGACACCTTCGCGACCGATGTTGCCGGTGAGCATGGCGAGGTTGGCGATGCCCATCACGGTGGTTGAACCCTGGCTGTGCTCGGT
>NVWE01000024.1 GCA_002746135.1 Cellvibrionales bacterium | reverse complement strand
ATTAAACTATCAAACACCCGCCAAATTAATGGCTGAGCATATGACTAATTTAGTCGCTTAAATTGTTATGTACTTCAGACTTGAATCCGCCGGTTGATACATTTTGTAATATTTATTAAGGCATCGAACAGTGAACAGTGAACAGTGAASACAGTAGATGTGTCGTTTATTTTTCTTTTCTGGCTGTCACCAGCAAGGCCGCAGCATCCATACTCACATCGCCGCTACTTTCATGGGASTTAAGTAACTCTGCCATATCGACAGCAATCCGCGCCCGTGTTTCATCGTCAGCCTCTGCAGTATTAATCGCACTGCCGGAGGGGGCCAGCTGCATCAGAAAACTCAATGCTTCGTCAACATTCCCACCCAATACAAAGGGTGTTTGAAATGACTCCAGCGCAACATTAGCAAAACCCGCTGCGTCAAGAATGCCGCTAACGCGAGCCTCTTCACTCAGAGAAAAAGGCCCCGGCTCATCGATCCCCGGTGGTGCTGGCAAGCTCAGGTGTTTGGCAACCACCTGTAATGGCAAACCGACCCAGGCATTTTCCGCACGTGGTGCCCAGCAAATAAAGGCGAGGCGACCACCCGGCTTTAAAGCCGAGTAAATGTTTTTGAAAGCACCAATGGGGTCATCAAAAAACATCACGCCAAAACGGGAAAAAACCAGATCGTAGGCATCGACTGGGAAAGCCATTGTCTGCGCATCGGCACATTCAAAAGCCACATTCGAGATACCCTTTTGCGCCGCTTTCTTTTCTGCCGCATCGACCATAGCAACGGAAATATCCACCCCGTGCACCTGCCCCTCTGGCCCTACTTTTCCGGCCAATTCAATCGCACTATCGCCACAGCCAAAACCAATATCGAGAATTCTCTGCCCTGCTGTAATAGCACCAGCAGCCATCGCTTGCTGACCAAAAGGCCTTAGGCTAGCCTCAAGCCTCACTTCCCGGCTGACCCAATTTTCACCACCCTTGCCGTTCCAGAACTCAGCCATTCCCGCGTTGGGTTGATCTGTCATTATTTTATCCTCTCAAACAAATTGAATTCCAGGGCTTAATGAGCGTCCTTAAGCCATCTGTAACCGAGTCATCAATGCGCCATTAGCGGAGTAGTCTAGCATTGCAATCCCCAATCATTTTATTTTTACACGGGAGCAGTTCGACACGGACAGTAGGCGCTACAATTAACAGCCAGCCACACTTCAGGACGACGCCAAATCATAATTAATAGCAGCAATACCATCGACTACGGCCCACTGCAATTATTGATTGGTCGCTGGGAGGGCAACAAAGGCACTGACCTTGCACCCGACGAGCCCAAGGGTGAAGAGAGCACGCCCTATTACGAAACACTGGACTTTGCAGAGGCCGGTACCGTCACCAATGCGGGGCAGCAAACACTGGCGGTACTGCGCTATCACCAGGTGGTGAAAAGGCTTAGCGACGATGCCGTATTTCACGATGAAACCGGCTACTGGATGTGGGATGCAGCGCAGCAGATCGTTATGCACGCCCTCTTTGTACCCCGTGCCGTAGGTATTCTTGCTGGGGGCACTTTTGCCGGTGACAGTTCAGCAGCAGATATTGAATTAAAGGTCGCCGCCAAAATTGACGATCCCGACTGGTCAATCGTCCAGTCGCCCTTTATGCGCGACAATGCAAAAACTATCGGCTTTGAACAGCAGATAAATATCGATGCCACAGCTCTATACTACAAAGAGACAACCGTACTCGATATTTACGGCAAGATTTTCAATCACACCGACGAGAATACTTTGAGCCGCTGTAGCGATTAAACGTCTAAGCCAGAGAAGAYTCGCATCGCTCAATGGCCGTGATGTGAGTTTTTCTCTTCAGTAGTACTACTTTTTAAAGGAAAGATTTGATAGTGAGCATGGCAGGCCTGGCATTTCTTCAACGAACGACTTAATTCACTCAGTACCGCTTTATTATCCCCACCCGATTCCGCCAGTGCAGCTATGCTGTCAAAGTCTTGATGAACCATCAGGCCCAGCTGCATAAAGTGCTGCGGTAATACGCCCTTGAGGTGATCCTCTGCTTTGCCTGCCATGCTAATACCCAGGGGGCGAGCAATTTCAGCGACTGCTTTCATATCATCCTCGGCGAGCGCGCCTAATAAACCCTGTATCCCACCTAATAAAGCACGCATTTCAGCCAGTACGTGTTCCCGCTGTATGGGCGTCAGYACTAAGACTTCGCGCTTATCAACAAGTGGTTCTTTATTTTCAGCTAGCGCTGGTAGCACACTAAAGATAAGAATTAATGCCAAAAATAATGGACTCAATCGTTTCATCAATAATTTTCCAGGCACCTGAAATAAAAAGGTGACAAYTKTMRWGMWWWWYWMCRCWANGKTGTNMWRYGNRGAKCNCNWARGCCRTRMCAWSMCAMSAWRRYARCCAACAGGCAAAGCCCCGAGGCCACATTAAATATTTGTGTCGCCCCCTCCTGCCAGAAATGGCCGGCCAGATAAGAACCGCTAGCACCGCCAATGCCAAAGCTAATCGCCCCGTACAACGCCTGCCCTCCCGCCTGGGTACCGCCCTTAAACAGACGACGGATSGATTCAATCGACGCCGCATGGAAGGTGCCAAAAGTAAATGCATGTAAACACTGGGCGAGTATTAGCACCCACAGCCACTCACTGCCGTTGCCGATCATATACCAGCGCAGAGCCGCCAGCAGCAGGCTGGCGATCAGCACGAAGCGCACCCCCAGCCTGACTAAAAGCCTGTGCATCACCATAAAAACCAACACTTCGGCGACCACCCCAATAGACCATAAAAAGCCGATAGCTGTACGAGAAAAACCCATCTCTTCAAGATAAATACTGAAAAAACTGTAGTAGGCACCATGGGCCATTTGTAGCAATGTACCGGCGATGAGGAAGGCGATAACCGTTGGCTGGCGCACCACCTGCCAGAGGCTTTCGCGTTTGTGCTCACGCACCTCGAGGTTCGACGGGGGGATTAATAAACTACTGATAAAGATGCAGGCGAGTAAGCTAATGCCCACCCAGGGGAAAAGATCAATACTGAGGTGTTCGAAATAATAGCCACCACCGAGTACAGCGAGAATAAAGCCGATTGAGCCCCACACTCGCACCAGACTGTAACGCTCGGGTTTATCCTGTAAAAACCCCAGAGTAATCACTTCGTACTGGGGCAGAATGGCATTCCAGAAAAAGCTATAGCCGCCGATCACCACCGCCAGCCAGTAAAAACTCTGGTTGATGGTGATACCTAAAAAACACAATAAGCCGAGAAAGGAGCCGAGACGAAGAATCGCCAGGCGACGGCCAGTAACATCACCCAACCAGGCCCAAAGATTGGGTGCGATCAACTTGGTGATCATCGGTACGGCCAGCAGTAGCCCTATTCGTTCCGGTGTAAAACCCAGATGCTGTAAATACAGTGGCCAGTAGGGATACATTCCGCCCAGCAAGGCGAAATAGAAAAAATAAAAGCCGGAAAGCCGCCAGTACGGTAGTGCTAGATCACTTTGCTCAGGTGACGACTCTGGYGAACCACTGGTTGTTGGCAATTACTCACAAACCCCAGAACCAACTTCAGGGGGTAGCGGCTTGAGCTGACTATCAACATCCTGATTTTGCCCCCGATGGCGCAGGGCATGATCCATCAACACCAGGGCCAGCATCGCTTCGGCAATAGGCGTGGCGCGAATACCGACACAGGGGTCATGGCGGCCAGTAGTCGATACTTCAACGGACTCACCACGCACATTCACCGACTGGCCGGGCAAACGGATGCTTGAGGTTGGTTTTAAGGCGAGGTGGGCTACAATTCGCTGCCCGGTGGCAATACCGCCAACAATACCGCCAGCATGGTTCGACAAAAAGCCCTCGGGGCTCATTTCATCACGGTGCTCAGTACCCTTTTGTTCAACAGTGGCAAAGCCGTCACCAATCTCTACCCCTTTCACCGCGTTAATGCCCATTAAGGCACCGGCAATATCRGCATCGAGTCGRTCAAACACGGGCTCACCCAAACCSGGRGCRACACCCTCGGCGACGACGGTGATTTTTGCGCCAATGGAATTACCYTCTTTAGAAAGRGCCTGCATGTACKCKGCCATKGCATCRACYTTATCGRCRTCRGGGCAAAAGAAAGGRTTGTTRTCGAYTTCATYCCARTCSACTTTATCAATRGYGATAGGGCCRAGCTGACTTARATARCCGCGCACGCTAATWCCCAGGGTTTCAGCCAGATATTTTTTGGCGACACCACCCGCAGCCACACGCATTGCGGTTTCACGGGCCGATGAGCGACCACCACCGCGATAGTCACGCACACCATATTTTTGAAAATAGCTGTAATCGGCATGGGCCGGGCGAAACATGTCTTTAATATCACCGTAATCTTTRGAGCGCTGATCGGTATTTTCAATTAACAGGCCGATAGARGTGCCKGTGGTCTTACCTTCAAAAACACCCGATAARATRCGCACCTGATCAGCYTCACGACGCTGGGTGGTGTAGCGTGACTGGCCCGGTTTACGGCGRTCGAGGTCTACCTGYAARTCRGCCTCACACAGTGCCAGCCCCGGTGGGCAGCCATCAATAATGCAACCCAGTGCAGGCCCGTGACTCTCGCCAAAGGTGGTAACAGTGAACAGTTTTCCAAAMGTATTGCCGGGCAAGAGTGACTCCAAATCATATATTGCGTAAWAATTATGCGGCTATTATAAACCCCGCACCAACAAAAATGGGGCTTACCGCTATCTAGTGGCTACTTACTATCATTCAGCAAAAACGGCCCCGTGCTCAACCAGTTCWGCTTGCGTAAGAACAAAAACACCGTAGCCACCGCGCTCAAATTCCARCCAGGTAAAAGGCACATCAGGGAAAGCCTTTTCCAGATGTGCCGCACTATTACCAACCTCAACCACCAGCACCCCACCGTCATTAAGATAGGCCGGTGCTTCACGCAACAATCGACGGGTAAAGTCCAAACCATCATCGCCCGACTCAAGAGCCAAAGCAGGTTCGCAGTGATACYCCGCTGGCATCGCCCCATAATCTGCCGCATCAACATAGGGCGGATTGGAGACGATAAGATCAAAGCGCTGATCAATGCTTTCAAACAGGTCGGATTCGACCGCCGTCACTCGCAAACTCAATTCGTGCTGTTCAATATTCTCACCAGCAACCACCAGGGCATCGGCAGAAATATCACTGAGCACGACCTCAGCAGCGGAAAACGCATAGGCACAAGCAATGCCGATGCAACCGCCGCCGGTGCAAAGGTCGAGAATAGCAGTGGGCTCATCGGCCAGCCAGGGTGAAAATCCAGTTTCTATCAATTCGGCAATGGGCGAGCGTGGTATTAGCACTCTTTCGTCAACCGTAAACTTAAGCCCGGCAAACCAGGCCTCACCGGTTAAATAAGGCACCGGCATGCGACCTTCAATACGGCGAATGAACAAGGCCAGTATCGCCCGGCCCTCACCCGGTRTCAGGCGGGCATCAAGTATTTCTTCGCGACCGTCCCGTCCCAAATGTAAGGCGTGCAGAACCAGCGCCAGTGCGTCATCCCAGGCATTATCGTTTCCGTGGCCAAAATATAATTTAGCCTCATTGAAACGACTCGTGCCAAAACGAATATAGTCGCGTACGCTGTGTAAGTGCTCGACAAGTTCTGGGCTGATTTTCGTCATCGTAGTCACTGCCGTCTTCTCTGTTGATTTCAAGATAGGGATTTGCCTCAATAAGCGATGACGACAAGCCACCACTATAATTTTTCAGAGGTGGCCATTATAATCACATCAATAGCAAAAGATTAGTCACGCCGGGCTGAATAGCCCCTTATTTTATAGCGCTTTATTTAAGTGCGTTTATTAAGCCCTGCGGAGTGATCGCAAAGGTAGCCAGTAAATTATAACGAAAATTTTTACAATTATGATCGGACAGAATTATGGAAGAGCAATACGCTAAAATCATCGAAGCCATCGGCGAAGACTTAAACCGACCCGGCCTTGTCGATACCCCAAAGCGCGCCGCAAAAGCCTTTAAGTTTCTCACCTCGGGCTATCACCTCGACCTGGATGAAGTGGTCAACGGTGCCCTCTTCCCCAGCGATTCCAGTGAAATGGTCATCGTTAAAGATATYGAGCTCTACTCCCTGTGYGARCACCACCTGCTGCCTTTTGTCGGCGTGTGCCACGTCGCCTATATTCCTGACGGCAAGGTGATTGGYCTGTCGAAAATTGCTCGCATCGTCGATATGTTTGCGAGACGCTTACAAATTCAGGAAAATCTCGCCACCCAAATTGCCAAAACGATTGAAGATATTACCGGCGCTCTCGGCGTTGCCGTGATTATCGAAGCTAAGCACATGTGCATGATGATGCGCGGTGTCGAGAAGCAAAACTCAAGCATGAAAACATCGGCCATGCGCGGCGTGTTCCGCAGTAACCAACCGACTCGCAGTGAGTTTCTTTCTCTCATTCAATAGCTTTGCTAGCGAACACCGCTGCTAGTTCCTCCTACTACAAGCGGGTAGCAGCAATAGTAGCGTGACACATTTCCGYCAGGGGCTGTTGCAATATCTCCCAGGCATTATCGAGCAAACGGGGCTGAGCAGCCGCAGTCGGATGTAGCCCATCGGCCTGCACCAGCTGCCTGTTGCGCGCCACATTTTTTAGAAAAAACTTTAGAAATAATATCGACTCATCTTCGCCAACATCACTCATTGCCTGCTCGAAGAGTCTCACATAGGCCCTGCCAAGATTCGGTGGCATCAACATGCCCAGCATAGCAACCTGTGCACCAGCAGCATCTGCAAGTCCAATCATCGCCTGCAAATTTTTGGTCATTTGCAGCGGCGACAAACCACGCAAACCGTCATTACCACCCAGTTCAATAACCAGCAGCCGGGGCTGATGCATAACCAGTAAATCCGGTAAACGCGCCAAACCACCGGCGCTGGTTTCGCCACTCACCGAAGCGTTATGAATTTTGACACTTGCACACTGTGGCTCCAAGCGCTGTTTCAACAGCTCTACCCAGCCTTTCTGCTTGTCTATTCCATAAGCTGCACTGATACTATCGCCCAACACCAACACAGTATTTTTAACATTCCCCTGTTGATATTCGGCGCGAGCCATAACCACAGGCCCGTACAATAAACCCGTTAAAAAAACCGCTATTACCAGGACCCGATAGCCCATGAAGTCACCCTCTACGTCTGCCGCTCCCCCAYCTGGTATGCCTCAGCAGGCAGCGCCCCTGCTTGAAGTCAGCAACATTGCCAAACAGGTACAGGGGCCAGAAGGGGARCTCACTCTTCTTGAAGAYATTGATTTTACGCTATCTAGCGGAGAAAGCCTCGCCATTACCGGCCCCTCGGGCAGCGGAAAAACCACCTTACTGGGTTTGCTCGCTGGGCTTGATACCCCCACAAAGGGTGAAATACGTCTTAATGGCAGTGCTTTTAGCGCACTCAACGAAGACCAGCGGGCCAGCCAACGCGGTGCCATCTGCGCCTTTGTGTTTCAGGAGTTTCATCTGGTTGCCGATATGAACGTGCTTGAAAACGTCATGCTGYCACTGGAGCTGGCGGGCCGGGAGAAACCTGCGGCCATCGCCAAAGACTGGATTCAGCGGGTTGGCCTCAGCCATCGAATCCGCCATTTTCCAGCGACCCTGTCAGGCGGAGAGCAACAGCGCGTTGCCCTGGCCCGGGCTTTTGCGGTKCAACCTCGACTACTTTTCGCCGACGAGCCCACCGGCAGCCTCGACCACGCCAATGGCAAACGAGTCATCGACCTGTTATTTGAATTAAATGAACACAGCGGTGCGGCACTGGTATTAGTGACCCACGACCCCCAACTGGCCAGCCGCTGTCAGCACCACCTTGAATTGCACGAAGGTAAAATCATTAATAAAACCTTTGCCGATAAAAACCCTCAGGACAAGTCTGTGATCGAAAAACGCATCCAGGAAAGCAACAACACATGAGCAAGCTGTTTCGCCCCTGGCGAGATCATAGCTTTCAACTTCTGGCACTGGCCCTGGCTATTGCCGCCTTYGCCCTAAGCGCTGTAATTTTTTTACGCGCAGAGCTGGAACACCGCTTTAGCGTCAGCACTGCTGAAGCCCTGGGCGGTGACTTGATACTGGCCAGTAGTCGAACACCCGAACCCGAGCAACTCGCACTACTGGATRAACTTCGCGTATCGCAAATTATCGATTTCTCCACCGTGCTAGTACACGATGATGCCCTGCTGCTGGTCAGCGCCCGTGCCGTCGATAATAAGTACCCTCTCTACGGAAAAATACAGCTTGCCGACAATCGCTTTGCCGATGAATACACCCAGGAACACGGCCCTGGTCCCGGTGAACTCTGGGTGGCTGATCAGGTTATCGACCGGCTAAACATCAGCGTTGGCACAGCGCTGACTGTGGGTAACAAACCCCTTAAAATCAGCGCTATTATTCGCCAGCTGCCCGATCAAAAYGCCGGCTTTTACAGTATGAATCCGCGTATTGTTCTCAATAGTGCTGACCTTGCCGCCACCGGTGTAATGGGCCCCGGCACGCGTATTCGACAACAAACTGTCGTCGCYGCTGAGCACAGCAGCATCGCAAGAATCAGCCTTGAKCTAGACAAAAACTTACGCCCGGACCAAACCCTGGAAACTGTCGACGACGCTGCACTGCGCAGCATGGGGCCGCTGCGCCAACTCAGCCTGTGGGCGAATCTCGCCGTACTTTTAATTAGCTTACTCTGCGGTGCGGCCATTTATCTGGCGACATCCCAGCGAGTGCGCCGCAGGGCAAAACTAGCGGGCCTATTGCGCAGCTTTGGTGCCAGCCGCTATCAGGTGATGACGCGACTGCTGGGCTGGGAATTTCTCGCCGTGCTGCCCGCCGTCATCGTCGGTGGCGCACTCGGTATTGGCCTGATTAATGGCGYAATGGGCAGTGGAAATTCACAATCAGGCACATCAATAATTGCCGCTACGCCCCTTGAATGGCTTACCGCCCTACTCGCGCCACTACTATTGTGGCTGGCTTTTGCCCTGCCCCGGCTCAGCGCCCTGGTACGTGTACCGGCCATTGAAGTGTTACGCCAGCGTGAGCAAGGCAGCCTGCTCAGCACCAATATCGAGCTGCTCGCCGCCCTCAGTGCGCCGGTATTACTCGCGGGCTTACTGACAGACTCACTCGGCGAGCTTGGCAAAGTACTCGGCTTAATTGCCGCCCTCGGCGTATTACTACCCGCCCTGCTCTGGCCGCTTATTAAAGGACTCGATCTCGCCAGTGCCCGACTCCCCCTGCCCGCCCGGTTAGCTATTCGCCGCCTCAGCCGCCGTCCGGCCTTGACCCTCCCTCTGCTGGTTTCACTGACACTGGCAATGACAGTACTCACATTAGCGGGGCAAACAGGCTCAGAACTACTCAAAGACTGGCGCACTCGCCTACCCAGTCAGGCCCCCAACCATTTTGTTCTCAATCTGTTTGACCGAGACATGCCCGTCTTTGAGCAATGGATAAAACAGCACGAAGCCCTTGCCCAGCCACTCTATCCCGTGGTGCGTGGCCGACTGAGTACTATTAATGGGGTGCCGGTACGTGAAGCGGTGACAAAAGAAAAGAAATCCAGCCAACGGCATTTAAATAGGGATTTAATACTCACCGAGGCCAGCAAGCTGCCTGCCAGCAATCAAATAAATAGCGGGCAATGGCACGGCATCACTACACTGAATACATTRCCGACGAAGCCAACAAAGCATGAGGTTTCCGTGGAGCAGGAAATTKCCGATAGACTCGGTTTAAAGCTTGGCGACAAACTCGGGTTTGTCACCAGTAAGGGCATACTCAGCACCACTATCACCAGCCTGCGCGAAGTTGATTGGAATAGTTTCGAGCCCAACTTTTATTTTATTTTCGCCAGTAGTGAATTGGCCAACGAAGATGTCACCTGGATTACCAGTTTCTGGCTACCCGAAGGCGACGGTGCTCGACTCGCAGAGCTACTACGCGAGCTACCCCACATCACCCTGCTCGATGTCAAAAATCTGCTCGATAAAGCCCAGGACATTATCGCTCAAGCCAGTCAGGCAAGCGCCCTGCTGGGTGCGTTATTGATGTTTTCGGCACTGCTGGTGTTAGCGGCGGGTTTACTCGGTGGTCAGCAACAACGGGGACGTGACAATGCTCTTTTACGGGCACTGGGTGGTCAACAACAATTAATCAAACGCATCCTGTGGATAGAGTTTCTTTGCCTCAGTGGTAGCGCAGCTCTGGGTGCAACAATTATTTCACTGCTCGCTCTCTACCCTTTAAATGAGCGCTTATTTCAGCAAGGCCTGAGCATTTCTCCATGGCAAGTCTTACCCTTGGGGCTGGCTTTAATCGTCACCTTTTGCGGCCTTCTAGCCAGTCGTAAAGCATTACAACAACCAGCCCTGAGCCTGTTACGTAGTCATTCGAGCTAAAGAATTAAAACTCAACAAACACCTCATCATTTTCTATGTGTACCGGATAAGTCTTCAGCGCTTTTGCACCGCGTACCACATTCAATAACTGAATGCCCGGAGGAAAACAGGCCCACTGTTTTACATCACCTGTTTTGACACAAAACTTKGCGCGATGAATGGGGCATTGCAGCACATCACCATCGAGCATATCTCCCTTACCCAGCGGCAATCGCAAATGAGGGCAACTCGCCTCTGTCGCAAAGAAGCCGCTATCGAGATGAAAGACAATCACTTTATTGCCTTCTACTTTTGTGACTTTACGCTGCCCTGGTGGAATATCGTTGACACTACCAACACTGTACTTAGGCATTGAATTTCCCTCTATTTATTAATTATTATTCGGCTTATAAAACACTATCTAAACCCGTTTGCCAGCAGAGTCTATCTGGCACATAGATCTCCTATAAGAAAGGCTTGTTAATCTTTATCTCTATTTATAAATACTCTGAACTATAAAACGGCATCTATATATTATGTTTGKCCTGTAAGCCGTCGCACCAACGGCCCTAAACTTAAGCCCTGCACCACGATGGAAAACACCACAACAACATAAGTTACCGTCAATAGTAAATCACGCATTTCACCACTCGGTAAAGAAAGCGCCAAGGCCACTGAAATACCCCCACGCAAACCGGCCCAGGTCAGAATTCTCACCACACCCGGGGTAAAGGTGCGGAAGGGACGCATCAGTGTTATGGGTAAGCCGACACTGAACAATCGCACGACGAGTATCAGTGGAATCGCCAGCACACCTGCCAACAGGTAATCCTCACGCAGTGATATCACCAGCACTTCAAGGCCGATCAACACAAACAGCACCGCGTTGAGAATTTCATCAACCAATTCCCAGAAGGTATCGAGGTGTTCGCGAGTCTTATCAGACATCGCAGAACGGCGACCGTGATTACCGATCAACAAACCGGCAACGACAATCGCAATGGGGGCTGATAAATGCAGGTGCTCGGCCGCTGAGTAACCACCCGTTACTAGCGCCAGAGTTACCAGCACTTCAACCTGATAGTTATCGATTTTTTTTAGCATGTAGAAGGCCAGGCTACCGGCTAACAAACCAAACACCAGGCCACCAATGGCCTCTTTAATAAACAAGATCGCTATTGATGTCGCACTCACCTCCCCTTCACCCGTGGCAATGCCTGCCAATACCAGGAAGACAACAACAGCAACACCATCATTAAACAGAGATTCACCGGTGATTTTTGTTTCCAGGGTTTTCGGTGCGCCGGCACTTTTAAGGATGCCCAATACGGCAATGGGATCGGTGGGCGAGATCAAAGAGCCAAATAACAGGCAATAAATAAAGGGCACTTCTATATCGAGCCAGGCAAATAAATAATAAACACCGCCGCCAATTAAAAAGGTGGCACCGACAACCCCGACTGTCGAGAGTATGCCAATCACCCAGCGCTGCTGTGCCAGGTCATGTAGATTAACGTGCAGTGCACCGGCGAAAAGTAAAAAGCTCAACATGCCATGGAGCAGGGTTTGGTCAAAGTCGATACTCGCTAACATCTCCTGCGCCTGATGCTCAAGCCCACCAAAGAGGGGCAACTGCAAGACCAGCGACATTAATAGAGCACTGAGCATTAAGCCGATAGCGGTCGGTAATTTCAGCACACGGTAATTAAGCCAGCTAAAAACCGCTGAAAGACTGATAAGTATGGCGATAATATCGAAGAGACGCATAGTGAGTTTTCGCTACCTGGATTCAACTTAAAAGTGTCATTAAGATTTATTATTTAGTTTGCAGCTGTGGGCCGTCTACCACCTGAGTTTTCCATTCAGGTGGCATTCCACACCCACTATTTTTTATTTTCCATTGCCTGCTGTAACAGGGCACCCATACTACCGACTTTGGCTTTTCCCTTCGCCTCATCAGCGTGCTGTTTCTGCCCCTGTTTACGCTGTTTTTGCCCGGCTGGCTTTCCTCTGCTCGGGCGGCGAGCGCCAGCGCCCTCTTCCTGTGGGTCTGGCAATGCATCGTCAAGGCGCATGGTCAAGCCGATACGATTACGTTTCACATCGACTTCCATCACTTTCACTTTAACCACATCACCGGCTTTAACAACTTCGCGAGGGTCTTTAACAAATCGATTCGACAGCGCAGAAATATGCACCAGACCGTCTTGATGTACACCGATATCGACGAAGGCACCAAAGTTGGTGACATTAGTAATTGCCCCTTCCAACATCATACCCGGCTCAAGGTGGCTAATTTTCTCTACGCCCTCCTGAAACTGTGCTGCTTTAAAGTCGGGGCGTGGGTCACGTCCGGGTTTATCCAGCTCGCTAATAATGTCGGTTACTGTCGGCAGGCCGAATTTCTCATCGACGAAATCGGGGGCTTTAACACTGCGTAGAAAGGTCGTATTGCCGATGAGGCTAGTCATATCGAGGCTATTACGCTGGGCAATCTTCTCAACCACGGCGTAAGACTCGGGATGCACCGCAGAGGCATCGAGCGGATTACTACCATTGGCAATGCGTAAAAAGCCCGCCGCCTGCTCGTAGGTTTTAGCGCCGAGGCGCGGTACCGCTTTCAAATCATTGCGGCTGCTAAAAGCCCCATGAGTGTCGCGGAATTCAACAATATTATTGGCAATACTTTGGCTTAAACCAGAGACCCGGGCCAACAGTGGTGCCGACGCCGTATTCACCTCTACTCCCACCGCATTCACACAATCCTCAACCACGACATCCAAGGAGCGGGCGAGTTGGAATTGCGACACGTCGTGCTGGTACTGGCCAACACCAATCGATTTTGGATCAATCTTCACCAGTTCAGCCAGGGGGTCCTGCAAGCGCCGGGCAATGGAAATAGCGCCCCGAATAGTGACGTCGAGATCGGGGAACTCCTTCGCGGCAAATTCACTGGCCGAATAAATAGATGCTCCTGCCTCATTCACCATGACACTTTGCACATTCAGTTGCTGGTGGGTTTTGAGTACATCTTTAACAAACTTTTCCGTTTCACGGGAGCCGGTGCCATTACCGATAGCGATTAAACCCACCGTGTGTTTTTCACACAACTGCACCAATACCGCTTCCGCTTCCTGCAAACGTTTTTGCGGGGGCGTGGGGAAAATGGCGCAGTGGTCGAGTACTTTACCCGTGCCATCGACAACGGCCAGTTTTACCCCAGTACGTAAACCGGGGTCTAAACCAATCGTGGCTTTTTGCCCCGCAGGTGCGGCCAGCAGCAAGTCTTTCAAATTATCGGCAAAGACCTGTATCGCGCCCTCTTCCGCCTGCTCTCGAATTTCACCCAGCAAATCAGTTTCAAGGTGAGTCAATAATTTCACCCGCCAGGTCCAGCGCACCACTTCATTCAACCAGCGGTCGGCAGCGCGGCCTTCATTATTAATACCCCAGAAATTAGCGACCATGCCCTCACAGGGATGGGCCACTTTTAAGGACTCGGCCTCTTCGGCATCGCCAACCGTAATGGCAATGCTCAACACACCTTCATTGCGACCGCGGAAAATTGCCAGTGCCCGGTGCGAGGGCACCTTCTTCAGTGGCTCGTCATATTCAAAGTAGTCACGAAACTTCGCGCCGTCATTTTCTTTGCCGGCAACCAGCCGGGCACTCACCTGGCCTTCCTCTTTTAAGAAGGCACGCAAGCGCCCGAGTAGCTCAGCATCTTCAGCAAAGCGCTCCATCAGAATAAACTTGGCGCCATCCAGCGCTGCCTTCACATCGGTGATCGCCTTGCCTTCTTCGCTATCACCGTTGAGATACTTCGCCGCTTCGTCTTCTGGGTTCAGGGTCGGCTCAGCTAACAGCGCGTCGGCCAGCGGCTCCAGGCCAGCCTCACGAGCAATTTGACCCTTGGTRCGGCGCTTCACTTTATARGGYAGATAAAGRTCTTCGAGGCGSGTTTTMGTRTCGGCSGCCTTKATKGMCTGRRYYARYTCAGGMGTSAGCTTGCCYTGCTCATCRATACTYTTSAGMAYRGCKTCRCGRCGCTCTTCGAGTTCACGCAAATAGCGCAGACGCTCTTCAAGGGTGCGCAGCTGACCATCGTCGAGTCCGCCCGTCACCTCTTTTCGATAGCGGGCGATAAAAGGCACAGTTGCCCCCCCATCCAGCATTTCAATCGCTGCCACGACCTGTTCCTGCCTGGCACCAATTTCATTCGCAATCCGCTGGCTAATGCTTTCCATACACTTCTTCACTCTTAGTTTGTTGAACTTGATTCATGAGCCTGGCTCTATCACCGTAGATACCTGCCCAAGCAGGTTCATTAGTGGGCGGCTATTATGGGTTCAAGCGAGGGATAAAACAGCACTATTTCTACCGCTCTCGGCATTTTTGGATTTTTCCTCAGGTGATTAAGAGCTTAGACGACATCTGCTTCGAACCTATCAACGGGCATCTACCGCCACTATCAACACGCAGTTCACATTCAGCCAATAAATACCGAACATAGAAATTATTGATTTAATTTATTCCGCTACTTTGGTTAATATGTTCATCGTTAGAAAACGACAGCCGCTCAGTCAGTTTGAGCGTTTGGCTAGATCACTAGCGAGACACTCAGCTTCAGCTAAGCTGCTACTTCACTACCACCTTATTTAAGGAGTCACCGACCATGTCATATTCATCAGACATCGACGCAGCTGCCAGCTTGATCAAAGAGCAAGGCAGTGCATGGAACGCCATCAGCCCCGAGTAYGTTGCTCGTATGCGCGCCCAGAACCGCTTCCAAACTGGCATCGATATCGCCAAGTACACCGCTGGCATCATGCGTAAAGATATGGCCGAGTACGACGCTGACTCCTCTAGCTACACGCAATCTTTAGGTTGCTGGCACGGTTTTATCGGCCAACAGAAAATGATCGCTATCAAGAAGCACCTGCAGACAACTAACAAGCGCTACCTCTACCTTTCAGGTTGGATGGTTGCGGCTCTGCGTTCTGACTTTGGCCCACTGCCCGATCAGTCTATGCACGAGAAAACGTCAGTTTCTGCATTGATTGCAGAGCTTTACACTTTCTTGCGCCAGGCTGATGCCCGCGAGCTTGGTGGTTTGTTCCGCGAACTCGACGCTGCCCGTGAAGCTGGCGATACCGCTRGCGAAGCAGACGTTCAGTCCAAAATCGACAACCACGAAACACACGTTGTACCGATTATTGCTGACATCGACGCCGGTTTCGGTAACGAAGAAGCCACTTACCTGCTGGCCAAGCAAATGATCGAAGCCGGTGCTTGCTGCATCCAGATTGAAAATCAGGTGTCTGATGCCAAGCAGTGTGGCCACCAGGACGGTAAAGTYACYGTKCCTCACGAAGAYTTCRTCGCCAAAATCAATGCCGTTCGCTATGCCTTTTTAGAGYTGGGTGTTGACGACGGTGTTATCGTTGCRCGYACYGACTCAYTGGGTGCTGGCCTGACACAGAARATYCCCGTGTCACAAGAGCCTGGCGATCTCGCCGACCAGTACAAYGCCTTCCTSGAAGTTGAAGAAGTCWCTRCTGACGACCTCGSTAACGGCGATCTCGTTATCAAGCAAAACGGCAAACTGGTTCGCCCCGTACGCYTGCCCAACGGCCTGATGCGTTTTAAAGCCGGTACTGGCGAAGCGCGTTGCGTACTCGACAGCATCGTGTCACTGCAAAGYGGYGCYGACCTGCTKTGGATCGAAACYGAGAAGCCYCACGTTGGCCAAATYGGYGCCATGGTTGATGAAATCCGCAAAGTCRTCCCCAAYGCCAAGCTGGTYTAYAACAAYTCACCRTCGTTCAACTGGACGCTYAACTTCCGYCAGCAAGTSTTCGACACCTGGGCMGAAGCMGGMAAAGACGTMTCSGCSTACACCCGCGATGACTTGATGAGCGAAAGYTACGACRARACWGAGCTGGSTAYSGTTGCYGATGAAAAGATCCGCACCTTCCAGGCTGACTCAGCCCGCGAAGCCGGYATCTTCCAYCACCTCATCACCCTGCCGACTTACCACACCGCCGCACTGTCTACTGACAACCTGGCGAAAGACTACTTCGGTGACCTGGGCATGCTCGGTTATGTTGCCGGCGTACAGCGCAAAGAAATCCGTCAGGGTATCGCCTGCGTTAAGCACCAAAACATGGCTGGCTCCGACATGGGCGACGCCCACAAAGAGTACTTCTCTGGTGACCAGGCGCTGAAAGCCTCGGGTAAAGACAACACCATGAATCAGTTTTAATTCGTTAAAACTGAAGCAATAAAAAAGCCCCGCTGGTGACARCGGGGCTTTTTTATGCCAGTTAGTACTCCGACAACCTTGTATTGATTATTGGAGTACTAACAACCAAGCAATACTATTTAAYCTCCAAACCCTACAACTGCCCCTCATCACGCAAGCGTCGAGAATCTTAAAGAACTCCGGTGCACCTCCACCGTATTGGCCGCTGAAATGGGTCAACAGGGTCATGGTCAACATGGGTCAAGTCTATCCTTTAGATAGTATAGCTCCGACTTTTCCGCACRATTTTTCCAACACGAGTGAAATGCAAACCAAAATAATCACCAATTTCCTGGTAAGAATATCCACCGCTGGCATATGCATTTGTGATTGCCTGGTCTCTATCCAAGGCTTCGCTTTCATAATCCATCAATAGCTTCGGCAGCGATCTTTTTTGAATTTTCGGTATCTGCACATCATCTTGATCATTTTTTAAGTGTGTTTGCATTTGTTCAACAAATTCGGCATCGCCCAGATAAATTTGATGATTCAGTTGTGACCAGATCGGGCCATTCTTGAGCCCAGTTCTCACAAACGTTTTGTATTTACGGACAGCCAAATCTCTTTGCGAACTAAACTGAGCTAATACTGCGTCAACCGATAGCCAACTTGGTGAAGGGCTTTCCCCAGCAGTCGCTCTATAACTACTCCACTTCCAGTCCTCCACTTCATTAACCATCATCGCTTTAACGGGATTCAAGACAATATAGCGGGCCAACTCTAATAAATACGYATCTTCATCAACCAGAATGGCTTTATAACGGCCCTGGAACAAATGTCCAACCTTGTTGTGCCTTCGATTATAGGCTTGGCTATATACGCCATTTAGCTGGCGCATCCCTTTACTTAGATTGCCGTCAGGCGTTTGCACCAACAGGTGATAATGATTGTCCATTAAGCAGTAGGCGTAGCATACCCAGTTGCACTGAGCTATCACCAAAGCAAATGTTGCCAGAAAGGCTGCTCGATCGTCTTCGTATATATTTYSWCKYCKWWYRYMTYKWSASGYSWRKYGMYWCRRSRSRTSAGGKRATWCWRMRCRYMAGGGNWYTSKAMAYSCMRRKRKMYKRACAKCCCGANKRGMYWAAMRRYMSRMMKGRCYMMWRKMTWSWYSTGACCCCTGTCTTCTTCCGCCCTGGGCAGAACAAACCCTTTCTTTTACGTAGCTAGAACCTACCAGCACGACCAATTTCAGTATCACACCTAAGTATAAACGGCCTTAACACCCCTCTAGTTAGCCCGGCTCTTATCATCACACCAATTACGAAGATAACTAAACCCGGTTTCGCCACAAGCCCTATTTTCTCAGACCATAACTATAAGTGGGTGTCCTTTTAGATGTTTCCTTCTACAGTCTGTCCCCTTTGATTCTTTTTTTAAAAGGTATTCCCACGAACAAAATAATAGGTAAATTGATCAATACTATATTGTGAACATTATGAATAGTCAGATGCTCAGCCAATGCATCATCAAAAAATATGAGAATCCCTACAAACAATAAAATAGTCCATGCTAAAGGAATAAACGACAAGTTAGCTATATAATAGGGCATGCTACTATCAATCATTTCCTTTTGAAAAAACTTACCCATTAACGCAACTATAAACAATGACAGTCCAGTTATTAAAAATACAACTAACCATGGAAGTATTTTATCCTCGTAGTCCATTAATAAAATAGAATTTCCAGCTATCACCATTAGAGCAAGACTGGAATATAAAACTTTTTTCATGTAGCTTATTCTTTTTGAAAAAAAATAAATCATCCTCATTCACACTCGCACTCTGTTATTTCAGAAGCCATCAAATTTGACCAGCCTATCCCACTTGCCGTAGAAGCGTCATAGCCCACCTGCCCCCCAACTCCTGATGTTGTTGCTCCTCCCAACTGGATATATTGATAGCTCCCACCTACACCTAACGCCCAAGATATATAAGAGTATTTGGCCTGCCCATTAAAAACTCCTGGGGATATTTCACTGAGACCATCTTCAAATTTAACTTTTCGACTATGCGTTGCGGATAATGGAAGTCCTAGCATTGCAGCACCACCACCAGCTCTTACTTTGATTGTCCCTTTTTTCCCTTTTATGCATTTGGTTTCAAGGTTAAAAGTAAAGATAACCGCCCCTCCGAATTCCCCTGCGGCAGCTGTTGTTTGTGTCCCAATCCATTCAACTAAGCCTAAAGGGTCTGTCTTCATAATTGGATTATTACCAACGTAAGCATAAGTATTCAACCCACCGCTGAGCCCAATAGGATCACTCTGCACATACCGCCCAGTCTGCGGATCATAATCCCTAAAGTAGTTGTAATGCAGTTGGCTTTCCTGGTCGTAGTACTGCCCCGGAAAACGCAGGTTAAGTGTCACCGCGTTGCCATCAAGATCAGGATCTTCATTCACGATGGCCAAACCAAACGGGCTGTAATCTGCTAACCATACGATATTTGCAGACTCATCGCTCAGCCCCTGTGGCGCACCCAGGTGATCCGTGTGGATGTAGGTAAGCTCCCCTGCTGTATCACTGGCATAATCAAGCACCGCAAAGGCCTGGCCATTCAAATAAATATAGGCTTTCTCAATCTGGCCACTGCCATCGAGCTCAGCCATTAACTGACCTTGCAGACCGTAGACATACACCGTAGCGGTTGCTGCATTGGTTTTTACCACCCGCTCACCCATGCCGTTATAGCCGTAGTTGCTGTCATTGGCGGCGATCAAGCGATTGTCGGGGCTGTAGTCGAGGGTCATGCCCCGCAGTTGGGTGGTATTGCCGTTGGCATCGAGGAGGACGGGGTCCAGGCCTGCCTGATTCAGTCTGTTGCTAAAGGGTTCGTAGGCATAGGTCGTTGATGTGCCATTGAGGGTATCACTGAGGCGATTGGCATTGCGGTCGTAGGTATAGGCGTAACTATCCACAGATCCCGTCGCAGTGGTAAGTTTATCGAGGGCGTCATAGCCGGTGTCGAGATCACCGACATTACGGCTCTGGTAGATAATATTGCCGTTGGCGTCGTAGTTGAAGGCGACATCGTAAACCGGATCGTTAATGGCGGTAATGCGATAAGCCTGGTCGTGATCAATGCTTCTTGCCAGGCCGTTACCCAGGTTGAGGGCTTTGAGTGGCCCGAAAGGCTCATAAACAACAGCGCTAATCAGCTCGGTGATAGAGCCATTGCGATCCAGGGTGAGCTGATTGACATAGCCCATGGCATCGTAGCCATAGCTCACACGGGTATTACCGGGGTAGATGATGGTTTGCCTACGGCCGGCGGCATCATAGCGAATACCGAGGCTGGAACCGACGAAGGCGGTTGCGGTTTGTACGTCCTGATCTATCGACAGCACATCGCCAAAGCCGTTATAGGCGTACTGGGTCGTATTGGCGCCCCGGGTGAGACGACACAGCTTGTTCACACCGTTGGCGCAGGTATCGTAAGTATATTGAATGTCGTGAGCGGTGCCGGGGGCATCGGCGAAAGTCGGGCGGTTGCGGGCATCATAGCTCAATGTAAACACCTGGCCCTTGGCATCGGTGGTCGCGGTGCGATTGCCTGCCCCATCGTGGTCATAGGTAGATATACCGCTATCGGGGCTGACTCGGGTGACAAGACGACTATTAAAGGGTAGCGTCCCTTTTATTTTCCTTTTATTTTCTTCCGTTGCCTGTTAACTGGGACAGTAGTGAGTCTGACCCCTTTGATTGATCCCTCTTATTACCCCTTTGATTCAAGTTATTCGCAAGGATAGCGGGCTATTAATCCTTGTTTAATCGCTTCTGATACTTGCTCAGAGGTCACTTTCCCCCTTAAGTCTTCATTTAATATCTCGATTAACTCTTCAGATGAGACTACTAAATTACTACAAAAATAGTTTTTTTTACCTTGGTTTAATAAAACTTTATTGGTTGTTGTTAAGGAATAACTATGGCCAGAAATAAAAGCCATGCTAACCATAAACCCATGCCCCTCAATGTCGAATCCTAGTTTAGGTTGCCAACTTGAATCACAAGCTACTGACATTTCACAGAAATAAACCAACATAATGGCTAATGTTATACACAAGTTATTTTTTCGCATTGTCTTACTAAATCGATATTTTAAGGTCATCATCTATACTCGTAACTAATATTTCATTGCTTATACTTTTCGTCACATTTATCACAGGTTTGAGACGAACATTTATTTATAATTATTGCAGCACATCCAGCTGCGCCAAGCCCGTTGTACGTCCTGATCTATCGACAGCACATCGCCAAAGCCGTTATAGGCGTACTGGGTGGTATTGGCGCCCCGGGTGAGACGACACAGCTTGTTCACACCGTTGGCGCAGGTATCGTAAGTATATTGAATGTCGTGAGCGGTGCCGGGGGCATCGGCGAAAGTCGGGCGGTTGCGGGCATCATAGCTCAATGTAAACACCTGGCCCTTGGCATCGGTGGTCGCGGTGCGATTGCCTGCTCCGTCGTGGTTATAGGTAGATGTACCGCTATCGGGGCTGACTCGGCTCAGAAGGTGACTATTAAAGGGTAGCGCCCCGTTTATTACTTTTATTATGTTAGGTCATAACTATTAGTGGATGTCCTTTTAAGTTCCTATTCTCATTGCTGATCAAACTTATTCCTGATGCGATTAAACTGTGAAAGCAATACATCGGTTTTAATTCTTTCTTTATATATAGGATCAAGCAAGACGGCCTTATCTAAGTATGGCAAAGCAAGTAAATCATTCTTTTGAGCTGCTAAACACCAGCCACACATATAATTATACCAAGCATTTTCAGGCTCAATATTTACAGAAGCCATCATATATTCCAATGCCCGCGCCAAATCCTTCAGTCCATAGGCAATTTGAGAAAGGTTTGCTGTAGTTTCTGCAGAAATTTGAGATACATCTATACCAAAGAACTCCTCACCTAGCGCATCTAGGATTAATTTACCTTCTGATTTGTCATCCTTATTTAATAGCGCTTTAGTTGCATAGCCAGCAAATTGACCTGCATACCATTTTGCAAGCTTATCATCTGAAGCAAGACTTTTTTTAATACCCTGCTCAGAAAAATAAACAACAGTGTCCCATTCACGTCTATTTAAAAACCCAACTGTGCAGGGCAATAACATTGTAAAAGGTAACAAACCTAATACCCGTCTTATAAGCATAACGTCCCCTCGACTCTATTGAGGCAGTCCACCACCACTTCCACCACCTGTAAATAAAACGCATAATAAATATGCGTTCACAGCTCTTGATACACATAATTTGCTTTTTTTACCCCAAACTGCCTGGCATTGCTTTAGAACTGACCTAGCCAAAAATCCACAGGCCCCACCATTAGGTGGTTCCTCTCCTGTATCCCATTCGTTAGGTAACGGGCATTGCTGGGTTTCTTCATGGGTATCACTTGGACGAGCCGGGAAGTCATCTGGTAAAACGATGTCATCCAGATCGTCCAATGGGTTTTGGCTTGATAAAACCTGTCCTAGCTCATAGCTACTATATGCAGCTATACCGACACCAGTAGCACAAGCTAATGGGCCGCCAGCACAAGCCGCTAATGCAGTTTGTGTTGCTTCACCAGTAGAATCAATGTAGTTAACAGGATTCCCCCCAACATACCCATAAGTATTCAACCCACCACTGAGCCCAATCGGATCACTCTCCAAATACCGCCCAGTCTGCGGATCATAATCCCTAAAATAGTTGTAATGCAGCTGGCTTTCCTGGTCGTAGTACTGCCCCGGAAAGCGCAGGTTAAGTGTGACCGCATTGCCATCAAGGTCAGGATCTTCATCCACAATGGCCAAACCAAACGGACTGTAATCCGCTAACCATACAATATTGCCCGCCTGGTTAGTCAAGCCCTGTGGCGTACCCAGGTGATCCGCGTGGATGTAGGCCAGCTCCCCTGCTGTATCACTGGCATAATCAAGCACCGCAAAGGCTTGGCCATTCAAATAAATATAGGCTTTCTTAATCTGGCCACTACCATCGAGTTCAGCCATTAACTGACCTTGCAGGCCGTAGAGATAGACACTTGTTGCCGTTGCACTCGCTTTAAGCACCCGCTCACCGATGCCGTTATAGCCGTAGTTGCTGTCGTTGGCGGCGATCAGGCGATTGTCGGGGCTGTAGTCGAGGGTCATACCCCGCAGTTGGGTGGTATTGCCGTTGGCATCGAGGATGACGGGATCCAGGCCTGCCTGACTCAGTCTGTTGCTGAAGGGGTCGTAGACATAGGTCGTTGCTGTGCCATTGAGGGTATCACTGAGGCGATTGGCATTGCGGTCGTAGCTATAGACGTAACTATCCACAGAACCCGTCGCAGTGGTGAGTTTATCGAGGGCGTCATAGCCGGTGTCGAGATCACCGACATTACGGCTCTGGTAGATAATATTGCCGTTGGTGTCGTAGTTGAAGGCGACATCGTAAACCGGATCATTGATGGCCGTAATGCGATAGGCCTGATCATGGTCAATGCTTCTTGCCAGGCCGTTACCCAGGCTGAGGGCTTTGAGTGGCCCGAAAGGCTCATAAACAACAGCGCTGACCAGCTCGGTGATAGAGCCATTGCGATCCAGGGTCAGCTGATTGACATTGCCCATGGCATCGTAGCCATAGCTCACACGGGTATTGCCGGGGTAGGTAATGGTTTGCCTACGACCGGCGGCATCATAGCGAACACCGAAACTGGAACCGACGAATGCGGTAGCGGCTTGTACGTCCTGATCTATCGACAGCACATCGCCAAAACCGTTATAGGCGTACTGGGTGGTATTGGCGCCCCGAGTCAGAGCACACAGCTTCTCCACACCATTGGCGCAGGTATCGTAGGTATATTGAATGTCGTGAGCGGTGCCGGGGGCATCAGCGAAAGTCGGGCGGTTGCTGGCATCATAGCTCAATATAAAAACCTGGCCCTTGGCATCGGTGGTCGCGGTGCGATTGCCTGCCCCATCGTAGTCATAGGTAGATGTACCGCTATCGGGGCTGACTCGGCTCAGAAGGTGACTATTAAAGGGTAGCGCCCCTTTATTCCGACTCCCTTGGCCAGGAATCAAGATCAATTGATAGAAACCCTATGGATGCTTTAAATAAATATCCGGGGTAATAGACCCAGTAATAATTTTTATCTCTTGAATCCTTCTTAAATAAAAAGCGCAGAGTATTATCATCGTATGAGATACGGACGACCTTCACCGTAGTAGGTTTTGAACCACTTCGTCTCTTTGATTCTTTAAAATTAGCCAACTGACAGATGAAATCACTACTATCATTTATTCTTATATCATCTATCGAAACTGAAACCAGTAGCTCAGACTTGCTACATATAACCGACAAATGTTTCTTTAAAACATAGGTTTCAATTATATTTAGCCCCAACGCACCTAATAAGAGCATTGAAAAATATAATAAGACTCTACGATATTTTGTGTTTGTTGCGACTCCTGCTATTGATATGAACACTCCAAAAACCGACATTAGGGTGATGAGGCGAACAAATGGCGAAATTACTGAAAAAAAATCAATCACACTCATTGGATAATTCTTCGAGCCACCTTATAAACTCTTCGTAAGATTTAAATGGATTAAATGCGAGTAGAGTGTTTGTGTCCGTAACATAACCAGATGCACCAACTGGGGATCCGAAGCCCGCACCATAGCCAGCATACCAACCAGAGAAACCTTGCCCAAAGATTGCGCCGCCTTCAATGACAAGTACCTCACCACCATCCATTCCGGCCTGACTACCGGGGCCTTCTAATTCGTATACTGTATCAGCGTTCGTCGCCTCGTAATTGCCAGTTAAACTTGCCCCTGGCGTATCACCTCCACCACCCAGGACAGATTGAATAGCTATGTTACCGCTATCGTCACCAACAACGTTCAAACCGATTGTACCCCCCACACCAAAACCAAAATTAACATTTATTGAAATACCCGCCGTATCCAAACCCAATAAGTCAATATAACGTAGTGGATTGCCGCTCACATAGACATAAGTATTCAACCCACCCCCCAACCCAATCGGATCAGACTGAACGTACCGTCCGGTACCTGGATCATAATCCCTAAAATAGTTGTAATGCAGCTGGCTTTCCTGGTCGTAGTACTGCCCCGGAAAGCGCAGGTTAAGTGTGACCTCGTTGCCATCAAGATCAGGATCTTCATTCACGATGGCCAAACCAAACGGGCTGCAGTCTGCTAACCATACGATATTTGCAAACTCATCGCTCAAGCCCTGCGGGGTACCCAGGTGATCCGCGTGGATGTAGGCAAGCTCCCCTGCTGTATCACTGGCATAATCAAGCACCGCAAAGGCTTGGCCATTCAAATAAATATAGGCTTTCTCAATCTGGCCACTGCTATCCAGCTCAGCCATTAACTGACCTTGCAGGCCATAGACATACACCGTAGCGGTTGCTGCATTGGTTTTCACCACCCGTTCACCCATGCCGTTATAGCCGTAGTTGCTATCGTTGGCGGCGATCAAGCGATTGTCGGGGCTGTAGCCGAGGGCCATACCCCGCAGTTGGGTGGTATTGCCGTTGGCATCGAGGATGACGGGATCCAGGCCGACCTGATTCAGCCTGTTGCTGAAGGGTTCATAGGCATAGGTCGTTGATGTGCCATTGAGGGTATCACTGAGGCGATTGGCATTGCGGTCGTAGCTATAGACGTAACTATCCACAGAACCCGTCGCAGTGGTGAGTTTATCGAGGGC
>NVWE01000023.1 GCA_002746135.1 Cellvibrionales bacterium | reverse complement strand
AACGGACCCCACTCTGGTTTTCCGTCGCTCCTGTCGTGAGGGTGTCTGTGGTTCCGATGGCGTCAACATGAACGGCAAAAATGGCCTGGCCTGTGTCACACCCTTGTCGGAGTGTGTCAAAAAGAACACTTTGATTTTGCGTCCGCTGCCGGGTTTGCCAGTGATTCGCGATCTGGTCATCGACATGGCGCAGTTCTACGCCCAGTACGAAAAGGTGCAGCCTTACCTGATCAACGATACTCCGGCGCCGGCTATTGAGCGCTTACAGTCGCCGGAAGAACGGGAAAAACTTGACGGTTTGTACGAGTGCATACTCTGCGCGTGTTGTTCGACCAGCTGCCCCTCTTTCTGGTGGAACCCCGATAAGTTTATTGGTCCGGCCGGTCTTTTACAGGCCTACCGTTTTCTAGCGGATACTCGCGATACGGCGACTGAAGAGCGTCTGGCAAATCTGGATGACCCGTTTTCGGTCTTCCGTTGCCACGGCATTCAGAACTGCGTATCGGTTTGCCCAAAAAGCCTAAACCCTACACAGGCTATTGGACATATTCGTAGTATGCTTCTTAGCAGCGGCACCTGATAAGCTCGCTAAATATTACTGGGGAGGTCAAGCTCCCCCTTGTTTTGTAAGACCTTCATTCGGCAAATACTCAATCAGGACTAGAAAGATGCAAGACAGCATCATGGCGCAGTTTCTCAGTTCGTCCCATTTCTCAGGGGGCAATGCAGCCTATATTGAAGGCTTGTACGAAACCTACCTACATAATCCGAATGGCGTACCAGAAGAATGGCGCGCCTTTTTTGATTCTCTGCCTCATATTAGTGGTTTTACTGGTGCGGACTCCTCTCACGCGACGGTTCAAACTCACTTTGAATTACTTGGTCGCAAGCGATCTCGTCCTCTCCCTGCACCGGGTTCGGGAGGCGTCAATGTTGAGCACGAGCGCAAACAGGTCAAGGTATTACAGCTGATTGCCTCCTATCGAGAGCGTGGTCACCAGAAAGCCAATCTTGACCCTCTTGGTTTGATGGAAAGGGAAGATGTTCCCGATTTAAAGCTCGGTTTTCACGGTTTGACCGATGCTGATCTGGATACCACCTACCAGACTGGCCCGCTTTACATTGGTAAAGAAGAGGCGACTCTGCGGGAAATTACCGCACATATGGAATCGACCTATTGTGGGCAGGTCGGCCCCGAATTTATGCACATTACCTCGTTGTCTGAAAAGCAATGGTTACAGCAGCGCTTTGAGTCGGTGCAATCGCGCCCGACCTATGGCGACGAGGCGCGAGTCAGCGTACTGCAGCGTTTGACCGCTGCGGAAGGACTGGAAAAACACCTCGATTCAAAATACCCCGGCACCAAGCGTTTTGGTCTCGAGGGCGCTGAGAGCATGATTCCCATGCTCGATGGCTTAATTCAGCGCGCTGGTGAATACGGGGCGCGCGAGATTGTTCTCGGCATGCCCCATCGCGGCCGCTTGAATGTTTTGGTGAATATTCTCGGTAAAAACCCGGCCGAATTGTTCGATGAGTTTGAAGGTAAGAAACTCCTCAATACTTCGGGTGATGTGAAATACCACCAGGGCTTTTCATCGAATGTGATGACCCCCGGTGGCGAGCTGCATTTAGCCCTCGGTTTTAACCCCTCTCATCTGGAGATTTCTGCTCCAGTTATCGAAGGCTCGACACGGGCGCGACAGGATAGGCGCGGCGACAGCGAGGGTACGGAAGTGGTGCCGGTGATCATTCACGGCGATGCGGCCTTTGCCGGTCAGGGCGTGGTGATGGAAACCTTCCAGATGTCACAAACCCGGGCCTATAAAACCGGGGGCACGGTACACCTGGTGCTCAATAATCAGGTGGGCTTTACCATTAGCCGCCGCGATGATGCCCGTTCGACCGAATACTGTACTGATATAGCGAAGATGGTTCAGGCGCCGATTTTCCACGTTAATGGCGACGATCCCGATGCAGTGATGTTCGCCACGCTGCTGGCAATGGATTATCGCTATCAATTCCGTAAAGACGTGGTTATCGATTTGGTGTGTTACCGCCGTAGTGGTCACAACGAAACCGATGAGCCCTCCGGCACTCAGCCGCTGATGTATGAAAAAATCCGCAAGCACAAGACCACGCGCACCTTGTATGCGGAGGCACTCGCGAGCGAATCGCTGGTCACCGCCGAATCCGCGCAGGCCATGCTCGATGATTATCGTGACCGACTGGACAGGGGCGAGCGCGTCGCCAGTAATCTGGTGTCAGAGCCCAACGAAGAATTGTTTGTCGACTGGTCGCCTTATCTTGGCCATGACTGGGATGCGCCGGGTGACACCTCGATTGACCTAGCGTTATTGAAGCAGGTAGCGGAAAAGGTGAACCACATTCCCGAGGGAATCGTGGTGCAGCGCCAGGTACAAAAAATCTACGACGATCGCCGCAAAATGGGTGGTGGTGCCTTGCCGCTGAACTGGGGCATGGCTGAAATTCTCGCTTACGGTACATTACTTGAGCAGGGTTATAGTATTCGCATGACTGGGCAGGACTCTGGCCGGGGCACTTTTTCTCACCGTCACGCCGTGGCCCACAATCAGAAAAATGGTGAAGCCTATACGCCATTAATGCACATTAAAGAAGATCAACCCCTCTTTGCATTGTACGACTCCTACTTGTCTGAAGAGGCGGTGCTGGCCTTCGAGTACGGTTACAGCACGGGTACACCTCAAGGTCTGGTGATCTGGGAAGCGCAGTTTGGTGATTTCGCCAACGGTGCCCAGGTGGTGATCGATCAGTTTATAACCAGTGGCGAGCAAAAATGGGGGCGCTTAAGCGGTCTGACCATGTTGTTGCCTCATGGTTATGAGGGACAGGGCCCCGAGCACTCCTCGGCCCGACTGGAGCGTTTCTTACAGCTTGCTGCTGAGCACAATATTCAAATTTGTAACCCGACGACACCTGCCCAGCTGTTCCACATGTTGCGTCGCCAGGCCATCAGGCCGATGCGCAAGCCCTTGATTGTGATGAGCCCGAAGTGGATTTTGCGCCACAAGCTGGCAACTTCTTCTTTGGAAGAATTATCAGAAGGTGCTTTCCAGCCGATTATTGCTGACGACCTTGAACCGAAGAAGGTCAAGCGGGTTGTCCTGTGTAGCGGCAAGGTTTATTACCATTTATTGGAAGAGCGTGGGTTGCGCGAACAGGAAGACGTGGCTTTGGTACGTATAGAGCAGTTGTATCCCTTCGATGAGAAATCCTTAACCGCGCAGCTGAAACGTTATAAAAATCTGCAGGATATTCTCTGGTGTCAGGAAGAGCCTTTGAATCAAGGGGTCTGGTTTAATGGGCAACACCATATTCGCAAGGCGATACATGCGAGTAAAAGCCCTTTGTATTTACGCTATGTAGGTCGTCCTGCTCGTGCGGCACCGGCCGGTGGCTATATGTCTATGCACTTAGAAGAACAAAAGAAATTCGTTAACGAGGCCCTGGATCTCAATTTTTAGACCAGTTATTACTGGTTTAGGTGATCCGTTCAATCAGGAAGGAAGATAGCCGATGCTAATCGATATAAAAGTCCCCGCTTTTCCCGAGTCTGTTCAGGAAGGTGAAGTTGCCACCTGGCACAAGCAGGTTGGAGACTCTGTGCAACGGGACGACTTATTGGTGGATGTAGAAACCGATAAGGTTGTACTGGAAGTGGTCGCTGCTCAGAGTGGTGTGCTAGTGGAAATCCTCAAAGAGGAAGGTGCCATCTTGCTCAGTGGTGAGATTATGGCGCGCCTCGATAGCAGTGCTAGTGCTGTGACAGCAAGCCCTGCGGTAGAGGAAACAGCGAGTGCGCCCCAGGCCGAGGGCGATGCTGCCCCGGCTAGCCCGGCAGCGCGCAAACTAGCTGACGAAAAAGGTATTGATCTCGCTGCCATTGCTGGCAGTGGCAAAGACGGGCGCATCACCAAAGAAGATGTAGTCAATTTTGTGCCGGCGCAAGTGACTCCCACTGCTACAGCCGCGCCTGTTAGCCCAACACCGGCGGCCCCCGTTGCGTCAGTCGAAAGTGGGTTAACCCTCAGTGCCGGTGAGCGCGTTGAAAAACGTGTGCCGATGACCCGCATGCGTGCTCGTATTGCCGAGCGCCTGCTTGAAGTGACTCAGACGACAGCAATGCTGACCACCTTTAATGAAGTGGATATGCATCGCATTATGGATTTGCGCAGCCAGTTTAAAGAGCAATTCTCCTCGGTACACAACGGTACGCGTCTGGGCTTTATGGGGTTCTTTGTGCGCTCAGCTGTTGAAGCGCTGAAGCGATTCCCTCTGGTTAATGCTTCGCTTGATGGCTCTGATGTGGTCTACCACGGTTATCAGGATATTGGTGTTGCCGTTTCTAGTGATCGTGGTTTGGTGGTGCCGGTATTGCGCGATGTCGATCAAATGAGCATTGCTGAAATTGAAAACAAGATTGCTGAGTACGGCGGCAAAGCCCGTGACGGCAAATTGAGTATTGATGAGATTACCGGTGGCACCTTCACGATTACTAATGGAGGAGTTTTTGGCTCACTGGTTTCAACGCCAATTTTGAATCCGCCTCAGGCTGCGATACTCGGTATGCACGCCATTAAAGAGCGGCCTATTGCAGAAGATGGCAAAGTGGTTATTCGCCCGATGATGAATCTCGCCCTGTCCTACGATCACCGTATTATTGACGGTCGGGATGCGGTGCTCTTTCTGGTGGCCATCAAGGATATGATTGAGAATCCTGCAAAGATTTTACTTGAGATATAAGCGTTAGTTTGCTGATTAATAAAGGTTTATACCATGTCTGATAAATATGATGTTGTAGTGATCGGTTCTGGCCCTGCGGGTTATGTCTGCGCTATTCGCGCCGCACAGTTAGGCTTGAAAACAGCCTGTATCGAAAAATATCAAACGGCGGACGGCTCTGGCGTCAATGGCGGTACCTGCCTAAATGAAGGGTGCATTCCCTCAAAGGCACTACTCGATAGTTCGATGAAATATCACGAGACCCAGTGCGAGTTAGAAAAGCACGGCATTAAGGTTAAAGGCGTGAGCGTTGACGTTGAGCAAATGATCGCGCGCAAAGATGACATCGTTAAGAAGTTAACCGGTGGCATTTCAGCCTTGTTTAAAGCCAATGGTGTTACCCCGCTTTATGGCACGGGCAAATTGCTGGCCGGTAAAAAAGTCGAGTACACGGATCTGGACGGCAAGGTTTCTGTTATTGAAACAGAGAATGTGGTTCTCGCGACTGGCTCGAAGGCGATTGATATTCCCGTTGCGCCGGTTAACGGTGAGACCATCATCGACTCCAAGGCGGCTCTCGATATGACCAAGGTGCCAAAGCGCCTGGGTATCATCGGTGCGGGTGTGATCGGGCTTGAACTGGGTAGTGTCTGGAATCGACTGGGTTCTGAAGTGGTATTACTCGAAGCCCTTGATGTTTTCCTCGCCATGATGGACAAGCAAATCGCGCGCGACGCTGCCAAAATTTTTGCCAAGCAGGGCCTCGATATCCGCATGGGCAGCCGCGTTACCGGTAGTGAAGTTAAACGCAACAAAGTACACGTTACTTATAAGACAGAAGACGGCGAAGACCACCAGGAAATTTTTGATAAGCTCATTGTCTGTGTTGGCCGCAGCCCCTTCACTGAGAATCTGCTGGAAGAAGACAGCGGCGTAAACCTTGATGAACGCGGCTCCATTTTTGTCGATGAGCACTGTGCCACTAACGCGCCAGGTGTATGGGCAGTGGGTGATCTGGTTCGCGGTCCAATGCTGGCCCACAAGGGTTCAGAAGAGGGCGTAATGGTCGCCGAGCGCATTGCCGGGCAAAAAACCCAGGTCAATTACGATATTATTCCCAATGTCATTTACACTCATCCGGAGATTGCCGCCGTGGGTTTGACAGAGCAGGAAATCAAACAATCGGGTGATACCTACAATGTCGGTATGTTTCCTTTCGCGGCCAGTGGTCGTGCATTGGCTGCCAACGATACCGACGGTTTCGTGAAGATTCTCGCCGATGGCGAGACTGATCGCATCCTCGGATGCCATGTTATCGGCCCCTCAGCGGCAGAATTGGTACAACAGGTTGCGGTGGCAATGGAGTTTGGTTCAACAGCGGAAGACCTGGGACTAATGGTGTTTGCTCACCCGACGATGTCGGAAGCTGTTCATGAGGCTGCACTGGCCGTTAACGGACATGCCATTCACGTGGCTAATCGACGCAAGCGCAAACAAAAATAGTAATTGAGCTCTACGCATAGGAGGTAAGATAGCTTCCGTGCAAGGGCTTATCATTTTTTTTATCGTCAACGAGTTGGGACTACAACATGAATTTACATGAATACCAGGGCAAACAACTGTTTGCTGAATACGGCTTGCCCGTATCAAAAGGCATTGCTGCCGCTACGGCGGAAGAAGCAGTAGCAGCGGCCGATAAAATCGGTGGTGACAAATGGGTGGTTAAGGCCCAGGTTCACGCTGGCGGTCGCGGTAAAGCGGGCGGCGTTAAATTGGTCACTACCAAAGAAGAAATTAAGGCGTTTGCCGAGCAGTGGTTGGGCAAGAATCTGGTGACCTATCAGACCGATGCCAACGGCCAGCCCGTTAGTCGCATTCTGGTTGAGACCTGCACCGAAATCGCCGACGAGCTTTACCTCGGTGCTGTTGTCGATCGTTCAACACGGCGCATTATCTTCATGGCCTCTACTGAAGGCGGTGTTGAAATTGAGACGGTTGCCGAAGAGACGCCTGAGAAAATCCTCAAAGCTGAAATTGATCCATTGACGGGTGCTCAGCCTTACCAGGGTCGCGAGTTGGCTTTTGCCCTCGGCCTTAAAGGCGCGCAGATTGGTCAGTTTACTAAAATCTTCCTTGGCCTCGCTAAGTTGTTCGAAGATAAAGATTTGGCCCTGCTCGAAATTAACCCGCTGGTCATTACCGACGAAGGCAACTTGCATTGCCTCGATGCAAAAATGACCATCGATAGCAATGCTATGTACCGTCACCCTGAGCTGAAAGAATTCCACGACCCCAGCCAGGAAGACGCACGCGAAGCACAGGCTGCCGAGTGGGAACTGAACTATGTTGCCCTCGATGGCACCATTGGTTGCATGGTAAACGGCGCTGGCCTGGCCATGGGTACTATGGATATCGTGAAGATTCACGGTGGCTTCCCCGCTAACTTCCTCGACGTAGGCGGCGGTGCAACTAAAGAGCGTGTGACAGAAGCCTTTAAAATCATTCTGTCCGACTCCAACGTAAAAGCCGTACTGGTGAATATCTTTGGCGGTATCGTACGTTGTGATTTGATCGCCGAAGGTATTATTGGCGCGGTTGAAGAAGTGGGTGTCAACGTACCCGTTGTCGTACGCCTCGAAGGTAACAACGCAGAGATTGGCTCTAAAGTGCTGGCCGATAGTGGCTTAAATATTATCGCTGCCACCAGCTTGACCGACGCAGCAGAATCAGTAGTAAAAGCAGCGGAGGGTAAATAATGAGCATATTAATCAATAAAGATACCAAGGTTATTTGCCAGGGCTTTACCGGTTCGCAGGGCACTATGCATTCCGAGCAAGCCTTGGAATATGGCACTAAATTGGTAGGTGGTGTGACGCCAGGTAAGGGTGGGCAAATTCACCTGGGCTTGCCTGTATTTAACACTGTGGCTGATGCTGTTGCTCAAACGGGTGCAGAAGCATCGGTTATTTATGTCCCCGCTCCTTTCTGTAAAGACTCTATTCTTGAAGCGGCCAATGCTGGCATCAAGTTAATCGTCTGCATTACTGAAGGCATCCCGACGCTGGATATGCTGGAATGTAAAGTGAAGTGTGACGACCTAGGCGCCGTACTGATCGGCCCTAACTGCCCCGGTGTTATTACACCCGGCGAAAGTAAAATCGGTATTATGCCCGGCCACATCCACCTGCCTGGCAAGGTCGGCGTTGTATCGCGCTCTGGTACTTTGACGTATGAAGCCGTGAAGCAGACCACTGATTTTGGTTTTGGCCAGTCAACCTGTGTTGGTATTGGTGGTGACCCCATTCCCGGTTCCAGCTTTATCGATATTCTCGCGCTGTTTGAGAAAGATCCTCAGACCGAAGCCATCGTTATGATCGGTGAAATCGGCGGTACCGCTGAAGAAGAAGCTGCGGCTTATATCAAAGCCAATGTCACCAAGCCCGTTGTTTCCTACATTGCCGGTGTTACTGCACCTGCAGGTAAGCGTATGGGACACGCCGGTGCCATTATCTCCGGTGGTAAAGGCACGGCCGACGAAAAGTTTGCCGCTCTGGAAGATGCTGGTGTTAAAACCGTGCGCAGCCTTGCTGAAATTGGCAATGGCCTGAAAGAAATCACTGGCTGGTAGTTTTAATCTGGTGATGAAAGAAGCGGCTTCGGCCGCTTTTTTTATGCCGGGGATATTGTAGGCAATGATTATCTGAGTGTTGAAACAGGCTAGCTCAGTTTTTGTAGCGAGATAAATTTGTTGCCCTCATCGTAATTCAACAAAAAGCGTCCCTGAACACCGTCGTGGCCAACAAAGCGCCGTAGGTGCTCGGCGGGAAAGCTTAAGGTCGCCCCGTCAGTGCCGCGCACGACGACCTGGCGAGCAACGCCTTTATAGACGCGTAAATATTCCTGAGCGGAAATATTGAGATAAAATAAGCTATTGGGCATGCGCTATATAATGACTCGCGAGTGAGGCTTTGTATTTTAACGCAAGTATTGAATGACCATGGGTTAAACTGCGCTTCGCTTTAGTATCAGCCCCCGTCACACTGAACAAGGATCAAAAATGAAATCACGTTTGAGCTCAATGCTCGAGTTACAGGACGCCATGAACAGCAAAGTGAATGCTGATTGGCGCGCGCAGGGCTTTCCCTGGTATCGAGCGATTTGGGTCGAGTGTGCAGAGCTGCTCGACCATTATGGGTGGAAGTGGTGGAAGCACCAGCAGCCGGATATGGAGCAAGTAAAGCTTGAACTGATTGATATCTGGCACTTTGGCTTAAGCCAGTTGTTACTCGATAATGCTGACGAAAAAGCCTTGGCGACTGATTTGGAGAAGGTATTTCAGGCCAGCGATTCTACTGGTGCAGGTGACTTTCGCGATCAGCTAGAAGCCTTCACTTTGAGCACTCTCAGCACAAAGAGCTTTGATCCTCAGCAGTTTGTCGTACTGCTCAATAGTGCTGATTTGAATTTCGATGAGCTCTATACCCGCTATGTTGGCAAGAACGTACTCAACTTTTTCCGTCAGGATCACGGCTATCAAAGTGGTACCTATTCGAAAGACTGGGGCGGGCGCGAAGATAACGAGCACCTGGTTGAACTGAGCCTTGAACTCGATGCTAGCGACCCCTCGTTTAAAGATGCTTTGTACTCAGCCTTAAAGGCCCGTTACACAGAGCTTACGGCTTAGGCTCTGTGGCGTCCTACATAGCCACATAAATATCCAAACGATCCGGCTAGCCCGGGTTGAAAATAGAGGCGTGAAGCATGGTATTACCGTATAATTCGCGCCTCGAAAACCCCTCTTAATGAATGACTAAGGAGATTTCCCGTGAAAGCACCTGTTCGCGTTACTGTTACCGGCGCCGCTGGCCAAATTAGCTACTCCCTCTTATTTCGTATCGCCGCTGGCCAAATGCTCGGTACGGATCAGCCGGTTATTTTACAGCTGCTGGAAATCACACCCGCCCTCGAAGCACTGAAAGGTGTGGCGATGGAGCTTGACGATTGTGCCTTCCCACTGCTGGCCGGTATCGTACAAACAGACGACGCCAACGTCGCGTTCAAAGATACCGACTACGCTTTGCTAGTTGGCGCGCGTCCTCGTGGCCCCGGCATGGAGCGTAAAGATCTGCTCGAAGCCAACGCTGCCATCTTCTCTGCTCAGGGTAAGGCGATTGATGCCAATGCCAGCCGTGATATCAAAGTGCTGGTTGTCGGAAACCCCGCTAATACCAACGCCTTGATCGCCCAGCGTAATGCGCCGTCTATTAACCCACGTCAGTTCACTGCAATGACACGTCTCGATCACAATCGCGCCATGTCTCAGCTGGCCGACAAGACGGGCACTACCATTAACGACATTACCAACATGACTATCTGGGGCAATCACTCAGCAACTCAGTACCCCGACCTCCATCATGCCAAAGTGAATGGTAAAACTGCTATCGACCTGGTTGAGCAAGACTGGTACGAAGCTGACTTCATTCCCACCGTGCAACAGCGCGGCGCGGCGATTATTGCTGCTCGTGGCGCTTCCAGTGCGGCATCGGCTGCCAACGCAGCGATCTCTCACATGCGCACCTGGGCACTCGGCACTGCCGAAGGCGACTGGGCGAGCATGGGTATTTACAGCGACGGTAGCTACGGTATTACCGAAGGCCTGATTTACTCTTTCCCCTGTGTTTGTAAAGACGGTGACTGGAGTATTGTTCAGGGGCTTGAAATTAATGATTTCTCCCGTGGCAAAATGCAAGCCACCCAGCAGGAACTAACTGAAGAGCGCGATGCTGTTCAGCACCTGCTGCCCTAAGCGACTGACCTTGAAAAGAGCGCCTATTTGGCGCTCTTTTTTTAGAAGCCTGTTGTGTACGTGACCCGCGAATAAAAATAAAACAAAGAGAACTGTCAAAGAGGAAATCATTATGACTCTACCTAAAGTTGGTAATTTAGCCCCCGTCTTTAGTTTGCAAAACCAGCGTGACGAAACGGTGACGTTGAAAGGTTTCCGCGACAGTAAAAATGTTGTTTTATATTTTTATCCGAAGGCGATGACTCCGGGCTGTAATGTACAGGCCTGTGGCATTCGCGATAGCAAAGCTGAGTTTGCCAAGCTCGACACAGTGGTACTGGCCGTTAGCCCCGATGCGGTTGAACGCTTGCTACGCTTTGAAGATAAGCAGTCACTGAACTTTGATTTATTGTCAGATGAAGATCACTCCATTGCCGATAAATACGGTGTCTGGGGGATGAAAAAAACCTTTGGCAAAGAATATATGGGCCTCAAACGCACCACTTTTATTATTGGTAAAGATGGGCGTCTCAAGCATGTTATTGCCAAAGTAAAAACTAAAACCCATCACGACGATGTACAGCAGTGGATAGTGGATAACCTGTCTGATTAACAGTTGGGCCATTCATCTTAAACAGTGAAATTAACAGATTTTATTTGAGTAGCTTTAGGAGCTTAGACCATGTCATTTTTTATATCTTCAGCCCACGCAGCAGCACCCGCAGCGGGTGAGCCTGATCCGCTGATTACTATGGCCATGTTTGCCGGCCTGTTTGTGTTTATGTATTTTATGATTATTCGCCCCCAGCGTAAAAAGCAGAAAGAGCATCGGGAGCTGGTAACCAGCATTGCCAAGGGTGATGAAATCGTTACGAACAGCGGTATTATCGGCAAAATCAATAAGCTTGAAGGCGACTATCTGGTACTTGAAGTCTCCGATAAAGTGGAGCTTAAATTCCAGCGCAATGCTATCCATGCCGTTTTGCCAAAGGGCACCATCAAAGCGATTTAAGACCTGATGACGTTTGGGGGCAGGGCATCGCCCCCTGTTTCAGGATAGTTGCCCCCAATGTTATCCCCGCGCTCATTTCACACTCTATGCTATGGTCATAGGCCATTTCAGGCGAAGGATCAGGGTTGATGATTGCAGATCCCAACATTGATTACCCGGAACGTCTGGCCCTGGCCCTGCTGCCAACGCCACTCCAGCCTTTAGATAGATTGTCTGCGCAGTTTTCAGGGCCGCGTATTTGGGTCAAGCGGGATGACCTTACAGACTGCGCCCTTAGCGGCAATAAAATCCGCAAGCTTGAATTCACCCTGGCGCGGGCGCTTGCTCAAGGCTGCGATACCCTCATTACCTGCGGCGGTGTGCAATCAAATCACTGTCGCGCCACGGCCATTCTCGGTGCCCGTTTGGGGCTTAAGGTTCATCTAATACTTAGAGATGAAGAGCTTCGGCATGAGGAGGCTGGTGATGGGCAATCAACAAGCCCGGATGGCAATTTATTTCTCGATTACCTCGCCGGTGCAGAAATCTCTATTTATTCCAAAGCGGAATTCCAGATTCGCCAGAGTGAACTATTTGAGCATTGGTCTCAGCACTACGCTGCCCAGGGCCGCAAACCTTATTTGATTCCCACCGGTGCAAGTGATGGAACGGGTATTTGGGGCTATATTCGCTGTGTTGACGAGTTGATGAGTGATTTCAAACAGGCTGAAATTCAACCCGCGCATATCGTTCATGCAACGGGTTCCGGTGGTACACAAGCTGGCTTGAGTTTGGGTTGTGCTCTACATCAGCTCGATGCTCAGGTACTGGGTATTGCCGTATGTGATAGCGCTGCTTATTTTCAGCGCAAAGTGATGGCTGATATTAGCGATTGGCAAAGCCGTTACGAGATGCCTACTTTGCCTGCGGGCTTATCGGTACAGGTGAATGATGATTTTATTGGGCCGGGTTATTCTAAAGCTGGCCCCGATGTTTTTTCGACCATTAAAAAGGTCGCTGCTCTTGAGGGTTTATTACTCGATCCAGTTTATACGGGCAAAGCATTTCATGGCATGCTGACTCTAATAGAGCAGGGCTATTTTGCTGAAGCCAATGATATTGTCTTTATACACACTGGCGGTTTGTTCGGCTTATTTGCCCAGCGCGATCAGCTTTCTTTTTAATAAAAGCCAATACAAATACTCTTGAGAATCAAAGAATAATAATGAAATCAATTGAGTCCTTATTAAGCACCCTCAACAGTTTTGCCTGGGGGCCGGTGATGCTGTGTTTCATCCTCTGCACCGGCCTTTATCTGATGTTGGGTCTACGCCTCTTGCCCCTGCGCAAACTCGGCTTTGCCTTTGTACAGTTATTCAAAGGGCGCAAGGCGAGAGGCGAGGGCGACATCAGCCCCTTTGCAGCCTTAATGATGTCGCTATCGGCCACCGTGGGCACGGGCAATATCGCCGGGGTTGCCACTGCTATTGGTATCGGTGGGCCAGGTGCTTTGTTCTGGATGTGGTGCACGGCACTGGTGGGCATGGCGACAAAATATGCAGAAGCCGTGCTTGCTGTTCACTACAGGGAGACCGATGAGACGGGCTGTAAAGTGGGTGGCCCCATGTACTACATTAAAAATGGACTCGGCCAGCGGTGGCTATGGCTAGCGACATTATTTGCGCTATTCGGCATGCTGGCAGGTTTTGGCATCGGCAATACCGTGCAGGCCAGTGAGGTTGCGCGTGTACTGGAAAGCTCTTTTCAGGTGCCCCATTGGGTATCTGGCGTGGTGATGGCGACCCTTGTCGGTATTGTCCTGCTAGGCGGCGTCAAGGTGATTGCCCGCGTTGCCTCGACACTGGTACCGTTGATGGGCATCGCTTATATTCTGGGCTGTGGTGTTGTTATCGCCCAACATTTCGGCGAAATTCCCGCAGCATTTAGCTTAATACTACACAGTGCTTTTAACCCCGTAGCGGCAGAGGGTGGTTTTGCTGGTGCTGCGGTGATGCTGGCGATCCGCATGGGTGTTGCACGAGGTGTGTTCTCAAACGAGGCCGGCCTGGGTAGTGCGCCCATTGCCCACGCGGCGGCGGAGACGGATAGCCCGGTGCGCCAGGGCAGTATTGCCATGCTGGGTACTTTTATCGACACCCTGATTATCTGCACCATGACCGGCCTGGTGATTATTCTTACCGGGGTATGGACGAGTGATGCCGAGGCAGCGGCGATGACAGCCTCGGGCTTTGCTACAGCCTTTCCGGGTCTTGGCGATAAGTTTGTTGCTGTTACGCTCGTGCTCTTTGCCTTCACCACTATTCTGGGCTGGAGTTACTATGGCGAGCGCTGTGCCGAATATTTGTTTGGTCTTAAAGTCATCGTGCCCTATCGTATTCTCTGGACTTTGGCGGTTTATATTGGCGCCGTTAAAGGTTTGGGTATTGCCTGGCTGCTGGCTGATACACTGAATGCCTTAATGGCGATTCCAAACTTAATTGCACTGCTTTTATTAAGCCCGGTTATTTTCCGTTTAACCCTGTCCTGGTTTTCAGCAGAGGCAGAGGCCGAGAAATAAGCGGAGCAGGTTTAAACGCGTTTGTATTCATCGGCTAAACCCCCACCTACTATGAAAAACAGGGAAAATTAAAACGTGTCAAATACCCAAGATAAGAACAACGAAAAACTGGTGATTGCCATTTCTTCCCGGGTTTTGTTTGATCTAAAAGAGAGCGATGGGGTTTTTCAGCAAAAGGGCTTAAAGGCTTATTCTCAGTACCAGATTGAACATGAAGATGAGCCTCTTGAGCCAGGCGATGCTTTTCCCCTGGTGCAAAAGCTATTGCGTATTAATGAAAAATTTGCCGTGCCTCGGGTCGAAGTGATTTTACTGTCACGCAATTCTGCAGACACCGGCTTACGTATTTTTAATTCTATCGAACACCACCAGTTAGATATTACCCGTGCTGCTTTTTGCGGTGGCGAAAGCCCCTATCGTTATGTTTCAGCGTTTGGTTGCCACCTGTTTTTATCGACCCATGCTGAAGACGTACGCAACGCACTGAAATACGGTATCGCGGCGGCGACTCTTTTGTCATCGGGCGATACTTCTGCTGATGACAGCGATGAACTTCGTTTTGCCTTCGATGGTGATGCGGTGCTGTTTTCAGATGAAGCGGAACGCATCTATAAAACAGAGGGGCTGGCCGCCTTTACCGAAAGTGAAAAAGCAGCGGCCAAAACACCCCTTAGCGGCGGCCCCTTCAAAAACTTTTTACAGGCCTTGCAACAATTACAGGCTGAGTTCCCCCCCGAGACCGGCCCCATACGCACGGCGCTGGTGACAGCCCGTTCAGCGCCAGCCCACGAAAGGGTGGTGCGCACCCTGCGGGAGTGGGGTATCCGCATAGACGAATCGCTATTTTTGGGCGGTCTTAATAAAAGTGAATTTCTGCGCGCCTACGGTGCTGATGTGTTTTTTGATGATCAGCAGGGTCACTGTGAATCGGCGAGTGCCAAGGTGGCGACGGGGCATGTGCCCCACGGTATCGCCAACGAAGAGGGCTAGTAGCCCCGTCCATTAACTAGCAGCGAAGTGTACGCCCATACCCAATAATAGGCAGGCGAGTAAGGATTGTAGAATGTGCCCCGGTAAGCGGGAAGCCAAATGCGTGCCCAGTTGAATCGCGGGTAAAGAACCTGTTAACAGGCAAGCCAGCAACACAAAATCGACATTGCCCAATAACAATAAATGGCCAAGCCCGGCGATCAGTGTCAGCGGCACAGCGTGGGCGATATCCGTACCCACCACATGCAGGGCGGGCAGGCGAGGGTAGAGTGTCATCAGCAGGGCGGCGCAAAAAGCACCGGCCCCAACAGATGACAGGGTGACGAAAATACCGAGAAAAACGCCACTCAACAACGTGACATATTTAGCGTGGCTTTGGAAAAACAGGCCGATTTTCCCTGGCGGTTTTTCACTCTTCTGGCGCAACACCTTTTTAAACAGTAATACTAGCGCCGTGAGAATAAGCATAATACCCAGGCTGCGAGTCAGAATAGCCTCATAAGCGTCGGCCTCGCTAAAGAAGGCGTTGAGGAAATAACTGGTCACCAATGATGCCGGAATACTACCGGCGGCGAGATAAGCAACGATCGGCCACTGAATACTCTGTTTACGCTTGTGGGCGGCAACACCGCTGGCCTTGGTGGCGGCGGCATAGAGCAGGTCGGTGCCAATGGCGACGTTATAGGGGAAGCCAAACAGAATTAGCAGCGGTGTCATTAACGAGCCGCCGCCGACACCGGTTAAGCCGATCGCCAGTCCGACGCCAGCGCCAGAGAGAATGTAGAGAAGTATGTCGGGCAAGTGAATCCGTTAACCAGTGCAATAAATTGATTGGCAACTTTACCGATAAGGCTCTATGCTTCAAAGGAATAGTTATTTATATTTTTATATCTTAGTCGTCTAGGGAAAGTGTCCATGAAATTACAGCAATTGCGCTATATCTGGGAAGTGTCTCGCCACGATCTCAATGTATCGGCGACCGCTCAAAGTCTGTACACCTCTCAACCCGGCATCAGCAAACAGATTCGCCTCCTGGAAGATGAGCTCGGATTGGAAATATTTTCTCGCAGCGGTAAACACCTGACGCGAGTGACGACTGGCGGAGCGGAAGTGCTGGAAATTGCCGGACAAATCCTCGGCAAGGTTGAAAGTATTAAGCAGCTGGCTCAGGAATACAGCTCGCCGAATAAGGGTAGCCTCTCCATTGCTACTACTCACACCCAAGCCCGCTACGCGCTACCGGATGTTATTGGCTCTTTTATTGAGCGTTACCCGGATGTTTCTCTGCACATGAATCAGGGCACGCCGATTCAAATTTCTGAGATGGCCGCCGATGGCGATGCCGATTTTGCCATCGCCACAGAAGCCCTCGACCTGTTCAATAACTTGTTGATGATGCCCTGTTACCGCTGGAATCGTTGCATCCTTGTACCGAAGGATCACCCTCTTTGCCAGCTCTCGGAGCTAACACTTGAGGAAGTGGCCAAGCACCCATTGGTCACTTACGTCTTTGGCTTTACTGGCCGTTCTAAGCTCGATGAAGCCTTCCGTCAGAAAGGCCTTGACCCCAAAGTTGTGTTTACAGCAACCGATGCTGACGTTATCAAAACCTATGTGCGTCTAGGTTTGGGCATTGGTATCGTCGCTCACATGGCCTATGACCCGGTACAGGACAGTGACTTGGTTGCGCTTGAAGCCAAGCACCTGTTTAAGTCCAGCGTCACCAGTATCGGCTTTCGACGCGGCACTTACTTGCGCACCTTTATGTATGACTTTATTGAACGCTTTGCGCCCCACCTCAACCGCGATGTGGTGGATGAGGCCTGCAGTATTACTGCCAGGGAAGACCTGGATAAATTTTTTGCAGGTTTTGATTTGCCAGAGTATTAGTACAGTTTGCCAAATTGAAAGGAGGCCTGTTCGGTATAAGTGAATGASTTATTTTGAACGGGCCTTTTTTATGGGCGGCTACTTATAACTCGAGTTACGGTGCGAGTTATTGCTCCAGCTTTTGCGTTAGCTTTGGTGCAGGCATTACTGACTTGCACCCCGGYACCAAACTGGTAGAGTAACGCCGATTTTTAACCAATTGGAGCCTTGTTGTGGAAATAGCCTGCCTTGATCTTGAAGGGGTATTAATACCCGAAATCTGGATTGCCTTTGCCGAAGAAACYGGCATCGAGGCCTTAAAAGCCACAACCCGTGATATTCCCGATTACGATGTGCTGATGCAGCAACGKCTGCGCATACTYGAYGAGCACGGCCTGGGYTTAAATGAAATTCAGGCAGTGATTGCCCGCCTCAAGCCTCTCGACGGTGCCGTTGAATTTGTCGACTGGTTGCGTGAACGYTTTCAGGTGATTATTTTGTCTGACACCTTCTACGAATTTTCACAGCCCTTAATGCGCCAGCTGGGCTTCCCGACACTGCTGTGTCACCAGCTTGAAGTGGACGAGAAAAGTGGTCGCGTGACGGACTATAAACTGCGTCAGGCCAACCCCAAGCGCCAGGCTGTATTGTCGTTAAAGAGTCTTTATTACCGCATTATTGCCGCTGGTGACTCCTATAACGACACCACCATGTTGGCCGAAGCCGACGAAGGTATTCTGTTTATGGCACCCGATAATGTGGTTGCTGAGTTCCCGCAATTCCCGGCGATATATGGTTACGATAATTTAAAGCAGGCTTTTATTGATGCCAGTAATCGGCCGCTGAGTTTATAGGTCGATTAAATTATTCTAAGGRTTTTAAAGCTTGGCCAATGTTTCCATTAACAAAGACACCTTGGCTAAAGATTCCAGATATTCACTATCGGCCTGTGAATCACTAACAATAGCGCCGCCGCCCCAGCAATGGAGTTTGTTCTTTTCCGCAAGCARGGTGCGGATGGCKATATTGGTATCCATCCGCCCATTGGCACTGATATAGCCGATACTGCCGCAATAAATTGTGCGTGGCACTTCTTCTAATTCGGCAATAATTTCCATCGCCCGTTTCTTCGGTGCGCCAGTAATTGAACCACCGGGGAAGCAGCCGGCCAACAAATCTAGCGCRCTGATATCTTCACGAATRCGCCCGGTTATCGTGCTGACCAAATGATGAACGTTGGCGAAGCTTTCGAGATTAAATAATTTCGGTACGCGGATCGAGCCTGCTTCACAGGACTTGCCCAAATCATTGCGCAGCAGATCGACAATCATTAAATTTTCTGCCCGGTCTTTGCTGCTATTCATCAGGGTGATGGCCTGCTCCTGRTCYTCTTCGACRGAAATACCYCGSGTAATCGTGCCYTTKATSGGCTTGGCTTCRACCTGCTGGCCKGATGTTTTGATAAARCGYTCKGGCGATARGGATAGCAGCGCTTTGTCATCCCAGCTTAAAAAGGTACTAAASGGKGARGGYAGAGCYTTGCGYAAGTGCAAATAGGCRCTCCAGGGYTCRCCCTGAAAYTYAGCTGAAAAATGYTGGGCATAGTTGACYTGATAGCAGTCGCCAGCWGCRATGTAATCTTTYACCCGKRCRACGTCGGCTTCRTAKCCRCTRCGGGTGGTRCTGGCYTGRAAGTYTGATGWTAAGGARAAGYTRTCKWCRGGCAGWGSYGCTGGGGAGGCGAGTCGAGCCTGTATATCTCGCCTCAAACTTCGCGGGCAGGCAGGGTGAAAAACCAGATGGGCCTGGGATATTTGTTGGTTAATCACCAGCGCCCAAAGGTAGTAGCACTGACGCATGTCGGGAATATCATCGGGGCCYTGGCTGGGCTCACTGACGGATGTGCTCCCAAGCCCATAACCGAAAAAACCGGYAAGACCACCAACAAAGGGAAGTTCTGTGAGCTTGTCACCTGTTAGGGCGAAGTCATCCATSGTCTCCTGACAGAGCGCGAAGGGACAAACCGAACTGGTCTGGCTGTTTCCCTCGCTGTCGCTAATCAGGGTTGAGTYGCCATGGGTTTCAAGAATGCGCGCGGGTGCGGCGCTGATAATATCCAGCCGTCCCTGTAAAGATCGCGGTTTGCCGCTGTCGAACCATATCGGGCTGGGCAAATCGCGCACGGCATTGAAGAGTACTTCAACGTCACTGCGAAAAGGGTAATCCAGTACGATCATCTCGGGCATTGACCTGCGGTGCTCANMAHHAAAAWTMVRAGGGNCACTATTTTATAGGCTCTTGGGTGTCGATAGGGTATTTGTGGAAGAATAAATCAGAGCTGGCGCGCAGGCTTTGCGTATAATCAGCGTTCTAATGAACTGAGTACTGCTGGAGCAAGCCGATGACCGACCTTACCCCCGATTTATGYGATGACAACCCCGAACTGGYACGCGTGCTCGAACCCATGATGTCGAAYTTTGGTGGYCGCGAAKCCTTTTTTGGTGARATCGTRACRGTRAAGTGYTTTGAAGATAATTCACTGGTGAAAGAGAATTTGGSTACYCCCGGCCATGGTCGAGTAYTAGTGGTCGATGGTGGTGGCTCGCTGCGCAGAGCCTTACTGGGCGACATGATCGCCGAGAATGCGCAAMAGAACGGTTGGGAAGGGGTGATTGTTTACGGCTGTATTCGCGACGTGAGCACTATTTCAGAACTCGAYCTCGGCGTGCAGGCGCTTTCTGCCATCCCGCTGAAAACTGAAAAGCGTGGCATTGGYGAYTTTAATATYCCCGTGACCTTTGGTGGTRTKACCTTTAASCCCGGTGAATATATTTATGCCGATAGTAATGGGATTGTTGTTTCTGAAGARGCTTTAACAGAAAACACTTAACAGCTAGTTCTCTCAAARAGTAAGGTTTTTARGCCYTTRTYGGCATCGGCTTCTGGAAAAGAGGCCRGTGTTGCAAYYACCTGTTTTTCKGTGAAGCCGCCAATGTCGGTAAATAACTCGCGCAAAAAAKMAAAGCTTAAATCCGGYGAGTTTAAACAGGCGATAACTTGMCCRTTKGGGTTCAGTAAGYCGGGTAGCTTCCTGACAATTTTTTGATAATCCTTTCTGACATTAAAACTCCCCGCCTGAAAACTGGGYGGGTCGATAATGACSRTRTCATAGGGGCCGTACTTGCGGATCTTGCCCCAGGATTTGAAAACATCGTGGCTCAAATAGGAAACTGAACGACTGTCGTTATCGTTCAACTGGTGGTTGAGCCTGCCCGTATTAAGTGCCCCTTTTGCCATRTCAAYATTCACGACCTTTGCGGCRCCTGCCTCTGCGGMCACSACTGAAAAAGCACAGGTGTAAGCAAAGAGATTCAGTACGCTTTTACCTTTAACTCGTTCTCGAAGCACTTGCCGACATTCGGCCATATCGAGGAAAAAACCAACATTTTGATTGGCTTTAAAATTGAGCCGAAATTTCAGTCCCTTTTCCACGGCGTCATAGTCGCCGGCAATATTGCCCTTCAGKTTTTCACTCGGCGCACCCTGTAAATAACGGTACTGYAKAATGATGTTTTCAATGTCGCTTTGCTTATTAAATTGACTGATTTTATCCCGAAATTGCGCCAGCCATTCAGYATCGGGTTCTTTATAAAGGCTGATCAGCAGCACCGGTGAAAACCAGTCGACGCTGATAAACTCTARAYCCGAATAGCAATGCCCTCGGCCATGAAACAAMCGGCAGGCATCAACACCCGGTTTGGCYCCGCGTTGAATGCTTTCTACGATTCGTTGCATAAATTAAGGCTTAAATTTTGATCGAAGGAATGRTTGAAGGGCTGATCGAGGAGATTGGYTCAATCGCGGGCGGTGTGTATTTTATGAAATTGCTTGGCGACTAAAAGCATCATTATTAAAGATAGYCKCTCGATCAGCGCATTATKMTCAGGCTTGTCTTTTTCTATTGTGGGCAGTAGTGAATGAATTAACGATTGCAGCGTGCTGAAGCGATCAGCCTTATCGGCATCGAGCTTGGCAATGGTTTTAATTACCGTAGCCATAACRTCGTCATAATYACKTAGCCCGAGTTTGGCTAATAATTTTCGGGTATGGCGCTCTAACTCTCTGGCTTTCATTTTTTTGAGCTCGGCTGTCAGMGTTGCTTCGGGGCAGGACAGGAGGTCGAGTGTTTTCATGGGATAAGAGCACTAGTAGGTCGTCTGAAATGGTTGCGGATGATACCTGAAACTAGCGCATTTTTGCTAATTCATCGCTGTTGACAGTACTGGCGTATCGCTGTCATTTCGCCTGTTACAATATCTGGATTATTTCCATCCTGTCTCTGTACTCGATGCATGTCTACCACTGCCATCGAGTACAGAGACAGGGGAAACTCATTTAAAACAGGAACCCACTATGACAAATGCTACACATTCCTCAATCGACCTTTCTGAACTCGATTTCGACCCCAATGCCCTGCGTGAAAAGTACCGGATGGAGCGTGACAAGCGGATCCGTAAGGAGACTTCTGAGCAATACCAGACAGTGACGGGTGATTTCACTAAATACATTGACGACCCCTATGTCGAAGAGGAAATCACACGCGAGCCGATTAACGATGAAGTTGAAGTGGTTATCGTTGGCGGTGGTTTTGGAGGTTTGTTGGCCGGTGCCCGCCTGCGTGAAGCCGGCGTTAAAGATATTCGTGTTATTGAGAAGGGCGGTGATTTTGGTGGCACCTGGTATTGGAACCGATACCCCGGTGCCCAGTGCGATGTCGAAGCTTATGTCTATTTGCCGCTGCTTGAAGAGCTGGATTTTGTACCGACAGAAAAGTATTCTCACGCGCCTGAAATTCTTGCTCATTCCAAAGCTATTGCCCGCAAGTACAAGCTTTATGACAACGCTTGCCTGCAAACGGAAATTACCCACATGCAGTGGGACGAAGACTCTGCTCGCTGGGTCGTCGAAACGAATCGTGGCGATCGCATCAAGGCCCATTATGTAGTGATGTCTAATGGCCCCTTAAATCGTCCAAAATTACCCGGCATTCCCGGTATTAACGATTTTAAAGGCCATACTTTCCATACGAGCCGTTGGGATTATGACTATACGGGCGGCTCCTCCGAGGGTGGCCTCGATAAACTCAAAGACAAGCGGGTCGGTATTATTGGTACGGGCGCAACGGCGGTGCAGTGTATTCCCCACCTCGGCGAAGCGGCTCAGTCATTACACGTTTTTCAGCGGACACCATCGTCTATTGATGTGCGCAATAATCGTCCCACCGACACCGAATGGGCGAATAATCTACAGCCCGGTTGGCAGCAAAAACGCATGGACAACTTCAATATTATTACTGCCGGTGGCTTTCAAGATGAAGACCTGGTGAGCGATGGCTGGACGGAGATTTTTCGCAATTTATCTGGCCCCATACAGCGTAAGTTAAATCCCCAGATGAGTTCGTCAGAAGTTGCTGCCGCTTTGGAAATTGCCGATTTTAAAAAAATGAATCAGGTCAGAGCCCGAGTCGATACCATTGTTAAAGACTCTGAAACAGCTGAATACCTGAAGCCTTACTATCGCCAGTTCTGTAAGCGTCCCGGTTTTCACGACGAATACCTCGCCTCCTACAACCTGCCCAACGTGACTCTCGTCGATACCCAGGGCCAGGGCGTAGAGCGCATCACTGAAAAAGGCGTCGTCGTTGATGGTGTTGAATATGAACTGGATTGCTTGATTTTTGCCACCGGTTTTGAGGTCGGCACCAACTTCACCCAACAGTCGGGTTATGACCTCGCCGGACGCAATGGCGCTACCCTCAGCAAGAAATGGGCGAATGGCCTTTCAACCTTCCACGGCTTATACAGCCACGACTTCCCCAATGTCTTCACCATGGGCCTGACCCAAACGGGCTTCACCACCAGCATTCCCCACGCATTAAACGAACAAGCCAAGCACCTGACCTACGTGCTAAAACACGCCATGGACAACAATGCCCGTACCGTTGAAACAACGGTGGAAGCAGAAGACGAATGGGTGGCAACAATCAACAAACTGGCCAACCTCGGCAAGCGTTTTTACGCTGAATGTACCCCCGGTTATTACAATGAGGAAGGTAAAGAGAATGGGGCCGGTTTTTTCAGCGGCCAATATGGCGGCGGTGCACCGGAGTTCTTTAAGATACTTGATGACTGGCGTGATGAGGGACAGTTGCAGGGTTTGGATATTAAGTAGCTTTTTATAATAAAGAGTAAACCTGCCAGATAATATTATTTGGCACCAAAGCTCCGCTCTTGTAGTGGGGCTTTTTATTTGGTTTAAAATTTTTTCTGCGCTTCGGGTTTTTGAAAATCTGCGATGATGAGAAGTCTTAGGGGAAGTAAGCCTCTATACGTCTCGTGTCATGGGTGTCCTTGTAGATTATTATCAACATAACCAGTTTTTTGCCTTTTCCGAAAAAATTATTGACTTGCAAGCTGCAAATAATTACAGTCCAGAGCGCATTGTTTACAGGGTAGGTAGACAGGGAGTGGCAGGGATTATGTTGTCGGTATCAGTGGCGACGGATATATGCAGTGGAATTATTTTTCTATTTTTCTATTTTTCTATTTTTCTATTTTTCTATTTTTCTATTTTTCTATTTCTCTATTTCTCTATTTCTCTATTTCTCTATTTCTCTATTTCTCTATTTCTCTATTTCTCTCAGATGTAAAGCAGGCGCTTTTTTTATTAGACGCTTGTTTTAGCAAGTAAATACGACTGTGCCTTAGTCCTGTGAGTTTGCAGGCTATGCAGTTCAATCGCTGTAATATGGAAGTTTAAGGAGATTGGTGTTACTAAATTGCTGGCTAATAGAGTTTTATTGATTCAAAGCGAGGCTTCGGAATCTACTCGAAAAAGACCGCTCCTTAGGCATTACAGTTGCGTAAGTGCCAATAAAACGCTTTATTGTTTATTACTTTGTTTTTTTCTGAGTTGTTTTGGCCCTACTGCGTTTGCAGTTGAGCTCGATTTTCATGGCGCTGAATACCTTGTTGTGCAGGATGCCCAGAAAGATAATGCAAAGACTCCTCCCTCAAAAGAACAAGCCGAGCTTAGCGTGGCAGAGGCCAGCACACACCCCGTTACGCCGGAAGAGTGGCTTGTACAATACATTTCAGCCTATTTTTATCAGGCGCGCATGGGCTGGGAAATGCATGATAATTGGGCCTATTTTACATCCTATGCCGTAGAGCAAACCGTGTTTCTGGATGGCTCACTTGCCAGTGATGGGGATAGGCTCATTTGGCGCTGGACTTCTTTTCTCAGTGGCTACCAAGAACAAAGTCGCTATTTAACATGGGATGATTCAAAGGGCTGTTGGCAGCCCTCGTCTGCATTTAATACCACTTGCCAGAATTTTGTCGAGGTAGGTGTGTCCAGTAACCCGAAGCAAAGTGTTGGAAGCTGGCAGTTAGAGCTGGTTTATAACAACACGGTTATTTACACCAAGGCTTATGAGGTGGTTGGTGATACGCTTGAGGCGGTTGGCGGTATGGCAATTAGTGGTCAGCTCAATACTGTAGCTGGTAACCCTCTTCGGGCTAAGCTGCTTAGTTCGAGTGGCAATGGCGTTGCGGGTAAAACGGTTACCTTTGTCATGGATTCAACAAATGGCAGTGGTTTGGTTTCAGGCCCTTCCTCACCGCCTTCGAGTAGCACTGTCTTGTCCGCTATCACAGATGCAGATGGTATTGCCCAGGTTTACGTCAGCTTTGGCAGTAGCGAAGGTGAGGCGACGATTACGGCTGTCTCAAGTGGTGCGCCACTCAACCCACCTGAATACGCCAGTTATCCTACCTTTACCGCGAGGACCTTAAGTTCATCCAGTGAGGAAGTTGCTGACTTAGAGGATGCTAAAAACCTTGGTTCGGTGCCTGAAAATGGTTGTGTTGGTAACCCCATAAACCTGGTCAGCGGTAATAAGTTTCAGCGCGAAAATGATCTGCTTGGCTTGAGTGCTTCTGTCTTAGATTTCACCCGTTATTACAACTCACAGGACCCGGTATCGGGCACCTTGGGCCAGGGATGGCGCCATAGTTTTGAGCGCTCGATTACTTTTAGTAAAGATGGTAAGGGCAAAAATGCCATTTCAAAAGCCTTCTTGAAACGACCCAGCGGGCAAGGTCTTACATTAATTGATACCGCTTCAGGCTGGCTTGGCGATGCCGACGTTCATTACGCACTGGCTAAAAATGGCGGCAGCTGGGAGCTGACCACCGAGCAAGATAGCCTTGAGATATATAGCGGCAAGGGCAAGTTGCTATCCATTGTTGACATTAAGGGCAATACCCAAACATTGGACTATGACAACCAACGACGCTTGAGTGAAGTCGTTAGTAGCAGTGGCGAAGTGTTGTTGTTCACTTACGATGCGAATGATTTTTTAAGCAGTATTGATTACCGGGCTTCAGAGCAAAGCGCCTCTGGAGGTGAAACCCGCTTATGGACTTATGACTACACGAATGGCAGTTTGACCTCGTTGATTAAGCCGGACGGCAGCTCGCGATTTTACCATTACGAAGACATCACACACCCAGATTTATTGACGGGTATTACTGACGAGCGCGGTGTCCGTTACGCAAGCTGGAAATATGATTCGGCGGGATACGCTATCAGTAGCTACCACGGCACGGGTGCAGAGCGGGTCGATGTGCTTTACGGTATGGACGGTGAGCGAACGGCGACAGATAGCCTCGGTAATATTAGCGCTTTTGGTGCCACGGCACAGCTGGGCTCAGGGCTTGTTACAGACACGCAGGGCGCGACTTGTGCTAATGGCGATACCAGCCTCGCTGCCTACAATTACGACCCTCTTACAAACGACAAGCTGTCACAAACCATCGACGGTACCGCCACTGAATATGGTAACTACGACGCCAATGGCAATCCCGGCTATCAAATCGAGGCCGTAGGTACGCCACTACAACGCCGCACCGACTACACTTACGATTCGCGATTCCTCTCGAAGATAAACAGCATTACCGAGCCATCCGTCCTTACGGGAGAGGATAAAGTCACCACCCTGGAGTATGACGAGTTCGCAAACTTGTTGCGTCGCACCGTCGATGGTTTCAAGCCCGACGGCACTAGCATTTCGCGAACCAGCTCCTTTGAATATAACGGCTCCTATGGGCAGCTCAGTCAAATCGATGGGCCACGCACCAATGTGCTGGATGTCACTACCTTTGAGTACTATCCCGATGACCCAGCCCAATACCAACATCAGGGTATGTTGCAGCGCATCACCGGCCCGCTAGGCATCGTTCAGCGAGATAATTTACAGTACAACGCCCACCGGCAATTGATCGCCGAAACCCGGCCCAATGGTTTGCTGGTGACTTACGATTGGCAGCCCTACACCGACCGTCTTGCCGCTGTGACCGAAACAGTTGGCACCGATAGCCGTACGACGAGCTGGACCTATCTGCCAACCGGCGAAGTGGCAACCACCACCCTGGCCGATGGCAGCACCTTGACCCTTGAGTACGATGAAGCCCGCCGCCTGGTAGGTATGAGCGATAGTCTGGGTAATACCATCGACTACAACCTTGATACCGAGGGCAATATTCTCGGTGAATCCACCTATGACCCCAATAATATTCTGACCAAGTCCATCACCCGAAGTTTTGATGTCTACAACCGACTGGATGTTGTCGATCAGGCCAACGAAAGCCTTGACTACGATTACGCGGCCGATGGCACCCTGGATAGGCAAACCAACGGTAAAGGCATCGAAACGACCTATGGCTATGATGAGCTTAAACGCCTGACCACCACACTGGGCGATGCACTCGGTACAGCCCCCAGCACCGCAGCGAGTCAAACCGATCAGGATTATGATATTCAGGGTAATCTCGCAGCGGTCGTCGACCCGAAAGATAGCTCTACTGTCTATACCTATGACGACCTGGGTAATCTTGTAAGCCGAGTCAGCCCCGATAGCGGTACATCTACCTATAACCACGACGGAGCAGGCAATCGCACCGCGACCACCGATGCCAAGGGCCAGGTTTTTACATTGAGCTATGATGCCCGCAATCGCCCGACTTTCGCCGATGCACCCGGCACCGCTCACGACATTCAATATACTTACGATACCTGCGCCAACGGTGTGAACAAGCTGTGTCGTCTCACCCGGGGCGCCAATACTACCCAGTACGCCTATAACGGCTTTGGCGATGTGCTGTCGATAGATCAGGACGTACAAACAACTACCGCATTAGTCGGCTCCAGCCTCGGTATTCGCTATGATGACGCCGGCCGCGTGCAAACCATCACCTACCCCGGCAATACCCGTGTGAGCTATGGCTACGATGCCATGGGCAATGTCAATCAGCTCACGCTGGACCGCAATGGCTTTATCA
>NVWE01000009.1 GCA_002746135.1 Cellvibrionales bacterium | reverse complement strand
ATGGACTTATCCTTCTTCTTGCCGGAATGGGATAAGGTCTATTTTACAGCTCACCTTCTTATTTTTTTGTATGTGTCGCTGTTAGTATATGAATTCGGCAGGCTTGACTTAGTGCCATTCGGGACAGACTGCGATCAAATCGACCAAACTTCCCCATTCCTGATTTCTCTGGTGAGTGTTGCTAATTCTCTAAAAGAACATCGGGTGACGTGAAGCTCTACGTTACCCGGTGTTCTCCATTCAACAGTGCTAGTTCTTGAGAAAGGAATACTGGACTTCTTCATCACCTGACGCAGAATTCTACGTTACTTGGCTTGTATCAACGTGATAGACACAGGCCTCGTTTACCACTTGCGTAATTCGGGCAGTACCTCTTTACCAATCAAGCGCATGCTACCTTCCACAAGGTCAAAAGGCATACCGCCGTAACTGATAATGGAGTTCCACTCGAAGTCGCCGAGGATACTGCGCCGGGCTTCGAGCTGGTCGAGAATCTGCTGCGGCGTGCCCCAGGCCTGGTGGCTGATGTAGTCTTCTACCGCTTCTTCGAGGCCCAGTGAGTTGAGGAATTCGGCGGATTTACCGTAGGCCTCATAGCCTTTAATTTCTTTGTGRTAGTCCTCCATAAATTCATAGTGTTGGAGGATGGAGAGATAGTTCACGGCCAGATATTTACGCGCGCGGTCTTTTGCCTTGCCTATATCTTTATCGCAATAGCAGAAATCCAGTAGCACGGGWGGTGGCGCTGGCCGCTGATGTTCAGCGGTAAACGCGCTGCGATAGCGTTCGATATTGGGCAGGTGCATAGCCATATCAAACTGTACAAAGCACATCATTTTGGCACCGAGTTCACCCATTACCTGGGCGGACTCCGGYGACATGGCAACGCCATAAACCCGGTCTTTGGTATTTTGTGGGGGTTTGGGTTTTATTTCGGTGCGCACTTGGGGGAAGTGGGGGCCATCGCCTTCGATGTAACCTGTATCGAGCGCTTTAATAATCATTTTTGCCGACTCATCAAAACGCGCGCGGGTTTCATCCATAGGAATCCCGAAAGCATCGTACTCTTTACGGGCGAGGCCCCGGCCAAAGCCAATTAAATAGCGGCCGTTGGTCATGGCATCGATGGTGGCAATTTTTTCGACCAGGCGCACCGGCTGTGTCCACCAGGGCAAAATAATAGCGGCACTGCCGATCATAATGTTTTTGGTGCGGGCCGCTAGCCAGGTCAGTATCTGAATATTGTCCACAGCCATAGAGTAGGAATCAAAATGGTGTTCGGCACACCAAAGGGAATCATAACCGGCCTCTTCGGCCATCTCGGCGACGCGCATTTCTTCGCGAATCATTTCAGCATCGGACAAATTATCGTGGTGATTTGCCAGCATCATCATGTAGCCAATTTTCATGGGGGTTTCCTCGTGATTGATTATTTTATTTATTTTGAGTGCCCTGATCATGCTTTATTCGCCGCCCCAGTGCCACTGTCGATGGCGGGTTCAAGTGAAGCCAAGCTGTGGATAAGCAGTGGACGCTGGCACGACTTTGCGGCTATTCTGCTGAAAAAATAATAAAAGTTGAGACAATTATGGCTCAGACAGGCACGGATAACCCCRCTCAGAATATGCGCAAGGTCGCGCTCACCGCACTGGCGGGCACCAGTATCGAGTGGTTTGATTTCTTTATTTATGGCACCGCCGCAGCGCTGGTGTTTCCGAGCATTTTCTTCCCCGAAGATATGCCAGAGATGGTGAGTTTGATCGCCGCCTTCGGCACCTTTGCTGTGGGTTTTATTGCCCGCCCGGTGGGCGGTATGGTGTTTGGTCACTTTGGCGACAAGGTGGGCCGCAAAGCGGCACTGGTGACCGCGCTGATGATTATGGGCGTTGCTACCACCTTGATTGGTTGCCTGCCCACCTATGGCAGCATCGGCATCGCCGCACCCCTGCTGCTCACTGTGTTGCGCTTTGCCCAGGGCTTTGCCGTCGGCGGTCAGTGGGGTGGCGCGATGCTACTGGTCACAGAAAACGCGCCAGCCAATAAACGCGGTTTCTAYGGCGCTTTCGCCCAGGCGGGTGCACCGGTGGGGCTAATCCTCGCTAATCTAGCTTTTTTAGGTGTGATGGCCATTTGCAGCGAGGCGCAATTTATGGACTGGGGCTGGCGCATCCCCTTTCTGCTGAGCATTATTTTGATTGCTATCAGCCTGTATGTGCAGTTGCATCTGGAAGATACGCCGGCCTTTTTAGCACTGCAAAAACAACAGGCCGAGCAGCTTGCGACTAGCGATTTACAGCGCAGGCACGATGAAGCGCCGGATGCCGACGCTCAGGTAGCGCCCAAACAAAAGCCGCGCTCGCCGGTACTGGAAGTGATGCGCAGCCACCCACGAGAAATTATCCTCGCCGCCGGTGCCTTCTTTGCTGTCCAGGTGACCTTTTATATTCTGGTGGCATTTGTGGTGGCCTACGGCAGTCATTCGGCGGGGCTGGGTTTGCCGCGACAAATGATTTTAACGGCGGTGCTCATTTCCTCCTGCGTGCAGATTCCAACCCTGTTTCTGGCCGCCGCCTATTCCGACCGCTACGGGCGGCGGGGCGTCTATATGCTCGGGGCTGTGCTGAGTGGCGTGTGGGCCTTTGCCCTCTTTCCCTTAATTGATACGGGGGAGTTTCTCTGGATAGTCGTCGCTATCTGTGGAGGGCAGCTCTTCCTCGGCATGATGTACGGCCCTCAGGCCGCCTTGTTAGCCGAGCTATTTAGCACCCACGTGCGTTACTCCGGTGCGTCTCTGGGTTATCAATTGGGGGCCATTCTCGGTGGTGCCTTCGCGCCCATAATCGCCACGGCCCTGTGGGGTGCTTTTGGCACTTTTTATGTTGCGGTCTATATTGCCTTCGCCTCGCTGCTGACACTGSTGTCTGTTTTGATGCTKAGCGAAACCCATGGCACTGACCTGCACGAGGTTGGCGAAACGGTCACGAGATAGGTATGAGTCAGGTCGATTCCAGCAACAAAGGCTCGGCAAGGTAATAGGGTGCCAGGGCTTTATAACCAGTGGTTTTTGTAAGGGATTTACTATTTAGAAAAGCCTCTAAACGGCTACCTTTTTATCGAACTATACTTGCTAATAAGTGGGTGTAATGTTTCAACGGAGGCAGCTATGCTAGATGCTAATTTTAAAAACGGCCAAAACCTCGATGTACAATCCGCCTTTGCGTTTTTTGTGGTGATGATGGGGTTGTTGTTTCATATTGACGCGGCAGCGGGGCTGCATAGTGCTATTTCTTTAGCGACTATCCTTATTGGTTTGGCATGGTTTTTGGGGCGTCAGTACTATTGCCACCGCCCTCTTCATCGAGGCTAAATGAAGCGGGGTTCATATCTCAGTGGCGGATTCATCGTCGTTTTTGCTTGTTAGGTTGATGGAAATCGAGCGCCCTCAGCATGAAGGCGGTTTCGACTAGTTTTACGTTATCTTGTTTTATTCGTCATCCCCCTTTTCTTCATCTTCAGCTGGTTTTTCGACACTGGGTAAGTTGGTGATGTAAGCAAGTGCCCCAGTGACAACGAAAAGAACGATTAGCTGAATGGATAATTGTGCTGCTGTAACAGTGTATTTCTCCCAAATAAGGTTATAACCCACACTGTAAGTACCGTACTTATGCAGTGTATGCATGGGGGGATAAATAACCATGGCGATGGCTACTAAACAGGCGAGAATAATTAGTATTTTGGGGATTAGCTTCATTTCTTATTGCCTTTCTTGGTAAGCAGGTCAGTTCTGATTTTATTTTTTTATGGACTGCAGTGTTGTGAAAGAGCACTTGTTTTTGAACAGTCTAGGTGACTTCGTAGTATCTGAGTAGCGGTCTATGGCGATAATGCGTTGGTATTGAGCTTGATAGGGATGAGTTCATCGTGCTTTACGCTGTAAAGCTAGGGGGCGGAGAGCAGAAGTCTCCGCCCCGAAAGGGCTTGTGCCAGTCCTTTAGCATTTACTGCTGGTGGGAGCTTAGGCCTGACTGCTGGCTTCCTGACTGAATTGATACTCAGAGAAATCCACTTGTTCCATTTCTTTATAGAATTTACTGGGATGCCAGGGATAGAGGTTAGGGGTGCCTGTTTTGTCGATATACCAGCTATCACAGCCGCCAGTGGCCCACGTGGTCGAGGTGACGGCTTCAGCCATGGCTTTGTTGAAGGACTCAAAAACATCTTGCTTAACGGCAATAGTGGCAGCCTTTTCGGTTTTCATCCGGTCGAGACACTGAATCATATAACCGAGTTGGGTTTCGGTAATGGAGATCAATGATAGGTTGCCAACCGGGCCGGTGGGACCTTCCAGCATCCAGAAGTTGGGGAAGTTGGGTATGGTCATTGCACGGTGAGCACGGGGTGCGCCATCCCACACTTCGCTTAACTCCAGCTTGTTTTCGCCGTAGACTTTGGCCGGCAACATAAATTCTGACACTTTAAAGCCAGTAGCCACAACCAGYACATCCAGTTCGTGTAAACGACCGTCTTTGGTGCGAACGCCCTCAGGCTCAATGCCTTCAATGTCGTCGGTAACCAGTTCGGCATTATCGCGGCTGAGAGCGGGGTAATAGTCAGAGCAAAAAATCAGCCGCTTGCAGGTCGCTTTATAGTCCGGTGTTAATTTKGCGCGTAGCTCGGGATCGGGCACATCTTTGGCTAGCGTATCCAGGCAGATTTGTTCAATTTTTTGCTGTTCTTCAACATCGCCAATAGTGGCTTTGGCGAAGCTGCCGAGCATTTGGCCTTTGTAAAAGTTGCTCAGGTGGGGGTGCAGCCAGGGGCAGGCGCGTAGCACTGTCTTCCAGAGGGATGAGTATTTTTTCTGCGGCAGTGGCGCTATCCAGTGCGGTGTACGCTGGAAAACGCTCATTTTTTTCACTTTTTCGGTGACGGCGCCGACGATTTGCGCAGAGGTGGAGCCGGTACCAATAATGCCGACTCTTTTGCCGTCGAGTGATACGGAGTCGTCCCAGCGGGCGGTGTGGAACATCGCACCTTTGAAGCTATCGATGCCTTTAATATCCGGGTAGTGGGGGTGGTGGAGAATGCCCGTGGCCGAGATTAAAAAATCAAAAATCTGCTCTTCGTGGCCCTCGGCCTTCAGTCGCCACTTCGGCCCGAGATAGGTCATTTCGGTGACCGGACTATTGAGGTTGACGACTGACATCACGTCGTATTTGTTGGCGACATGTTCGATGTACTTGAAAATTTCCTGGCCGTAAGAAAAGCGGTAAGACCAGTCGGGATTCGGCTCAAAGGAGTAGGAATACCAATAAGAGGGGACATCACAGGACAGCCCCGGGTAGCGGTTGTCGCGCCAGGTGCCACCAATTTTGTCGGCTTTCTCGTACACGGTGAGGTCGGTGTAACCGGCCTGGCGCAGGGCAATAACGGCGCCGATACCGGACAAACCTGCGCCGACAATGGCGATGCGAGGTGTACGTCCYTCTTTCGCCCAGCATGAATTTAAATTGGCGATATTTTCTGCATGACCCATGACACTTACCTTGTTTGATTCTATGAATAATGGATGGATTGGATTCTATCGTAGCCGTGTAGGGTGGGGGTGACTAAATGTGGCTTGTCGGTACTAATAATGGCCTGAGCTGATATAGATCATAAGCCGGGTAACGTACTTGCGAGTACTTGCCCAATTTCGTCGTGAATCAGCAAGTCGGCACTGTCATCCAACCCCGTTGGGTCACGATTGATAATCACCAGTTTGGCACCATTGCGCTTGGCAACAAGCGGGAAGCTGGCCGCTGGGTACACTTGCAATGATGAGCCAATGGCCAGAAATAGATCGCAATCACTAGCCGCCACTTGCGCCTGCAGCATGGCTTTCTCAGGCATGGCCTGACCGAAAGATATGGTCGCCGCTTTGACCAGGCCATCGCAGTGGTCACATACAGGTAGAGTTTCATCGCGCTCAAAATTCTTTCTTATTAAGGCGAGGTCGTAACGCTGACCACAGTCGAGACAGTGAGCGTAAGTGGCGTTGCCATGTAGCTCAATAATTTTGTCGTCGGGCACGCCCGATTGCTGGTGCAGGCCATCAACATTCTGGGTGATGACATAGTTGATAATATCCTGTTCGACGAGGCTGGCGATGGCCAGGTGGCCCTGATTGGGGGCGGCGTTTTTCATATCGGCGTCGAACATCAACTTCAGTCGCCACGATGCGCGCCGCGCATCGGCAGAGGCGATAAAATCACTGAAATCAATGGGTTTGTGTTTGCTCCAGATACCACCGGGGCTGCGGAAGTCAGGAATGCCCGACTCGGTGCTAATGCCTGCGCCGGTAAACACCACGGCGCGCTCGCAGGTGGCCAGTAGTTGTTTGAGTTGCTCAATATTGTCGTTCATCCGCATTGCTCTTTCATTAGGGTGTTTCTTATATTTGGGCGCGGCTATTTATATAATAATACGGAATGTCGCTGAGGCAGTGGCCAGTAACTCACCATCAGTCGAGGTGATTTCTGCTGCCATAAACGCCACTGAGCGGGTTTTCTTCACTATCCAGCCCTCGGCAATTACCGACCCTGGTCTGACGCCTTTAATAAAGGTGGTTTTGATTTCCAGTGTGGGGGTGAAGGTATCGGGTGCGCAGGTACTGATTAGTGCAGGTGCCATGACATCGTCGAGCATGGCGGTGACAAAGCCGCCCTGAATAATTCCCATTGGGTTGCACATGGCGGCTGTCGGCTGGTATTGGAATTTCACTCTGCCACCTTCTGGTGCGACTTCTATGACCGTTAGCCCGAGTAATTCACTACAAGGGGCGAGGGGCGCGGCGCCGCGTAAAATATCCCAGATGGGGTGTTCCATTGCTGACATAAGCCTTTTCCAATTTATTGTTTGGCAACAGGATAACGTTTAAGCAACAGGCGGCGCTAGCGAAAGTCCGATAAACTCGAGGCGGTTAATTTTGAAAAATACAGAGCGAGGGCAGGTAGTGAATAGCAGTCAGCAGAGTGGCGTTTTATTAAGTGAGCAACGGGGCCATATCGGCATTATTACTTTTAACCGCCCCGCACAACACAATGCCCTGTCACCCGAATTACTGGGCAAACTCTGTGAAGTACTTTCTGCCTGGGCTACTAGCGGCGAAGTGCGGGTAGTGATTTTGACCGGTGCTGGCGACAAGGCTTTCTCTGCAGGTTACGACATTAATGCCATTGCCAGTGTTGGTCCCGAGCATAAAACGCCAGTCAGCGATGGRCCGGAAAAAACACCTTTTGAGCAGGGGCTTGCTGCCGTAAAAAACTTCCCCTATCCCACCATCGCCATGCTTAACGGCCATTGCTTTGGTGGCGCTCTACATATGGCCCTGTGTTGCGACATGCGCATCGCGGCCGATCACATCGCTATGGCTATGCCGCCAGCAAAAYTGGGGSTGGTGTACGGGGCCGAAGGCCTGKCGCAGTTTATTGGGGTACTCGGGTCGGCCAAAGYACGGGAAATGTTTTTTACTGGCAGAACTTATAAGGGYGAGCAAATTGGCGAGATGGGTCTAGCTGGGCAATTAGTTCCCGCCGATCGGTTAGAAAGCACAGTGTTTGCTTTGGCTGAGGATATTGCTCTTAACGCACCGCTGGCCTTGCGGGGTATTAAACGCATTATGAATATTGTTGAGCAACCGACTTTAAGCGATGGGCTGGAAAGGGAAGCCTACGACCTGGTTGCAGAATCTTTCCGCAGCAGTGATTTGAAGGAAGGGCAAGCGGCTTTTCTGGAAAAGAGAAAGCCGCTGTTTGTGGGGAAATAAGTCGCTGGTGCTTRCTCGATCAGAGGYTTACCACTCATAGCCTAATTTTACGTTAACGGTAGTGTCGGTATTATCAACATCACCTTCAACGCCACCATCGTATTCAATTAATAATTCGGTGCTGGCAAAAATCCCTGCATAGATGGGGAAGCGAAAGCCCGTCCAGGCATCCCAGGCAAAGTTTTCTGTGTTCTCCATGGAGAGTAAACCATTGTGGTGATGGTAAAACTGGATTCTATCGGGRATCATGAAACGGTCGTAGTGAAACTGCCAGCCAAAGGCGGAGTAGTCATTGTTATCGGCCTTATAAAAGTCTTCCATGACGTACATGGGGCCAACGGTGACGCCCATGTTGGTGGCCTTGCTTTCAAAGAATTCGTAGCCGACTACGGGGCCTACGATCGTCCGTAAACTGAGGTCGGCGAAGCGATCATGCTCCAGTCCGACATTGAAGCCATAGAAAAGTTGTTTGTTAACGAAGTGATCGTAGCGACTGTTTAAGCGCCAGTCGTCATCCGTAAGCACGTCATTGCTGGTTTCTCGGTCATAATCACCATTGAATTTAATGCGGTCATCAATGCGGCGAAAGGTGGTGGAGAATTCGGCATTATATTCATCTTTGTCAGAATTACCTCGCTCGTGATTGAGTTCGGTGCTGAGCCTTCCCGTCCAATGCCAACCTTCACCCAGGCGCCAGGGTTCGGGGTTAACGAAAGCGATTTCGTCTAATGTAAAGGTATTAGTTTCCCCCGATTCTTCGACGACGGTGATACCTTGTGGTGTATTTGACGCGTTACTTACCTGGAGGGTTTCACCATTTGCCAGCAGTAGGGTCATGGACTTGTCACTTTTGAGCTCGAGAACCTCAGTGGTTTTTATTTTAATAACACCCGCGTAACTGGTTTTAAATTCTAGAGTRCCTTTCTGATCTTGTTTTACAACAGTGCCAAGCAGGCGAGAGCCATCTTTTAGCAGTAACTCATCGGCGGTTACATTAAGCCCTGGTATGAGCAAAGCACTCATAGCGAGTGTCAGCTGTAAGGGTGGGGTGAGTGTCTTACGAAAATGCATTGTAAACTCCGGATAAGAAAAATCGCCCCGTTCGTGAGGCTGCTAAATAAAAGAGGGGTGCTAATACTCGAATTGGGCGTGAAAATTAGCGGCGACGCAAACCTCCACCTCGAGGCATGTGAGCGCCCATTTGTGGTCGCGAAGGGCGGCCCATGCCCGTTGATGGGCGCAGTCGGGTGCGGTTCGCCTTGTTCTCACGGATGGGTTGCGTACTGGGTCTGTTCTCCCGACGCTCTTCCCGGCGTTCCTGCCCCTTCTCTCGCCGCTGTTCAATATGTTCGACACGGTCTTCGTAATAATCCTCATCGTAGTAACCGTAGTAGGGGTAGCCATACCCTCCATAGACGGTTTGTACATGTGTATGGGTGCTGGAAGAACCACCGTTACTCGTACAGCCGTTCAGTAGTAGGGCGCCAGGGAAAAGGATAATCAGCCATAATCTATTCGATAATCTCATGATTAGAGCTCCTTTTTGACAGCTTGGGTAGGCCAGCGTTGAATCAACAATAATGTGCCAACAGTATCGGCAATGAGGGCGATGTCGGGGTTGCCCGGTACCTCACCTGCATTGACATGGACGGAGCCGCCCAACTCGCTTACTCGTTTTGCTGTTGCTGTTGTATCAGCGACACGGACTACGGGCACCCAAAGCAGGTGTTTAGTGTTATCTCTAACATGGCGAATACCTGCGCGCCATTTATCGCTGTGTAAGAAGACGCTGTAATCGTCGCTTGAAAGCACTTGGTCATAGCCGAATACAGTGGAGTAGAAGGGCTCAATCGCTTTTGGGTCTTTGCTCCACAGCTCATCCCATAGCCAGTCGCCAATAGCGGGGTCGGCATCGGCAGGAGCGCCACCTTTGGCGCTGAGCACGACCAGGTCTGATTGCTGAGGGTCGCGAATTAACAGTGCGTGACCACGTTGTCCCATATCGAAAGGGCCGTTTAAAATTTTGCCGCCATTGGCTGTTACGGCACTTGCTGTCGCATCGATATCAGCGACGGACACGGTGGGTAACCAGAGCCCGCCTTTGACTTTTTCGCCCGAAGAATCGGTTTTGACAATACCGGCAATTAATTTGCCATTATTGCGAATCAGTGCGTAGTGGGGCTGATAGTCGATGGTCCAGCCAAATAGCTCCTGGTAAAACTGCCCGGCCTTCTTTGGTTCGCTGGTTAGTAGGTCATGCCAGATGAATTTGCCCGGATAAACGTCACCACTGGGCTGGTCGGTGATAGGGGTTTCTGCCATCTGGCTTTGGCGAGGTGTCAGTGAGCCAGAACTGCTACAACCGCCGAGTAAAATGGCGGCGGTGATGCAAAGGRAAAATAGTCGAAGGGGTGATGACATTTTATGCTGTCCTTGTTTTAACGATGCCAGTCTTTATTGGGCGGATACTTTACTTGGGTGAATAAATGGCGTGCTGATTCACGGCTCGCCATTTATTCGCGAAGGCTTTTACTAAAGGCAACTGCCGACTTCCATGCCTTGACTGACCGCCGCCAGAGCATCTAGCTCTTTCGCCTCAGAGGCTCCGCCGATAAGCTGACATTCAATGCCTGCGCTAGTGAGTTCTTGGTAGAGGGYATTATTCGAATCCTGCCCGGTGCAAATCACGATGCTGTCGACTTCGAGCAATTTTTCTTCACCGTCGATGCTGTAGTGCAGGCCGGCATCATCGATTTTTTGATAGCTGGCACCGGGCACCATTTTCACCCYGGCGGCATCGAGTTCGGCGCGCAGTACCCAGCCGCTGGTTAAGCCGAGGCCGCGACCCAGTGATTTKGGTTTGCGTTGCAGCATGGTGACTTCGTGGGCCGGGGCGGGAAATTGCGGCCCGCCGGCGGCGAGACTCCCAGCCGTGCTCATCGTGGTATCGACACCCCATTTTTTCAGGAAGGCATCGGTATCCGGTGCGCCGGTGCTCTTGCCGTGGGTGAGCAGTATGGCAACGTCAAAGCCAATGCCGCCAGCGCCGAGAATCGCCACGCGTTTGCCGGTGGTCGCTTTGCCACTGAGCAGGTCGAGGTAGGAGATCACCGAGGGGTGATCGATACCGTCAATCTCGGGAATGCGCGGCTTGATACCGGTGGCGACAATGACTTCGTCAAAATTATTGCTGAGGCTTTTCGCACTGACCGTGGTATTGAGCTGCACGTCGACACCGTACTTGTCGAGATGGGATTTGAAGTAGCGAATAAATTCGTAGAACTCGGTTTTGTCGGGCACGGTTTTGGCGAGGTTTAACTGGCCGCCAATTTCACTGCTGGCATCATATAAAGTSACWGYRTGSCCACGTTCWGCCGCTGTGCAGGCRGCSGATAAACCCGCAGGGCCGGCACCGATAATGGCGACTTTCTTGCTGCTACCTTTAACCTGAATATTTTCTTCAAACTCCAATTCTCGGGCAGCTTTCGGATTGACCAGRCAGCTGGTRGTGCGATTGGTAAAGATGAAATCGAGGCAGGCCTGGTTGCAGCCGATGCAGGTGTTGATCTCCTCGGGGCGGCCCTCGGCCACTTTATTAGCAAAGTGAGGGTCGGCGAGCATGGGGCGGGCCATCGAGACCATCGCGGCATCGCCACTGGCGACGATATCGTTGGCGACTTCGGGGGTGTTGATGCGGTTCGAGGCAATCACGGGAATGTTCACCGCTTCTGCCAACTTGCGAATCGCAAAGCGCCAAGCACCCCGGGGCACCATGTAGGCGATAGTGGGAATGCGGGCTTCGTGCCAGCCGATGCCGGTGTTGAACAGGGTGACGCCGGCTTCTTCCAAAGCTTGCGCGAGTTCGATGATTTCAGCGCCGGTRGCGCCGTCTTCAACCAGGTCAATGGCGGAAATGCGGTACATCAAAATAAAGTCATTGCCAACGGCGGCTTTGATGCGGCGCACAATTTCTAGCGGGAAGCGCATGCGGTTTTCGTGGCTGCCGCCCCACTGGTCGCTGCGGTTGTTCGTGCGTGTGACCAGCATTTGGTTGAGCAGGTAGCCTTCAGATGCCATCACCTCAACACCGTCGTAACCTGCCTTTTTGGCCAGCACAGCGCTGTGGGCGAAGTCTTCGATCATTTGTTCGATTTCATCACTGCTCAAAACATGGGGTGTGCAGGGATTAATGCGTGAGGGAATATCCGATGCGCCTACGGGCTGTGGGATTTTCGCATTGCGCCCGGTGTGCAGTAACTGCATGAGAATTTTGCCACCCTCGGCATGCACACGCTCGGTCACCAGGCGATGCTTGGGCAGCTCACCTTCGTTATCAAAAACCGGCGCGCCACTTTCGATGACACCACTTTCGTTCGGCGAATAACCACCGGTCACGATAAGGCCCGCACCGCCTTTGGCGCGCTCACCGTAAAAGGCGGCGAGACGTTCGTAGGGTCGGTCGAGCAGCTCCATGCGGCTGTGCATTGAGCCCATCATGATGCGGTTTTTGAGGGTGGTGAAACCGAGATCGAGAGGTTGTAGCAGCGGATCAAAATTCATGGAGACTCCAGGGTAGCCTTGTGGACGGCCCTTGTCGTTATTAATGGATGGCGAGAGCAGCGTTTTTAACGTGATTTATTGGGCTTCTGCACCGGTTATTTCAATCGTTTCAGTCGGCACATCGGAACGGAAAGGCCCGCGTCCACGGGTGGGAATGCGCGCCATTTTATCGACGACGTCCATCCCTTTAATGACTTTACCAAATACAGTGTAGCCCCAGCCCTGGGCATTTTTTCCGCTGTGGTCGAGCATGCCATTATTCACCAGATTAATAAAAAACTGGGTAGAGGCTGAGTGAGGATCGTTGGTGCGGGCCATGGCAACCGTGCCACGTTTGTTCTGTAGACCATTGTCAGCTTCGTTGAGAATGGGTGCCAGACTGGGCTTTTTCATCAGGTTAGACGTATAGCCGCCGCCCTGAGCCATAAAGCCGGGAATCACGCGATGAAAAATGGTGCCCTCATAGTGGCCGCTGTTTACATAGCCGACAAAGTTGGCGACGGTGATGGGTGCGCGAGAGGAATAGAGCTTGATGACAATATCACCAAGATTGGTGTGCAGGGTTACTTTTGTCTCCGCGGGTATAGGTGTGCCTCCCGCATTAACAGCGAGTGCTGCGAAGGCTTGTTGTGTGCCAAATAATGGGCCGAGCAAGAGGGTAATGGTGAGGCTGAGGTATTTCACAGTGTTATTCATGGTTTTCTTCTCTGTATCGTTTTTTGTAATGGAGCTACTAATTTTTAGTAGGGGCTATTAATTTAAATATTCAAATACGCGTACCACTTTTACTACGCCGCCGGTATGGCTAGCAACCGTGGTGGCGCTGTCGGCAGTGGCGCGGGAAACAACACCCATCAAATAAACAATGCCGCTCTCCGTGACGACTTCGATCTGGCCGCTCGCAATCTCTTTATTGGCGAGTAGTTTACTTTTGACCTTGGTGGTCAGCCAACTGTCGTTGGTGCGGGCCAGTAAAGATGACGACCCCTGTAGTTTTATTTCGTTATAGACCTGGCGCACCCCTTTGTAGTTGCGCGCGGTGGAGCCAGCTAAAATGCGCAGTTCCTTGGTGGCGACTTCGCCAGTGAGCAGTACCACCTTATTGTAGGTGCTGACGTTGATATGGGAGTCGGCCAGCTGCTCGGACGCTTTTTTGATATTAACGCCGATCATTGTGCTCATTTGCCAATCGTCAATATCCGTGCCAATAGATGTCTCGCTGGGRTCCGGTTCAATAGGCTCGCTGGTGACGGCATTGATAAGGCTAGTGCAGGCGTTCAGGCTGAGGGCAGCGATAAATAATAGGGCCAGACGAAAGGCCTGTGTTGTTGCTGGGCGGGTCAAGTGTGTTCTCCAAATAGTTGATTTTCAATCAGGTCACAGAGGCAAAAGACGCAGAGCTGGTGGATCTCCTGAATGCGGTATTGGTCATCAATGGCGACGTGGAGTTCAATGTCGTTGTCGTCGAGCAGGTGAGACAGTGCGTGATCGCCAGTGGCCGTAATCGCGACAACGTGAAGGCCCCGTGATTTCGCGGCGTCAATAGCCCCGAGCAGATTAATGTCGGCGTGGCCAGCACTGAAAATAACGAGTATATCGCCCTCAACACCTAATGCAGTAATGGGCTGATGGTAGGGGCTGGCGCTGGCCGACAAGTCGTTGAGGTCGCCGGGGGCTGCTTCGCTTTGTAGGCARAGGGCCGGAAAGCCGGGGCGTTCCATTTGATAGCCGTGGGTTAGACAGCGGCTCAGTGTGGCGGCTGCAGCGTTCGACAGACCTTCGCCACAGGTGAGCACTTTGTTGCCCTGCAGGAGTTGTGTCACAAGTCGTTCGGCAGCAGCGGCCAGAGGGCCTGCAAGCACTTCGCCAACACTCATTTTCGCTTCAATGCTGCGGTGAAAGAGTTCGATCACCTGTTGCGTGGGGTCGCTAGTCATTATGTACTTTCTGTAGTGGGGGCTGTGTTGGCGGCAGTATTCATTCGTTGCTGTATTTTCTCAGGCTTCGGGGCGAAAAGCATCGCGAATCCACTCTAAAGAGTCGTTATCTWGTGGGCTGTCATTGGTCTGTTTTTGCCTGTCAATGCCGCTTAGGCATACAGCATCAAAACGACAGGGCTGGGCATCGGTTAGACCTTTTGTTAGTAAATAGTGTTGGGCGGCCTTGATCAGTCGCGCCTGTTTTCGCGTATCAATACTTTGTGCAGCACCGCCGAAACCGGGATTACTGCGCAGGCGCACCTCAACAAATACCAGTGTRTCGCCATCGCGGACAATAATATCTATCTCGCCACGCGAGGTACGGTAGTTGCGTTCAATAATCTTCAGGCCCTGCTGCTTAAGGTAATGACAGGCCCGCTCTTCTGCGTTATTGCCACTAGTGGTGTTAGCAGGGCGCTTGGCACGCAAGGGGAGTTTGACCATTAATCTTCTTTCAGCTCGGGTGCTAGCCGCACYTTGCCACGGTGGAATTCTGCCCAGGGGTAGCTGTGTTGAATTCGGTCGTTGGCACCGAGGGTCAATGTACCGGTGTGGCCAAAAAATGGTGTTTGTGGATAGAGACGCATCATGTCTGCCCACTGGTGCAGCTGGTAGGCATCGACACCGAGGGCGAAAAGATTGCGATAAGTCGACTTTAATGTCGCGGTGGGCTTGAGCTTGTCGGACACGGTACCGGGAATAGTCCAGGGCATGGCGCTAAAGCGCACACCTTCTAAATCWCGGTTACGCCCAGGATTTTCTGTGCCAGTATAAATATGGGAGGTCGCGTAGATTGGCAAGTCGGCGGCGTAGTAAAAATCCAGTGTTGGTTTGATTTGGCGACCCTGGTCGGGGTAGGCGATGATAACGATCATGTCGATATCCTGTCGCCGTTGCTCGGTCATGTCGATACTTTTACCCAGGGTGCGGCGTAGTTTTTGTAGGCGTTGCTTACTCTGGTCGAGTAGCAGGGCAGGTCTGATGATGGATGAAAAATCGGTTTGTTTTAGGCCGTAAGGGGTGGATGTGATTAAGCGGCCACCAAGCGCTGTCCAGTATTTGTTAAAGGCCTCCCGTGCTGTGGCGGCCCACTTGGTATCGGGCGTGATGAGCAGGGCCGAGCGATGGCCTTCGAGCCAGGCGCGCTGGGCGATTTGGCGGGTTTCATCGTCAACCGAGAGGCCAAACTGCAGTAAGTTGTTGTGCGGTGGCGCCAGTGCCTGGTCGTCTTCCTTGAGATAATTGAGGCCGATAATCGGTGCTGTTAGTAGGGGCTGTGCTGCTAGTGCCGCCAGGTTTTCTTTGCGCAGGGGGCCGATAATAATTTCGGCACCGGCAGCGATGGCCTGTTGGTAGAGGCTGGTAATTTCTGCGCCGTTGGTGTCGTAAATATTCAGTGGTGCAGTGACGCCCTCATTTTCTAAAGTGTTGTAATAAGCACTGAGGAAACCATCGCGAATTGTTTTACCGGCTCTGGCGTACTTGCCGCTCAGTGGTAGCAGCAGAGCGAGTTGGCCGGGTACTGCGTTGGCAACAGATTCAATCATCTGCTGGCTGGCCGGTGGAAATAGAACGGCCGGGTGGCCTGGCCAACGGCTGCGCCATAGCTTCAATTGTTCCGCCCACTGGATAAGGTCACCCTGATATTGCCGGCCAAGTTGGGCCAGGTTGTACCAACCTTTTAGTGTGCGGTTTTCTGCCGCTGCTTCGAGTGTGAGCAGCGTGGTATCGGGGGTGTCGATCAGCAATTGCCAGATCTTTTCGTGGGTTGTAGTGATGTTGGCGGGTGCCGTTTGCAAGTGCGAAAGGGCGATATATTCTTTGGTGGCACTTTCATCTTCACCGAGCAGAGAAAATAAGTMGGCACGTTTCGCTCGCCAATTGATTTTTTGCTCGTGGGGCATAGCGCTGAAAAGGGTCTCAAGCTGAGGATTGGTGAGCAAATCGCGGGCGCTAAAATAATCACCCTGGTCGAGTAGTACATCGCTGTAGAGAAGGGCGTAATCAACCACTTGCTGCCCTGATAGCTGACTGGCTTCGATGTGTTCAAGCGTCTGTTTGACACGGGGCTTATCATTGAGCTGGACATAAAGCTTTGCCGCCTCGATCAGTAGCACTTCGCGCAGGGGCGATACACTGTTTTGCGCCTGGCTGGCAGCTTCTGTGGCGCGCTTTAAAAGTTGTTCTTGCGCGCTTAGCTCCGGCGGAGGGACTATTATTGGCACCTCAGCACAGGCCGCGATCAGTAGCGTGATCAGCAATAAAATAGCGTGCAGACGAAAACTGGGGCGCATTATTGACTCTATATCAGTAGCAAGGGCGTCGGCCCTGTGGCGGAAGATTAGCAGCCGCTATGGTACAGCGGGAGTTGGGGATACTCCAGATAGATAATCGCYGGGTGTACTGATAGTCTCGGTAGAACAGCGCGATGGTCAGGCCCTTACGGCCCTGTTTACCTCGGGTGCCCTTTGCCACGATGCCATTTATGGCGCGGTGCACGTTTGTGGGAGTGTTGCCATGTTTGGCATTGAGGGGGGAAGTTAATCGGGACAAATCTTTTTTCCCAGCAAAACCGCAATGGACTAAGTAATAACACGTACTAAACAGGATGACGATGGGATCAGCAGCACGCATATTCAAAGGAGTAGATCCGGTCGGGAAGACCGGGTTGGAGACACGCTGTTGTCCTCAAAACCACACCCGCAACTCCCTCGGYGAAATCACCGGCATCAGCGCCACCTTGCCCGGCCAGGCGGCGCAAACGCTGGCCAGCAATATCASCTACCAGCCCTTTGGCGGTGTCAAAGCCCTCACCTGGGGCAATGGTYTMASSCTSRAYMGMAGCKTTGATAAGGACTACCGTATTGACCGCCAAACCATCGCTGGCAACCATGACGTGCAGGGAAGCACTAATGTCGTGGGCGCAGGAAGCGCAGGAGCGACCATTCAAAGCCTCAACTACCAATACGMCCCCCTCAGCAACATCATTGCCATCAATGACAGTGTCGATGCCAGCAATAGCGGCAACTATGACTACGACCTCATTAACCGCCTCAGCCATGAAAGCAAAACCGGCTATCAAAACAGCTTCAGTTACGATGCCGTGGGTAACCGTATTGAGCAGACAGAGACCGACACCGCCTCTAGTAATACCATCACCCAAAGCCACAGCTATGGGGAAACCAACAACCGCCTGATGACTAAGAACGCCGTCACTCAGAGCCATGATGCAGTCGGTAATCTCCTTAATAACGGCACCCACGGCTTTAGCTACGATGTCGCCAATCGCATGGCCGATGCCAGCCAGGGTGGTACGACGCTGGCCAGCTATACCTACAATGCCCTGGGGCAGCGATCCTCCAAAACCCGGCCCAATAGCACCAGCCAACACAGCACTGCCTATATCTACAACCCCGCCGGGCAACTGATCAGCGAGACCACCTACAACAATGCCGGAGTAGCACAGGACACCAGGCACTACATCTGGTTGGGGACACTCCCCATCGCCATGCTACAAGCGGCGGCCAATGATCAAAACCAAAAGGTCATCTATTTACACAGCGACCATCTCGATACGCCGCGCAAGGCCAGCGATCAAAACCAGAACGTGGTTTGGCAATGGCAGAGTGATGCCTTTGGCACGACGGCGGCGAATGATGACCCGGACAATGACGGTACGCCCACGGTAATCAATCTGCGCTTTCCGGGGCAGTACTTTGATGAAGAAACGGAGCTGCATTACAACTACTTCCGTGACTACGACCCACAAACAGGGCGATATGTGCAGAGTGATCCGATTGGCTTGAATGGAGGGTTAAATACTTTCGGGTATGTTCGGGGGAATCCGCTCTCCTTCTTAGATGTATTGGGGCTAGCAGTCGAAAAATGTGGTGATGATGAAGACTGTGTCAGCAAATGTTTGGACGAGTATTATGGGAGCCTGATTGATAGAGCTTGGGATGTAAGCCCCTATGGTTTTTTCTCCTTGGTCGCGCAAGAGTTTGCCGAGATTGGTGACGAGTTGTTACGCAGGAAGAGTCTTTCGAATCTTAATTCTCCTAACTATTCTGCTGGTAAAAGACAAGCTCGCACACTTGCTCAGTTTAGGCGTTTTAATGCTGCGGCTATGGTCGCGAGTGCGGGTGCGGTTGGATTCCTTATCGGTGCGTACGGAAATTGCGAATTTAGGTGTGCATTCGAATGACTATTAAACCACTCAGGGTTCTTGGTTTTACTATGGGCATTGTGTGGATCGTGTTTGGCATATATATCTTGTTTCGTGGCGAGGTTGAAGGGTCATCCCGCATGTTGGGTGCTCTCTCAATTATTGGAGTAGGGGTGTATTTCATTAACTATGCCATTACGGGGAAGTCTACGATCAGAAAGCAAACAAATAGAGAAAAAAAATAAGAGGAAATAAGGGCACAACAAATGGGGTCACACAACAAATGGGGGCAGACTCGATTAAAGCAAGAAACGCAAAAACGAGAGCGGGCTTTGCTGGCGAATAGTCGCTAGTGATGAGATTGAGCGAAGCACAGATAGGCGCATTACGCGCCGAGGTAGAGGGCGAGGGATTAGGTGATAGGGATTAAGAAGGGCAAGCTGATGGGTTTATGGCTGCCTGTTTGCCTGCTGTTTTTGTCGGTGTCGGCAGGCGCAGCAGCCGCTGCCACATTGGGAGGGTTTGCAGGATGCTACCGCTGCTAACTTTCCGTCTAATTACCCTGCCTTAGGTGAGGTGGTCGTACCTATGGTGGTTGGTGGGGTCGGAGCTATAGGCAGAGGCGGTAGCCTAGGGATTGGGGCAGGTGCTGTAGGTGCACTAGTTGGAGCTGGTGTTGGGTCTATTTCTGGTTCAATAGCTGGAGGTGCTGTTGGGGCGGCTACAGGTTCGGCAACGAGAGGCGTTTTAGGTGGCTATAAAGCAAGCGCTATTGGCAAAGGTATTTTGAGAGGTRGTGTGTTTGGTCTACTTGGTTCATTGGCAAGTGAAGGCACAGCATATTTACTTCAAAAGACAAAGAGTAGTGACTGTGAATGCGATAAGTAAGACTTGTAAAGGACTTTTYTGGGGCTCTATTGGGGGGGGNNNCTTTGGCAAGACCCTAAAGAAAGCCGCCTATAACTGTAACAGAAAACGCCTTAAAACCAATCGCAAGGTGGGTTGCTAGCTAGCCCCCACTTGCAACGTGCTCACCTCATACCCGGAGGGAGTATCGACTTCGCTGGCATCTTGGAGCAGCTCCCAAAATCTTGGGTCAAATATTTCCTTCCTGTGGGAAAGATAATACTTCGCCCCTGGCTGCGTCGCGTATGCCATTAGCATGGGTTTATTATGAATCCACACAGATTGATCAACCGTCCCATCCAAATAGTGGAGGTATATCTTCTCGAACATTTTGAAGAAACTATACAAAACATGTACTAATCTTGCCCGCTCTCTTTCTTCGAGAGCTTCATAGTCGTGACAGCCCAGCTGAAATATATATCCGAGATTCGGATCTGACATTACCGTGTAATTCCAGTCCATTAGAGACTGGAAAGAGGAATCGCGAGTCGTTGTCTTTAGGGTTCGAGTGCCGGATCGAACCTGATAAGCGAGATACACCAGCGATATAWCAACGGCCCCAGCGCTGATAACTTCTGCGACGGCAGTTACAACTTGCCAACTCATTTTATACAACCCACCTAAAAGATAGAATCTTGCAGTCAATGTACCACAAGGGACAATAGGTGAAGAATAGGGGATAACTGAATCTCTCCCGGTATAACGGACACCTTTAGTCATGGCCAGTGGATTGTCGCCAATGGCACTCCAGCATTGTGGGGTTTRCAGGTGCGTGGTGAGTGTTTCGAGCGCGTGGTAAAAGGTATCGCCGACGAGCAGCGGGCGAGTACAGCCCTCGCCGTACACTATTTTCAAAACAGCTAATCGTCTAAGTAGTACAGTGAAAATACCGCTATTGGCCTTATTTGAACTGTGGGTTTATTATCCGGGGCTGGCTGGCATTTGTCGTGGTCTGTTATTACGAAATGGATGGCCAGTAATGTAAGCCAACATCACGTTGCGGTAATCTTTCACGATAGCCATTGGCCCAGACCCAGGTGTGAGAATGCCATCTGAGGACGCGAGTGTTTGCCGCGTGAATAAAGAATTTAATTTATTTTAAAAAGTGATCAATTAATCGTTAACTACYAGGAGAAATAATCATGAGYACCGCTAAACCCTATACAACTGATCCGGCCGAGCTTGGCTTTGATCCGGACGAATTACGCGCCAAATACAATCACGAACGCGATAAGCGCATTCGTAAAGAAGGTTTCGGCCAATATAAAGCTGCTGCCGGAGMGCTGGAAGAGTACATGGTCGACCACTATGTMGACCCCGGTTTTACCCGYGAKCCCCTGACCGATGAGGTCGAAGTGGCCATTATTGGCGGCGGTTACGGTGGTCTGTTGGCCGGTGCCCGTCTACGTGAAATCGGCGTGGAAAGCATTCGCATGATTGACAAGGCCGGTGACTTTGGCGGCACCTGGTACTGGAACCGCTACCCGGGTGCCCAGTGCGATATCGAAGCTTACGTCTATATGCCCCTGCTCGATGAGCTGGACTACGTGCCTACCGAGCGCTATGCCCACGCCCCCGAATTACTCGACCACAGCTGTAATATCGCCAAGAAGTACGACCTCTATAAAGATACCGTGTTTCAGACCGAAGTCACCGAGCTGAAGTGGGACGAGAGCATCAGCCGCTGGATTATTCACACCAATCGCGGCGATGCCATGAAGGCCAAGTATGTCGCCATGGCTAATGGCCCTCTGACCCGCCCCAAGTTGCCCGGTATTCCCGGTGTTGAGAAATTCAAAGGCCACACCTTCCACACCAGCCGCTGGGACTATAATTACACTGGCGGTGGCCCCGATGGYGGCATGAMCAAGCTGGCSGGTAAGCGMGTSGGWATTATYGGCACYGGCGCCACGGCGGTGCAGTGCATTCCCCATCTTGGCGAAGATGCCGCGTCGCTACACGTTTTTCAGCGCACCCCCAGTTCCGTCGATGCGCGCCATAACGCCCCGACGAATCCCGAGTGGAAAGCTAAACTGAAGCCCGGTTGGCATAAAAAGCGTGTTGAGAACTTTAATAACACCCTGGGTGGAGCCTATACCGATGACGATATGGTCGGTGAYGGCTGGACYGATATYTTCCGCAAYGTTGGTGGYATYGTYAYCGGTGAKGTCGRKGAYYTGACYGMRGAGCAAAARGACGARGTCTTYGAGYTGGGTGATTTCCAGAARATGCAGGAAATTCGYGACCGAGCAGAAACCATTGTCGACGAYCCCGCAACGGCGGAAAARCTCAAGGCTTACTACCGYCAGTTCTGYAAGCGCCCCGGTTTTCACGATGACTATCTGCAAACCTATAATCTGCCGAMCGTMACRCTGGTKGAYACCAATGGTCARGGTGTCGATGAAATCACKGAAACSGGTGCCATTGTCGATGGTGTGGAATACGAGCTGGATTGCCTGATTTTCTCCACCGGCTTTGAAACCGGCTCTAGCTATACCAAGCAGTCGGGTTACGATTTGATYGGTCGCAATAATGTYTCKCTGGCCGAGAAGTGGGCCAACGGTTTAKCGACCTWYCATGGTYTRCARACCCACAGTTTCCCCAACTGCTTCATCCTCGGTTTCACCCAAACCGGTGTCACGCCCAATGCCACCCACATGCTCGATGAGCAAGCCAGCCAAATGGCCTACATCCTCAAACAGGCGCGAGCGCAAAATGCCGAAACCGTTGAAGTTACCCAGGCGGCAGAAGATGAGTGGTGTAATATTTGTGACAGCTACGGCGATAAGACTGAGCAGATGATGGCTCAGTGCACCCCCGGTTATTACAATAACGAGGGTGGTGGCGCCAATAAAAATGGCTTTATCTCGGGCCAGTACGGCGGCGGTGCCGTGCAATTCTTCAAGATTCTTGAGGAGTGGCGTCAGGAAGGTAATATGCAAGGTGTAGACATAAAATAACAGGCACTTTAAGGGCATTAACGACAGTGTTGGTGCGGCTTTAAGTCATGAGTAACGGGACCCTGGCCGCCATAAATGGTAGCCGGGGTTTTTTAACAAACGATGGTTTTGCTTTTATACAGCGGCAGCAGCCCAGAGCGCCCAGCTGAAGACGAGCAAGATTGATCGTCGTACTTTTAGAGAGACAATAATTATGAACAATGAAGCATTAAAAAAATTTGCTGATTTCCCCGCAGACAGTGCAGTGGCAGAAAAACTAGCCTCCGGGAAACTCGGTTTTGACCCGGATGTTCTGCGAGATAAGTAYGCCTTTGAGCGCGATAAGCGCGTGCGCCCMGAAGGCTWCGCTCAATACCAGGCGTTGAGCGGTGATCTGGATGTGTTCGATGACGACCCCTTTGTCGAGCCAGGCTTCACCCGAGAGGCTGTAGARAAAGARGTKGATGTCGCCATWATTGGCGGTGGTTTTGGYGGYCTGCTAGTGGGCGCCCACCTGCGGGAAGCGGGCGTTGARAGCATTTGTTGCATTGAGAAAGGSGGTGATTTCGGTGGCACCTGGTACTGGAACCGCTACCCGGGTGCGCAGTGTGATGTGGAGTCCTACCTCTACCTGCCCCTACTCGAAAAGCTGGGTTATATGCCCAAAGAAAAATACTCCTTTGGCCCAGAAATCCTCGACCATAGTCTGGCGATTGCCAAAAAATACGAGCTCTACAATGGCGCACTGATGCAGACCGGTGTTACCGATATGCGTTGGGATGAGCTTGGCAAGCGCTGGATAATCAGCACTGATCGAGGCGATGTTATCAAGGCTCGCTTTGTGCCCATGGCGACGGGCATTTTGGCCAAGCCTAAATTGCCGCGTATTGCCGGCATTACCAAATTCAAAGGCCACACCTTCCACACCAGTCGCTGGGACTTTAAATACACCGGTGGTAGTRCTCAGGGTGATATGAGCGGCTTGAAAGACAAGCGGGTGGGCATTATTGGTACCGGCCCTACGGCGCTGCAATGTATTCCGGCCCTGGGTAAATATTCAAAAGAGCTGTTTGTTTTTCAGCGCACGCCTTCGGCGATTGATGTGCGGGGCAATCATCCGACGAACCCTAAATGGGTCGATTCACTCACGCCGGGTTGGCAGGCGCGGCGCATGGAAAACTTCAACGTCATCACCAATGGTGGTTATCAGGAAGAAGATTTAGTCGATGATGGCTGGACCGACCTTTTCGGTCGCCAGATTGGCGTGATGCGTGATAAAGCAGCGCGGGCCAAAATGACGACTGAGGAAAAGGACGCGCTTAAAGAGCTGACCGATTTACAGAARATGGAAGARATACGCGATCGTGTTGACGCCATTGTGGTCGATAAAGACACCGCCGAAAATCTTAAAGCCTATTATCGTCCCTTTTGTAAACGCCCCTGTTTTCACGATGACTATCTGAAAACCTTCAATCGGCCCAGTGTCACCCTGGTCGATACTGACGGCAAAGGCGTTGAAGAAATTAACGAAAAAGGCGTGTTGATAGACGGTAAAGTCTACGAGCTCGATTGCCTGGTTATTGCGACTGGTTTTGAAACTGGCACCAGTTTTACCAGTGCCTCGGGTTTTGACATCGTCGGTCGTAATGAGACGAATTTGAGTGAGAAGTGGGCTGATTCGCCGTCTACCATGCACGGGCTTTTCAGTCACGACTTTCCGAATTGCTTCTTTATGGGATTGTTTCAGACAGGACTCACGGTCAGTTTGCCCCACACCCTGGATGAACAGGCAATGCACATTGCCTATGTCGTCGACCACTGCCTGAAGAATGATGCCGGCACCGTCGAAGTAACTCAGGAAGCCGAAAACACCYGGTGCGATATCATCGATCAGAAGGCGCACAACAACACAGAGTTTTACGCCGCCTGCACGCCGGGGTATTACAACAATGAAGGTAAGGGTGGGGTGAATAAGAATAACTTCCTTACCAATCAATACGGTGGTGGGCCTATTGAGTTCTTTGACATTCTTAAAAAATGGCGTGAGGAAGGTAGCCTGCAAGGGCTAGATATTTCGTGAGCGCTTAGTGTCTTTACGCTGAAAGTCTTAATGTGAAAAAAGGGAATACTGTCTGGGTGTTCCTTTTTTTATTTCTGAAGGGCCGGTTCTAAAGTCAAATGGCAGTGTAATGAATAAAGACTTGTCTGTAGTTGGACGGGTATTTATTCTTCATGTATCGATGATGAAATTTTTAAAGCAGCGACTTGATTTTTTTCAGGCTACATTTGATACGACAGTCTGATGCATACTCCTGCATCGTTTGTACGATATGGGCGATTATAAATATAAGGAGCTTTAAATGATCACTACCTTAGATGACTACCCGGTACACCAAACCTCGCAGCCCATTGCCATTCCCGCCACCAGCGACCTCAACGCTTATGATCGTTTTTGGTTTAACGGCTTTGTGGGTGATGGCTCTCTCTATTTTAGTATTGCGATGGGTTTTTATCCGAACCGACATGTGATTGATGGGGGCATGAGTGTTGTCGTCGATGGACACCAGCATTCGCTGCATCTCAGTGGTGAAGCCCCCTTAGACCGTACTAAAACTGAGCTTGGCCCGCTGCGTGTTGAAACGGTTATCCCCATGCGGCGACACCGTGTCATCGTCAATGAGCCTGACCGCGGCTTTGAAGCGGACCTTACCTTTGAGGCGGGAACAGGTGCCCATGAGGAAGCCCGTCAAATTTATAATGATGGTGTGCAAAAATCCTTAGATATCACGCGCTTATCTCAGTTTGGTTCCTGGAGTGGCTGGATTAGAATTAAGGGTAAGTACATCGAAGTTGATCCGCGCGTCACGAATGGCACGCGTGATCGATCCTGGGGTATACGTCCCTGCGGTGAGAAAAGCGCGCGTCCCAATATGTGGTCATCACAAATTTATTTTGTATGGTCACAGACCTTTTGGGACAACTTTGTTCTGCACGGTATGTTTTTTGCCGATCAGGAAGGGGCCTTAACCACGCATTCTGGAGCTGTTATTCCACGTGTTCCTAAAGGTGATGAGCCCGTGTTTGCACGGGATACGGGCGAAATTCAGGCAACGCCCTGCGAATATGAAATGAACTATATTCCGGGTACACGGCGTGTGAAAGATGCACGTATTCAGTATAAAAAAGACAATGGCGAAATAATGGTGGTGGAGTACGAGCCGATTATTTCATTCCAGATGGCAGGTTTAGGCTATTTTCATCCCGAGTGGGCGCACGGGTGCTGGAAAGGCGGTTATGCGATTGATGACGAAACCTGGAAGTGCGATGAGCTGGATATTACCCAGCCCCACCTCTTTCACGTTCAGCAAGTGTGCAAAGTGACATTGAATGGCAAGCAGACTTCCTGCGGCATCCTCGAAAATATTCCCTACGGGCCACATAAACCCAGTGGTTTTAAGGGGCTGGATGACCTTTATCAAGGGAAACCTTGATTTAAACAGCCGGGCTCGATGCACTTTTTTAATTTGTTGTCGCTAAGCTATTTGTTCAACCTGAACTTCTGTGCATTAATCAGTGCGTGGAAGTTCAGATAGCGAATGGTTTTGTTTACCGTTCAGCTAATCAATCAATTTATCTCAAACAGGCTTAAGCAGCTCTGCACTGGGGTTTTTGATGTATTGCTGCTGTATCCTTGCGCAAGGTGATTTAGGCGAGGCTTAGTTATGGCGGGAACCCTTTTTGTGGTGGCAACACCCATCGGTAATATGGACGATATCAGCGCCCGTGCTGTATCGGTTTTGCAATCAGTCGATTTAATTGCTGCTGAAGATACGCGTCACAGTGGTCGCTTGATGAGTCATTTCCAGATTACAACACCGCTGGTGGCTTACCATGACCACGGCAGCGAGGCTCAGGGTGAGCGCATTTTTTCAGCACTGGACGCGGGGCAGGATGTCGCGCTAATTTCCGATGCCGGTACGCCCCTGGTATCTGACCCCGGTTATCGCCTGGTTCGCAATGCTCGCGAGAGAGCTTATAAAGTCATACCCCTGCCCGGTGCCTGTGCTGTTATCACCGCTTTGAGCGCCGCCGGTCTACCCAGTGACCGCTTTTGCTTCGAAGGTTTTTTACCGGCGAAACAAAGTCAGCGTCGCAAAGCTTTGGAATCGTTGGCGAGCGAGACACGCACGCTTATTTTTTACGAAGCCCCCCATCGCATTGTCGCCACCGTTGAAGATTTAATCGACCTGTTCGGTGCTGAGCGCGAAGTGACATTGGCCCGTGAATTGACGAAAACCTATGAAACACTACTCAATGGCAACTTAACTGAATTGCTCGTGCAGATAAAAGGCGATGTCAATCAGCAAAAAGGTGAAATGGTTTTGGTGGTGCGTGGTTTTGATGGCGTACAGCAGGGCGCTCAGGAGCAGGAAGAAGAGCGGGTGCTAAAGCTATTGTTGGTCGACTTGCCGGTTAAACAGGCGGCAGGCCTGGCGGCAAAAATTTGCGGTGCACAACGTAATGCTCTGTATAAAAAGGCCCTTATTTTGAAGGACATTAGCGGCTAGTTGATGGGTGGAATATCCCGCAGCTTGTGCTGCGGGATATTCAGGTGGAAATGCTTGATAGCCTTCGCATAAAGCGAAGTRCAAAATCGTAACAAAMGTGCTGCATATCTTGTCTGTTTATGACGTATCGCTCGCTTGAGCRCATTTGARTTTTATCCCTCTGTATTCGGACGTTTATTGTTGTCAACTAACTTTCTCAAATGCAAACGATACGTGTTATCATTTGCGTTCTTGTTAATTATTCTGGAGGGATGAATGAACAAAGTAATACCTGTTGGAGCGGTGCTGGGTGTGATGCTAGGTGCTAATAGTGTTTTTGTCGTTGCTGATGCCGGTGAGCAAGCGAGTAGTGTTAATGAAATGTTCGCTAAAAGTAGTCACAGCGGACAGGTGCGTTTTGGCTACCTGACGATCAATCCGGAAGTTTCTGGAGATAATACACTGGATGATATGGCCATCGGCGGGCAGTTGAAGCTTGAAACTGCGTCATTTAACGGGGTTTCTTTGGGCGGTGCTTTTTACACGTCCCACAGTATTACGGAGCCTGACGATGACGACTTTAATGACGAAATGACGNNNNGNNGGNNCCGGATCAAAAATTCGATTTGCTGGCAGAAGCCTATGTGAACYACACGGCCGGGGGCCTTAACCTGCGTCTTGGTCGCCAGGCAATCGATACGCCTTTTGCGGATACTGATGATATTAGAATGACGCCGCACACGTTTGAGGCCTTCGTTGGTGATTATGATTTAGGCGGTGGCTTTAACCTCACAACGGGTTGGATGACGCGTTGGCAAGGCGTTGATGCGGGCTATCCGAATGATGCTGAATTCGACGATATGGTTCAGGATTCAGATGGCACCTTCATGCTGGGTGGCGTTTATGCTGGTGATACTTTCGAAGCCAGTGCCTGGTATTACAGCGTTGTTGACGTTGCCGATGTCTTTTATGGCGATATCGTTATGCCCTTTGAGCTAAGTGATGGTATTACCATGACACTGGGTGCTCAGGTCTCGTTTCAAAGTGATGACACGAATRCCGAAACCCTCGCTGAAGTAGGTTCTGAGATTGGCGGTACGCTGTATGGACTCATGGTGGAAGTGGCAGTCGGCGACTTCACTATTGGCGCTGCCTGGGATCATGCCGATATTGATGAAGAAGAAGCATTGTTCGGCGGCTGGGGTGGCGGGCCCTTCTTCACCAATATTGATACGCTGGTGGCGAATGAATTTGCGGCAGGGCAGGATGCGGACTCTTACACCCTCTCCCTGGGCTATGACGTTTCTAGCGTTGAAGGTTTAAGTGTTGGCTACACCTTCGGTCACTATGAAGGTGGCTCCGATGCCTATGATTCAAGTGCTGATACAGAAGTTGAAGAGCATAATTTTGGCATTGAATATGCGGTTTCAGATAGCTGGTTTATCGATGCTGTTTATGTGCTTAGCGATGACAAAGAAAATTCTGCTGACACTGAATGGGATTATGACCGTTTCCAGACACGTGTAACCTTTAGTTTCTAAGGCGTCTAAGGGCTTTTTACATGGTCAAACTTCAGGCTAATGTAGCAAAGTGTGACYGCAGGGTGGCTTGCCATAAGGCGAGCTACCCTGCAGAGAATGGCTTGTTGACGTGTCAGCTTTCGATTGAAAGTGAGCTTTTATTGGGTTGCATACCCTTKAGACGCCACTACTAGTAGCCACTACGTTGCAAACTTTATTCGTTGCGAAGCGAGTGAGCCTAGCGACTTTTTAGAGAATATCACCTCTATTATTGATTCTCCGCAATACCCCAGCATATGAGTTGCTGTCTAGTTATGCGCTGAAGAAAACTTGTTGACCTTGTTAATGCGAATGGTTATTATTTGCATTAATGGTTGAGTTAGTGCTAACGCTGCTTAGGCATAAATAGACGTTTGTGCGTTACAGATCATCAAGGTCGATGTTACTTGAATGCGGAAAGCAGTCACTTTCATGTGAAACGGAATACACCAAAGGAATCCCAGTAAATGCTATTTCCCCCCCAATTTTTTCGCCCGATGTCTGCGGCCACATTGATTGTTAGTTTCGGGCTTGGCTTGAGTATATCTGCACAAGCTACGGAGAAGGCCCCGCCCCCGTTGTTGGCCACTTATGCAAACATCGCTTTGGATGCTTATGACAATGCTGAGTCTGATGTAAAAAAATTGCAGAAGAGTCTGTCTACATTTACGAGTTCTACAACGGCTGCCAATTTGGCGGCGGCAAAAAAAGCCTGGCTAGTTTCCCGAGAATCCTACGGGCAAACAGAAATTTTTCGTCTGTCAAACGGCCCTGTTGATGCTGAAGAAGGTTGGGTCGAAGAAGCCTATGGCGCTCTCGAAGGACAGATCAACGCATGGCCACTCGATGAGAACATGATTGACTACACGGTTGATGCAGAAGGTCACCGCACGTCTGGCAACATTATTGATACGGCGGGTAAATTCAGCCCGGGTGGCGAAGATGCTGAGTCAGTAGACACAACAAGCATTACAGTTGCTGTTATCACCGCGCTAAATGAAAACGGCGGAGATGCTAATGTGGCCAGCGGCTATCACGCCATTGAATTTTTACTGTGGGGACAAGATCAGGATTATGATAATTTCGTGGCAGACAAGGTCACCAATGGTGCTCTGGTTGCAGGCCAAAGACCCCTTGCCGATTTTACTGAAGATAAATTTGCCAAGCGCCGCCTGGCCTATTTGAACACCGCGGCTGATAAGTTACTTGCCGACCTTGGCGTGATTAGCGATGCCTGGAGTAAGAAGACCTCAGGCAACTGTGATAAAGATGCGACAGGTTGTTATCGCGCTGCAATACTGGGTCAACTAAAGGGAGCGGACGCGGCTAAAAACATTCCCCGTGAGGCTGCATTAAAGCAAATCGTTGCAGGCATGGGTGTCTTCCTGAAGTCCGAGCTGGCTAACGAACGCATTGCTGTTGCCGTACTGACACCCAGTGAAGAAGATGAGCACTCCTGTTTTAGTGATAATACCCACCGTGATATCGCCCTGAACTATCTTGGTTTTGTGAATGTCCTGAAAGGCGAGTACGAAGGTAAGGGTTATGGCGACAGCTTTTATGCTAAATCATCTGCTGAAACCAAAGCGAAGATTGATGGGTTAGTTACTGCAATTGATGCCAAAGTTGCACATGTTAACGAATTAGCGCAGAGCAAATGGCACTTCGATTATCAAATAATGCCCGGTAACAATGCGAGCGAGATTCGTAAGATGAAAAATGAAATGCGCATGTTAGGCGATGCCATGGTACTGGTGGCGAATGATCTCGGGCTTTCATTGACCGAAGAAGATATGACCGATCCTGAAGAAACGACGTTTTAATTGATGAAGGGCGCATTTTCTTGTGTCAGGGAAATGCGTCGTATTAGTGTGCTGCTTTTATCTATTTCGATTATCAGTATTCTGAGGAAGGGCTTGTTAGAAAGAGAGTTTCTGAGAGTGTCACTTGCTCAAAGAAATTCGTTTCTCTGTAATAGAATAGCGCTAGTAGAATAATCATCTGATGAAAAAACGTTTTCCATTTGCCCTGCTATCGTTAATTTTGGCCAGTGACGTCGTGACAAGCGATGCAGTGGATGTGGGTTTGTTCACGACAGATCGCAGTGCTAGAGCCCTGAGTCATGTCCAGGCTGGGCTCGATGATGACAGCCTGGATCAATCTGCTCTGGGACGTAGCTTCTTTACCATTCCCTGGGTTGAAGCCCCATCGGCTACCACGGCAAGAGATGGGCTTGGGCCTTTGTTCAACGCAAATAGTTGCGCCAGTTGCCATAAAAATAATGGCGGGGGTGCTGCTAGTACGTTGGGTGGTAAATCACTGAGCCGCTCAATTGTGATCAAGCTTGCGCAGAGAGTGGATGCCTTATCGAATCAAACAAACCTTAATGCGGGCTTCAAGCCGGACCCCGTCTATGGTGGACAGCTAGCGATCAACGGTACCAGTGATGTTCCTTTTGAGGGGCAGGTTGCCGTGACAATCGATAGTCGAATTTTCACTTATCCTGATGGCAGGCAAGTGACGCTAACGAAGCCTCTGTTTAGGATTTCTCAATTGAACTACGGCCCCTTGTCTGAAACCACGACGCTGCAGCCCCGTCGATCCCCCGCCCTGATAGGCATGGGTTTAGTTGATGCAATTCCTGATACCCAGCTAATTCAGCGTCAGGATGAGCATGATCAGAATAATGACGGTATTTCAGGCCGGGCTAGCTGGGTGTTTTCTGTGGAGGAAAAGAAATTAAAGCTGGGTCGTTTCGGCTGGAAAGCCAGTACGACCTCGGTCAATGAACAAGTCGCCAACGCGGCTCATAATGATATGGGGCTGACGAACCCGCTGTTTCCCGATGAAAATTGCACTGCCGCACAAACCGCTTGTAACAGGGCTTACAAAAGCGGTGGTTTTGATATCCCCGAGCAGCGACTGAAGGCGGTCAGTTTTTACCTCCGGCATTTGCGTGTTCCTGTCAGTCAATCAGTTGCGCAGGAGGAAGGCGGACAATTGTTTTTGAGCACGGGTTGCCAAGCCTGCCATCAAACAGCGTACACTACGGATAAGGGTGTTGAAGTAAACCCTTACAGCGATTTCCTGCTGCATGACATGGGCGATGACCTTGCTGATGATTCTGGTTTTACAGGCTCTAGTCTTACAGGTACCGATCGCCAGGTGCAGGGAGCTGAGTGGCGGACGGCTCCATTGTGGGGCTTAGGTTTAGCTAAAACGTTAAACCCCCAAGCGGGTTATCTACATGATGGTCGTGCTACCACGATAGAGCAGGCTATTCTCTGGCATGATGGTGAAGCCCTGAAAGCCAAAAATCGTTTCACCCAATTGAATAAAAAAGAACGGGATCTACTCCTGTCCTTTTTAGACGTGTTGTAAAAATATTATGAACCCTACGCTAACGGCTTCCTTGTTACTCTGCTTACTACTGGTAAGCCCTGTGTTATTTGCCGCGCCATTGATTGACGAAGTGCAGGAAAATTTCTTACTGGATCTGCATGAACAAGTGTTGGTTCATGATAGTCGTGAATCTTTACGTAATCTCGAACAGATAAAACATTCATTGAGTGCGTTAAAAGTAGCGCCCACACAGCAGAATCTGGCGCAGATTCAAACTGATTTCCGGCGATTTGTTGGGTCGTGGAAAGCACTTGAAACCACCTATATTCTGGGTGCTCTGGATGATGATTATGTAGACCATCCTCGTTTTATTGATTATTTCCATCAAGCTAAAGAATCAATTCCCGAGCAGGTGAAGAAAGCCTTGGATAGCGAAAACCCGCTACAAAAGGCGCTATTTAAATATTCGACGAAGAGCGTTAACGCGCTGGAGTACCTGTTATTTGCAGCGCCAGAACAAGGCTCTTTATTGCAAGCCATGGACTCCCGGCGAATCGCGGCGACAGAAATTACAATTGATAATATCAATCTTTGGCTAGGTGAAATTGCTAAAGGTTATCAATMAAAAGAACCGTTACTGGCAGACAGCAGCGCCACTATTGGCCTGCTCGTTAATGGGCTTATCGATAGTAGTTACAAACTGACCAATTGGCGCATTGGAGAGGCCGGCGGTCTGACTAAAAAGTATGCGGGAAAGCCATCGACGCAACAGCTGGAATACCCGCTGTCGGCTTCTTCTTATCTGGCAGTTRAAGCTATTCTACAAACCCATCGCAAGGTGGTTGATCGGGATGGCGCTGTAGATTTGCTGGCACTCTCACAAATTAAAAATGCAGAAACTGAAGTTTTATTTATTCGTGATCAAATCGATGTCGCGCTGAGTATTCTGGCAGATATGCCGCAACCCCTGTCAGGACAACTTGAAAGCGAGCAATATAAAGCACTGTATGAGCAGCTTGAGARGATACATAAGGCCTATTACTTTATGTTGATTGACGCCCTGAATCTGAACGCAAATATAATCGATGCCGATGGTGATTGAAGCACTTCACTACCTGGGCCTGGATTATTTAGTCAATCCGCAAAAGCGTCTTTATTGGGGTTACTTGCTTAGCTCGGCACTTATTATGCTTCTTTATTTTTTGCTGACGCGTCAGTCTGTAGCCAGATTGTTCAGTAAAGATCTTTGGTGGCACCCGTCTGCACGTCTCGATTACGTTTATTTTTTCGTTGTTTCCCTGATTAAAATTGGGCTGTTATTACCCTGGATGCTCGGCGTAAGAGAAGCCAGTATTTGGACATTGCGATTTATGGAGAGTCTGTTTGGTTATCAGGCGAAAATTACTGTCGACCATCAATGGCTAGTGTTGGGCTATACCCTGGCGCTTTTTTTGCTGAGTGATTTGAGCCGTTATTGCTTGCACCGCTTAATGCACAGCGTGCCTTTTCTCTGGGCCTTTCATAAGGTTCACCACAGTGCGGAAGTGCTTACGCCGATGACGTTCTATCGCGTTCACCCCCTTGAGAATATTCTGTTTGGCTTGCGATATGCACTGGTCGCGGGTTTGATCACGGGTGTATTTATTTATTTGTTTGGTGCGAATCTGGCGCTGATAGATGTTATTGGCGTCAATTTATTTGTCTTCGTGTTTCATGTTTTGGGCGATAATTTACGGCATTCCCCCGTTCATTTTCGATACTTTAACTGTGTGGAAAAGTGGTTTATTTCTCCTGCTCAGCACCAGTACCATCACACGGTACAGGGCGGCACTGTAAACTACGGCGGCATTTTGTCAGTTTGGGATCGCTTATTTGGCAGCCTACGTTGCTCTGTTCAGCAAGACCGTTACCACTATGGCCTGGGTGATGAAGGTAAAGTTTTTCGTTCGGTTGGACAACTCTTGTTGCAACCCTTCAGCTATTTTATTCGTCCATTTCAGATTAAAAGCACGCGGAGTCGTCTATGAAAAAGTTGATCAAAGGCGCCTTGCCTGTAATGGCGCTGCTATCCCTGCTGGGCAGTTTCTCATCGCATGCGGCTGATACTGATAAAGTCCAGCTTGGACGCCAGCTATTTTTCGACAATAATTTATCGCTTAATCGCACCCAGTCCTGCGCTACTTGCCATAACCCTGCAGCTGGMTTTGTTGATGATCGAARCGCTGATGGTCAAAACAAGGGTGTCGGGGCAGCCGTTTCCCTCGGTGATGATGGCAAGTCTTTGGGAGGTCGCACTGCACCTACARCCTCTTATGCTGYATTTTCTCCGGCCTTTCATTACAAGGCTAAAACGGRTCAGTATGTCGGTGGGCAGTTTTGGGATGGTCGAGCGAAAGACCTGCAGGCGCAGGCGGGTGGGCCGCCATTAAATCCGATAGAAATGAATATGCCGAATAAGAATGCCGTTAACAAACGCATTCAGGAAAATGAACAATATATTCCAGCCTTTCGAAAACTCTACGGCGAAGATATCTTCGATAATAGCGATCATTTTTATGATGCGATGACGAATGCCATAGCGGCCTTTGAAAAGAGTGCTTTTTTTTCTCCCTTCGATTCAAAATATGATCGTTATTTAAAAGGAGAATATGAACTAACAGCCCAGGAAGAGCTGGGCATGGCATTGTTTTTCTCTAACAATAATACCAACTGTTCTACCTGCCATGTATTGCGAGGCGAAGACAAGGCTGGGGAAACCTTCACCAATTACGAATTCCATAACCTGGGTGTGCCGATCAATACAGCTTTGCTGGTGGAGGATCTGTTCGGTGAAAATTCTATAGACCACGGCTTGCTGGACAATCCGGGTGTGGATGACCCTGAACAGGACGGCAAATTTAAAGTGCCTACTCTGCGTAATGTCGCTGTCACTGCGCCTTATATGCACAATAGCGTGTTTAAAGACCTGAGAACGGTGATGGAATTTTACGACAAGTACAACAATAAAAAGCGTGTCAATAATCCTGAAACAGGGCAAGCCTGGCGTGAGCCTGAAGTAGAGGAAACCGTTAATCGTAAAGATCTGAAGGCCAAGAAGTTGACGGATAAAAAAATCGATGCCCTGATTGCCTTTATGGCCTTATTGACGGACAAGCGTTACGAACATCTTATTGTTAGCCCTGGCAAGTAAAGTGAATGCCAGTAAAGCAGCTGATGTTTTTTATAGAAGCCATATTTTTCTTTAAATATTTTTTGGATATAGGTACAGCACCGAATTATTTGGTCTGCTTACCCTTGAATGTTTAGATGAAAATTTAATCTGCGGAAAAAATCAGGATATTGTTACTGTCGCCGTATTTGGTGACGCAAGGTCGCGGGGTTTATCAGTGTGCGTGTGACAAGGCCGTGCCCACTATTTATCCATACTTTGGTGGTGATGAGTTAATTAAGATATTGTGCAAAAGCATTGCTTGGCACTTCTTTTTCCAAAAGGCATATCAGTACAACACCTTGTGCGCAGGGCTGCTTTATTTCTGTAGCCAATCCGCAATAGCTTCGCCAATTTCATCTGCTGAGTCTTCCTGAATAAAATGGATACCTTTCACGGTGACTTCGCTCTGGTTAGGCCAGGTGCGGCAGTAGTCACGAGCGGGGCCACGCAGGATGGCGCCGGGGTCGGCGTTGATAAATAACTTCGGCAGATTACTTTGGCTCAACCACTCGCTGTAATTGTTGACGATGGCGGTAACATCTTTGGGCTCACCCTCTATCGGTATTTGTCTCGGCCAGGTGAGCGTGGGGCGGCGGTCTTCGCCGGGCTGTAAAAAGGGTCGACGATATTCGTTCATTTCTTCTTCACTAAGCTGACGAATAATCGATGCGGGTAGTACCTGTTCGATAAAAACATTGTTGTCGAGCACCATGGCATCGCCGGCTGGTGAGCGAAAGCCCTCAAAGATTGGTCTCATTGATTTAGGCCACTCGCCCCAGCTGATAGCTTTGACGATGGCTTCCATATAAACAATGCCTTTTACTGCAGAGCGATGGCGGTTGGCCCAGTCAAAGCCCAGTGCCGAGCCCCAGTCGTGTAGCACCAGGGTGACATTGTCGTGCACTTCAAGGTGGTCGAGCAGGGCGTCGAGGTAGTCGCGGTGTTCGACAAAGCGGTAACTATCGGGGCCGGAGGGCGAAAGTTTTTGTGAGTCGCCCATGCCAATCAGGTCGGGGGCAATACAGCGTCCGAGGGGCGCGCAATGCGGTATGATATTGCGCCACAAATAGGATGAAACCGGGTTGCCGTGCAAAAATACAATCGGCGCGCCCTCGCCACTTTCCACATAGCTCATTTGATAGCCATTAATGTTGACGGATTTTTTTGTATAAACCGTATTTGTGTTCATAGACGTCAACTCGTTCTTCTTATTAATAATTATTGTCCGGAAGCATATATAGCATGAAGCCCTCAGAATTACTTGGTTTGCTTACCCTTGAACGTTTAGATAAAAATTTATTCCGCGGTCAAAATCAGGACATTGGTGCCGTCGCCGTATTTGGCGGTCAGGTGCTAGGCCAGGCCTTAATGGCGGCCGGGGAGACAGTCGAGGGCCGTGAGGCTCACTCTATGCACTCCTATTTTTTACGTGCGGGTGATAAGACTGTACCCATTATTTACGATGTCGAACGGGTGCGTGATGGCGGTAGTTTTAGCACACGGCGAGTGGTRGCCATTCAGCACGGTGAGCCTATATTTGTCCTCTCTGTGTCTTTTCAAAAARCGGAGGAAGGTTACTCTCATCAGGTTGAAATGCCTGATGTGCCCGCCCCGGAAGACCTGCCCTGTGAGTCGGAACTGCGTTTGGCGATGGCCGAAACGTTGCCGCCCGCGCGCCGCGCCTTTTTTACCAACGAACGGCCAGTGGAAATGCGGCCAATTTATCCCCATGACCTGTGGGATAAGAGTGATCGCCCTCCGGAACAGGGCTTCTGGATTCGGGTGAATACTCAGGTGCCTGATTCGCCGATGTTGCACCGTGCCTTACTGGCTTATACCTCTGATTTCTATTTGATGGGGACAGCATTACGCCCTCACGGAGAACGTTTTTCTACCGAAGGCATGCAGGCAGCGAGCCTTGACCACGCGATGTGGTTTCATCGGGAGTTTCGCATGGATGAATGGGTGCTCTATATGATGGAAAGCACATCGGCYTCGGGTGCGCGGGGTTTGAACTTCGGTAAGTTCTATAGCCGTGATGGCAGGTTGGTGGCCTCGTGTACGCAGGAAGGTTTGATTCGTGGGCCTAGAGGTACAGGCTAAATAATTTTGGTTCGATCCCTTGAGTCACAGAATTAAAAACGGCGCGCTGACCAGGAATCAGTACGCCGTTTTAAGGCAAAAAACAGATTTTGTCTGCTTAANTAGRCGTAGTGTTAATAGCCACCTTTCKCTGAAAAGACTTTCTTTGGGTTGGCGACCATCATGGTGTCGACATCTGCCTGACTAACACCGCCTGCTAACAAAGCAGGCAGTACGTCACGGGGCACGTGCTCGTAACACCAGTTGGGGGCGAATTTCTCAACGTATTCACCGTCGAAGAAATCCTGAAAACTGCAGGCATCGTGTGAGACTACCATTTGCCCGGCATAGCCTTTTTCACACAGAGTCACGACTGTCTGTACGCGTTCGTCGGTGGGCAGGAAGGCTTCAAGACCAAAGCGATCCATGCCGATAAAACAGCCGCTGCTGAGAATTTCTTCCAGATAATCAATATCTGTTGAATCGCCTAAATGACCGATAACAACGCGGCTCATGTCGACGCCGAATTCTTTAAAGGCGGCTACCTGATCCCGTGCTGAACTATTGGCGATGGTGGTGTGGGTGGAAATARGCGCGCCGGTTTCGCGGTGGGCGATGGCGGTCGAGTGAAGGAGCTTTTTGTTGAATTCGTCGACGCCGGTGTGGTCAGTGGCGCATTTAATAATGGCGGCCTTGACGTTGGTGTCGAGAATGCCTTCGGTGATGTCACGAATCATGTAGGTCGACAGGTGTTTGGCATCCCAGCCGTGCATCCAGGCTTCTTCAGTCCAGTAAAAGCCCGTAGGGCAAATAACGTTAACGCCGGAGGCTTTTGACACGGCAATAATAGAGCGAATGTCGCGGCCCAGGTTGACGGGGGTGAGATCGACGATGGTGCTCACGCCGCGCTCTTTTGCCTTATTCAATGAGTCTACAGCTTTCGGGACTTCTTTTTCGACATCAATGTAATCGTCATAGTTCTGACGCATGTCCCAGTCGGCGATGATGATGTGTTCGTGCATTAGGCACATGCCGATATCGTCGACATCAATGGGGCCCATGGCGGTTTCTACTTGTGGCATAGCGGTGCTCCTGTTTTTTTATTTAAAGTCTTCTATTGAGGTGTTTTAGTTAGGGTGATGAATGATTACTGGGGAGCCCTGGCGACTCCACGTCGTGTTTGTTTTTATTTTTCTGGCTCAATAGTAGTCTATTTTTTGTGGCTATGTCAGTCGCATAAGTGGACTGTTTACCGACGCTTATTATTGCCTTGCAGTTTCTGCTTGTACACCGGCTCAGTTCTGCTACCCTCTCGCGCGGGAGTCGGCTGAGCAGTCGCTGTTTCACTTTGTTATCCGTTCTTTATTGAGTGTGTGGCGAGTGGGATGGAGGAAAGTCCGGGCTCCATAGGGCAGAGTGCCAGGTAACGCCTGGGAGGCGTGAGCCTACGGAAAGTGCCGCAGAAAATATACCGCCTAAGCAGTTCGCTGCCGGTAAGGGTGAAATGGTGCGGTAAGAGCGCACCGCGCGGCTGGTAACAGGCGTGGCAGGGTAAACCCCACTCGGAGCAAGACCAAATAGGGATCCAATAGGCGTGGCCCRCGCTGGATCCGGGTAGGTTGCTTGAGGTGCRCGGCGACGTGCATCCCAGAGGAATGACTGTTCTCGACAGAACCCGGCTTACAGGCCGGCTCCCACTTTTTCTTTCGTCGGTATTCTTCCGGCATTTCCACTGCTCGCCAGTGTGTTTTCTACCTTANTATCCGCTTGCGGAGTGATGCCCTGTGGTGTCACTCCATCCCACCTGTTTGTTTATTTCACACTTAAAAACSACCCTATTCACTGCTAGCCGCTGAGTGGTTTTGCTCAAACATGCTAATCATTGATGGTGGTCATAAGCTGTGGCAATATGCCAGTCTGGTATATTTACTTTGCTTGAATTATATGGCAGATCAATTCCTTTTTTTGAGTGTAGTGCTAGCCTGATACCACCAGTTTTATAGTGGTTGAAATAGATATCTCTATCATTGCAAATATATTTGAACGCAGATACCCCTGTGCCAGGGGTTTGTATTGTAGTTTATTTGTCGGTTTTATCATTCTTTAAGTGAATGGCTTGCTGAGCGACGTTGTGATTTACGATTGGGAGAAAATGAATGGGAAAGATCATCAATATCGATAATGGTGGCACGCTCACCGATTTTTGTGTCATGGAGGGAGGGGATGTTCATTACGCCAAAACCCTGACCACACCTTATGATTTGAGCAAGTGCTTTTTTGACGGCATTAGCAAAGTCTCCGAGAAAATTTACGGCAAGGAAGACGCGGCAAGGTTGTTGCTGGAAGCTGACTACGTCAGATATTCCACCACTCAGGGCACGAATGCCATTGTCGAGCGCAAAGGCCCCCGGCTCGGTTTGATTATGAGTGTCGGTAGTTCTGTCGACGCGCTGACGACATCCGCATCACAGCAGGAATTATTCGCCTCCCTCGTGGGTGACAGGGTGGGTTATATCGACACCTCCCTTTCTGAAGAAGCGCTTGAAGTCGCGGTGATTAAAACCATTAACGACGTTGTGACACGCGGTGCGGTACGGGTGGTGATTAGCCTCGCGGAAGCTGATTTTGTCGCTTTGGAAAAGCGTTTAATTCGCATTGCTCAGCGAAAATTCCCTTCTCATTTATTGGGCGCGGTTCCCGTTGTGGTCGCTAGCGGCCTGTCGGACGAAGCCGATATCAGCCTGCGCACCTGGACAGCCCTGTTTAACGCTTACCTGCACCCCGCCATGGAGCGCTTTCTCTATAGCGCAGACCACCGCCTAAAAGCAGCTAAATGTAATAATCCGCTACTTATTTTCCGCAATGACGGCGGTACGGCACGGGTGGCAAAAACCACGGCGATTAAAACCTATAGCTCTGGCCCCCGTGGCGGTATGGAAGGGGTTAAAGCTCTGGCTGCTCATTACGGCGTTGATAAAATGCTGTCTTACGATGTTGGTGGCACAACGACGGACATTGGCCTCATCGAAAACGGTGAAATCCAGAGCCATTATCGCGGTGAAGTGGAGGGGGTGAAAATTGCATTCCCGCTGGCCAATATCGAAAGTGCTGGCGTGGGTGGCAGCTCTATTATCTCCGTTGATAACAAGGTGATAAAAGTGGGCCCTGAATCGGTAGGTGCCGCGCCAGGCCCGGCCTGTTTTGGTTTGGGTGGCGCCAATGTCACGATTACGGACATTGCCTTCCTGGCCGGTATTTTCTCGCCAGAAACCTTTTTTGGCGGTGAATTAAATCTCGATATCGATAAATCCAGAGACGTTGTCGAAACGCAAATAGCGGGCCCATTGGGCATCGATACCGAGCAGGCCATTCAGCAAATCATGGATGCTTGGGCGGGTAAAATCTCTTCTGCAATTCATGACTTCGCTGAAATTGATGGGCAAACAACCTTTGCTGCCTTTGGCGGTGCYGGTGCACTGTTGGCAACAACCCTGGCGGAAAAAGCCGGTATTAATAAGATTATTATTCCGGGTCTGGCGGCGGTGTTTAGTGCCTGTGGCATTGGCTTTTCAGATTTGTCCCATGGCTATCGCAGTCAGTTGCCTGAAAGCGCTCCTGATAGCAGGAATGCTGCATTGAAGGTGCTCGCTGAGCAGCTTGTTGAAAGAGCCCGCAGGGATATGTTCGCCGAGGGGGTAGATCTCTCTGAATGTGAATTCAGCTGGGAATTACTCAGCGATGAGCAAAGCGGTGGCAGTGAAATCGCTGATATTAAAAGCTATACCTTTCCTGCTGATCTGGCCGCTAGAAAAGACCTGTCACTGGGCTTAAGCGTTGTTAAAAAAATTGAACATTTCTCTTTTACCCCCGTGGGTAATGAAACGAAGAGTGATGCGGTGATTGCGGAGATGAGAAAAATAATGCTCAGCCCCGGTAACTGGCAGGAAGTGCCGGTTTATCGTTTGGAAGATCAGGTACCCGGTGCCACTGCACAAGGGCCGGCGATTATTGAAGAAGAGTATTTCACCGGMAAAATCAACGAAAATTGGCAATTCCACATCTCGTCAAATCGTGACGTTTTGATTGAGAAAAACTAAGGGGGCGCATATGAGAGTTAATATTACAGAGTACCTGACCATTGATCTGGACAAGGAATTGTGGGAGTGCAGAGTGTGTGCGCAGAGCCTGGGTAATGCCAGGGACAACTACAAAAGGGGATTGCTGGTTTGCGATCGCAAGTTGTCAGAGGTTCACCCGCACCTACTAGACCCCGAAAAATATGAATACACCTTTTGCCCGGACCCGAACTTTACGGCATTGATTGAATATTACTGCCCCTCCTGCGGAACCATGGTGGAGACAGAATACACCGTGCCTGGGCACCCGCTGGTGCACGATATTGAACTGGATATCGATGACTTGAAAAAGAAGGCGGCGCAATGGGGTGAGCCGGGACAGGCGGAGATTCCCGAGTGGAATATGCCCAAATCCGGACACAGCCACTAAACCATTTTGGGAATAGGTGATATGAAAAGAATTTCAGTAGATATAGGTGGTACGTTTACCGACTGTTTTGTTGCMTGGGGTAAAAACTACGTTCAATCCAAGGCGCTGACAACCCATCACAATCTGGCGCTCGGTTTTAATGAGGCCCTTGAAGTGGCCTCTGCCGAGCTAGGTGTTGATACTCAGGAATTACTGTCGAGTGTTGACTCGGTACGTTACTCAACAACCTTGGGCACCAACGCGCTAATTGAACGCAACGGCCCGCGTATCGGCCTGCTGGTGACAGAAGGTTTTGGCAGCACCATACCGATCTCTCGAGGTCGTGGTTACGGTGAAGGCCTGCCCTTCGAAGAGCAGCGTGACCTGACGCGCGCCAAGCGTCCGGTTCCCATCGTGCCTATCCCCATGATCGCCACTGTGCGTGAGCGGGTGAGCTACTCGGGTAAAATCCTCATGGCGCTCGATAAGGAAGATCTCGAGCACAAGATGAAATACCTGGTTGATCAGGGCGCCGAAACGATCGTCGTGATGCTCACCAATAGCGTTGTTAACCCTGAGAATGAGCTGCGTGTTCGGGAGATATTTCTTGAGGAATACCCCGCTCACTTGCTGGGCGCTATTCCCATGCTGCTGTCCCACCAGGTGGCGGGTCGTAAGGGTGAATATACGCGAGCCACGTCAACGATTATCGATGGCTACCTGCACAACGTGATGTATCACGGTTTGGGCAGTCTTGAACTCAACCTGCGGGCCAATGGCTACGACAAGCCAATGCAAATCAGCCACAACTCGGGCGGCATGGCGCAGCTTAATTCCACGGATGCTTTGCAGACCGTTCACTCCGGCCCCGTGGCAGGAATCGCCGCCTCTGATCACCTCTCGATAGAGGGTGCGCTGGGCAATGTGGTGGCTACTGATATGGGCGGTACCAGCTTCGATATTGGTATCGTCACCGAAGGCGAGCAAAAATATTACGACTTCCATCCGGTGATTGATCGCTGGTTGGTGAGTGTGCCGATGGTGCATTTGGTGACACTCGGTGCCGGTGGTGGCTCCATCGCCAGTTATGACGAGATGCACGACTCCATCAAAATTGGCCCCAAGAGTGCGGGTTCTGACCCYGGCCCTGCYTGCTATGACAGAGGTGGACTGCAGCCAACGGTGACGGATGCCGATATGATTCTCGGCTATCTGGACCCGGAGAATTATGCCGCTGGCCGAATTAAGCTCAATGCTGATCGTGCTGAGATGGCGATAGARGATAATCTGGAGGATCACTTTGATCTCGACGTGACCGACATTGCCAAGATGATCAAGGAAGCGGTTGACCATAATATGGCCAACGGCATTGCCACCGAATTGCGATCCCGCGGGCACGATCCGCAGGATTTCAYCTTAATGGCCTACGGCGGTAATGGCCCGCTTCATAGCTGCGGTATTGCTAATGCCCTATCGGTTGACCGCGTGTTGGCACCACCCTTTTCATCGGTCTTTTCTGCCCTGGGTGCGGGTAACGTTAACCAGATGCACATCCATGAGCAGTCGACCTATACCGTGCTTTACCACACGGGCAATAAGCACATTTTGACCGACTATGAAGAACTCAATAACACCATTGAAGAGCTGGAGCAGCGCGGTAAAGATGATCTGCTGCGTCAGGGTATGGATGTGGACGATATTCAGTATCGGCTTGAATTCGATATGCGCTACGGTAATCAGYKGGTSSAAACRRCWGTYGTKRYKMMKAANWCANNTAYTAWYKMTNYTGCNANMGATGTNCTTGAANTRWTCKGNGMTTTTCACGTGTCTTACGGCAGCCGCTTTGGCGAGGGCAGCCAGGCGACGGAGTCCGGCGTCAGGATCAACACCATACGTGTGACCTCTTTTGTTGAGCTCGATAAAGTCCATTTTGGCCAAATCAAACCGGTTGCAGAGAAAAATTCTGTTGAACCCGTCGGTACTCGTTTGTGCCACTTCGTGGGTATTGACGAAGCCGTTGATACACCGATTTATGACGATAGTGCTTTGCAAGTGGGTACCTATATTGAAGGCCCGGCACTGGTGACCACCAGTGCGACCACCTATTTGGTGGAGTTTGGCTGGAGCTTTCATGCCTCCAACCACGGTGCCGTRTGGTTTGAYCGCCTAACGAAAAACTGAACAGCCAATGCAGGGCAGAGGTGAAAGCCTYTCCCGCAACTAAACCTGTATTTGTGGYGAGTATTCGCCACAGAGTGTGTAAACAGAGGACTCGCTGATGAGCAGCCAGACAAAAAACAGTCAATTAGAAAGYTTGAATGAAGATGATCGTAAGTTGTACGAAGAGTTTCTCGTCGACAACCAGCTTTTTTAYGGGCCTGAYCCAGAAATTATGTCGGATCACACCTTGTCSCCCCGGTCCGAGCTTGAAGAAGAAGTCTTTGCCACTAACCCCGATGTAAAAAAGATTAACCTGGTACGGGGCCGTCTCAACTCCGCCCTGGARGAATCTTTCAATATGGTTGAGCAAATGGGCGTTGCACCGGGTGCCAAATGGGGCGATCTAGTGACAGCCATCTTCACCGCCAACGGTGATATGTCCCAGGTTGCGCCCCACGGTATCGTGGTGTTTGCAGCGGTCTGCCACTATCCGATTAAATTTATCCGTAAATATTGGGAAAACGAGCCATCGGTTGGCATTAAAGACGGCGACGGCTTTATCCATAACGACTCCCGTTACGGCAATATTCACAATACCGACCAAAGTATGATCGTGCCGGTTTTTTATGAAGGTGAGTTGATCTGCTGGTTGGGTTCAACCATCCACGAAGGTGAAAACGGTGCGATCGAGCCAGGCGGTATGCCGTCGATAGCGGAAAGCCGCTTTGATGAAGGCCTGAAAATGTGTCCTTTCAAAGTGGTTGAAAACTTTGAAATTAAACGTGACCTGGTGAACTTCTTGCAAAATTCGGTACGTGATCCGAAGCTGCAGCTGGCCGATATCAAGGTTAAATTGCACTCGGTACTGCGTCTTAGAGATCGTGTGCTGGCTATTGTCGAAGAGTTTGGCAAAGAATACCTGATTGCCACTATTCGCCGTACGCTGGAAGACACTGAAAAAGAAGTGCGCAAGCGCGTGGCGGAACTTCCCAACGGCACAACGCGGGTCAATACCTGGATTGATGATGACTTGCGCGAGCACATCCTCGCCAAAGTACCGATCAATATTACGGTGAAAGATGACCAGATGACTCTTGACCTCAGAGGTGCCTCGCCGGAGTTGATGAACCGCTCGACCAATATGAGCGCGGGTTCAATGAAGACTTCATTGCTGAGTAACCTGGTTTTATTCTGCTGGCCCGATTTGCCGAAAAACCAGGCGGTGTTAAGCCCTGTTCACGTGCTTACTGATGAAAATTCAATGGTGAACTCTTCACCAGAAGCACCCAATGCCATGAGTTTACTGCCTATTTTCCAGTGCTTTACTTTGCCGTCAACGGTCTATGCAAAGCTCGCCTATTGCATGCCCAAGCGCTATGCGGCCGTCAACGCCAATCACTATAACCAGCCAGCAACCTTTGTTTATGGTGGCTTGACGCAGCACCAGGAAGTCACCGGTAACTTCTGTGCCGATATTAACGGTAACGGTAGTGGCGCTCGAGAAAACTCAGATGGTGAGCATGCTTTGTCGCCGGTTTTTGGTTATATGACCGACACCGGGGAAATGGAACTGGCCGAGGAAGAGCTGCCGTTCGTTCGCCTGGTGTCTCAGCAAATTGCCAAAGACCGCGTTGGTGCGGGTAAATACCGCTCCGGTATGGGTTATGAGCAAATCAGCACGGTGAGTGAAAGCGATGAATTTGGATTCATGTCAGGCCAAAGTGGCGCTAAACACCCCAGTGCTTACGGMTTGTTCGGGGGTTACGGTAGCCCGACTTATCCGCTGGCAAAAATCAAAAAGATCAACATTCTCGATACCCTGAAAACAGATCCACAAAGCTTCAAGTTCAGTATGGTTGACCTGATGAATGAGCAAGCCTACGAGGAGGGTGAGTACTCAGCGCAGTCTGCACTGAATTTCGAAATTTGTAATCAGGGCGAAATCTACATGATTTGCCAGGGTGCAGGTGGCGGCTATGGCGATGTTCTTGAGCGACGAACGGCGCTGATCATGAAAGATATCGAAGAGAATTTGATATCCGCTGACTACGCACGGCAGCTCTATAGAATTGTCTTCGACGAAGAGAAGCTGCTTGTTGATGAAGAGGCAACCGAGAAGCTACGACAGGAAGAGCGACAGGCCAGAATCAAACGCGGTATTCCCTACGATAAATTCGTTGCCGATTGGGTGAAGGACGAACCGGCCGAAGGCTTGCCCTATTTTGGTAGCTGGGATGATCCGTCAAAAATTATTGCCAGTCCTCCCGACGAAGAGCGCTATGTCATGGCGTCGAATAATATAAAGGGTGTGATGATGAGTAACCCTAAGGACAGGAAGATTAAAGGCCTTGAAGCTCAGATTGCTGCTCTGGAAGAAAAAGTTAAAGCAGGCCAGCAGTAATAATATGAGGAGAAGTTATGGGGAATAATATGGCGTTGGCGAATTATTTCTCCGATATTTCCAGTTCCAGAAACCCGGTTTGGGTGGACGGGCTGGATTACAGTAGAGCTGTCTTAAACCAGGGCAAAGCCTTGCCCTGGGGCGATACGGCGGCACTGGTGGCCTTTTTTCAGAAACAGCAGCAGCTATTGCGTTCAGATATTGTGATGATCGATCTGTTCGATTTCTTTCAGGTGTGGACGCAAAGCCGGCCTGAACTCTTGCAGGCGATGGCGAAAAAAAGTCGGCTCAACTACGCGATTAAGATCCTGCTGGAAGATGCCGCTGCGATTGAGCAGTTGCGCGACTTCTTCAAGGCGCTTGCCTCTGTGAAAGGTAGTGAGCCTTTGATGGTGAAGGTGCCTTCGCCAAAGCTGTGGATGGGTATGGCCTTTTCGTTGGCCCATGCGGGTGAAAACCCGACTGTTGCATGGAAAGATGCAGAGAGGGCCGCGGTGTATATCGCCGGTTTCCTGCGTGCATTTGGTGACACCGGGATTGACGGCCTGCTAATTGTTGACGAAGAAGGGCTGGGGCCTGCTAATGGCGAAGAGCTGGCGAGTTATCAGTCATTATTGAATGTTGCTGAGCACTTCCGCTGGGCTATTGGCCTCTACAACCCGGGCGTGGAACTGAATGCTTCCGATAACGCGTTGGATTGTGTGATTAGCAACAGCGCCCAGGGTGGGGGTTGTTCGGGGCTTATTCTCGACCAGCTATGGTCATCCGGTGAAGCGGGTAATCTGCCACCCGCTAATTTTTATTACACGACGGTGCCGGAACAGACTGAGCCAGCAAAGGTATTGGCGAGTTTGGAATATGTCCGGGATACCCGGTCTGAATAGCTCTTTTCGTTCAGGCTGATTTCAAGCGAGGGCACTCCCTATGTTGGGGTTGCCTCTTTTCTTTAGCTCGTCTTTACGCGTTTTCGTTGCTTGGCTGAGATAAAAAACAAGGCCAGGCCTGAGACAATAGTCATTACGCCCAGTAGGGCAAAGGCTCGCAGTAACCAGGAATTAAAATTATCCCGGTCGACGTAATCCATAATGTGCAGACCCCAGAGAAAATCATAAAGCCGCCAGGTATTGGTGCGAATAGCACCCACCTTGCCGCTGTTGGCACCGATCCACAGATTAGCGTCGTCGATACCTTTCAATGCTATTTTCCAGGCCGGTAGTTCGCCGTTTCTATATTCGCTCCCCGGGTCTACCTCGGTGACCCAGGTTGCCGATTGAGCTGACAACTGGGTGCTGTTAGTGGCTATTGACAGGGCTTCGCTCTCTGTCAGRGGTGCCAACTTTTCCGCCGTTTCCGCATTGTAAATTAACAGCTTATCGTCAATCTTGGCGAGATAGAYCGGTGTGTTTAAGCGTTGCTGTAGTTGTAATTTTGCCAGGCTCAACATCTTGAGCTCTTTGTGTTGCGCGACCAGGTCGCTGGGCGGCAGTAATCTGACATACCCCAGCCGTAATGCGGCAGGGGCTTGCAGCARGTGAGTGCCGCGCACATCGTCAATGGGTACGATGGAGAAAAACAGGCCCGACCCCGTCCAGATTAGCAGCTGAATGGCGGCGATAAGGCCTAGCCAGCGGTGGGCTTTTCTAATCAATGATGGGTTCAAGTGAATATCCCGGGGTAAATCACAGTTGGCGGGATCATAACCCATTAAGAATAGGACGGCCCATGTGGGGAGTTGATCTCCATTGATCGCTCTGCTTTCGAGGTTATTGTTCTTAATAGCTGCTATTGATAGATCAAATTAGTCTCTTTCTTAAAGTGTTACTTTAAGTTTTGTATTTAGCACTCTGTTTTATCTTGTTTATCCTCTTCATCTTCGAGTACTTCATGGGCTTTTCCTTGTAAGTTCGCGGGAAATGTCAGCATTTTCGTGCATGTTTGCCTGTTATCGAGTGTTGACTTTAATTGCCTCAGGTCTATAGTGTCGAATTGTGGGGGAAAGTGGGTCAAAGTGGCTCTTTTAATAATAATCGTGAGAGATTTGGGTGTTTCGAGGTAGCGACGAAATTAACATGGATGCTAAAGGGCGGATGCCAATTCCCGCCCGGTACCGTGACGCCCTGATGTCTGAGTACAGCGGCAGCCTGGTGGCAACGATTAGCCTGACGGATATCTGTCTGTTCATTTACCCGCGCTCCGAGTGGGAAGAGATTGAAGCCAAAATTGCCAGCATGCCAACCCTTAATAAAGATGCGCGCCGTATGCAGCACTTGCTGATTGGCAACGCCCGTGATCTTGAGCTGGATGGCAGTGGTCGCGTGTTGGTGCCAAAGCTACTGCGCGATCATGCAAAGCTGGGCAAGGGGGTCACGCTGGTAGGTCAAAGTCATCGTCTTGAGTTGTGGGATACGGATACCTGGAACGCCAATCGTAAAGCATTACTCGATGAGTTGGCCAGTGGTCTGGAGATTCCYGAAGAATTCCAATCAATTTCATTGTGAGGGTGGCAGCTTAAATGCCTATCGCTAAAAAAGCTCATATCACCGTGYTGTTAGACGGAGCCGTCGATGCTCTGCTCAGTGATGTCGATGGTTTTTACGTTGATGGCACCTTTGGCCGTGGCGGGCATGCAGGTCTGGTRCTAGAACGACTCTCGCCGAATGGGCACTTGCTGGCCATTGATAAAGATACCGAGGCCTGCACTGTGGGTCGTGAATTATTTGCTAATGATTCCCGCTTCGAAATGGTTCAGGCCTCCTTCGCCGATATTGAAAGCCTGCTGCGTGAGCGCGGGCAGGCTGGCARCGTTAGCGGTGTGTTACTTGACCTCGGCGTTTCATCGCCCCAGCTGGATGATGCTGAGCGCGGCTTTAGCTTTATGCGCGACGGCCCTCTCGATATGCGCATGGATACCACCAGCGGTTTAAGTGCAGCCCAGTGGATCGCCGTTGCCGAAGAGTCTGAAATTGCCAGCGTGATTAAAGAATACGGTGAAGAAAAATTTGCCCGGCGCATGGCGAAGGCCATTGTCGCGGCGCGAGAGGAAAAGCCCATTACCCGCACCGGTGAGCTGGCCGATATTGTCGCCGCTGCCAATCCGGCCTGGGAAAAGGGCAAGCACCCGGCGACCCGTGCCTTTCAGGCGATCCGCATCTTTTTAAACAGAGAGTTGGATGATCTGCGTTCATTGCTCGATTGTGTCATTGACTTGCTCGCTGTTGATGGCCGTCTGGTAGTGATCAGCTTTCACTCCCTGGAAGACCGCATCGTTAAACGCTTTATTCGCGGCCACACCCACCCCATGGTGCCGCGCGGCCTGGCAATCCCGGAAGACCAGATTATTCGTCGCCTGCGCAATGTGGGTAAAGCGATAAAAGCCAGTGCTGAAGAAGTTGAAGAGAATCCCCGCTCGCGTAGTGCAGTAATGCGTGTTGCCGAAAAGGTGATGTGAAGTGGCAATAACGGCAAGTTTTCCACGCCTCAATCGCTTAAATAGTTGCTTGCTGCTGAGTTGGATGGCGGTGTTGCTCAGCGGTCTGGGTGTGGTTTATGTCAGCCACCAGTGTCGCTTGTTGTACGGCGAGTTGGCGCAGTTGCAACAGGATAAAAATCGCCTGGAAATTGCTCGCGGGCAGAACTTGCTCGAGGCCAGTGCCCAGGCATCACTTTATCGGGTTGAGCTCTTGGCCCTTGGCAAGCTGGGCATGCAGGTGCCGGCACTGGACAAAATAGTCAGAGTAAAGCCGTAGCGAATTTTAGAATATTTGCAGTTAATAACCCGGATGGGACAGTGGAAAAAAGCGCCGACAAGCAGCGTTCGAAAAACCGCGAAAAGCGAGACCGGGTATCGGCTCGTCGCGGTTCGGGCGCGCGCGTGCGCAGTATTGCCCCTTGGCGCTATTGGACCATGGTGGTCGCGCTGTTTTCACTCGGCGTGCTGGCTCTGACTCACGTTGCCGGCCTGCAAGTCTTACCCGATGTCCATCAGGGTTTTGAGTTTTTACAGAGCCAGGGTAATAACCGCACTCTGCGCACGGTGGAAATCCCCGCCTATCGGGGCGTGATTACCGACCGCCGTGGCGAGCCATTAGCGATCAGTACTCCTGTGGTATCGATATGCGCCAATCCTCAGCTACTAGAGCTGGACGGAGACAAACTGGCAATGCTGGCCCGACGTTTAGAATTGCGCGTCGGTGATCTGAAAAAGCGTATCAAGCGCTATCGCAATAAAGAGTTCATGTATCTGGCACGGCAGTTGACCCCACCTCAGGCCCAGGCGGTRCTTGATCTCGATATCGTCGGTATTTTCAAGCGCGAAGAGTACAAGCGCTATTACCCGGCGGGTGAAGTGGCTGCGCATTTGGTGGGCTTTACCGGCATCGATGATCGTGGGCAGGAAGGCATGGAGCTGGCTTTTGACGACTGGCTCTACGGTGCTGCCGGTCGCAAGCGGGTGCTGAAAGATCGCAAGGGTCAGGTCATTAAAGAGTTACAGCTGATCGAGAGCGAGAAGCCCGGCGGTAATTTGGCGCTGAGTATCGACCTGCGCTTGCAGTACATTGCCTACCGCGAATTAAAAGCAGCGATGAAAAAGTTTCGCGCTAAATCGGGTTCGGTGGTGGTGCTCGATGTGCAGACCGGCGAAGTACTGGCCATGGTGAATCAGCCCTCGTTCAATCCCAATGATCGCTCGCGCCTGAAAGCAGGCAGCACACGCAATCGAGCAGTCACAGATTTGCTAGAGCCGGGTTCGGTAATGAAGCCGCTGACCATGGTTGCGGCGCTCGAGAGTGGTAAGTTCCACCCGGGCACCGTGATCGACACCAGCCCGGGTTACTTGCGTATCGGGCGCAAAACTTTCGTTGATCACCGCAACTACGGCAAGCTTGATATCAGCGGTATTCTCGCCAAATCGAGTCAGGTCGGTACCACCAAAATTGCCATGCAGCTTGAGCCTGAAGATATTCGCGGCGTGTTTGAGCGAGTGGGTTTTGGCCTGAGTCCCGGTACGGGCTTCCCCGGTGAAAGTTCGGGCATATTGCCGAGCAAGCGTCGCTGGCGAGATGTGGAAACAGCGACTCTGGCCTTTGGTTACGGCATGGCCGCGACGCCTTTACAGCTGGCTAGTGCTTACGCGGTGCTGGCCAATAATGGCATTAAGAAACAGGCGTCACTGTTAAAGATTTCAGAGGCTGATGGTGTTCTGCCCGGGCTTGAAGAGCAGGTCATCGATAAAAAGATTGTTGCCAGTGTGCGGCAAATGATGAAAGCGGTGATTGGCAAAGAAGGCACTGGCACACGGGCGGCGATTGATACCTATGAAGTGGCGGGCAAGACCGGCACCAGTCATAAAGTGGGTGCTGGCGGTTATCAGAAAGATCGCTACGTCGGTTTATTTGCCGGTATGGCGCCGGCCGATAAGCCACGTTTGGTGACGGTGGTAGTGATTGATGACCCTCGGGGCAAAGATTACTACGGTGGTTTAGTTGCCGCACCGGTGTTTTCCAAGGTCACTGCCGAAGCGCTGCGACTGATGAGTGTRCCGCCCTTAAAAGCGCAAAACCCAAAGCTGGTTAAAGGTTCTGTGTTAAAGCGCGGGGGTGATTCGTGATGACCTCGCCTCGGCCTCTTACAKGTATCGCTTTGGACGAATTATTGGCCGACTTGAGCTTGCCCTCCGAGTTGTCGAGCCTGATGATCAGCGGTCTACAGCTGGATAGCCGCAAGCTGGCAGCGGGTGATCTGTTTATTGCTTTCCCYGGACAGCTCAGCGATGGCCGTGATTATCTGGCGCAAGCAAAAGCGGCGGGAGCCGTGGCGGCTCTGGTTGAGAGTGAAGGTTTTAACACTGCGGATGAATTGCCTTTGCCCGTAATCGCTATTGAAAGTTTAGCGAGTAAAGTCAGTGCCATTGCCGGTCGTTTTTACGCTGAGYCTAGTGCCAGCCTGTGCCTTATCGGCATTACCGGCACCAATGGCAAAACCACCTGTACGCAATTGTTGGCGCAACTGCTCACCAAACTGGGTGAGCCGAGTGCTGTGATAGGCACTCTGGGTTATGGTTTGTTGTCTACTGATGAGACAAGCACAAAATCAACTTTCACTGATACCGGGCTAACCACACCCGACGCCGTCAGTGTGCAGCGCATTCTTGCCGACTTACTGGATGAGGGTGCAGCGGCGGTGGCGATGGAGGTGTCCTCCCACAGTCTCGATCAGTCTCGTGTCGCCGGCCTGCGTTTTAGCACAGCGGTGTTTACTAATTTGACCCAGGATCATCTGGAYTATCACCAGACCATGACGGCCTATCAGCAGGCCAAAGCACAACTTTTTCATACCCCCAATTTGAAAAATGCCATTGTTAATGGCGATGACTCTGCGGGCCGGGCAATTATTGCCGAGCTAGCAGCTTCTAGTGAGACGCGCTGCTACTCCTATTCCTGCTGTCGAAAAGAGGCCGATATTGTTGCCTGCGATTCAGTCTTTGGCCCAGAAGGTATTCGAGCTGAGCTAAGCACCCCGTGGGGACAGGGCGAGTTGCGCAGTCGCCTGCAGGGTGAATTCAACTTAAGTAACTTGCTGGCCGTGATTGGTGCGGCTTGTGCTGAGGGCCATACCTTGCGTGCAGTGCTCGATGCTGTGGCGCAATTAAAGCCGGTGCCGGGTCGTCTTGAAGTGGTTGATGCTCAGACCTTGCCGCTGGTTGTGGTTGATTATGCCCACACCGCCGACGCCCTTGAAAAAGCACTCGGCGCTTTGCGGCCAGCCTGCAAAGGTCGCCTCTGGTGTGTCTTTGGTTGTGGCGGTGATCGTGATCTGGGCAAGCGCCCCGTGATGGGTTCTGTYGCGGCAGCGTTGGCAGATCAGCTAGTGATTACCAGCGACAATCCCCGCAGTGAAGATGCCCAGGCCATTATTGATGCTGTGCTGGAAGGTGTGCCAGCCGATGATGATAATGCTAAGCCGCAGGTCTTCGTCGATAGACGCGCCGCGATTCGCTTTGCCGTCAATAATGCTGCCGAACAGGATGTGGTACTGATTGCCGGYAAGGGMCACGAAGACTACCAGCTGATTAAAGATCAGCGTCTGCTTTTTAACGATGTCGCCGAAGCGCGTTTGGCTTTGCGTGCGCGTTTGTCCCTGCATGAAAAGGGGCTCAAATGAATTCGCAAAACGCGACAAGCACAGGGCTCAGTCTATCTCAGGCGGCAGTCAATTATGGCGGCACACTACTCTACCCTGACTGCCACTTTGCCCGTGTCTGCACGGATACCCGGAGTCTGGCTAATGGCGATTTGTTCGTCGCTCTGCGCGGCGATAACTTCGATGCCCATCAGTTTCTTGAAAGCGCCGCGCTCAAAGCCTGCGGCATGGTAGTTGAGCAGCCTGACAAACGCCTGGCGATACCCCAGTGGGTAGTGCCCAATACGGTGCAGGCTCTCGGTCAACTGGCAGCGCTGGCGCGCAATACCTTCACTGGACCTCTGATTGCGATTACCGGCAGCGGTGGTAAAACCACAGTCAAAGAAATGCTGGCGGTAATCCTGCGCTGTAAAGGCGAGGTGCTAGCGACGGCAGGTAATCTCAATAACCACATTGGTGTACCGCAAACCCTGCTCAAGCTACAAGCAGAGCACCAATTTGCGGTGATAGAAATGGGTGCCAGTGCAGGTGGTGAAATTGACTACCTGTGCAGTATTGCCCGGCCCACCATTGCCGTGGTGACCAATGTGATGCTCGCCCACGTTGCCGGTTTTGGCTCCCTCGCTGGCGTTGCCAGTGCTAAGGGTGAGATTTATAGCGGCCTCGACAAGTGCGGCACGGCGATCTTAAACCTCGATGAAACTTGGTATGAGCAGTGGCGCAGGGGTGCCCATGGCACCGAAAGCCAAAGTTTCAGCGTCGATAACAGTGCGGCCGATTTTTACGCATCCGCTGTGAAATTTGATACCGAAGCCTGTGCCAGCTTTATGCTGCATTCTCCACTCGGTGAAATCGAAATACAGCTGGCCATTCCCGGTGCCCACAATATCTCCAATGCCCTGGCGGCAGCGGCCTGTGCCGTTGCCGCGGGGGCGGACCTGGTCAGCATTGCGGCTGGGCTCGCCGCCATGGCAGGGGCTCCCGGGCGCATGGAAAGAAAGCCGGGTTTGTGCGGTGCGCGGATTATCGACGATAGCTACAACGCCAACCCGGGTTCGGTGAAAGCGGCAATTGATGCCCTGGTCGCCATGCCGGGAAAGCATTTGTTGGTGCTCGGCGACATGGGCGAACTCGGGCCTAAAGAAAAATGGATGCACCGCGAAATCGGTGTCTACGCCCGCCATGCTGGTGTCGACGAGTTGTACACCACGGGCGAGCTTAGTGCTGAGACAGCGGCTGGTTTCGAAGAGGGCAGTGCGCACTTTGCCGACAAGACCGCGTTGAGCGCAGTAYTGGTTAGCCAATTAAATAACGCTGCCGTGGTCCTGGTAAAAGGTTCTCGCAGCGCGGCCATGGAAGACGTGGTGGCGCAACTTATTGAGGAAAATGACTAATGCTTCTCTTGCTGGCGGATTATTTAAGCGAGTACTACAGCGCTTTCGGTGTCTTCAAGTATCTGACCCTGCGCGCCATTCTTGGCATGTTGACCTCGCTGCTGATCTCTTTGCTACTCGGTCCCTACATGATCAGGAAGCTCAACGCGCTGCAAATCGGTCAGTCGGTGCGCAGCGATGGCCCCCAGACGCATTTGATCAAATCGGGTACGCCGACCATGGGTGGCGCCTTGATTCTAATGTCTATATTCGTCTCCACTCTGCTCTGGGCAGATTTGGAAAACCGCTATGTATGGACAGTGCTGTTGGTCACCTTCGCCTTTGGCCTGATCGGTTGGGTCGATGACTACCGCAAGGTGGTTGAGAAAAACTCTCAGGGTTTACCCGCACGCTGGAAGTATTTGTGGCAGTCGCTGGCCGGATTGGCCGCAGGCATATTCCTCTACAGTAGTGCTATTTCTCCCGCTGAAACTGAGCTGATTGTGCCCTTCTTTAAAAATGTCGCCTGGCCTATGGGTTTGTTTTACGTGGTGCTGACCTATTTTGTGATCGTCGGTTCGAGTAATGCCGTCAACCTTACCGACGGCCTCGATGGTCTGGCAATTATGCCCACGGTGCTGGTGGGCGGTGCGCTGGGCATTATTGCTTATCTCACGGGCCACTCAACCTTTGCGGAATATTTGCATATTCCCTTTATTAGCGGTGCCGGTGAGCTGGTGGTTTTTTGCGCGGCACTGGGTGGCGCGGGTCTCGGCTTTCTGTGGTTTAACACCTATCCCGCACAGGTCTTTATGGGCGACGTCGGTGCGCTGTCACTGGGTGCAGCGCTGGGTGTTATCGCGGTGATCGTGCGTCAGGAAATTGTYTTCTTCATTATGGGCGGCATTTTTGTACTGGAGACCGTMTCGGTCATTTTGCAGGTGGCCTCCTTCAAATTAACGGGCAAGCGCATTTTCCGCATGGCCCCTATTCACCACCACTATGAATTGAAGGGTTGGCCCGAACCGCGCGTGATTGTGCGCTTCTGGATTATTACGGTGATGCTGGTGCTGTTTGGCCTGGCGACGCTGAAGCTGCGTTGATTTTAGGTAAATGGATCGATTGAGATAACGATGCAAGAGGTGAAAGTGGCAGAACTGATAGCGAGTAACAGACTGACAGTCGTCGTGGGCCTTGGCGCCACCGGCTTGTCTGTGGCGCGCTTTTTGTCGGCCCAGGGTGAGCCCTTCATGGTTGTTGATAAYCGTGAGCGGCCACCGGCACTCGATCAACTAARGAGTGAATTACCCGAGGTACGTACCGAGTTGGGCCCCTTTGATAGTGCCACCCTGTGCAGCGCCGATCAGTTGATTGTTAGCCCAGGTTTGGCACTGGATACGCCGGCACTACTTGCAGCGGCGGATGCCGGAATTGAAATCATTGGTGATATCGARCTCTTTGCTCGTCACGCAAAAGCACCCATTGTGGGTATTACCGGTTCTAACGGTAAAAGCACGGTTACCACGTTGCTCGGCGAAATGGCACRGCTGGCSGGTGAGAATGTCGGCGTTGGCGGTAATATCGGCACCCCGGCACTGGATCTCCTCGACGACGACAAAGATCTCTATGTGCTGGARCTATCCAGTTTTCAGCTCGACACTATCGACCGACTGGGCGCAGAAGTGGCCACAGTGCTGAATGTTAGTCCCGACCATATGGATCGCTACGAATCTATTCTCGACTATCACCGCGCCAAACACCGGGTGTTTAAAGGTACGCGGCAGATCGTGGTCAACCGAGACGATTACCTGTCACAACCACTGATTAGTGACGCGGTCACCAACTGGAGCTTCGGTTTAGGTAAGCCTGACTTCTGTGCTTTTGGTCTASTTSARCATCAGGRCGAAAGCTGGTTGGCCTTTCAGTTTGAGCCGCTAATGCCCGTGGCCGAAGTRCGCATTAAAGGCCGCCACAATATTGCCAATGCCCTGGCAGCTCTCGCCCTGGGTCATGCTGTGGGCCTGCCCCGCGAGATAATGCTGGCGGCACTRCGCAGCTTTCCCGGTCTGGCTCACCGTTGTCAGCATATTGCACAGTCTCAGGGTGTGACCTGGATTGATGATTCCAAGGCGACGAATGTCGGTGCCACGCTTGCCGCTATTGAAGGCTTCTGCGAGCAGCCCTCTCATGATAAAAAGGATGATGAAAAGAAGGCTGCGAATATCGTTTTAATTGCCGGTGGCCAGGCGAAGGGGCAGGACTTTAGCGCACTGGCCAAGGCCCTGCCCGGTAAAGTGAAGCAGGTTATTCTGATAGGTGAAGATGCCGAGCAGTTGGCCCAGGCTTTCGGCAAAGACATGCCCAGTATCCACGCGACATCGATGCAGGCGGCCGTCAGTGCCGCCGCTCGCCTGGCAAGTGATGGCGATATCGTCCTGCTGTCACCGGCTTGTGCCAGCTTCGATATGTTTTCAGGCTTTGAAGAGCGCGGTCGTTGCTTTACTGAAGCAGTGGGTGGCCTGTCATGAGCGCCGTYAAAATGAATGCCCCTGTTGCTACGAGCYTAGCGACAGGCTTTGCACCATTAGCTATGTTCACTGATTTCTGGCAGCCCAAGCCATTGCAGTATATCGACCGCTATTTACTGCTGGCCGTGCTGGCGCTGGTGTCGGTGGGTCTGCTAATGATTATGTCGGCTTCCATCAGCTTTGCCGATCACAAATATGGCGATGCCTTTTTCTTTACCAAGCGCCATTTAATGTACTTGCTGATTGGCAGTAGCGCAGCATTGGTGGTATTGCAAATTCCGATGCGCTGGTGGTACGAGCACGCCGGGCTGATTGTTATGGYTGGTGTGTTGGCACTGGCACTGGTGTTGATTCCCGGTGTGGGCCACTCGGTGAATGGTAGTCGCCGCTGGTTCAAGCTGGGCATGTTTACCTTGCAGGTGTCAGAGCTGGCGAAGATCTGCATGATCTTCTTTGTTGCCGCTTATTTACAGCGTCACCAGTTGCGCTTGCAAGACAGCTGGCACAGTTTTGCCATCCCCTTAGCGGTGCTTGGTGTGTACGCCTTTTTGCTCCTGTTGGAGCCGGATTTTGGTTCAACCGTCGTGTTGGCGGCAACCGTACTGGCGATGCTGTTTCTGGGCGGTGTGCGCTTATGGCAATTTCTAGGCTTGATGGCCATCGGCATTGCTGGCGTGGTAGCGCTGGCTTTTTCCTCTGAATATCGCTTCCGACGTCTGGTGACTTTTCTCGACCCCTGGGCACAACAGTTTGGCGATGGTTATCAGTTGACCCAGTCGTTAATTGCCTTTGGCCGTGGCGAGTGGTTTGGCGTTGGTTTGGGTAACAGTGTGCAAAAACTCTTCTACTTGCCCGAGGCCCACACCGATTTTGTGTTTGCCATTCTCGCCGAAGAGTTTGGGCTGGTGGGTGTACTGGTGGTGATGGYGCTGTTTGCGCTGATGATTGCGCGGATCTTGATCATTGCCCGCAAAGCCGTGCAACGCCAGGACTGGTTCTCAGCCTACGTGGTATTTGGTATTGGCATTTTATTGGCCGGGCAGGTGTTTATTAATATCGGTGTGACCTCGGGCCTGCTGCCGACCAAAGGTTTAACCCTGCCCTTTATTAGCTATGGCGGCAGTAGTTTGCTGGTGTGTGCGGCGATGATTGCTTTGGTGATGCGGGTCGGTATTGAGATGGACGATATGGCTGCGCTGGCTAAACGTACCGGCAAAACAAAGGCGAGGGCTAGCAAATGAAGGCCCGACATATTTTGATAATGGCAGGCGGCACGGGCGGTCATGTATTCCCGGCGCTGGCCGTAGCAGAAGAATTGCGTGAGCGCGGCATCACCGTGACCTGGCTGGGTACGCAGCGCGGTATTGAGGCACGCCTGGTGCCTGCTGCCAATTTCCCCCTGCGTTTTATCGACGTGGTCGGCCTGCGCGGCAAAAGCGGTTTACTCGGCAAGTTGAAAGCCCCCTTCGGTTTACTGAAAGCACTGTGGCAGGCCTTTGGTGTGGTGCGCAGTGTTGGCCCCCAATGCGTGCTGGGTTTTGGTGGTTTTGCCTCTGGCCCTGGCGGTTTAGCGGCGCGTTTATTGGGTAAGCCGCTGGTGATTCACGAACAGAATGCGGTCGCCGGTACCACCAATAAAATTTTAGAAAAACTAGCCACCCGCGTGTTGGAAGCCTTCCCGAATGCGTTGGCGAAGGGTGAGCACTGCGGTAACCCGGTGCGCGGGGAAATCAGCGCCCTTGAAGCACCGCAAACACGTCTGTCCTTTACTGAAGGGCAACGTCCCCGTTTGCTGGTACTGGGCGGCAGCCTGGGTGCTCTGGCTATTAATCAGGTACTGCCAGAAGCCCTTGCTTTGCTCAACGAAAATCAACGTCCGACGGTGGTTCATCAAAGCGGTGAGAAGCATCTTGAAACAACGTGTCAGGCCTATAGCGATGCGGGTGTTACGGCWRAARTCGTCGCCTTTGTCGATGATATGGCGACGGCCTACGGTGCGGCGGATTTCGTTGTTTGTCGTGCGGGGGCATTGACGGTGTGTGAATTAACGGCGGCAGGCCTAGGCTCAGTATTGATCCCTTATCCCCATGCCATCGACGATCACCAAACAGCTAATGGCCGCTGGTTAGCTGACAACGGCGCTGCGCTAATGATTCAACAAAAAGAGCTTAAGGCATCGGTACTGGCGACCTTGCTGGAAGAGTTATTCGCCAATAAAGAGAGGCTAGTGACAATGGCCGTCGCGGCACGGGCACTGGCTTTGCCCGATGCGGTCAAAACGGTGGCCGATGTGTGTGAAGAGGTAATGGCATGAGTGGTGTTTACGAAGTCCCGGAAATGCGTCGTATTCGCCGCATTCATTTTATCGGTATTGGTGGTAGCGGCATGTGCGGTATTGCCGAGGTGTTGATTAATCAGGGCTATGAAATTTCTGGCTCTGACCTGGCCGCCAATGCCAATATTCAGCGCCTCCGTGGCATGGGTGCCCATATTGATATCGGCCACAAAGGTGAGCAGATTCAGGGTGTCGATGTGGTGGTGCAATCCTCCGCCGTCAATGGAGAAAACCCGGAAATTATCGCTGCCCGTGAGTCGCGTATCCCCATTGTTCGCCGTGCAGAAATGCTCGCCGAATTAATGCGTTATCGCCATAGCATCGCCGTAGCCGGTACTCACGGTAAAACGACTACCACTAGCTTGCTGGCCAATGTGTTGGCCGAAGCGGGCCGAGCACCGACTTTTGTGATTGGCGGTAAGGTGACCAGTGTCGGCACCAACGCCCAGTTGGGTGAGAGTCGCTATTTAGTCGCTGAAGCCGATGAGAGCGACGCTTCGTTTTTGCACCTRCAGCCGATGGTGGCAGTGGTGACCAATATTGAAGCTGATCACATGGAAACCTATGACTTCGACTTTTCAAAGTTGAAGCAAACCTTTATTGAATTCCTCCACAACCTGCCTTTCTACGGTCTGGCCGTATTGTGTATTGATGACCCTGTGGTGAGAGAAATTATGCCTCAGGTGTCACGCCCGGTGTTGACCTATGGCTTTAGCGAAGATGCGGATTACCGTATTAGCGAAGCGCGGGTTGAAGAGCGCAGCGCCTATTTTAAGGTCGATCGCCCCGAGGGTTTAAGCAGTCTCAATATTAAATTAAGCATTCCCGGTCGCCACAACATGTTGAATGCTACCGCGGCTATCGCCGTGGCCTCGGATGAAGGTCTGGATGATGCTGCGATCCGCGCAGGGTTGGCAGGCTTTCAGGGTGTTGGTCGGCGTTTTGAAGTCTATGGCGATTATCCCGTTGCCGGTGGTGCCGGTAGCGCCATGCTGGTCGATGATTACGGTCATCACCCCAGTGAAGTCAAAGCGACTATTCGGGCGGTGCGTGAAGGTTGGCCGCAACGTCGGTTGGTACTGATTTTTCAACCCCACCGTTATACCCGTACGCGTGACCTCTACGATGATTTTGTCGAGGTATTGTCTGAGGCTGATGTGCTTATCGTGGTGCCCGTTTATACCGCTGGTGAAGATGAAATCCCCGGTGCTAATAGTCGCCACTTGTGCAGGAGTATTCGTCAGCGGAGCAAAGTTGATCCCGTTTATGCCGAGTCGATAGAGGCCGCTCCCGACATCCTTAAATCATTGGTTAAGCCCGGTGACATTGTGATGACCCAGGGTGCAGGCAGCGTTAGCAAGTTGGTCAAGCTACTTGCCGATGGGGGGCTGCAATAAACATGGCGCTTATTGATCGCAGAAGTGATAGCACAAACTTCGGTCGCATCGTCGTGCTTTACGGCGGGCAGTCCGGCGAGCGCGAAGTGTCGCTGAAGGGTGGCAAGGCCGTGCTTGCAGCGCTACAGGATAAAGGCCTGGATGCCCACGGACTGGATCAGGGGGCGGACTGGATAGCTGAGCTTGAAGCCCTGCAAGCCGATCACGTGTTTATCGTTCTTCACGGTGCTGGCGGTGAAGACGGCACGGTGCAGGGTGCGCTGGAATGTCTGGGTTTGCCCTACACCGGCAGCGGCGTATTGGCCTCGGCACTGGCAATGGATAAGTTGCGTTGTAAACAGTTATGGCAGGGCATCAATCTGCCMACRGCRGRTTTYGSSCKRYTGSATAAAGASAGTGATTGGSCGGCCCTGCTKGCYGRSYTGGGTGGCGAAGTGATGGTSAARCCCGCSAGYGARGGYTCMAGCCTGGGCATGGCSAAGGCCAGCAGTGCCGATGAATTACAGGCGGCCTGGGCTGCCGCTGACGCTTTTGACMGCGTGGTGATTGCCGAGCGCTGGCTCAGTGGTGCCGAGTACACGGTGGCGATATTAAATGGTCGTCCATTGCCGGTCATCAAACTAGAAACGGATCGCCCTTTTTATGATTACGAAGCCAAATATCTGACCGATGACACTCGCTATATCTGCCCCTGTGGTTTGTCCGCTAGTGATGAAAAGAACATGCAGGCGCTCGCTATGGCGGCTTTTGATAGCCTTGGCTGTAGGGGTTGGGGCCGAGTTGATGTGATGATGACGGAGRCGGGTGAGTCGCGTCTGCTCGAAGTGAATACCGTACCGGGTATGACGGATCACAGCCTGGTGCCAATGGCAGCGGCAGCGGCGGGCCTGAGTTTTGCAGATTTGTTGATTGAGATTTTACAGACCTCCTTGCAGGCCTCTCTATCGGCCTCATCATCGGGAAAGGCGAACAGCCCTGTGCGTAAGGCGACAGAGGTAAGTGCTTAAAATGACAGAGAAGGGGCGTGCAAGAGTTAATCAGCGGGGTGCACGACGCAATCAAATGCATCGTGAAGCCAGCCGTAGCGACACTTTGCTGCGAACGTTTGATTGGTTCAAAGGTTTGGCGCGTTATTCCCTGTTGGCAGCCGTATTGGTGGCGCTGATGATCGGTTCCGTATCGCTGTACCGCTATATTGACAGGCCACTGGCACAAATTTCTGTTGCCAGTCCCTTCCAGCGTGTGCCACAAAAAGATATCGAGGCACTGGTCGGTGATATTAGTAGCGGTGGTTTTATCAGTCTTGATTTAGCTGTCGTGCGTGAGCGCCTTGAGTCCCACCCGTGGATAGCCTCAGCCAGTGTGCGYCGCCAGTGGCCGAATCGCTTACAGCTCAGCATGGTTGAAGAAGTGCCCATTGCCCGCTGGCGCGATAGTGGTTTTTTGAACCGTAGTGGCCTGGCTCTGCAAGCGACTGACAACAGCGCACTGAGCAGCTTGCCCCATTTGGTCGGGCCAGAGGGCAGTTCKCGAGCGGTGATGAGTGAGTTCCGCGATGTCAGTGAATTGATGTTTGGCCAGGGCTTAAAAGTGGTCGCTTTTAGTGTCGATGCCCACGGTGCACGTAGTTTGAARCTGGCTTCCGGCCACGCGGTAGTGCTCGGTCGCGGCGATGTGATCGCTAAAGTACGGCGCTTTTTAGCGATTTGGCAGGGCGAACTCGCTAGCCGGCAGCAAGAAATTAATGCGATTGATGCGCGCTACGACAACGGTGTTGCGGTGTCGTGGCGACAAAATGATGTTTCGAGCTGATATTTCAGCCTACAGATAAGAGAAAAAGAGCTTAATTCATGGCAAATAGTAGCAATGAGCAAATGATMGTCGGACTCGATATTGGCACCTCGAAAGTAGTGGCCATTGTCGGTGTGGCTGGCCCCGATGGGCAGCTGGAAATCGTCGGCACGGGCATGCATCCCTCTTCGGGTCTGAAGAAAGGCGTGGTGGTGAATATCGAATCCACCGTGGCGGCCATTGAGCGGGCGGTGCAGGAGGTCGAGCTGATGGCGGGTTGTCAGATTCACTCGGTCTACGCGGGCATTGCCGGCAATCATATTCGCAGCCTCAACTCCCACGGCATCGTCGCGATTCGTGACCGTGAGGTGCATCGCCTTGATGTCGAGCGGGTGATTGATGCAGCGCGAGCGGTAGCGATTCCGGCCGATCAGGAAATTCTCCACGTACTGCCACAGGAATACATCATCGATAACCAGGAGGGTGTACGCGAGCCGCTGGGGATGTCGGGAGTGCGACTGGAGGCAAAAGTACACTTGGTCACGGGTGCAGCCAATGCCGCACAGAATATTAAAAAATGCATACGCCGCTGTGGGCTAGAAGTGGATGACGTCATCCTCGAACAGCTGGCTTCAAGCTATGCCGTGCTCACCGAAGACGAAAAGCAACTCGGTGTGTGCATGGTGGATCTGGGTGGCGGCACGACAGACATCGCCATCTTTACCGATGGCGCGATTCGCCACACCGGAGTGATCCCGATTGCTGGTGATCAGGTCACTAATGACATCGCCATGGCGCTGCGCACGCCCACCGCGAATGCGGAAGAACTGAAGATTAAATACGCCTGCGCACTGGCAAAGCTGGCGCGACCCGAGGAAACCATCAAGGTGCCGAGTGTCGGTGATCGTCCGCCGCGGGATCTTTCCCGTCAGGCCCTGGCTGAGGTGGTCGAGCCGCGTTACGACGAGTTATTTACGCTGGTACAGGCTGAATTACGGCGCAGTGGTTTTGAAGAGCTGATTGCYGCAGGCATCGTACTGACCGGTGGTACAGCAAAAATGGAGGGTGCAGTGGAGTTGGCGGAGGAAATTTTCCATATGCCGGTGAGACTCGGCTGCCCACAGAATATTCAGGGTTTGAGCGATATCGTCAACAACCCTATTTATTCGACAGGCGTGGGCTTGTTGCTCTACGGACTAGAGCAACAACGCGAAGGTGGTAAGGCGCAGGATGGTGTAAAGGGCGAGGGTTTGATGTCACGCATCAAGGCCTGGTTTCGAGARCACTTTTGATTTTTTTAATGAGTAAACAGGTCGTCAAATAGCAACGTTAATCGAGGGGTAAAATCATGTTTGAAATTGTGGACAGCATGCCGGAAACGGCAGAAATAAAAGTCATTGGAGTTGGTGGCGGTGGCGGTAATGCGGTACGGCATATGATCGATAGCCAGGTTGAGGGCGTCGAATTTATCTGTGCCAATACAGATTCACAGGCCTTAAAGGGCCTGCCCGATACCACTTTGCTGCAGCTGGGCAACGGTATCACCAAGGGTCTGGGTGCGGGAGCTAATCCTGAAATCGGTCGTCAGGCGGCAATAGAAGACCGGGAGCGTATCGCGGAGGTGCTCGAGGGTGCTGACATGGTGTTTATCACTGCCGGTATGGGTGGTGGTACGGGAACGGGGGCTGCGCCAGTGGTTGCCGATATCGCTAAAGAGCTGGGTATTTTGACGGTTGCCGTCGTKACKCGYCCYTTCCCTTTTGAGGGTCGCAAGCGCATGGCGATCGCCAATGAAGGCGTTAAATTATTGAAAGACAAGGTTGATTCCCTGATCACCGTGCCCAACGAAAAACTGCTTTCGGTGCTGGGTAAAGAAACCACGCTGCTGGATGCTTTCAAAGCGGCCAATGATGTGTTGTTGGGTGCAGTACAAGGCATTGCAGATCTGATAATCCGTCCCGGAATGATCAACGTCGATTTCGCCGATGTGCGCACGGTAATGTCCGAAATGGGCATGGCGATGATGGGCTCGGGTATAGCCAGTGGCGAAAACCGCGCGCGCGAAGCGGCGGAAGCTGCTGTACACAGTCCTCTGCTGGAAGATATCGACTTGCGTGGCGCGCGGGGTATTCTGGTTAACATTACCGCCGGGCCTAATTTGTCACTGGGTGAGTTCTCTGATGTTGGCGACACAGTTGAAGAGTTTGCTTCTGATCAGGCAACCGTAGTCGTAGGTACTGTTATCGACGATGACATGGGTGACGAGCTACGTGTCACTGTGGTGGCTACCGGTTTGGGTCGAACTGAAGAAATCAGCCGGCCAATGCCCGCGAAGGTTGTTGATAACACCCTGAAAACAAACGGTGAAATTGATTACGATCAGTTAGACCGGCCGACAATCACGCGTACTGGTGGCCGTAGTGCCATGCGCGGGGGTGTTGCGGCCAGCGCGGTAGCGGCTGAGCCACAGGGCGAGGCAATGGCCAGGGTGGCAACGCAGCAGGAAGCGGATATGGATTATCTGGATATCCCCGCTTTCTTGCGCCGTCAGGCAGATTAAGCATTTGGCCTGACAGATAGACTTGTTGTACCTAGCCTTGCATACCCCTCTGCAAGGCTAGGTATCGACAATATGGGTAGAGCAATGCCCTTGGTTTTGCTACTATCCCGCGCCTAYGAGCAGGGGAATAAGCAGTGATACGACAGCGTACGTTAAACAATACCATTCGTGCGACAGGGGTCGGTTTACATACCGGTGAAAAAGTTTATCTAACCTTGAAGCCGGCAGCAATTAATACCGGCATTGTGTTTCGTCGCACTGATCTTGACCCAGTTGTTGAAATTGAAGCCAAAGCGATGAATGTTGGCGATACAACCCTCTCCACATCCCTGGTCAATGGCGATGTTCGGGTGTCCACAGTCGAGCACCTTTTGTCAGCGATGGCGGGTCTGGGCATCGACAATGCAATCATCGATGTCACCGCGCCTGAAGTACCAATCATGGATGGCAGCGCCGGGCCTTTTGTCTTTCTGATTCAATCGGCGGGCATTATCGAGCAAGATGCGCCAAAGAAGTTTATTCGTATTAAAAAACGGGTGGAAGTAAGCCAGGACGATAAAACAGCCTCCTTCGAACCCTTCGATGGTTTCAAGGTCACTTTTACCATTCATTTCGATCACCCCGCGTTTAAAGATCGAAATAAAGAGGTGACAATCGATTTTTCCAGTACCTCCTTTGTCAAAGAAGTGAGCCGCGCTCGCACCTTCGGTTTCATGCATGAGTTTGAATACCTGCGTTCACAGGGCCTGGCCCGCGGTGCCAGTATGGATAACGCAATTGCCGTGGATGAAGAACAGGTACTGAATGAAGATGGCCTGCGTTACGAGGACGAGTTTGTTAAACACAAGGTTCTCGATGCTATTGGCGACCTGTACTTACTTGGTAATAGCCTGATTGGTGAGTTTAATGCTTTCAAATCAGGTCATGCATTGAACAATATGCTGTTGCGTGAACTACTCGCACAAAAGGATGCCTGGGAAGTGGTAACTTTTGAGGACAATGAGCAAGACGCTCCAATCTCCTATTCCAAGCCTGCTATTGCAGCTGTTTAGGCAGTTGGTTTATCGTCGATTAATAGTTTGCTGGTAGGTACTCAACTGTAAGCATTTATGAAAATTATTTTCCTTAGCTCCCGTCAAAGTAAATCTCTGACTCTGACACTCAATACCTGGGCCAAAGTGGCCCTGTCGTTGTGTGTGCTYGGCGTACCGCTCGGTGCTGGCCTGGTTATTGGCGCTAATAGTGATCGCGGTGATGCGTCTCTGCGCGCTGCATTGGCAGCCGTACAGGTRGARCTGGATYTGCAGCACGAAGAACTTCAATTTGGCGTTGCTAGTGCCGATAAAAAAATCGCTGCCTACTCRCAAAAACTGGCTGAAATTCAGGCCCGTATGGTTCGAATGGATGCGCTGGGCGAGCGTATTACAGATATTGCCGGACTCGATAAGGGCGAATTTGATTTTAGTCATATACCCGCTGTTGGTGGCCCGGGTGAGTTAGACGGGGACGAGTTTACAGCTGTATTTGCTGAGGTAGAGCAGGCAAGTGGTGGCCTTACTACGTCTCGCCCAGAGGCGAACACTATTATTTCGTCTGACCTRCAGGAYTTATTTGCCGAGCTTGAAGCACGCATGGACAATCGCGAGCAGCAACTCGATTTATTGCGCGTGATGATTGTTGATCGTGACCTCAAACGCGAAAATACCATCTCCGGCCGGCCCATTGCCAAAGGCTGGTTGTCTTCGCACTATGGCAAAAGGACAGACCCTTTTAATGGTCGTAAGGTCTGGCATTTAGGTATCGATTTTGCCGGTAAAGAAGGCTCGGATGTGATCGCCGTTGCCTCCGGTATTGTTACGCGCTCTGAGCCTTATAAAGGCTATGGTCGCCTGATTGAAATTGATCACGGTGAAGGCTATGTCACCCGTTATGGGCACAATAAAACCAACCTAATCAAAGTTGGCGATTTGGTCAAAAAAGGCCAGGTTATCGCCAAAATGGGTAGCACTGGGCGCTCAACTGGGCCCCATGTGCACTTTGAAGTCTATAAAAATGGTCGCAATGTCGACCCCGCTAGCTACATACGCCGTACTGTTCGTTAAGGAAGTTCTTCCTTAAGCCCCTCCTTTTTTCTGCCCTGTATCGATAAGATATACGCGGTAGCTATTTTCAAGTGTTAATTAATTACAAGGTTTAACGATTGCCATGGTCGGTAAAATATTCAGGAAAGTTTTCGGTACTAAAAATGACCGAGAGCTGAAGATCTTACGCAAAACTGTAGAAAAAATTAATCAGCACGAGAGTTCCTTTAAAGAACTCAGTGATGAGCAGTTACGCAATAAAACAGCGGAGTTTAAACAGCGACTTGAGGCGGGTGAAACCCTCGACCAGCTACTGCCAGAGGCCTTTTCTGCCGTGCGTGAAGCGGCGGGGCGCAGCCTTGGGATGCGCCACTTCGACACGCAAATGATTGGCGGCATGGTACTGCACGCAGGTAAAATTGCTGAAATGCGCACCGGTGAGGGTAAAACCCTGGTGGCGACCTTGCCTGCTTATCTCAATGCATTGACGGGYGAAGGTGTTTACCTCGTTACCGTCAATGATTATCTGGCGCGGCGTGATGCGAGCTGGATGAGTCCGGTCTATCTCACTTTGGGGATGAGTGTCGGCATTGTGCAATCTCACGCAGTGGGTGGTGACAGCTCCTTCCTATTGAATGGTGAAGGAGAGAAACCGGTTAGCCGGCAAGAAGCCTACGCAGCAGACATCACCTATGGCACCAATAATGAATTTGGTTTTGATTACCTGCGCGACAATATGGTGCTGCGCCTCGAGCATAAATCCCAGCGCGGTCTGGCTTACGCCATCGTCGATGAAGTCGATTCAATTCTTATTGACGAGGCGCGCACGCCGCTAATTATTTCCGGGCAGGCTCAGGACAGCTCTGAGCTGTACAAAAGCGTCAACAAACTGGTGCAAAGTTTAGTCGTGCAAGCGGCAACTGAGGGTACGGGTGAAGAGGGTGGCGCGCCTGTTAGCGAAGATGATGACATCGAAGAGGAAGGCGATTTTATTGTCGATGAGAAAGTGCGTCAGGTAGAGCTGACCGAAATCGGCCATGAGAAAGTTGAAGACATGCTCCTCAAGGAAGGCTTGCTGGAAGAGGACTCAAGTCTTTACCAGGCGGTTAACCTGGGTTTGTTACACCATGTGCATGGCGCATTACGCGCCCAGCACATGTTTAATAAGGATGTTGAATACATCGTGCAGCAGGGTGAAGTGGTGCTGATTGACGAGCACACCGGCCGCACCATGCCGGGTCGACGCTTGTCTGAAGGCCTGCACCAGGCGATTGAGGCAAAGGAGGGCGTGACGATTCAAAGTGAAAGTCAGACCCTGGCTTCCACCACTTTCCAGAATTACTTCCGTCTCTTCGGCAAACTGGCGGGAATGACCGGCACGGCTGATACTGAAGCCTTCGAGTTTCATCAAATTTACGGCCTGCCCGTGGTGGTGATCCCGACCAATATGCCGGTGGCCAGGGACGACTTGAACGATCTTATTTTCCTCACCCAGGACGAAAAGTTTAATGCCGTGGTGGAGGATGTTCGCGACTGTATTGAAAAGGGTGCGCCAGTATTGGTGGGTACGGCATCGATTGAAACCTCCGAGATTTTGTCGACATTACTGAATAAAGAAAAAATTAAGCACCAGGTCTTGAACGCCAAGTTTCACGAAAAGGAAGCACAGATCGTTGCCGAGGCTGGTGTGCCCGGCAGGGTAACTATCGCCACCAATATGGCCGGGCGGGGTACGGATATTGTCCTCGGTGGCAACCTGGAAGTGGAAATTGCTGCTTTAGATAATCCCAGCGAAGAGCTTATAGCAACGACCAAAACGGCCTGGCAAAAACGCCACGACGAGGTGATTGCAGCGGGTGGCTTGCACATCCTCTCAACCGAACGCCACGAGTCACGTCGTATCGACAACCAGCTGCGCGGTCGGGCCGGGCGTCAGGGCGATCCCGGAGTGTCACGCTTTTATCTGTCACTGGAAGACAGCTTAATGCGCCTGTTTGCCTCAGAGCGCGTTAAAAATATGATGCGCGCCATCGGTATGGAAAATGGTGAGGCCATTGAACATCGCATGGTGACCAGTGCTATCGAGCGAGCGCAGCGCAAGGTTGAAGGCCATAACTTCGATATGCGTAAGCAGTTACTTGAGTACGATGATGTTGCCAATGATCAACGCCAGGTTATTTATGAGCAGCGCAATGACTTGCTCGCGTCTGAAAATATTAACGAAATAATTACGGCGGTTCAGCATGATGTGGTGAGTCGGATTGTCGAAAAYTCTATCCCGCCACAGAGCTTGCCAGAACAGTGGGCGATTGAAAGTCTGGAACAGGATCTAGTCACCGAGTTCAATATTCAACTGCCCTTACAGCAGTGGCTGGATGATGATAAGCGGTTGAACGAAGAGGGGCTGAAAGGCAAAATTCTCGATGCCTCAAATGACGCTTATAAGGAACGTTGTGAGCGCATTGGTGAAGATATTCACACCGTTGAGCGGCAGGTGATGTTGCAGGTGCTCGACAACCTCTGGAAAGAACACCTTTCCAATATTGACCATTTACGGCAGGGTATTGGCTTGCGTGCTTATGCACAAAAGAACCCSAAGCAGGAATACAAACGTGAATCGTTTGAGCTGTTTCAGGAGATGCTCGAAAACATCAAACTCGAAACCGTGCGTTTTCTCAGTCGTGTTGAAATACGCCGCGACGATGAAGCTGAACAGCTAGAGCGCCAGCGCCAGGAAGCKTTGAATCAGCAGAAAATGGAATTCAAGCACGCGGAAAGTCAGTCGGCACTGGCGGAAGAGGATGCACCCGCTACGCTCGATACCTTGCCTGAACAACCTTTTGTACGGGGCGGTGAAAAAGTGGGCAGAAATGCCCCTTGCCCCTGTGGCTCGGGCAAAAAATTCAAACAATGCCACGGCAAATTAAATTAAGCCCCATGGCCTGTTAGTTGGTTTGTTAGTTAATCGAGAGGTAGTCGCTTTATGGCGGTAGGGTCAGGAGAATTACCCCCAATGTTCCCGGTGAAGGGTTTTCAGCTAGCCACAGGCTGTGCCGGTATTAAAGTCGCCGGACGCAAAGATTTGGTSATTATGGCCCTCGCCGAAGGCAGCGAAATTGCCGCTGTTTTTACCCGCAACGCTTTTTGTGCTGCGCCGGTACAGGTTGCCAAAAGTCATTTGTCTGGCTCTGCCGGCCCTAAGGGTGTGCGCTATTTATTGACCAATACGGGCAATGCCAATGCCGGTACGGGTGAGCAGGGTTTGAATGACGCACTGCAATCCTGCGCTTCGTTGGCCGCTATCGCCGGTGTTGATGCTACTCAAGTGCTGCCTTTTTCGACCGGGGTGATTGGTGAGCCATTGCCGATGGAACCCCTGTTAGCTGAGTTGCCTGCTACCTTGGCCACGTTAAATGAAAACGGCTGGGCCGMAGCGGCTGAAGGAATMCTSACGACKGATACYCGCCCCAAAGGCGCTAGTCGCCAAGTCAGCATAAATGGTGAGACTGTCACCGTTACCGGTATTACCAAAGGGGCCGGAATGATTCGCCCCGATATGGCGACCATGCTGGCCTACGTGGCGACCGATGCGAAATGCTCGCCCGAATACTTGCAGCAAATTCTCAACGATGCCGTGAATAGTTCCTTTAACCGCATCACCATTGATGGTGATACCTCGACCAACGACTCGCTGGTGCTCRTGGCCACTGGGCAGTCGGGTGTGGCTCTAAACAGCGATGCTGACAAGGCTTTGCTTGCCGMAGCTGTAGAGCARGTGTGTATCGAGCTTGCCCAGTCAATAGTTCGTGATGGTGAAGGCGCAACCAAGTTTGTCACCGTGCAAGTTGACGGCGGCGCTAGYGTCGATGAATGYCTYAARGTTGCCTACACCGTTGCCGACTCGCCACTGGTGAAAACAGCCCTCTTTGCCAGCGATCCCAATTGGGGCCGTATTCTCGCGGCTATCGGTCGCGCCGGGGTTGCTGATCTCGATGTCAATAAAATTAAGRTTTGGTTGGATGATGTACTAATTGCCGAGCAGGGTGGGCGTGCGGCAACCTACACTGAGCAAGCTGGTCAGCAGGTAATGAACCAGGAAGAACTAACGATTCACATTAACCTTGCGCGTGGTGATGTCAGTGAAACGGTRTGGACGACGGACTTATCCTACGATTACATCCGCATTAATGCCGAATACCGCACTTAATTTACATGAGTGAAACCTCGAAGCGCATTCATGTCGTTGCCGGTGTTATCTATAACCCAGCTAAACAACAGGTGCTCATTGCCAAACGGCCCGAACACTTGCACCAGGGTGGGCTTTGGGAATTCCCCGGTGGCAAGGTGGCTCACGGTGAAAGCCCCGAGCAAGCCTTGCAGCGGGAATTACTGGAAGAGCTGGCCATAGAGGTGAGCGATTGCTCGCCTTTTTTACTCACTGAGCACGACTATAAAGACAAGTTAATCGTGCTCGATGTGTGGGCTGTTAACAACTTCGCGGGCCAGCCCAAAGGCAATGAAGGACAGCGTATTTGCTGGGTTGATATTGGCGCATTAAATGACTATCAATTCCCCGCAGCGAACTACGCGGTACTTGAAAAGGTCGTCGCAGATTCAAAATAAGAGTCGTAAGAAAACCGTAAATCATTAAGTTATCAGTCTTCCTGCCAATCGCCACTGTCTGTCATCACTGAAGCACCCGCGATGGTGTTCTGTTCTGTTGCCCACTCGCCAAAATCYAGCTGCTGACAGCGCTTTGAACAAAAGGGYCGRTGTGGATAGCGCTCATTCCAGTGCACTGGCTTTTTACACTGCGGGCACTGTAGAACGATATTGCTGGTGGAGCTTGTTTCAACTGTTTTATCAGACATATTAAGCTGTGCCTTGCTGGTCGAAGGTCGCGGCAATTTTAAGGTACTGCTGGTGTAATGTGTCGACGGCGGCCTGCAAGTCTGCCAGTGAACCACTGTTATCAATCACATCATCCGCTCGGGCTACACGTTCTTCTCTGGGTAGCTGGGCGGCGATGATGGCCTCTATTTGTTCGCGGCTGTTGTCGTCTCGTGCCATGGCACGCTCAATCTGCAATTCTTTACTGACATCAACCACCAGTGCGCGTTGCGTCGATTTACGCTGCTCGGTTTCAAGCAACAGAGGCGATTCCAGTATGGCGTAGTCGCTGGTGGCAGCAGCAAGCTCTGACTTTAACCACTCGCCGATGGCCGGATGCAGCAACTGTTCAAGCCAAAGCCGTTGCTGATCATCGTTGAAGACTATATTGCGCAGTGCAGCGCGATCCATCGTGCCGTCAGCCTGTAGCACCTGTTCGCCAAAATGTTCAGCGATGGCCTGTAGTGCAGGCATACCGGGCTCAACCACTTTGCGGGCGGCAATATCGGCATCGACGACCTTAATGCCGTATGCCTTAAAGCAAGCGGCGACAGCACTTTTACCACTACCGATACCACCGGTAAGTCCGAGTACAAACATGGCATTGCTCCACAGGAAATAGCACCACAGAAAAATAGTTCCACAGCAAAAGATGGGCCGCAGATTATAGAGGACAGCGCTTGAATTGGCTGCTATGAATTTAACAGCCTGTTAGAGAAGTTGCAGGTAACGGCGAGTAATTTCTTCACCCGCCACCAGAGCAATCCAGCCGGCAATAGCCAGGTAGGGGCCGAAGGCAATTTGCGCCTGTCTTTCCCGACCGTAAAGCAGAATACCCGCTGTACCGATGATTGCGCCGACGGCAGATGACAACAAAATTATCATCGGCAATTGCTGCCAGCCAAGCCATGCACCCAGGGTGGCGAGCAGTTTGAAGTCGCCGTGGCCCATACCCTCTTTGCCGGTGATTAATTTAAAGGCCCAGTAGACAAGCCACAACACCATATAGCCTGCGACGGCACCCGCGACAGCATCAACCAGTGGTACAAAAGTACCTGACATATTTACTAGCAAGCCCAACCACAGTAGCGGCAGGGTAAGGTTGTCGGGCAGCAATTGATGATTTACATCGATGCCGGTCAAGGCCACTAATACCCAGGTAAACAGCATTGCCCAGGCGGCCTGTGCGGTGAAGCCAAAGTGGTAAACAACAGCAACTGTTAATAGACCACAAATAAGTTCAACGGCAGGGTATTGCAGTGAAATGGGTTCATCGCAGCTTTTACAGCGCCCTTTCAACAGCAGGTAGCCGATGATAGGAATGTTGTGCCAGGGTTTAATCAAAGTTTCACAACGGGTACAGCGTGAGGGCGGGAAAATCAGGCTGAATTTCGTCTCTGCTTCAATGGGGTTCTGGCCGAGGAAATCGCGGGCATCGCGCTGCCAGGTGTTTTGCAGTTGCAAGGGTAGGCGATAGATCACTACGTTTAAAAAGCTGCCGACCAGCAGGCCGAGAATTAAGCTAAGAATAAGAATTGTTTCTAAGGGATAGGTGCTGAGAGAAGAGATCATAAGTTATAAATAGTTGTGTAAGTTTTAGGAGGCAGCCGACTAGGGTCATAGCAAATATCTGCAATAGGCTGTTTTCATTGGGGGCAGCCACCATGTCATACCAGCTTTTTATAAAATGGCACTACAGCTGGGGCGTGCTTTACCCAATAATGGCTTTATCCGACTACGTTGCCCAACTGGAATATAGGCAGATACATGGCGATAACCAGGCCGCCAATTAAAACGCCAAGCACAGACATAATCATTGGTTCGAGCAGAGCGGTGAGGTTGTCTACGGAATTATCGACGGCTTCTTCGTAGTGTTCGGCTGCCTTTTCCATCATGTCATCCAGTGAACCGGCTTCCTCACCAATGGAGGTTAGCTGCAGCAACATGGTGGGAAACATATTGGTGTTTTTTAACGCAGCGTGCACGGTTATCCCGGTGGTTACATCGGCCTGAACTTGCAGTATGGCATCTCTATAGACCGCGTTGCCCGCAGCACCGGCTACCGACCCCAGGGCCTCAACCAGTGGTACACCTGCAGCAAAGGTGGTGGCCAGGGTACGAGAGTAGCGGGCAATCACCGCATTGTGAATAATCGGGCCAACGGCCGGTAGTTTCAATAAGACTTTATCAAGGCCATCGGCAAACTTTTTTGAGCGTAGCTTGGCCTGTTGAAAGGCATAGCCGATGGCGATGAGGCCGACTAAAACGACAAACCACCACGTTTGGGCAAAGTCGGAAAGGGCTACGACAAAGAGGGTGAAGGCGGGTAGACCTGCGCCAAAAGAAGAAAATACATCGGCAAATACAGGTACCACTTTAATCAGAAGGATGGCTGTAACGATAATAGCTACGCAAATCACGGCAATCGGGTAGGTCATTGCTTTTTTGATTTTACGCTTTAGTTGCTCTGACTTTTCTTTATAGGTAGCCACGCGGTCGAGGAGAGTGTCCAGCGAGCCTGAATTTTCACCAGCTTCAATTAGGGCGCAAAATAAACTGTCGAAGTGCTTAGGGTGCTTGCGCAGGGCAGAGGCAAAGCTATTGCCCGCGGCGACATCCTCACGGAGCTGTGCAATCAGTTTTTTCAGGCTGTCTTTGTCGGCACCTTCTTCGACAATTTCAAAAGCTTGTACCAGCGGTACACCGGCTTTCATCATGGTGGCCATTTGTCGGCTAAATATGGCAATGTCGGCAGCGTTGACGGGCTTTGATCCGCCGAAGAGATCTTTAGGCTTTTTTCGTACGGACTTGGTGATGATTCCCTGCTTACGCAATTGAGCCTTAATTAATGCGGGATTGGTGCCAGTCATTTCACCTTTAATTTTATTGCCGTTTTTGCCCGTGCCCTTGTAAATATAGACCTGTGCTGTTGCTGCGCTTGCCATGACTTCTAGTCTCTTGTGACTCGGTTAGTTTCTTCGAGGCTAATGATACCTTCTGCGGCTGCCTTTAATGCCGACTGGCGCAAAGTTCTAAAGCCTTCTCGTTTGGCCTGCTCTCCAATTTCAAGGGAGTTCCCGCCTTCCATAATAATTTTAGACACTGCAGGTGTGACCTTAAGCACTTCATAAATACCCACTCGCCCTTTGTAGCCATTGGCGCATTTATTACAGCCAACGGCTTGCTGAAGCTGGATCTCCTGCAGGGGTATGTCGATGCTTTCAAAGCCCTCGTCGGCGAGAATATTTAGCGGAATGTCGGTGGCAGGTTCTTTGCAAAATTTGCACAGGCGTCGTGCCAGGCGCTGGGCAATAATCAGGCTTACAGATGTCGCCACGTTAAAGGCAGGTACTCCCATATTGAGCAGGCGGGTCAGGGTTTCGGGTGCGCTATTGGTGTGCAGGGTSGATAGTACCAGGTGGCCCGTTTGCGCTGCTTTAATCGATATTTCAGCAGTCTCCAGGTCACGAATTTCGCCGACCATAATAATATCGGGATCTTGCCGTAAGAAGGCTCGCAGTGCCTCGGAAAAGGTTAGTCCAATTTTTGCGTTCATTCCGACCTGATTGATGCCTTCCAGGTTAATTTCAATCGGGTCTTCGGCTGTTGAAATGTTACGTTCGGGGGTATTGAGGATATTGAGCCCGGTATAAAGCGATACTGTTTTACCTGAGCCCGTTGGCCCGGTGACTAAGATCATGCCCTGCGGTTGATTGAGTACCTTAAGATAGGCTTCTTTTTGATCTTCGTCATAACCCAGAGCATCAATGCCCATTTGAGCGCTGGTGGGGTCGAGAATACGCAGTACAATTTTTTCGCCGTATTGGGTTGGCAGGCTATTTACCCGAAAATCGATAGCGCGGCGTTCGGACAGGCGCATTTTTATGCGCCCATCTTGAGGCATGCGCCGCTCTGAAATATCCATTCGCGACATGACTTTTAATCGCGCAGCAAGCCGACCACCAAGGTTGATTGGGGGTTTGGCTACTTCTTCTAGAATACCGTCGGTGCGAAAGCGCACCCGGTAACTGTGTTCATAGGGTTCAAAGTGAATATCGGACGAGCCACGTTTAATGGCGTCGAGCAATAATTTATTAACAAAGCGCACGATCGGCGCATCATCCTCATCGGCAGTGATACCCTGGTCGCTGGGCACCCCACTACTATCAATATCAATAGAGTCGAGTTGAGCGTCATCAAGGGTGCCGAGGGTTTCGCCAATATCCTCTTCGTTATGCTGAATGTATTGCTCGAGAGCGGTTTTTAATTTGTCGTATTCAACAACAATAGCTTCTACCGAGGTACCAACTTGAAAGCGAATGTCATTAATTGTGTGGTGATTAGTGGGGTCAACCACGCCGATTTGCAGGCGGTTTGACTTCATTGACAGAGGCAGGGCTAAATGTTTTTGCAGTAACTTGGCATCAACAATTTTTTTCGGGCAGCTGTCAATGTCTAGACTGTTGAGGTCGAACAGAGGCACACCGAATTCCTGTGCCGTAACGGTAGCAACTTGCAAGGCACTAAGAGTGCCCTGTTCTACTAAATACTGGGCAAGCGATACATTGGCTTGTGTCGCAGCACTGCTTGCCTCAATGGCGCTAGCTTCATCCAGTAAAGCGTCATTAACCAGGCGCTTGGGGAGACCGTGTAGAACTTTATTGCTGGAATTCATTACTTGCTTGAGACCTGTTAGCTAAGACTGTGTTGAATGAATAAACAAGATAGGCTTTGGCTCTACCTGATAGCAGCTTATTGTAAAGCCTATGCCTTTCAAGTGGAAAGGTCTCCTTTTTAACAGGTAGTAGGCGCGGGTTACACTTGTTTTTCATATTCGCAGCGGCAAGCAGTGTAATTAAACTGGCGGTGTGTGACATTTTTTGTCAGTGGCTGGCTCCTTGTGTCAATCTGACCCTTAAGAAGAACGTCGTTAAAAAATTAACATTACGGGTTAACTCATTGATATATTTTAAAATATGATAGCTGGCACGGTATATGTATTACTTGTTGCGAGAGTATGGATCTCACCAGACATTTTATTTTTTTAAATTAGGAGCTTCACCATGAGAAAACAAGCAAAACAACAGGGTTTTACACTGATCGAATTAATGATCGTTATCGCGATTATTGGTATTTTGGCGGCCATTGCACTGCCTGCGTATCAGGACTATACCATTAAGGCAAAGCTACAGGAGCCGGTGAGTATCTCTTCTCCCTTCAGGACTGCTTTAGCTATTGCTTGTAGTGAGGGTGTTTTGAACGGGGCGTCTAATGCCGATATGGGCTATTCAGGTACAAATACGGATTATAGCGGTAGGTACACAACAAGTGTGACTCCTGTTGGCGTTAGCGCGACAAGTGGTACTGTTACGATAGTGGTACCAGCAATTGGTAGCATGGCTACTGGCAGTATTGTATATACGGGAACTTGTGGTGCATCAGGTATGACATGGGCCGTTACAGGTACAGGAGGTGTTGTTGCTAAATTTTTGCCTAAAACTTAAAAAAAATTAATAAATAGGGGTCATAATAAATAGGGGTCTAAATAGGGGTAAATAGGGGTCAGACTCGATTTAATTAATCTTTCCCCAATTTTGTTGAAAAGGCCCCGGTTAACGCCGGGGTTTTTTTTGTCTGAAATAAAAGGCGTAAACATAATAAATAGGGGTCAGACTCGATTTAATTAATCTTTCCCCAATTTTGTTGAAAAGGCCCCGGTTAACTCCGGGGTTTTTTTGTCTGAAATAAAAGGCGTAAACATAAAAGGCATCAAGCTCGAATTAAAGCCTGCTCCCGTGCTAGCCTTAGTGCTTCTATGCTTATTGACTGACAGGGAGTGTCATGGCGCGGTTAGCACGATATTTTGTGGAGGGGCAGCCTCAGCACATTATTCAGCGGGGCAATAATCGAGAGCCGATTTTTGCGGTAGAGCGGGATTACCTCTTTTATCTTGAGTGCTTGCAGGAGGCCGCCGAGCGACAGGGGCTGGCTGTCCATAGTTATGTGTTGATGACCAATCATGTTCATCTGCTGGTGACACCGCAAACTTCACAGAGCATCGGCAAAACTCTGCAATCTATTGGGCGACGTTATGTGCAGCATTTCAATCACAGGTATCAGCGCACGGGTACGTTGTGGGAAGGGCGCTATAAGGCAACACTTATCGACAGTGAGCGGTACTTGCTAACGTGTATGCGCTATATCGAGTTGAATCCGCTGCGCGCGAATATGGTTGATCACCCTAATGAGTACCCCTGGAGCAGTTATCGGGCAAATGCAGAGGGTGAAGAAAGTGGGTTACTTGAAGGGCATGAGTTGTATGGTCGCCTGGGGCGCAATTCTAAATTGCGACAGGCTACTTATCGTGAGTTGTTCAAGGCTAGTCTGGAGAAGGTCGATGTCGATGCTATTCGCGAGGCGACGAATACGGGCTGGGCACTAGGTGATGGTTTGTTTCGGGATAAGATTGAGCGTTTAACGGGTCGGCAGTCGGCACCGAAAGCTCGGGGCCGACCGGCTAAGGTCAAGCTAGCTAAGAAGGGCAGTTAATTCGAGTCTGACCCCAATTAAACGAGTCTGACCCCAATTAAAAGAGCTAGATGGGGTTACGCTCAATCAGCTGTCGCGAAATAATAATACGCTGCATTTCGTTGGTGCCCTCGCCAATAATCATTAGCGGTGCATCGCGATAGAGGCGTTCGGCGTCTGCTTCGCAGGAATAGCCAAAGGCACCGTGGATGCGCAGGTTTTCGTCGGCGTTTTTCGCGGCTGCCTCGGTGGCGAAGTACTTGGCCATACCGGCTTCCATATCGCAGCGCTCACCACTATCGAAGGCTTTGGCAGCTTGTTCTAATAGCAGGCGAGCTGCTTCGGTGCGGGTGGCCATTTCACCCAGTTTCAGCTGTATTGCCTGGTGTTCGCAAATGGGTTTGCCGAAGGTTTTGCGTTGTTGGGCATAGGCTGTTGCCTGTTTTAGGGCAGCTGTTGCGACGCCGACACCGCGAGCCGCGACGTTGATGCGGCCCAGTTCGAGGCCACCAACGGCATTGTAAAAGCCTCGGCCTTCAACACCGCCAATCAGACAGTCTTTGTGTACGCGATAATTGTCGAAGCTGATGTCGGCGGTATCGATGCCTTTATAGCCGAGTTTTTTCAACTTTTTGCCGACATTAAAGCCTTCGCCATTTTCGGCGATAAACATACTCATGCCTTTACGGGGCGGTGTGGCGCTGGGGTCGGTTTTAACCAGCAGGCCGATCACGCTGCCTTCAACGGAGTTGGTGATCCAGGCTTTTGAGCCGTTGACGATATAGTAGTCGCCGTCTTTTTTGGCGGTGCAGCGTATGCCCTGTAAGTCAGTACCGGCATCGGGTTCGGTGAGGCCAATGCCGCCGCGCAGTTCGCCAGTGGCAAAGCGAGGCAGGTATTTCTGTTTTTGCTCTTCGGTGCCGTAGCTTTGTACACAGCGCGCCATAATCAGGTGAGAGTTGAAAATGCCCGATAGCGACATCCACACCTCAGCCACGGCGGAAACGATTTTTGAATAGGTGGAGGCACTGAGACCAAGGCCGCCGTACTCCGGGTCAATCGTTGCACCGAAGAGGCCGAGTTCTTTCATTTGCTCGACCATRGCGTGGGGGTATTCATCGGCCTGTTCGAGRTCRTGRGCGTAGGGGGCGACRTCGCGTTGCAACCAGCGRTTAACGCTGTCGAGGATGAGGGTTTCTTCTTCGTTTGACATGGRRGTTCTCGTTTTGRATRGCTGCGAAGGCGMTGACTGGCCCGAGCCGTAGGGANKTKGGAAANGGTAATGCGGCTGTTAATAAGAGTGATTAACAGCCGGGTGTTRCKTAAAGCGCTTGCCGCTAGTAGTTAGCTTTGTCGTCCACGGCATGGCCGGTTTTRGGRATCAGCATGGAGCGTACAAAGTCCATAATCACTACGTCGTCCTGRTTTTTGCCCARRGTTCTAACGGTRACAATRCCKGCGGTGGGGCGGCTTTTTGATTCGCGAATTTCCAGTACTTCYGAYTCSGCATAAATSGTGTCGCCGACAAAYACSGGTGCGGGCATTTTGATTTTGTCCCAGCCCAAATTGGCGATGGTYTTYTGGCTGACGTCGGAGACGCTCATRCCSGCGACCATYGACAGGGTCATGGTGCTRTTCACCAGTATTTTGCCGAATTCGCTGTGYTTGGCGTATTCCTTGTCGAAATGCAGGGGGTGCTGGTTCATGGTSAGCAGGGTAAACCAGGTGTTGTCTGTCTCGGTRATGGTGCGGCCGGGGCGGTGYTCGTAAATRTCGCCGACYTTAAAATCTTCGAGGTAGCGACCGTAAGACTCTCGATAACGACCGGGKGCAATTTCAACAGAACTTGGCATGGGTTTCTCCACAGGGATTGTTTGGATGGGTAGCCAGYCACCTTAAGCGAGCAGGGGGCGGGGTGTCAATTTGGGGTGCTACTTGRCGTGTTGGCCGAATCAGTAGCAATTCTAGAGCCTGCTAATCTCCGTCGAGTTCTTCCCAGCGGGCATAAGTCGTTTCGAGTTTTTTGGCGAGGGCCGACATTTCGTCAAGAGTGACTTGTTGTGCTGTTTGTTCCTGATTGTAAAAGTCTGCCTGGCCGATGATGGTTTCGAGTTCGCTTTGGCGATTCTCTAACTCTTCTATTAAAGCGGGTAGCGAGTCGAGTTCGCGCTGGGCTTTATAGGGTAGCTTCTTTTTTGGAGCGGCCGTTTTTGAGGGGCTGCTCTTTTCTGTCGTCGCTGGCGCTGGCTCGGTATTACTGCTCGCGGGGCTAGTCGTTTGGCTTTCGGCCTGCAGTTTACCGCCTCTGGCCACCCAGTCGCTGTAGCCGCCGACGTGGGCGCTGATTTTGCCCTGGCCATCAAAGGTGAGAATCTGGGTCACGGTGTGATCCATAAACTCCCGGTCGTGGCTGACCAGTAAAACAGTGCCGTCAAACTCCAGCAGAATTTCTTCGAGCAGCTCGAGGGTTTCGATATCGAGGTCGTTGGTCGGCTCATCGAGCACCAATATATTGGCGGGTTTGCTAAACAGCTTGGCCAAAATAGCGCGGTTTTGCTCACCACCCGACAGGGCTTTGACCGGCAGGCGTACCCGTTCGGGGCTGAATAAGAAGTCACTTAAATAGCTAATAGCGTGGCGGTCTTTGCCATTGATGGTAATAAATTCACGGCCACCACAAACATTGTCGAGTAGGGATTGTTCGGGATCGAGCTGATTGCGCAGTTGGTCAAAATAGGCGACTTCCATTTTGGTGCCGAGTTTGACAGTGCCCTTTTGCGGTATCAGTTCGCCGAGCAGCACTTTAAGCAGGGTGGATTTACCCGCGCCGTTGGCACCGACAAAACCGATGCGGTCGCCGCGCACTACTTTCAGTGACAGATTGTCGATCACCGGCTTGCCGTTAAAGGCGTGGCTGACGTGTTCGAGTTCGGCAACAATTTTTCCGGAGCTGCCACCGGCCTCAATGCGGAAGTCGGCTTTGCCCTGGCGGCTGACGCGCTGGGAGTGTTCTGCACGCAGGCTTTTCAGGGCGCGCACTCGGCCCTCGTTGCGGGTGCGGCGGGCTTTAATGCCCTGGCGTATCCATACTTCTTCCTGGGCGAGTTTTTTGTCGAACAGGGCGTTGGCTCTTTCTTCAGCGGCCATTTGTTGTTCGCGATACACCAGAAAACCGTGGTAGTTGCCGGTCCAGGCATGCAGTGTGCCACGGTCGAGTTCGACAATTTCATTGGCGACTTGCTGCAAAAAGGCACGGTCGTGGGTGACGAGGATTAGCGCGCCACGAAAGGTTTTTAGCTGGTTTTCAAGCCATTCGATGGCGAGAATGTCGAGGTGGTTAGTCGGCTCATCAAGCAGCAAGATGTCGGGGTCGGTAACCAGTGCTTTGGCCAGAGCCACACGCTTACGCCAACCACCGGACAGGGATTTCATTAAGGCATCGGCGGGTAGTTCAAGCTGGCTGATAATGGTGTCGACTTTTTGTTGCAGCAGCCAGCCGTCTTTAGCTTCAAGCTCTTGCTGAACCCGCGCCATGGTGTCCATRTCGCCGTCGTTAATGCTGTGATGATAGGCGGCGAGCAGGCTGCCGACATCGTCAAGACCACTGGCGACCATATCGTAAACCGAGGACTCATCGGCATCGGGTAGATCCTGTTCCAGCCAGGCGATCTTGCAGCCGGGGCGCAGCCAGTAGTCCCCACTGTCGGCCTGAATGCGCTGGCCGAGCAGCTTAAGTAGAGTGGTTTTGCCCTCGCCATTGCGACCCAGCAAGCCGATTTTCTGGTTTTTGTGAAGGGTCAGGTCGACCGCTTTTAGCAGGTCGCGGGTGCCGAAGTGCAGGCTAACGTTGTCGAGTCGAAGTAGGGGCATGGTGGCCTTTAATCAGTGCTATCAGTTATTAGTGAACAGCTTGTTAGAGTATGAAGCGCGACAGATCTTCATCGCTGGCCAGTGCGTCGAGGTGTTCGTCGACGAAAGCGGCATCAATTTCAATGGTTTTGCCATCGGCTGCGAGGTCGCCGGCATCAAAAGACACTTCTTCCAGCAGGCGCTCGAGTACGGTGTGCAAACGACGCGCGCCGATATTCTCGGTGCGTTCGTTGACCTCGGAGGCGATTTCGGCCAAACGCTGAACACCTTCGTCACTAAAATTAATRCTTAAGCCTTCAGTCGCTAACAGCTCGCGATATTGCTCGGTGAGGGAGGCATTTGGCTCGGTAAGGATACGCTTGAAGTCGTCGGCATTGAGGGAGTCGAGTTCRACGCGAATCGGCAARCGGCCCTGYAGCTCAGGGATCAAATCAGAGGGCTTGGAAAAGTGGAAGGCGCCCGAGGCAATAAAYAAKATGTGATCGGTTTTGATCATGCCGTACTTGGTCGACACGGTGCAGCCTTCAATYAAWGGCAGCAGRTCGCGCTGTACACCTTCGCGGGAAACGTCAGTGCCSGAGGTTTCACCGCGCTTGGCGACTTTGTCGAGTTCGTCGATAAAGACAATGCCATTTTGCTCGGCATTGGTGATGGCACGGGTCTTTATATCGTCTTCATTGACTAGTTTGGCGGCTTCTTCTTCCGTCAGGTGCTTCATGGCTTGGGCAACGGTGAGCTTGCGAGCCTTGGTTTTGCCGCCACCCATATTAGAGAACATGCCTTGCAGTTGGCTGGTCATTTCTTCCATGCCGGGGGGCGACATGATTTCGATATTGGGGGAGGGGGCGTTGAGGTCGATTTCAATCTCTTTATCGTCGAGATCACCCTCGCGTAATTTCTTGCGAAATAGCTGGCGGGTGCTGGAGTCTTCCGTTTCAGCGTTACCCTCGTCACCGCGAGCGGGGGGCAGCAGTGCGTCGAGGATGCGCTCTTCGGCYAAATCATGGGCGCGCTGATCAACTTTGGTGACTTCTTGCTCGCGYAATAATTTGACGGCAGTTTCGACGAGATCACGAATAATCGACTCGACATCGCGACCCACATAGCCCACTTCGGTGAACTTGGTGGCTTCAACTTTAATAAAAGGCGCGTTGGATAACTTCGCCAAACGGCGGGCAATTTCTGTTTTGCCGACWCCGGTGGGGCCTATCATCAGTATATTTTTGGGAGTGACTTCATTGCGCAGTTCTTCGTTGAGCTGCATGCGACGCCAGCGATTGCGCAGGGCAATGGCAACGGCGCGCTTGGCCTGGTTTTGGCCGACGATGTGGCGGTCGAGCTCGTGGACGATTTCACGAGGGGTCATATTGGACATGGGGTGTTCCCTAAAATTAATGGCTTAACAGGCGGTTGAAATTCTACTGACTCGGCCATCTACTGCGTYGCCTAAAGCGCCTRCTTTTGGTAAAACCAAGCTCAAAGTGCTCATTTACACGAGTAAACTCCGCTTTGAGGTTAGTTGTCGCTTTTTTCGGGCGCGTCAACGACGGCGCTGTCGAGCTCTTCGATGGTGCGATTGTGATTGGTGTAAATGCAGATATCACCGGCAATCTCCAAACCCTTTTCGACGATGTCACGGGCGCTGAGATCAGTGTTTTTGAGCAGGGCCATGGCCGCCGACTGGGCAAAGGGACCGCCGGAGCCGATGGCGATTAAATCGTTTTCTGGCTGAATCACGTCGCCGTTGCCGGTAATAATCAGTGAGGCGTCTTTGTTGGCGACGGCGAGCAGGGCTTCGAGGCGGCGCAATATGCGGTCGGTGCGCCAGTCTTTGGCCAGTTCGACAGCAGCGCGCACGATGTTGCCACGGTGTTCTTCCAACTTGGCTTCAAAGCGCTCGAAGAGGGTGAAAGCGTCGGCGGTGCCACCGGCAAAACCGGCGATCACTTCGCCGTTATACAAGCGTCTTACTTTGCGCGCATTACCTTTCATGATGGTATTGCCCAGTGATACCTGGCCATCGCCGCCGATAACGACTTTGCCGTTGCGGCGCACGGATAAAATGGTGGTGCCTCGATATTGTTCCAATGGAATCTCCCAGATGTATGCTCAGGCTTATGTGGGGGCGAAGCTGAACAAATTCAATGTTGTTGAGCATGTCTTTGTTGAAGCTATTGGTGATGTCCTGTTGCACCGTTACACTAGGCGCGCTTTTGTGCTTGAAGCGCAAAATAACAAGGCACTCTATTAATCGGGGCTGATTAATCAGGCCCAAGCGGTGTAGCGTCACGGCTATCAGTCGATAGCGGGTAACAGGCAGCGAGTTACAGGCTTTTAAGTCACAGGATAGATCATTGCGCGATAACAAAAAGCCCTCGCCAACTCCCGAAGGGCCAGCCCAGGACGAAAGGCCCCGCCGAGGCTTGCTCGGTTCCAGCGCCATCGTCGGTGCTATGACCATGCTGTCGCGCATACTCGGGTTGATACGCGACGTGGTGTTTGCTCGAGTCATCGGTGCCGATGGTTTTGCCGATGCCTTTTTCGTCGCCTTTAAAATCCCCAACTTTTTACGCCGCCTGTTTGCCGAAGGGGCTTTTGCCCAGGCCTTTGTACCGGTGCTTACCGAGTATCGCAACGAAGGCGGACATGCTGCCGTTAAAGAGCTGATTGACCGTGTGGCCGGTGCGCTGGGCTCGGTGTTGATTGTGCTCACGGTGGTCGCGGTGATCGCCGCGCCCATGCTGGCCGGACTGTTTGCGCCGGGCTTTGTCGGTGATGCTGCCAAGTTTCAGGCCACCACCGAGATGATTCGGGTGACCTTTCCCTACTTGTTGTTTATTTCTTTAACCGGTTTTGCCGGTGGCATATTAAACAGCTATGACCGTTTTGCCGTGCCGGCKTTTACYCCGGTGTGGCTGAATGTCTGTTTAATCAGTGCYGCATTRGTKGCSGCWCCCTGGTTTGAGCAGCCGGTTTTTGCCCTGGCCTGGGGGGTGTTTGCCGCAGGCATTATTCAGCTGCTGTTTCAAATYCCCTTTTTGGCRAATATTCATTTACTGCCTTCACCAAAGCTSGAYTGGCAATACCCCGGYGTTAAAAAAATTCTACGATTGATGGCSCCGGCKATTTTTGGTGTRTCCGTTAGCCAAATTAATCTCTTGCTCGACACYGTRATCGCCTCCTTCTTGCCGACTGGCAGTGTGTCCTGGCTCTACTATTCTGATCGCCTGGCGGAGCTACCCCTGGGCGTATTCGGTGTGGCAGCAGCGACGGTTATTCTGCCCAACCTCTCTCGTCAACATGCGGCGAAGTCGGTGGATGAGTTCAATGCCACCCTCGACTGGGCCATTCGTTTCGTACTGCTAATTGCGGTGCCCGCTTCAATTGCTTTGATGATGATTGCCGAGCCACTACTCGCGGCATTGTTTTATGACGGCAGTGAAATTGACCAGCGGGATATCGTTATGGCCGGTTTCAGCTTGCGGGCCTACGCCCTGGGTGTGGTGGCCTTTATGCTCATCAARGTCTTAGCGCCGGGCTTTTACGCTCGCCAGGACACGAAGACACCGGTGAAGATTGGCCTGGTGGCGATGGCAGCCAATATGGTGATGAATCTGATTTTTGTCTTTGCTCTGCACCACTACTTTTCTTTGGGCCACGCTGGCTTGGCATTGGCAACATCATTTGCCGCTTTTCTCAATGCTGGCCTATTGTTTCGTGGCTTGCGCCGCAGTGGCGTTTATCGTGCGCCGAGTGGCTGGGCTTCATTTGCGGGCATGCTATTGCTGGCCAATGTCATTATGGGGGGTGTTTTGTATCTGTCGCTAGCCCAATTCGGCGACTGGTTTGCGATGGCCTTTTTCACGCGAGCGCTTACTGTGTTRGGCATTTGCGGTGTCGGCTTTATTGCTTATGCCACGACACTGCTGGTTTGTGGCTTTCGTCTCAGTCAACTGCGTAGCCCCGCTAAGAGGCCCGCTTAAAAACAAGGGTATTTGATGTTGCCTAACTTTCGTGCAGCAGGGCTGCCTTTCGGGCGCGGGGCTGGGTATAATTCGCCGCTTTAATGGGGCGGAGTTTGGCAGTGGCAAATGGCGTTGTGGATTTCTTTGTTCGAGGTTTACATAACCTGCGCGCGGAGCACAAAGGCTGTGTCGCCACCATCGGGTCTTTTGATGGTGTTCATCATGGCCATCAGTCAATTATTGCCCAGGTTAATGAGCGCGCTAAGCACTATGGTTTRCCCTCGGTAGTGATGATGTTTGAGCCCCAGCCACGAGAGTATTTTTCCCGTGAGCAGGCCCCCGCACGATTGATGCGTCTGCGTGAGAAAGTTGAGGCTCTGCTCGATGCGGGTGTTGATCGCGTTGTTTGCTTGCAGTTTAATCGCACTATGCGAAGCCTTACCGCGCAGAAGTTTGTTGATGACCTGCTGGTTGGCGGCCTCGGTATTAAGTGTTTGGTGATTGGTGATGACTTCCACTTTGGCTGTGATCGCAAGGGCGATTTCGCCATGCTCGAAGGGGTAGGCGCTATCCATGATTTTGAGGTGGTGGCCACTCAAACCCTGAAGGCGGATGAAAAGCGGGTCAGCAGCACGCGCATTCGTGCTGAGTTAGAAGCCGCCCGCTTTGATGTTGCCGAGGCGCTGCTGGGTAGACCCTTTCGCATTTCGGGCAAAGTTTGCTACGGCCAACAGTTGGGCAGCAAACTGGGTATTCCCACGGCCAATGTCAATTTACACCGCTACCGTGCACCCTTGAGCGGTGTGTTTGCCGTCGAGGYGTTGCTCGATGGCGAGCGGATACAGGGCGTGGCCAATGTTGGTTTGCGGCCAACGGTGGGCGATTTGCTCAAGCCTGTACTGGAAGTGCATCTGCTCGACTGGGCGGGCGATATTTACGGTCAGCGTATTGCCGTAGAGTTTAAGAAAAAACTACGTGATGAGCAGAAATTCACCACGCTGGACGAGTTGGTGATTAATATTAATCAGGATATTACAACAGCGCGAGATTACTTCTCGGGCGCAGCGAAATAAACGGTGGGTGCCCCTTTGTTGGCTCGGCGCTGCACTGGCCTTGAATTAAAATAGAATTGAAATTGAGCTAATCCAGAGAGTTAATCTAAAGACCTATGAACGACTATAAATCGACCTTGAATCTGCCGAAAACGGCCTTCCCGATGAAAGCCAATTTGGCCCAGCGTGAGCCGGGCATGCTGAAAAAATGGCAGCAGAATGATCTTTACGGCGCCATTCGCAAGGCTCGTGCRGGGCGTGAGCAGTTTATTCTTCACGATGGCCCGCCCTACGCCAACGGCGATATTCATATCGGCCACGCGGTGAATAAAATTCTTAAAGATATTATCGTCAAGTCGCGCACGGTGATGGGCTACGACGCGCCTTACGTGCCGGGCTGGGATTGCCATGGCCTGCCTATCGAACACCAGGTTGAAAAAAAGCACGGCAAGGCCGGTGCCAAAATTGACTACAAGGCCTTTCGTCAGAAGTGTCGCGACTATGCTTTGCGCCAGGTTGAAGGGCAAAAGAAAGACTTTATTCGCCTCGGTGTTTTCGGTGAATGGGACGACCCTTATCTGAGTATTAACTACCAGTATGAGGCCGATATTATTCGTGCCCTCGGAAAAATCGCTGAAAGTGGCCATCTGGTGAAGGGCTATAAGCCGGTTTACTGGAGTGTGGTTGGTGCCTCTGCGCTGGCYGAGGCCGARGTGGAGTATGAGGATAAAACCTCTTTTTCCATCGACGTRATGTTTCCCGCTGTCGATCAACAAAAGTTCAGTGACGCTTTTGGCGATAGTGTSAGCGGTGAGGGTGAGCTTACCGTAGTGATCTGGACTACCACGCCCTGGACGCTGCCCGCCAACCAGGCCGTATCGCTGCATGCCGATCTTGAATATGTCTTACTGCAATGCACCATTGATGGCCAGGCAAAGCGTTTACTGGTCGCGGCTGAGCTGATGGAGTCTGCCCTCGAACGTTGGCAGATTGAAGACTCTTCGATTGTTGGCCGTTGCCAGGGTGAAAAGCTGGAAGGCCTGTTACTGCAACATCCTTTTTACGATCGACAGGTGCCGGTATTGCTGGGCGATCATGTCACCACCGAAGCGGGCACGGGTGCTGTACACACGGCTGCCGACCACGGTGTTGATGATTTTATCGTGTCGCGCAAATACGGTATTGGCACGCTGAATACATTGGACGATAACGGCGTTTATCGCTCTTCCGTCGAGTTGTTTGCCGGTGAACACGTTTATAAGGTCGACGAGAAAATTGTCGAACTGGTTCGCGAGCGCAAGCACTTGCTGGCCGACGGTAAAATCACGCACAGCTTCCCCCACTGCTGGCGCACGAAAACGCCGTTGATTTTCCGCGCCACGCCCCAGTGGTTTATCAGTATGACGGAGCATGGCYTGYTSGAYGCSGCCAAAGCCGAAGTCAAAAAAGTGCAGTGGTTCCCCGAGTGGGGACAGGCGCGTATGGAAGCGATGCTCGAGAACAGCCCCGACTGGTGTATCTCTCGCCAGCGTACCTGGGGCGTGCCGATTGCCCTGTTTATTCACAGTGAAACCGGCGAGCTACATCCGAATACACCAGCGCTGATTGAGCAGGTCGCCCTGTTGGTTGAGCGCGACGGAATGGACGCCTGGTACGACCTTGATGCTCGAGATTTACTCGGTGATGAAGCGGATCAATACGACAAGGTTAATGACACTCTCGATGTCTGGTTTGACTCGGGTGTCAGTCACGAGGCCGTATTGCGTCGTCGCAACAATCTATCTTATCCGGCAGACCTCTATCTTGAAGGCTCCGATCAACACCGTGGCTGGTTTCAATCGTCGCTGAAAACGTCCATCGCTATCAATGGTRCTGCGCCTTATAAAGCGGTGTTGACCCACGGTTTTACTGTCGATGCCAAGGGTCACAAAATGTCCAAATCACTGGGCAATGTGATGGCCCCGCAAAAGGTGATTAACCAACTGGGTGCCGATGTGCTGCGYCTGTGGGTGGCCTCGACGGATTTCAGTGGTGAAATGACAGTGTCCGATGAGATCCTGCGTCGCACTGCTGATTCCTACCGCCGCATCCGCAATACCATTCGCTTTATGTTGTCGAATCTCGATGGTTTTAATCCCGCCGAAGACTGTGTTGCCAGCGATGAACTACTGTCYCTCGATAGCTGGGTGATTGGCCGTGCCGCGCAATTGCAGACGGAAATTAATAGCGCTTACGAGAGCTATAATTTCCACAGCATCTACCAGAAAATTCACAATTTTTGCGCTGGTGATCTCGGTGGTGTTTATCTCGATATTATTAAAGATCGCCAGTACACCTGCCAAAGCGAGAGCCTGGCAAGGCGCTCTGCACAAACTGCCCTCTACCATGTGGCCGAAGCCATGGTGCGCTGGATCGCCCCTATTCTTTGTTTTACCGCCGAAGAAGTGTGGCAGGCATTGCCCGGTGAGCACAGTGAGTCTGTGCATTTGGCGGAGTGGTATCCGCTACCCGAGTTGGCAACGGATAATGTCTTGAGCGAGGACGACTGGCAGCAATTTATCGCCGTTAAAGAAGCGGTTAATAAAGCGTTGGAAGTTGAGCGCCAGACGGGTCGTCTGAAAGGTTCACTCGAAGCCAGTGTGACTCTCTATTGCGATGGTTCCCTGGCGAGTATTTTGTCGAAAGTCGGAGACGAACTGCGCTTTATTTTAATTACCTCTGCAGCCACAGTGTTACCGCAAAGTGATTTGCCAGCGAGCGGTGCTAGTGAAAGTGCCATTGCCGGTTTAAGCATTCAGGTTGCAGTGAGCAGTGGCGAGAAATGTGTGCGCTGCTGGCATCACCGCGAAGATGTGGGCGCTAATGCTGAGCACCCAGAAATATGTGCACGCTGCGTCGACAATGTTGAGGGCGAGGGTGAGCAGCGCCGTTTCGCTTAATCGACTGTTGATGAGTACTAAAGGGCTTCCCGTCGCGCTTTACTATGTACTGGCGCTATTATTGTTGGCGCTCGACTTATGGACTAAGTCTCTTGCCTCTGAGCATTTAAACTACGCCGAGCCAGTAGTAGTKACGAGCTTCTTTAATTGGACTCTACTACACAATACCGGTGCTGCCTTCAGCTTCCTGAGTTCCGCAGGTGGTTGGCAACACTGGTTGTTCGGTGGTATCGCCAGCATTATTAGCGTGGTGCTGGTTGTCTGGATTTATCGCGCGCCGGCGACTGCCGTACTCCTCAAGTTTTCATTGGCCTTAATTCTTGCCGGTGCACTGGGTAATTTATGGGATCGAGTGACCCTCGGTTATGTGGTCGATTTTATTCAATGGCACTACAACGATTATTATTGGCCGGCCTTTAATATTGCCGATGCGGTGATTAGTGTTGGTGCCGTGGCCATGGTGATTGATTCTTTTCGCGCTTCCCATCGGGATTGAGCGCGTCCACAGCCTGATTTTGAGGTGTACTACATGAGTTCTAATCAAGTAATCGATGAAAGTCTGATAGGCCATGCATCGCGAGTGACCCTGCATTTTTCCCTGTCGCTTGACGATGGTTCGGTGATTGATTCCAATTTTGATAAGTCGCCTGCCACCCTGAACATCGGTGATGGCAATCTGCCCCGGGGTTTTGAAGAACACCTGCTGGGCATGAGCGGTGGTCAACAGGCGAGCTTTACGGTGTTGCCGGAAAAAGCCTTTGGACAACACAACCCTTCAAATATTCAGCACGTTAAGCGCAGCAGTTTTGCAGCGGATATGGCGCTGTCCGAAGGCTTGGTGGTGTCCTTTGCCGATGCTAATAAGGGTGAGTTGCCGGGCGTGATTCACGCTATCGGTGAAGACGAGGTGACAGTTGATTTCAATCACCCGCTAGCGGGGAAAAACCTGATTTTTAAAGTGGAAATTATCGCTGTCGAAAATCTGGCAGTAGAGGTGCAGTAATGGAAGTTCGACTGGCTAATCCCCGAGGTTTTTGTGCTGGCGTTGATCGCGCTATCGATATCGTCAATCGCGCTCTCGACCTTTTCGGTGCGCCTATCCATGTACGCCATGAGGTGGTGCACAATAAATTTGTGGTTGATCAGTTGCGCGAGCGGGGCGCGATTTTTGTCGATGATCTGAAAGATATTCCTCGCGGTTCTATCGTGATATTCAGTGCCCACGGTGTGTCGAAAGAGGTCTGTACCGAGGCAGAGCAACGGGGCTTAAAGGTCTTCGACGCCACCTGCCCGCTGGTGACCAAGGTGCATCTTGAAGTTGAAAAATTCAGCCGCGAGGGTCGGGAATGTGTACTGATTGGCCACTACGGTCATCCGGAAGTGGAAGGCACCATGGGTCAGTACGACGAGGCGAATGGTGGTGACATTTATCTGGTGGAAAATGTCGATGACGTAGCGATATTACCCATCAAAAACCCTGAAGAATTGGCCTTTGTGACGCAAACCACCTTGTCGGTCGATGACACCTCGTTGGTCATTGATGCGCTGCGTGCGCGTTTTCCCGCTATTGAAGGCCCGCGCAAAGATGATATTTGCTACGCCACGCAAAACCGCCAGGATGCCATTAAACAGCTGGCCCTGGAGTGTGATGTGTTGTTGGTGGTGGGCTCTGCTAATAGCTCCAATTCCAACCGTTTGCGCGAGCTGGCCGAACGCTGTGGTGCCAAAGCCTATTTGGTTGATAGCAGCGCTGATATTAAGGCCGAATGGTTTGGGCAGAGCACAGTTGTTGGTGTGAGCGCCGGTGCCTCGGCACCGGAAACCCTGGTGCAGGAATTGGTCGATGCTCTCTCAGGTGGTGACAGGCAGGTTGTTAGAGAGCTCTCGGGTAAGGTTGAGGCTATTCGTTTCTCGGTGCCGAAAGAACTGCGTGACAGTCGTTAGGCAGTTAACTAAGCGATATTTAATTTTTTCAGTTTATAACGCAGTTGGCGAAAGGTGATGCCAAGTTTTTCTGCGGTCGCCGTTTTATTCCAGCGACATTCTTCCAGCGCTTTTTCGAGAATACCTCTCTCAATTTCGGCAAGATAGTCGTCAATTGATTGGCCGTTGAGCGGGTGTTCGCTCTGCTTATTATTGGGGGTGGGCTGTTGGACTGGCTGGTGAGTGGCCACACTAACTTCAGTATCTACAGTGACATTGGTTTTTCGGGTCTTTAGTTGCAGATCAGTGACTTCGATAAGGTCGCCATCACAAAGGGTGAAGGCTCTTTCCAGGGTGTTTTCCAGTTCGCGAACATTGCCGGGGAAGGGGTAGTGCAGCAGGGTGTCCAATGCTTCTGTCGATAGCTGTGCCGGTGTGGAATCAAAGTCGGCGGCAAACTTTGTTAAAAACAGATCGGCCAATTGCAGGATGTCATCCTGTCTGTCCCGTAGTGGCGGTACCTGCAACTCGATCACATTAATACGGTAATAAAGATCTTCGCGGAAGTTACCCTTGGCAATTTCGGCATCGAGGTCTTTGTGGGAAGCGCTGAGGATCCTGATGTCGACGGGTATTTCGTGTTCTGAGCCGAGGGGACGCACGGCTTTTTCCTGAATGCCTCGCAATAATTTTACCTGCATAGAGAGGGGCAGGTCGGCGACCTCATCGAGAAACAGAGTGCCGCCATCAGCACTCTGAAATAAACCTTTTTTATCCTGGTGGGCACCGGTAAAGCTGCCTTTAGTGTGGCCGAAGAATTCGCTTTCCATTAGCTCGGAGGGAATGGCACCGCAATTCACCGGTATAAATGGCCCTTCGGCTTTGGGCCCGCTGTAGTGAATATTACGGGCGACAATTTCTTTGCCACTGCCAGACTCGCCGTGGATGAAAATAGGTGCCTGGCTACGTGCCACGCGGGAAATTTGCTGGCGTAGCTTGTCCATTACGGCGGAGTCGCCGGTTAATTTGCCTGCACTTTTACTTAAATTCACGGGTGTTTGTGAGGAGAGAGTCAACGCAGCTTCGACCATCGCGCGCAGGCGGGGTAGCTCAAGAGGCTTGGTGACGAAGTCGAAGGCGCCTAGCTTTAAGGCTTCAACGGCAATGTCTGTATTGCCGTAGGCGGTGATCATGGCGACGGGCAWGTTGGGGTGTTTGTTTTGAATAACACTGATGAGATCCATGCCACTACCGTCGGGCAATTTCATATCGGTCAGGCAAAAGGCATACGACTCTTTATTCAGGGCCTCGATGGCTTCGCTGAGTGTTTCAGCTTCATCCACCTCTAAATCCATCTGGATTAAGGTTATCGCCAGTAATTCGCGAATATCTGCTTCGTCATCGACAATCAAGGCTCTTTTTTTAGTCATTATGTAATCTCTGTTGCGCTTGTTCGGGGTGGGCAAAGCCGATTCTAAAGAAGCCTGGTTTGTCATTTTGTGCCACCTGGTAATCGAGGGTGGCAAAGTTGATTTCACAGAGCTCGCGAGCCAGGTAAAGCCCCAGCCCAGAGCCAGTGTGGGAAGTRGTGTAAAAGGGTTCGAAAATTTGCCCGACCACATCTTCGTCAATGCCTTCACCTCGATCGTAGAGATCAAGACAGGGTCGTTGGGTGAGAGGGTCTATGTGGAAAATGCATTTGGCCCAGGCCTGGGAGCTGTATTCGAGGCCGTGGCGGTGGGCATTCTCCAGTAGATTGGTGAGTACCTGGTGCAGCTGACTAGTGTCGAAAACGATAATTGTTGCGGGGCTATCAGTTTCGATTTCAATGGTACATTCCCTAGGGCAGCTATTTTTATAGTCTTCGATAAAACTGTTTAACCAGTTTCCCAGATGGAGGTTTTGTGCATCGGGCRCTTTGCGTCGCGAAAGCTGGCTGACATTTTCGATGACTTGATTGAGGCGCTGGGTGTGCTTAATGATGATTTCACTGAGGCGCTTACTTGAACCCTGTTCGTCCTGTTCTTCGGCCAGCAGCTGAGCCGCGTGACTAATGGCACCGAGCGGGTTGCGGATTTCGTGGGCAATACTGCCGGTCAGCCGCCCGAGAGAGGCCAGTTTGAGACGCTGGGCATTCTGCGCAGCGGTGCGGGTATCTTCCAGAAAAATGATAGTGCTTTTGTTTTCACTACGTTGCAGATTGGCAAATTTAGCCTGAATCTCGGTGCTGCTTTCACTGACTTTAAAGGCGGGCAGTTTTTGCCACGGTTGGTTTAACCAGGCTTCGTAGCCTTTATGTAATACCGGGATTGCTCGCAGGCTAGTACCATTACCCAGGGCGATGTTGTTTTTTTCAGCGCCGAGCATTTCTATAGCGGCGTTGTTAATAAGTTCGAATTTGCCAGCTGAATCAATGACCACGATACCGGTTAGCATGCGTTGAATAATCATCTCGTTAAGGTTTTGYAGGTGAGCGGCCTGATCGGACTCACGTTGGGCAATTTGTTCGCTTTGGCGTAAGCGCTGGTTGAGTAATCTGAAGAGTAGTGCCGTCAAAAAAAGTACAAARCCGAGTAARCCCGTGGGAAATATGGCTCGGCTGTTATCGTTTAAGACATAGGCTGAAATTAATTCTTCGGTGAGTAATAAAATAGTCGCCAGGGCCGCAGTCAGCAAAGCTAACTGATTAGTGAAAACCAGTGAGCTGGCGGCGACGGTGATCAGCATTAGCAGCCCAAGGCCGCTACTGGGGCCGCCGCTACTGTGTATGAGTAAGGTCAGGGCAATCAAGTCGAGGAAAAAATGGGTGAATAGTAGAGTGCTGTTGCTCGTCCCTCTTTGCCAAATTAACAATAAAGCGAGAGTGAATGTGGCGACTACCGTATAGCCAATAGATGAGAGTAGGTAGAGCTGAGGGTTCTGAGTGCCGAAAACCTGACTTGCCGCGCCAGAATAGAATATGACAAGCAGCACGAGGGATAGTGCGAAACGATAAGAGATGTAGACTTTCGCCGCGCCCTGAGCCAGAGGACCTGGATCTATGACGGGCTTACTTGTTTGCATTGAYGCACCTGGATTTTGCTATTGACTGAATTTTAGCTGAAAATAGTCGGCTTAATCATTTATGGACATAGCCAGTAGTATGACATCACTGAAAGTTGCTTTGGCGCAAATAAACCCTCTGGTTGGCGATATTCCCGGTAATACACGACTGGTTATCGAAACACTGACAAATGCCAGGGATACGTTAAAAGCCGATATCGTTATTTTCCCCGAGCTAGTGCTTTGCGGCTATCCGCCAGAAGATCTACTGCTGCGGCCCAGTATTCAGATTCGTATTGAAAAAGCTCTGGCAGAAGTGATGGCGGCCTGCGCTGGCATCGTGGCTGTTATCGGTTACCCCTGGCGCGAAGAGGGGCAGCTCTACAATATGGCTGGGGTAATACAAGAGGGTCAATTAATCGCTCAATACGCAAAAAACTGTCTGCCCAACTATCAGGTGTTTGATGAAAAGCGCTACTTTGAGGCGGGCAATACGCCCTGTGTGGTCGAGATATGCGGGGCGCAGGTGGGTCTCAGTGTTTGCGAAGATATCTGGTCGCATGAGCCTTTAATGCAGGCTCGTGAGGCTGGTGCCGAAGTAATTTTCAATATTAACGCTTCCCCCTTTCACGTTGGCAAGCAGACTGAGCGTGTGGCAACCGTTGGCGAGCGCGCCCGCGAGGGTAATATTCCTATTGTCTATGTTAACCAGRTTGGCGGCCAGGATGAGCTGGTGTTCTGCGGTGGTTCGATGGTGGTCGATGCTGCGGGTGAACTGTGTTATCAGGTGCCGATGTTTGAAGAGGGCGTGTTTACGGTCGACCTGGCCTTGGACGATGGGCGGGTAACAGTAGCACCACAAACGATCGTGCCAATCCCGGAAGACCTTGCCACCGTTTATCAGGCGCTGGTAATGGGTGTTCGGGATTATGTGAATAAAAATGGCTTTAAAGGTGTGGTGCTGGGTTTGTCCGGTGGTATCGACTCGGCGTTGACACTGGCCATTGCCGTCGATGCCCTGGGTGCCGATCGCGTTGAAGCGGTGATGATGCCCTTTCGCTATACCTCTCAGCTGAGTCTTGATGATGCTCAGGCCGAGGCCGATATTCTTGGTGTGAGCTACAAAGTGATCGGTATCGAGTCTATTTATAAGGCCTTTAGTGAAGCCCTCGCCGACGAATTCGCCGGGCTGGATGCGGATAAGACCGAAGAGAATATGCAGGCTCGCTCCCGGGGTGTGTTGTTGATGTCCATCTCTAACAAAAAGGGTTCGCTGGTCTTAACCACCGGTAATAAAAGTGAAATGTCCGTGGGTTACGCGACCCTCTACGGCGATATGGCCGGCGGGCTCGATGTGCTTAAAGATGTAAAAAAGGTACTGGTGTTTGACCTGTGTCGCTATCGCAATACCCTGTCACCGGTTATTCCGGAGTCGGTGATTATCCGTCCCCCCTCGGCGGAGCTGGCTCCCGATCAGGTTGATGAAGATACTCTGCCGCCCTACGAAATACTTGATCAGATTTTAGAGCTTTATATTGAAGAAGATATGGCGGCGCTGGATATAATTGCTCGGGGCTTTGATGCCGATGACGTCSAWCGYRYKSTGYRYMTGGTKGATATKAATGAATAYAAACGTNNNCAGSMASCGCCNANNGGTWTRMRWATTWNCRRSASRKGYTTTSGGNCGYGATCGGCGTTATCCGATTACTAATGGTTGGCGTTCGGGAGAATAAAACAGGTTCACAGGAGGGGCTTCTTGAATCACTCCTYGTGTTGTCCTATTCCTGAGAGCTTGCTGAATCTACTGACTCATCGTCGTTAGGTCCAAAAACACCAAAGGTCATTTTGTTGAGTAAAGACTTATCTTCCGGAGGTGCAATCGACACATCGTCGACTTTAGCGTGGATCTTTTCCAGGGGGTTGTTGTAGATTTCTCTACTATCAAAAAAGGGTGGGTTTTCAGGTGTGTAGTAACCAAATGTTAGTCGCCTTATCCAGTCGCCTTTATTGATGGTGCGTTCTGACTCGTAGAGGAATTCGCCCTGCTCGTCGAGAGAAGGGTGTTGCGGGTAGTTGAGGGCCAGCGCCTGCGCTGCCTCAGTTGCGAGATCTTGCAAACCGAGTAAGTAATAGGCTTCGGTCATGACCGCTAATGCGTCGGGTACAGCAGGTGTTTGTTGAAAGTTCTCAATCACATAACGACCACGATTGGCAGCCGCTAAATATGCCTCGCGTTTAAAATAATAATTTGCCGCGTGAATTTCGTGTCTGGCCAGTTCATTGCGTAGGCTGAGCATACGTTGGCGGGCATCGGCGGCGTAGGGGCTGTTAGGGTAATGGTTGATTAATTCACTAAACGTCGCAAAGGCTGCGCGAGCGCTACCGGGGTCTCTTTTTGAGGTGTCGACCGGTGATCGGTTGCTAAATAGCCCTTGGTTTTGCAGGGTCGCGGAGAGGCCTTTTATATAGTAGGCGTAATCGACGCTGGGGTGGCGCGGGTGCAGGCGGATAAAACGATCAGCTGAGGCCATGGCACCTTCATAGTCGGTGGACTCATGGTAGACGTAAATTAATTCCAGTTGAGCTTGGTCGGCATAGTTGCCAAAGGGAAACTGGGCTTCGAAAGCATTCAGATTAGTGATGGCATCAGACCAGTTGCGCGCATTGAGGTTGGCGCGTATTTTATCCCTTAGCCGTTGCTCGCTGAGCTGCATTGCTTCCTCTTCTGTCGCCTCTGCCTGTTCTTCTTCAGAATCGACAAAGGGCATCCAGGAGCAGGCAGAAATTAACAGTGAACTAAGGATCAGCAGGGCAGAAAAACGCATGGCGGGAAGGGGTCCAATAGATCAGCGATCGAACGCTGGGTATTAATGAATTTACAGTCGTAATTTGCAGACGTTTTGCGTGTCAGGCATCGCCCTGTAGAATCGACATTTAACCACAGCTCAACGAGAAGCTAAATACCGAATGCTTTCTGATCAAGGTGATATCTCTTTACAAGCCGACGTTCCTGCGCACTTAAGTGGTCGTCGTCTCGACCAGGTGGCCGCAGAATTATTTGCTGCCTATTCCCGTACACGTTTACAGCAGTGGATACGTGATGGCGCTTTGCAGGTTGATGGCAGAACCGGGAAGACCCGGGACAAGGTGCTGGGTGGAGAGCGCCTCAGCCTCAATGCTCGCTTAGAGGCTGAAGGTGAATGGCTGCCGCAACCCGTGCCCTTCGATATTGTTTTTGAAGATGCCAGCGTGATTGTCGTCAATAAAGCTGCGGGGCTGGTGGTGCATCCGGGTGCTGGCAACCCCGACGGGACTTTGCTCAATGGCTTGCTTTACCACTGCGAGCAGTTGGCCACTGTACCCCGCGCCGGTATCGTCCATCGTCTTGATAAAGATACCACCGGTTTAATGGTGGTGGCGAAAACCTTAGAGGCTCATCATTCGCTGACTACTCAGCTAAAAGATCGYAGTGTTAAACGGCACTACCGCGCCATTGTACAGGGCGTGATGATCGGCGGTGGCACTGTCGATGTGCCAATAGGCCGCCATCCCACGAGTCGTACGCGAATGGCGGTACTGCGCCCCGGGCGCGAGGCGGGTAGTCGTTATCGGGAGGCGATTAGTCACTACCGTTTAGTGGAGCGCTTTGCCGGCCACAGCTATGTTGAAGTTGCACTGGAAACCGGCCGTACCCACCAGATTCGTGTACATATGGCGCATTTGACTTATCCGCTGGTGGGCGACGGGGTTTATGGCGGGCGGCTGCGTTTGAGCGCAGGCAGTAGTGYCGAATTATCGGCGGCACTGCGTGAATTCCCCCGCCAGGCTTTACACGCGTTACGCCTGAGTTTTATCCACCCCCAGTCGGGCGAAACCGTTGAATGGGAATCGTCTCTGCCAGAGGATATGCAGCAACTACTGGACGTATTACAAAATGAGTCCCCGGGCGTTTGATGTGCAGGGTTTTGATGCTTCAAACTTTGAGTTTCAATATTTGATACCACAATGGCCTCTGCCACCGGGGGTGAAAAGTRTTATTACCACTCGCGTGGGCCAGCCGATGGGGGTAGCGGGCAAGTTACTGAATGCTCTTGATGACAGCGACGAATGTCAGCAGCAAGTGTCTCGTAATCGCCGTGACCTGGCCGAGCAATTAGCTCTGGCTGAGCCTCTGCCGTGGTTGGTTCAAAAGCACGGAATTCGTGTGGTCGATGCTACTGCCGTTATAAAACACCAGTCCCAATGCAAAGCCGATGCCTGTGTGAGCCGTGAGCAAGGCCAGGCCTGTGTGATTCAGACGGCTGATTGCCTGCCCGTATTGTTGTGCAATGACGATGGCACTGTGGTGGCCGCCGCCCACGCCGGTTGGCGCGGATTAGTCGCGGGTGTGCTCGGTGAAACGGTAGCGGCAATGGGTGGTGAAATCTCTAGTATTTCAGCTTATTTAGGCCCCGCTATCAGTCAACAACACTTTGAAGTGGGCGGTGAAGTGAGAGACGCTTTTTTGGCCGGGGTGCAGGGGGATGATCAGGCGTTGACTGAAGTTTGCTTTGTCCTTTCAAAAAACCGGCCCGGCCATTACTATGCCGACCTCTATCAACTCGCCCGCATTCAGCTACGCCGCTTTGGCGTGACACGTATTTATGGCGGTGACTACTGTACCTATGCTGATGCCGAGCGCTTTTATTCCTATCGGCGTGAAGGGCAAACAGGGCGTATGGCGAGTCTGATCTGGGTGGAGAGCTTAGCCAGCCTTTAGCTTCTACCGTCTAGTTGCCGTGATTGAGTAAGGTGATTTTTTCAGGGAGCACGAGAATGGAGGAAAGCAGTGAAACCACTTCTCTGCGCTGAGGCGAGGCGAGCCAGTCTTGCCAGTTTTTCCGGCTTTGCATTTTGATTAAAATATAACGCACATACTGGTCTTCGATGCCGTGTAGAGATTCTCCCGAAATAAAACCGGGTGCCGAGACAGTGGCCTGAAGCATTTTGCGGGCGAAATTGTTGTAGGTGCTGCCCATGCCGGGGGCGATATGGCGCTCAATTAATACGGTGATCATTGCTTTACTCTATTTAAATAGCACAAAATACGTGGCTTAAATTACCGGTTTCCAGGCTGCTTCGTGCGCGTACTCGCACCAGCATTACAGCGACAGGGTAAACCGTGTCGCCATCATACGCCTTGCCTCTTTTCCTGTCCGCCAGCATCTGAGAAAATACGCCAATGATAGCGCCTAAAGATAGCCCCGACTTTGATACTTTACTCGATACCTCAGGCTTGTTATGCCCCGAACCGGTAATGATGCTGCACGGTGTCGTGCGTGATGTGGCCACAGGACAAGTGATCAAAGTGGTGGCGACAGACCCCTCGACTGAGCGGGATATTCCGAAGTTCTGTCAATTTCTTGATCACGAATTAATACAGCATTATCAAATAGGGGCGGCTTATATTTACTTTATTCGCCGGGGCTGATGCGATCTGTTTCGCGATTGATCGACAGCAGAGGGTAGGCCTGCTGACTGCAGACCTGCCCTTCTTTTATTGCTTTAACTTTCGAATTTATACCCTTTGCCATCACTAACAATTTTGCCGGCAGTGGGGGTGGCAAAGTGGGTGCCCAGGACTGTGGTCTTCGTGTCACCAAAGCGCTGCATAAATTCGATACGGGTTTTTTCGGCCAGACTGCTCTCCACGTCGGCACCATCAATCCAGCCAGGTTTGGCCATTTGCAGAGGGTGGTGGAACATGTCGCCGGTAATCACGGCTTCTTCACCCTCTGACTGGATATGAATGCTGACGTGCCCGGGGGTGTGCCCAGGGGTGGGAATAAGGCTGATTTCGTCATTGATTTTATGCGTCGAATCGACCAGGTCGACCAGCTTGGCATCAAAAATAGGCTCTAGTGCGTGATCGAGAGCGTGGCTTTCGTAGGGGTCTTCTTCATCTTTCCAGAAGTCCCATTCAGCGGCACCAAACAAATAGCGGGCATTGGGGAAGGTGGGAACCCATTTGCCATCGACCAGATGGGTGTTCCAGCCAACGTGGTCGAAGTGTAGATGGGTACAAAGCACGCGGTCGATTTTGTCGGCGGAAAAACCCAGTTTGGCCATATTCTCGAGAAAGGGCGTGTTCATGTTGACCCACTCGTCATACAAGGGCAGCTTTTTGCCGTTGCCGGCGCAGGTGTCGACAATAATGTTCAGTCCACCGGCGCTGATTAAAAAGGCGTGAATGCTCAATATCATATCGCCGTCGGCATCGAGAAAGTTCGGCCGTAACCAGTCATCGTACGCAGTTAACTCTGTGGCACTGCGGTCGGGAAAGAGGGAGGGAATAGGCGCTTTTATCACCACCTCGACCAGTCGAGTGATGGATACCTTGCCAATTTTCCAGCTGAGTTGCTCGTAACGTCGGTCAGTCATAATAATCCAGGCCTTATTGTGTTGTTATTTGTGAGTCGATCTTACCGCAATTCTGACTACGATTTTTAACGGAGGCTATTTAGAGTATTGACCATTGCAAGTGTAGCTATTAAAAATAGTACGTAAAAACTTGTGAGAAAAAAACGCCATCGTTACTATTCGCGATATTATTGATGTTAAGTGGACGCTTTTCGAGCGTTAATAGCACCATGCCAGCAAGGAAGGGCGCTGCGTTAATTTTTTATCAAACTGGTTTTCGTTTTAAGGAGAGAGATTGATGTTGAAACAACTAATGGCCATAGGGATATGGATAGCGCTTTGCAGTGTCGAGGTACTTGCTGCAAGGGATAAGCCTAATGGCGATTACCCGATTAAAGATCGCTTTGCGGCCACTGTCATTGGCACGCCGAAATATTATAAAGCTGATCTCCCCGCTGAAATACCTGTCAACGAATACGAATTGCCGAGTCTACATCCTGTGCCAAAGTTGTTTTGGTATAGCGAAAACCTACATTTCTCAGCGGCTCTGCAAGAAGGACGAGCACCTCTTGTCTTTAATATTGCGGGCACAGGTGCAGGTTACAAATCGATGAAAATGCAGGCCCTGCAAAAGGCCCTGTATCAGGCGGGCTTCCATGTGATTAACCTGTCTTCGCCGACGTATCTTAATTTCCTGATCAATGCATCCCAGTCTAATCTTCCGGGGTTTTTACCGGAGGATGCCGAAGATATTTATCGAGTGATGGAGCTGGCTTACCAAAAAATTGAGGCTGATGCGGATGTCAGTGAATTTCATGTGATGGGCTACAGTCTGGGGGCGGCTCATGCGGCGTTTGTTGCGCAGCTAGATCAGACGCGAAAGACCTTTAATTTACAGAAAGTTTATATGATCAACCCGCCAGTGGATCTCTACAACTCGGTAAGTATTCTCGACCAGCTACTCGTTGATAATGTAAAGGGCGGCGTTGAGGGGATGGGTACTTTCCTGGATAAAGCACTTCATCGTTTAGCAGCAAGTTATGAGCCGAAAGAGGGTATGCACTTTGATGGCGATTTTCTGTACGGGGCCTATTCGTCCTGGGATTCGTCAAAACATGGTGTTGGGCCTGAGGGCCGTAATGGTGCTGCGGCCTTGATTGGCACTTCATTTCGTATGAGTTCGGCCAGTGTCGTTTTTGCGGCAGATTTGATGTCCGGCACGGGCTATATTATTCCCCCTGAWACGGAGTTCGGYCGGCGTGAACGGCTGGATTACTACGCCAAGGCCAGCCATGTGGTGAAGTTTRCTGAGTATGTTGATCAGATGGTGATTCCCTATCTACAGAAAAAATACCCGGGAAAAAGCCGTAAACAATTGCTTGGCGAAGCGAGTCTCCATCATATTGAAGATTTTCTTGCGGGTAATGCGCAGGTGCGAGTGGTGACCAATCGTGACGAAATTATTTTAGCCCCGGGAGAGCTTGAGTACATGGAGGGCTTGCTGGGTGAGCGAATAAAAGTGTTTGATCACGGAGGGCACTGCGGCAATATCGATAGTAAGGAAAACGTGGCCGATATGGTGGCATTCTTGAAGGGAGGCCAATAATGAATAAATTCCAATACTATGGCGCTATGCTCCTCGTTACCCTGTGTTTCAGTACTGGTTCCTGGGCTGAAGAAGAGAGCGATGATGCTCGGATTAACAGGGAGAAGCTCGAAAACCTGATGGAAGAACAGGAGCCCGAAGCATACGAAGTACAACGTCGTGTTAAGCCGAAGCTACCTGAAAATGCGCTATTGGTTTACGACCCCTGGGAGCCGATGAATCGAGGCATTTATAATTTTAATGCACGTTTTGACAGGGCAATATTTTTACCAACAGTACGGGGCTATCGCGCTGTTACGCCGGATATTGTTGAACAAGGCGTGAGTAATTTTTTCTCTAACTTAGGCGAGGTGAATAACTTCGTTAACAATGTTTTACAACTGCAATTGAAGTCGAGTGCGATTACTTTGTCGCGCTTCGTGGTTAATACTACGATTGGTGTGGCAGGGCTATGGGATCCCGCTGAAAAGTTTGGTATGCACGAGCAGAAAGAAGATTTTGGTCAAACACTGGGCTACTGGGGTGTGGGTAGCGGCCCCTATTTAGTGATCCCGTTCCTGGGGCCGTCGAGTCTGCGAGATGCGACCGGTGTGGGGGTGGACTATGTGGTTGATTATAATGTTGACCTGTTAGACCTGAAAGACGATGCCAATAAAGACGGTATTCGTATTGGGCTGACATTATTACAGGCGGTTGATGTGCGTAAGAACACAGCCTTTCGTTACTATGAAACGGGTTCGCCCTTTGAGTATGAACTGGTACGTTTTGCCCATCGTCAGTTGCGGGAAATTCAGATCGAGAAATAGCGGCTTTATTCAACAGCCTGTTGCTGCCAGATAGTTGACTTAATTAATGTGGGCCGCCAGATAGGTTGTGAGTGTGATCGCAATGCAGGTGAATTGAATGGAAAGCTATGAGCAGTTAGTAACGACCCTCTCTCTGGTGCTCGGTGTTGGCTGGGCCAGTGGTATTAATCTTTACGCTGCTATCGCCGTGCTAGGCTTCGCTGGTGCCACAGGTAATCTTGAGCTGCCCGCAGAGCTTGAAACATTGCAAGACCCGCTAGTAATCGGTGTTGCCTGCCTGATGTATGTGGTGGAATTTTTTGCCGATAAAACACCGGGTGTCGATAGTGCCTGGGATACTCTGCACACCTTTATACGCATACCCGCCGGTGCCATACTGGCCGCGGGTGCCGTTGGTGATGTTACTCCAGCACTAGAAATCGGCGCCGGGCTGCTCGGCGGTTCCATGGCCATGGGCAGTCACTTCACCAAGGCTTCGACGCGTTTATTGATTAATACCTCCCCCGAACCGTTTAGTAATTGGGGGGCGTCTATCAGTGAAGATCTCATGGTTTTTGGAGGCCTCTGGGTGATGCTCAATCATCCTCTAGCATTCCTGGGTTTGATGCTGGTCTTTATTGTTTTGGTCATCTGGTTACTGCCGAAGTTATGGCGCGTGGTGCGAGCTGTATTTCGACGCATCGGGGCTTGGCTGGGGCTTGTTAAAAAGCAGCCCGACGATAGTGGTAATGAAGAGAATGGATTGATGGCGGAAACACCTCTTGATGAAAAGACTAAAAAACCGGCTGCTCAGGTGGGTATCGGTTCTCCGTTCAAGGATCGGTAATTCTGATTTTGACTAAGCAAGCCAATAGCCCTGTGTCAGACATTTCTGCGTCAGAAAACCCTGAGCCGGTAAAAAAATCGTCGGCAAAAGACCTGCGCATTGCCGCGATGAATATCCTGTCGCGGCGGGAGCATTCGCGCAAAGAAGTCTCCGATAAGTTACAGAAAAAGTTCGACCCCGATAGTGAAGTGCTCAATGCCGTGCTCGACAAGCTGGTGGCCGATGACCTGTTGTCGGATCAGCGCTTTAGCGAAGCCTTTGTGCGTTGGCGAGTGGGCAAGGGGCAGGGGGCCGTGAGAATTCGCATGGAGCTGCGGGAGCGCGGTGTTGATGGCGACGCGGTACTACGGGAATGTGAGGTCGACTGGTTTGCCCTCGCTGAAAAGGTGGCGCATAAACGCTTTGGTACAAGCCCGGCCATTGACGCCAAACAGCGAGCCAAACGCATGCGCTTTTTGCAGTACCGAGGTTTTAACGGCGAGCAGATTCGAGCTGCTTTAAATGATTAATTCGGCTTTCGGTTGAAAGCTCGACGTTTAATAAGAGGATTTAAACAACAGTGAAACTTCACTTACGTATTTTGTTGTGGCTCTGCAGCACATTATTTGTCCCACTGGCTTCAGCTCTGGAATTTCAGGGTGTTTGGCAGCAGGGCGCAATGTTGGTGGGCCAGACAAAGCCGGGTAATACCGTGGTTTTTCAGGATCGCACAGTCAGCCTGACACCCCATGGCTATTTTGTGATTGGTCTCAGTCGGGATGTTAAAGGCCCAGTGGTGGTTGAAGTGGGTGATGGCAAAGGCAGTCAGCAATACAGCTATCCGGTTGCGCAACGTGAATACAAGGTACAGCGGATTGAAGGCGTGCCACAGCGCACGGTCACTCCGCCTTCTGCCGAGGTGCTTGAGCGTATTCGCCGTGAAGGACGATTGGTGCGTAAGGCGCGGGCGGATAATGATAAACGCGAAGATTTTCTCCAGGGTTTTATCAAGCCTCTCGAAGGGCCTATTACCGGYGTATACGGAAGCCARCGGGTGTATAACGGCGTGCCAAAGAACCCYCAYTACGGYCTCGATATYGCCCGRCCCACRGGTACGGTGGTRATWGCGCCGGCAGCGGGCATCGTCAAACTGGTGCATGCCGATATGTATTATTCCGGCGGCACAYTGGTGCTCGAYCACGGCTATGGGYTGACMTCTWCYTTTATTCACCTCAGYGGTGYKYTRGTYGAAGAAGGGCAGCGAGTAGAGGCGGGTGATGCYATTGCSAAGGTGGGYTCTAGCGGTCGTGCTACCGGSCCACATCTYGATTGGCGGGTTAACTGGTTTAGTGTGCGACTCGACCCGGCTCTGGTACTGGAGTATTTTCCCGTTACTCAGGGGCRGTAGCTTCTTTTTTTGCACGCTCCCTTTGTTTGAATACAGTTTGAACATATCCCCGCAAGCATGGTGTTAGGGCGGGTATTGCCTTAAAATTCACCGCCTGTAAATGGGCCTGCGCCGGGAATGAAAAAACATGATCGATAAACAGCTACTGAGTATTCTGGTTTGCCCTGTCACTAAGGCACCGCTCGAGTATGACCGTTCGCGTGAAGAGCTGGTTTGTTATGCCAGTAATCTGGCTTACCCCGTTCGCGATGGCATTCCTGTGATGCTGGAAAGTGAAGCGCGGGAGCTAACAACGGAAGAAAAAGAGCAGGGCCGCAAGCGCTAATTCCTGTTGTTGGCGCGCGAGTACGGCACAAACAAACTTTGAGGATGAGGGTATATGACAGAAGAAACGCTGTTCAGTAAAATTATTAAGGGTGAAATTCCGGCCGACATTATTTATGAAGATGAGCATTGCATCGCCATCAAAGATATCGCGCCTAAGGCCCCCGTGCATTTATTAGTGATTCCACGGAAAATTATTCCCCGCATTATCGATGCTGAAGTTGATGATCAGGCTTTACTGGGGCACTTGATGCTGGCCGCTGGCAAMATTGCTGAAGAGGCAGGTATCGGTGATGCCTTTCGTTTGATCGTCAATAATGGTGAAGGTGCGGGGCAAACCGTTTTCCACCTGCACGTGCATATACTCGGTGGTAAGAATTTTTCTGAATCTTCACTGGGCTTTTAGCGCGCGGTTAGGTAAGCCCCTTCTTCATTACTCTTTAATTTATTGGCTCCAGCCGGGGCGGGAAACTTATGTTAGACGTTAAATCGAGTGCGGACATCCGCCAGGCCTTTCTGGATTTCTTTGCAGAACGCGATCACCGCGTCGTCGCCAGTAGTAGTTTGGTGCCGGGCAATGATCCGACCCTGCTGTTTACCAATGCGGGAATGGTGCAATTTAAGGATGTCTTTCTCGGTGCTGAGCAGCGCGACTACCAGCGGGCCACTAGCTCGCAGCGTTGTGTGCGCGCCGGTGGTAAGCACAATGATTTAGAAAACGTTGGCTACACCGCTCGCCACCACACCTTCTTTGAAATGCTCGGCAATTTTAGTTTTGGCGATTATTTTAAACGCGATGCGATAAAGCTGGCCTGGACTTTCCTCACTGAAGTATTAGGCCTGCCCGAAGAGCGCCTGTGGATCACCGTGCACATTTCTGATGACGAAGCCGAAAAAATCTGGCTGGAGGAAATGGGCGTTAGTCCCGAGCGTTTCTCCCGTCTCGATGAAGACAACTTCTGGCAAATGGGTGACACCGGCCCCTGTGGCCCCAGTTCTGAAATCTTTTACGACCACGGTGCTGACGTGCCGGGTGGCCCGCCGGGTAGTGAGAATGACGATCTCGATCGTTATATTGAAATCTGGAATCTGGTGTTTATGCAGTACGAGCGCGACCGCAGTGGCGAGATGACGCCGCTGCCCCGGCCCTCCATTGATACCGGCATGGGTCTCGAGCGCATCGCCGCTATCATGCAGGGCGTGCACAGTAACTATGAGATCGACCTCTTTCAGCACCTAATTAAGGCCGCTGCTAAAGCGACGGAGTGTGCGGGCCTCGAACACAAATCACTGCGGGTGATTGCCGATCACATTCGCTCCGCATCGTTCTTAATTGTCGACGGCGTGCTGCCCTCCAACGAAGGGTGCGGTTATGTGCTGCGACGCATTATTCGTCGTGCCCTGCGTCACGGCCACAAGCTGGGCATGAGCGGTATTTTCTTCAATACCCTGGTGACACCGTTGGTGGAGCAGATGGGCGAAGCCTATCCCGAGCTTGCCGATAAACAGACGCTGGTCGAAAAAGCTCTGTTGGCGGAAGAAGAGCAATTCAGTAAAACCCTCGACAAAGGTATGGGTGTGTTGACGGCAGCGCTTGCCGACATGACCGGTAAAACTATMCCYGGCGAAGTGGTGTTTAAACTTTACGAYACTTAYGGYTTYCCCCTYGAYYTGACCAATGATATTGCCCGCGAGCAGGGCTTTGAACTGGATGAAGCGGGCTATGCACGCTGCATGGAAGAACAAAAAAMCCGCGCMCGAGCGGCCAGTCGTTTTGGTGTCGATTACACAGTACAGCTTGATATTGGCGGTGAAACAGCTTTTGTCGGCTATCAAAGCCTGAATAACAGTGCGCAAATTACCGGTCTGTTTCGTGAAGGCGAGGCGGTTGAATCATTGGCGGCGGGTGATGAGGCCATACTGGYGCTCGACAACACGGCCTTTTATGCCGAGTCCGGCGGGCAGGCGGGCGACACCGGTGAGCTAATRACTGCAAGTGGGCGTTTTGCCGTCAACGACTGCCAGAAGCAGGGCGATGCCTACCTTCACATCGGGCATTTGGTCGAGGGTGAAATGCGCATTGGCGAGATGGTTAATGCCCAGGTTGATGCCGACAAGCGTCAGTCGACTGCGGTCAATCACTCCGCGACCCACCTCTTACACGCCGCCTTGCGCGAAGTGCTGGGCGAGCATGTTGTACAAAAGGGCTCGCTGGTGGATACCGAACGTTTGCGTTTCGACTTTGCCAATCCGCAAGCGATGACGGCAGATGAAATCAAAGCGGTTGAAGCTATTGTTAATAAGCAGATTCGTCGGAATAGCGCGGTGCAAACTGAAGTTATGTCGATGGATGAGGCTCAGAACAGCGGTGCAATGGCTCTGTTTGGCGAAAAGTACGGCGACAGTGTACGCGTGCTCACCATGGGCGAGGGCTTTTCCGTTGAGCTTTGTGGCGGCACTCACGCCCAGCGCACTGGTGATATTGGCCTCTTCCACATTACTTCTGAGTCGGGTGTGGCTGCCGGTGTGCGCCGTGTTGAAGCGGTGGCCGGAGCACAGGCCCTGAGCTGGTTTWCYGAKCTTGAGCAAACACTGGATMAAGTGACGTCGACACTAAAAGCCGGGCGCACCACGGTGCTGGATAAGGCCGCGACTCTCGTTGAAAGCAATCGTGCCTTAAATAAAGAACTGGACGCCTTGAAAGTGAAACTGGCTAGTGCATCGGGTGGCGACTTGCTTGATGGGGCAAAGACCATTAATGGTGTTGCCGTGCTGGCTAAAAAGATTGACGGCGCCGATGCAAAAACCCTGCGCGATATGCTCGACCAACTGCGCTCGCGCATGGATAAGGGCGTGATACTACTGGCGGCAGAGAGCGACGGCAAAATCGCCCTCAGTGCCGGCGTTACCAAAAATCTCACCGCTGAAATTAAGGCGGGTGCGTTAATGCAATTCGTTGCCCCGCAAATTGGTGGTAAAGGGGGTGGCCGTCCGGATATGGCTCAGGGTGGCGGCACCGATAGCGCGGCATTACCCGCTGCTCTCGATTCAGTTTACGTCTGGGTTGAAGAGCACTTAAGTGCTTGATACTTTAATGTATTCCCTTTGTTCAGTCGTTGAGARGCTCAGGTTTCTCTTTTTAGTGGATTAGTGTACATTTGCGCCCCCTCGCGGCGGGCGTCAATGTGGCGTGTGTTTAGCACTAGAAAAAACGCTTCTGAAATACCCTTCCGCACTGTTAGCTGTCGAGTTAAGAAATGAGTTTAATTGTTCAAAAATACGGTGGCACCTCGGTAGGTTCCGTCGAGCGCATCGAAGCCGTGGCTGCAAAAGTGGCGGCTTGTCGTGCGAGTGGAGATGACATTGTCGTGGTGGTTTCGGCCATGAGTGGCGAGACCAATCGTCTACTGGGCCTYGCTGATGAGATTACCGATACACCCACGCCGCGTGAAATCGATGTGCTGGTGTCTACTGGTGAGCAGGTGACGATTGCGTTGTTGAGTATGGCGCTGAATAAAATCGGTTGTGAGGCACGCTCTTATACTGGTGCCCAGGTGAGAATACTCACCGATGATTCCCACACCAAGGCGCGCATTGAAGAAATTGATGTAGAGCGTATGCAGGCCGATTTAAAACGGGGCCGTGTGCTGGTAGTGGCTGGKTTTCAGGGTGTYGATAGCGCAGGCAATATTACGACGCTGGGGCGCGGTGGTTCAGACACCTCGGCAGTCGCTCTTGCGGCAGCCTTAAAAGCTGATGAATGTCAGATTTATACCGACGTCGATGGCGTTTACACCACCGACCCGCGCATGGTTGAAGGTGCGCGACGACTTGAGAAAATCACCTTTGAAGAAATGCTGGAAATGTCCAGTCAGGGTTCGAAGGTACTGCAAATTCGTGCCGTTGAATTCGCCGGCAAATACAAAGTACCCCTGCGCGTTCTATCGAGCTTTAAAGATGGCCCCGGTACATTAATTACCCTTGAGGATGATGATTGCATGGAAAAGCCTATAATTTCCGGCATCGCGTTTAATCGCGACGAAGCTAARTTGACGATTCAAGGAATTCCCGATACGCCCGGTGTGGCGTCGCGTATTCTTGGGCCCATTGGCGAAGCCAATGTCGAAGTCGATGTGATTGTTCAGAATGTTTCTGAAGATGGCACYACATCATTGACCTTTACTGTACACCGCAATGATTTGAGTCACGCTCGTGGTTTACTCGAAGGTATCGCCATGCAGCTAAAGGCGCGCTCGGTGGTCACTGACGATCATATTGCCAAAGTATCGTTGGTCGGCGTTGGCATGCGTTCCCATGCGGGTGTTGCCTCGCAGATGTTTAAAGCGTTAGCAGAGCACAATATCAATATTCAGATGATTACCACCTCTGAAATAAAGATTGCCGTGGTGATTGATGAGAAGTTTCTCGAGTTGGCAGTGCGCGCGCTACACTCTGCTTTTGGTCTTGATGGTGAAGTGAGCGAGTAAACTTGGTCTATATTTGTCTTGAAAAGAGGTGAGTTTTCCGCAAGTTGATAAACGGGTATTAAAAAATTCGTCAACAACAGGTAATATGCCCGATCGTTACGTAGTACTAGCGAAGGTCGTATCGGAAATAAAAAATACTCGCCGATATTTTTGGAGACGCAGTGGTTATAAAGCCATTGCATTAATTGTAGAATCAAGGAGAAAGTTATGCTTATTTTAACAAGACGTGTAGGAGAAACCCTTATAATAGGTGATGACGTAACAGTCACTGTACTGGGCGTCAAAGGTAATCAAGTTCGTCTCGGCGTTAATGCACCGAAAGAAATCTCAGTGCACAGAGAAGAAATTTACCAGCGTATACAAGACGAAAAAAACCGAGAGTCGGGGAACGTTTAGGMCCTTTGTTTTTACTGGCAGTATGGTATTATGCCCGCCGCTCAGCAGCGGGCTGCCAGTTYTTCACGTCTTTTTAAGGCGTTCTGGTTCGACTTTCTGAAGAGTTAAAAAATCATCTGTTTGATAGTCAGGTTCTGGGTTTGCGCACGTTAGGGCAAGCCAGGGRTTAYCRGRYAAGTATTGATAGYAGTAAGCACTGGCRAGCGATTGTGGCCAGTACAGTTTCTGGTGAGGTGGCCGAGTGGCCGAAGGCGCTCCCCTGCTAAGGGAGTATATCTTGATCGGTATCGAGGGTTCGAATCCCTCCCTCACCGCCATAAGCACAAACCCCGCYCCTTTWTAGGGGTGGGGTTTTTTGCTTATTGGGTGTGGGSGATTTGGATTAGAACCCCGTTCGACAAACTCGGCCACGAGTTTGGACGAGGAGCAAAGCGACGAAGCCTCGCAGGGGGGATAAGGGCCCTAAGGCGCTTACCATCAATCCCTCTCCGCAAAAGGAATGTAGGCCTCGTTTTTTTATCGGTTATTCCAAGCTTAATTTGCAGTGGTAATACCCARCATCTCCTCCGCATGGGATCGCGTCTTCGCAGTAATTTTCTCCCCCCCCAGCATGCGGGCAATTTCAGCGATACGCTGTTTCGCATCTAAAGTAATAAGGCGGCTTTGATTCGCCTTTTCGCCTTTTTGTTTATGGGCTAACAAGTGGTGATGAGCGCAGCTCGCCACTTGGGGTAGGTGGGAAATGCAAATCACCTGRCCRCTGTCGCCGAGTTCGCGTAGCARYTTGCCGACGGTYTSYGCYGTTGCGCCGCCAATACCGACRTCGACTTCATCAAATACCAGYACGGGGATGGTGGAGTTRTGKGCMGCGACGACCTGAATKGCCAGRCTGACGCGAGACARYTCACCACCCGATGCCACYTTGTTKARRGAGCGGTGTTYCTGTCCGGGGTTGGTRCTGATCARCAGYTCAACRGTTTCCAGTCCCTTTTGACTGTAATTTCCAGCCAGAGGCGTGAGGGCAATTTGCAGACTGGCATCGGCCATCGCCAGTGTGTGTAGCTGTTGATTGATCTTCTGCTGAAATTGTTTGGCGGCTTTCTTCCTTGCTGCAGAGAGTTTTTTGGCTTTGCTTTGATAGCTGGCGGCCAGTGCTTTGACGCGCTCGGTGAGAGCGTCGGCATCGTTGTCATCGGCGGAAAGACTGGCGAGTTCGGCGCTCAATTGCTCGCAGAGTGGGGGTAGTTCGCTGGCCTTCACTTTGTGTTTACGGGCCAGTTGATAGGCGGTGGAGAGCCTGTCTTCGACCAGCTGAAGGCGAGCGGGGTCGGGCTCGACCTGGCTGATATACGTCTGCAATTCTCCCAGGGCCTCTTCCACTTGAATGTGGGCGCTATCGAGTAATGACAGGGCTTCTTTCAGGGCCGGGCTGTTTTGCGCCATGGCGTTGAGCAGTTGGCTGACGCGGCTCAGGGCGGGTAATACCGTTAGCCCCGATGAAGCTTCGCCATCACACAGGGCGAGCACTTCATGTGTGTCGATAAGGATGGTGTCGGCATTGGCGAGTAATGATTGTTCCTGCTCTAGCGCTTCCACTTCGCCGGCCTGCAAATCGAGGTCATTCAGCTCCTGTGACTGAAAGGTCAGCAAGTCTTTGCGGGCCAAAGTTTCATCGGCCTGCTGCTCAATTTCCTTCAGCCGGGCCTGGGCTTGATGCCAGTTTCTGTAGTCTTCGCTGACCTGCTTGAGCAGCTTTTGATGACCGCCAAACTCATCGAGCAGGGTGCGTTGATGTTCCTTCGAGAGCAGTGATTGATGCTCGTGCTGGTGGTGGATGTCGATCAGCATCGTGCCTAGCGTGCGTAGCTGGGTCATGGTTGCCGGTTGCCCGTTGATGTAGCCGCGAGAGCGGCCGTCACGGGTGAGTATACGACGCAGCAGGCAATCGTCAGTCGTATCGAGGTCGTTATCCGCCAGCCATTGCAAGGCGGGTGAATCGCTGTCGATGGCAAAACTGGCGCACACTTCGGCGCGCTCAGCGCCCAGCCGAATGCGGTCGGTATCGCCGCGATCGCCCAGTGCCAGGCCTAGTGCGTCGAGCACCAACGATTTACCGGCACCGGTTTCGCCGGTAATGGTGGTCAGGCCGGCGCTGAACTCCACGTCCATGGCTTCAACTAGGGTGAATTGTTTAATGGTCAGGGCTGTTAGCAAGGGCTTGGCCGCCAGTTGTTTTTTGAAAGGCTACTTTGTTAAAGGCTGTTATACCGAACAGTGCCAGGCAATTGCAATTGTCTCTGCATTATTCGACTTGAAAGCCTCTGTTTCGACCCAATATAGCTGGGGAAGTCATTATTGAAGGTTGGTGAAACGTGGCCACAGAAGATCAGGGAACACCAGGTTCGGAGCAAGAGCCAGAAGAAGTCGTAGAGCAAGAAGCTACGGAAACTGCGGAAGCTACAACAGGTGAAGAAGGTGTTGTTGAGCTTGATGCCGAAGCCTTAAGTGAAGCGCTACAGCAGGCGAAGGATCAAACCCTTCGTACGCAGGCTGAAATGCAAAATCTGCGTCGCCGGGTTGACCGCGATGTTGAGAGCGCCCATAAGTTTGCCCTGGAAAAATTTGTTGGTGAACTGTTGCCCGTGGTCGATAACCTTGAAAGAGCCCTGGATGCGATTGATGCTGATGATGAAAATTTGTCGGGTGCGCGCGAAGGCATTGAGCTGACCCTGAAGAGTTTCCTCGGGGTGCTGGATGGCCACAAAGTGAAGCAGGTCGAGCCCACGGGCGAGCCCTTTAATCCCGATTTTCACCAGGCTATTTCTATGGTGCCGAGCCCGGATGTGACGGCCAACACAGTGATGGAAGTCTTCCAGAAGGGTTACACCTTGAACGATCGCCTGGTCAGGCCTGCCATGGTGGTGGTCTCGAAGGGTGCTGAATAGCAAAATACTTACGGCGGGGTTGAATTTGTCAATCCTGGGACAATATATAAGCGCATAGCAGTGCTGTACTTGAATTAACGATATTAACGAATTGCGGTTTGGAGAAAACGAACATGGGTAAGATTATTGGAATTGACTTAGGCACAACGAACTCCTGTGTTTCGGTGATGGAGGGCGACAAGCCTAAAGTGATTGAGAATTCTGAAGGCGGTCGTACTACGCCTTCCGTTGTCGCTTACACAGAAGAAGGTGAAACGCTGGTTGGACAGGCTGCCAAACGTCAGTCGGTCACCAATCCCACGAAAACACTGTTTGCCGTTAAGCGTCTGATAGGCCGTCGTTTTGATGACAAAGTAGTGCAAAAAGATATTGATATGGTGCCCTACACAATCGCCAAAGCGGACAACGGTGATGCCTGGGTTGAAATTGATGGTGAGAAGAAAGCGCCACCACAAATTTCTGCTGAAGTTCTTAGCAAGATGAAAAAGACCGCTGAAGACTACCTCGGCGAGAGCGTTACCGAAGCGGTGATTACCGTTCCCGCTTACTTTAATGACTCTCAGCGTCAGGCCACCAAAGATGCCGGTAAGCTAGCGGGCCTTGAGGTTAAGCGTATCATCAACGAGCCAACAGCCGCCGCACTGGCCTATGGTATGGACAACGCCACGGGCGACCAGGTGATTGCCGTTTATGACCTTGGTGGTGGTACTTTCGATATTTCGATTATTGAAATTGCCGATGTTGATGGCGAGACACAGTTTGAAGTGCTGGCGACTAACGGTGACACCTTCCTCGGTGGTGAAGATTTCGACATGCGTTTGATCGAATATCTTGCCGACGAGTTCAAGAAAGACAATTCGGTTGACCTCAAGGGTGACCCCCTGGCTATGCAGCGTTTGAAGGAAGCGGCAGAGGGTGCCAAAATCGCCTTGTCCTCCAGCCAGCAAACAGAAGTTAACCTGCCCTACATCACTGCTGATGCCACAGGCCCCAAGCACCTGGTCGTTAAGTTGACCCAATCTAAGCTGGAATCTTTGGTTGAAGACCTGGTTGATCGTTCGCTAGAGCCCTTAAGAATCGCTCTGAAAGATGCCAACATGTCAGTATCGGATATCGACGATGTGATTCTGGTCGGTGGTCAAACACGTATGCCGCTGGTGCAGAAGAAGGTCACTGACTTCTTTGGTAAAGAGCCCCGTCGCGATGTTAACCCCGACGAAGCCGTTGCCGTTGGTGCTGCGATTCAGGGTGCTGTGCTGTCGGGTGATGTTACCGACGTATTGCTGCTCGACGTAACGCCCCTGACCCTCGGTATCGAAACCATGGGTGGTGTTGCCACGCCGGTGATTGAAAAGAACACCACTATCCCGACGAACAAGTCGCAGATTTTCTCCACCGCTGATGACAATCAGGGTGCGGTGACCATCCACGTGGTTCAGGGCGAGCGCAAGCAGGCGGCGAGCAATAAATCACTGGGTCGTTTTGACCTGGCCGATATTCCCCCCGCCCCCCGCGGTGTGCCACAAATTGAAGTGTCTTTTGACATCGACGCGAACGGTATTTTGCATGTATCGGCGAAGGACAAAGCCACCGGTAAAGAGCAGTCAATTATTATCAAGGCTAGCTCCGGTTTGTCCGATGAAGAAATCGAGCAAATGGTGAAAGACGCCGAGGCCAATGCCGACAGCGATCGCAAGTTCGAAGAGTTAGCCCAGGCGCGCAACACCGCCGACGGCCTTGCTCACGCCGCGCAAAAAACTTTGGATGAAGCCGGTGATAAGGCCTCTGATGAAGAAAAAGGCCAGATCGAAGAAGCCATTAAAGGCGTTGAAGAAGCGGTTAAAGGTGACGATAAAGAAGCCATTGATGCCGCTGCTGCGAAGCTGTCTGAAGTCTCCGGTGGTCTCGCACAAAAGATGTATGCCGAAGCTGAGAAAGAACAAGCCGGAGCAGAAGCCGGTGGCGAAGCGGCGGAAGATGCTGAAGATGTTGTCGACGCCGAGTTTGAAGAAGTCGATGAAAGCGACACAAAATAGTCGTTTGATCGGGTGACATAGCCCGGCTTCAAGAACTGGTACAAAAGTACCCCACAAAACGCAGGTTTAAGCCCCTGCGTTTTGTGCCGAGTGGTGCAGTAACAAATCGGCACAGAAATAAATCAATGAGTAGATTATGGCGAAGCGGGATTACTACGAAATACTAGGCGTAGCGAAAGACGAAGAGGCGAAGGCGATTAAAAAAGCTTATCGCCGCGTTGCGATGAAATATCATCCGGATAGAAACCCCGATGATGACAATGCCGAGGCAAAATTCAAAGAGGCCAGCGAAGCCTACGAGGTCTTGTCCGACGAGCAGAAGCGCGCAGCCTATGATCGCTATGGCCACGAAGGCGTTAATGCCCAGGCCGGTGGCGGAGCTGGTGGCGGCTTCGGCGATGTCTTCGGTGATGTCTTTGGCGATATCTTTGGCGGTGGTGGTCGAGGCCGTGGCCCCACTCGCGGAGCTGATCTACGCTACGACCTGCAGCTCGATCTCGAAGAAGCAGCGAAAGGCTGTAAAACAACAATTCGCGTACCGGTGAAAGTTAACTGCGGCGAATGTAAGGGCAGTGGCGCGCGCAAGGGAACCTCGCCCATTAATTGTACGACCTGTCACGGTGCTGGTCAGGTGCGGGTTTCTCAGGGTTTTTTCTCCGTTCAACAAACCTGTCCCCAGTGTCGCGGTCGCGGCAAAATGATCGCTGACCCCTGTGGCAAGTGCTACGGCAATGGCCAGGTTGAAGAACAGAAAACTTTATCGGTGAAAGTACCGGCCGGTGTCGATACAGGTGATCGCATTCGTCTATCGGGTGAGGGTGAGGGTGCCCCCGGCGGTGGTCAGTCGGGTGATCTCTACGTGCAGATCGTGGTGCGAGACCATGCTATTTTCCAGCGTGATGGTGCTAATCTCTACTGTGAAGTGCCGATTGGCTTTGCCGATGCGGCACTGGGTGGTGAGCTGGAAGTACCAACGCTCGATGGCCGCGTGAAGCTAAAAATCCCCCCTGAAACACAAACCGGAAGGTTGTTCCGCATGCGTGGTAAGGGCGTTGCTCCGGTTCGCGGCGGTGGTGCGGGTGATTTACTCTGCCGAGTCACGGTAGAAACGCCGATTAAGCTCAACTCGAAACAGAAAGAATTAATGCGCGAGCTCAATGAGTCGTTGCAACACGACAAGCACTCGCCGCGTCGTACCTCGTGGTTTAAGGGTGTGAAAAGTTTCTTTGATGGTTTTAGCGGCTAGGCATGCATGGCTAGCGGACTATTGATTAATAGAACTAGGCTGTAAGCGGAGAATAAAAAATGGTTAGAGTTGCTGTTACCGGTGCTGGCGGTCGTATGGGTAAAACCCTGATTGAAGCCATCTATATTAACGAACAGGTGCAATTAACAGCCGCCATTGAGCGTCCCGATAGCTCACTGATCGGCGTCGATAGTGGCGAGCTGGCGGGCATTGGTCGCAATGACATTGCCGTTGTTGATAGTCTCGAAGCCGTAATCAATGACTTCGATGTGCTGGTCGACTTTACCGCCCCCGTTGCCACCGCAGCCAATGCCACCCTTTGTGCGGCCAATAATAAGCACATGGTAATCGGCACGACCGGCTTTACCGACGAACAAATGGCGGCGGTCGATAGCCTGGCCAAGTCCACAGCCATTTGCATGGCCACCAACTTCAGCACCGGCGTTAATCTGTGTTTTAAATTGCTCGATGTCGCCGCCCGCGTGCTCGGCGACGATGTCGATATTGAAATCATCGAAGCTCATCACCGCCATAAAGTCGATGCCCCCTCAGGCACAGCACTGAGCATGGGCAAAGTGGTGGCTAACGCTCTCGATAGAGATTTGAATAAAGTTGCCGTCTACGGCCGTGAAGGTCAAACGGGTGCTCGCGAGCGCGAAACCATCGGCTTCGCCACCGTGCGCGCCGGCGATATTGTCGGCGACCACACTGTTATCTTTGCTGCCGATGGCGAGCGCGTTGAAGTCACCCACAAAGCCTCAAGCCGTATGTCCTTCGCTCGTGGTGCCGTACGCGCTGCCGCCTGGGTGGTTGCTCAGCCAGCGGGCAATTTTGATATGCAGGATGTGCTGGGCTTAAAGTAGTTGCTGGCTTGCTTTACTGTTTGAGCTGGATAGGTCGCCAAGCAGCCCTCTTTATGACGAGCTCGTCGTAAATACCTCCCTGTAGACTCGTTGGCAGCATCCTTGCTGCCGGCGGCCCGACATAAAGAGAGCTACTTGCCGGGTAACTAAACTACGGGTTCTGTTTATAGTGAAAAATAATAAACGACTTAACGGATCTTGATGAATCAGTTGTGGTGTGGAAAGTCGTGGAAGTGGTGTAGAGTTTTTGTCTCGTGACGTAAAAGCCTAGCATACACCTAGACATGGTTTTGTGAGCTGGCGTAATTGTTGTTTGCTGCGGCTTGCCATGTGTGAACGAAGTACGTCGGGTTTAACTATTAGCGCTCTAAAATTCCCCGGCCTCGCACCATCACAAGGCCGGGGAAAGACTACTACTTTTTAATAGGGATGCGCCACGCTTTATACCCATAATCATGAGCATCTAGGTAGCGATCACTATTTTTAACTCGTCGGTATCGACAGAAAACATATCCATCAGAAACAGTTGAGTTGTTTTTTCTGGGCATAGCGATGCCCCGGCTTGCTTTTGACATAAAGTCACCTTTCTAAGTTGTCGGAAAAACGGCGAAAAACGGGGTCGGCGAAAAACGGGGTCAGGCGAAAAACGGGGTCAGACTCGAATTAATTTCGTTTTATTCTTCATAGCGCAATTCACCTAGATCAGTTTGCCCGCCGGTCGCTCAGCCTGTGGGGAGGTAATATGCAGGGTGTGCTGGGCTTAAAATAGCCGGTTTGGGATTGTTAGCTAACTATCTTGCAAGGCATGTGACAGGCTTGGGTGTCCCCCGATAACTAACTTTTAAGCTCTTAACGCTTCCAGCGCATGCTGAGGATCGGCCTCAACAATCTTTAGTAAAGAGCGCGCCGCGCCTGTGGGATGTCTGCGGCCTTGTTCCCAGTTTTCTACTGTGCGTTTACTGACCCCCAGGATCATAGCAAACCTGTCTTGAGATACGCCCATGTGCTCTCTAATTGCTTTCACTTCAGGATCGGGGAATTCAAAGCGGCGAGTAGGCGTTTTTTGTCCCTTAATGATGCCATCCACTTCCTAGGCGCTGGCCATCAATTCATCGAACATTTTGTTGTCCATGGTTACCACCTCTCTACCAGTGTTTTTAGTTGCTTAATTTGACTCTGTGTCAGGTTCTCTTGTTTACCTTTCGGGTATACGTAGAGCATGCGAATATGGTCATCGTCCGTTACCCAGTAATAAATGGCGCGTATACCGCCACTTTTCCCTGTGCCTTCTAGCTTTCAGCGCACTTTACGCAAACCGCCAGAGCCTTTTATTAAAGCGCCCAGATCAGGCTGAACCACTAGAGCTTCTTGCAGTTCTTTGTATTGCTCATCACTCATTAGTTCCTGAATGAGCTTTGTAAATAGATGAGCTCCAACGATTACCGTCGCACTCAATATGCGCCACTGGCGTATATTGTCAAATTTAGTCTTCTTCGGAAAGGATTGGCGGAAGAATTGGGGGAACCTCAGAGCCCTTTTACTTTATTTCTTCGGTTTAAAGTAGTCGGGCTGAAACCCCGCTGCTGTTTTCTCAATCGGGCTGATTAGCCGGGACTCACCATGATAATTTTCGTAGCTATTGCCGCTGGCAACCCACTGGTCAAAGCCAACATGTGAGTTGACATTGTTATAGCCCATTTCGCGCAGTGCTTTGACGACCAGGCCGGAGCGATAGCCTTTTTTGCAGTACACAACAATCTCCTGTTGAGGGTCTTTCAGGCTCCTTGCAAGGACAAATTCGACGAGTCCCCGCTGAATCCACGCAGCGCCTTTGATATGGCCGGCGGTATATTCCTGCTCGGTGCGCACGTCGAGTAAAACCAGGCTCGAATTATCTTCAATACGCGCCTTGAGTTGAGTATTAGAGATCATCTCTACCCCAGCCAAGGCCTGCTCTTTTAATTCGGCGATAGTCTTAATAGAGCTACCTTTCTCAGCAGCGAAAGTAGAATTAAAAAATGGGGCCAGGAGTAGCGCTACTGTAAAACCCAGAAGTCTTCTTTTTCTCATTATATTGTCACCAGTCTATTTGATTAACGTGTGACGACTATCCTAGCTCGTAAATTTTCAGGGGGTAGTCAAGAAATCTGGAGTATTGAGCCTTAGATAATATGCCACTGTAGGGCAAGGGCAGTTGCCTCGACGCTGGTCCGAGCCGACAAARTGACTTTGATATTAGCGATATGCTTATCGACAGCATTGAGGGAAATAGACAAAATATCTGCAATTTGTTTGGTCAATTTGCCGTTTGCTAGCAAGCGAAGTACTCGCTTTTGCTGAGCTGTCAGCTGAGGTGCATCGTTGTTCAAAAATGTCCCTCTATGGTATCGAAGAAACTGTTCATTACAGCACTTGCTGATGCCTTTCAGCTCGTCTTCAACTGTCGCAATGTAAGTATTTAACTCCGTCAATGAGCCGTCGAACGATAAGGCGAGCACGGCTTTAAAACCGATAACATTAGTAAGAGGGAGCACTATCCCTCGGTTAACGTCAAAGTCAGCGTTAAGAGCCATTAACTCTTTCTGTTTGGGGCTTAGTGCAACGGATCGTCTRACTTTCCTAAAGCTGGCCGGGTTTGTATGCTCCAGCCAGTAGGCTGTAAATGGGTCCGCGCTAGCGAAAGCAAGTTGATTATAGGACTCGATAAAGCCAGCAGGATAAGTGCTGATCCTGTTGACCTGGGGTTTATTTCTAGGGTGATAATTAGGCACTGCCGAATAGATCCAGCGTCCGAACCCCATAGATTTTAGCCGCCGAAAGTGACCTGGGTTATCATCCTTAAAACTTTTAGCGTGCATTGTCTGGGATTCAATCACGGCTTATTCCTTGGGTTTCAAGCAGGTCGTGGTGACAAAATGAANGGGGGCGAGTCCTTTAATACCCAGCTTAAACAACCTGCGGCGATATTAAGCATTGCTACCAATACCCCTTTACGGCTAGGGTGATGACACTAAAAAAATAATAACGCACGTTTCTCTGGGGTATCGTCATCATGCCAGATAGTTTGTCAGCAAGCTCGGTCMACCTTGCCAGCGACGCCGAGCAAGTTTTTTTTGGTTGGAAAAATGTCGGTCTGCTATTCGGCGTCTACATGTTGGCCGTCGGCTTTGTGTATTACAGCTTTAACGTCATTTTTCCGGAGATGGTTACCCGTATGGACTGGAGCCGGGGCGATGCTTCCTGGGGGCAAACTGTACACGGGCTGCTCTACGGTGTGTTTGTGCCCTTTGCCGCTTTTTCCGTCAATAAGTGGGGCGCGCGGGCGACAATTCTGGCGGGCATCGTGGTGTTGATCATCGGYTGTATTCTGCTCGGCACGGTAACCACGTCCATCACCGCCTGGATAATCATCTGGGGRGTGGTGATGTCMTTCGGTTTTGCTTTCGGCGGTGTCATTCCCATTCAAACCACCATTGCCCACTGGTTTGAACAGCATCGCGCCACCGCTATTGGCCTGGTGATGACGGCTGCCGGCGTCGGTGGTTTTATCGCCCAACCCTTGTTCACCTGGATTATGGGTGCTTCCGGTGACTGGCAAGCGGCCTGGCTTTTCGCCTCGGCGTTTGCCATCGCATCGATTATTCTTGCGGCGTTTATTGTCAACAARCCYTCYGATMGSGGTCAGCARCCYGACGGYRYYKTKSASRRTGAARSCTCKSTACARRASCRGCGKGCAAGYGCGAAGATYTATAAAACCAATGARTGCTGGAGTTTAARAGAGGCCATTCGCACGCCGACGCTGTGGYTKYTGGTKGTACTTTCTCTGGGCGGTGTTATGCCCCTCTACCTGCTGGTGGTGCACGGGGTATTACACCTGCGTGATTTGCAGTTTGAACCCATGGAAGCGGCGAGTGTATTGAGCGCGATGCTGGCGGGCAGTGCTTGTGCTCGCTTCCCCATCGGCTGGCTGGGTGACCGCATGGAACCTCGGCGCATCCTCGTTAGTCTTTTTATCAGCTCAATTATTGCCCTGACGCTTATTTGGCAGGCCCCTAATATCAGCCTGTTGTTATTGGCCGGGGCCATGTTTGGCGCAGCTTATGGTGGCACGCTGGTGATGATTCCCGCCATGGTGGCCAATTATTTTGGTGCGCAATCCTTCGCCAGTATTAATGGTTTTATTTTCCCTCTGCAAATTGTGGTCAGCAGTATGGTGCCGGTCGGTGCGGGTTATCTGGCGGATGTGAGCGGTAATTATGACACTGCCTTTGTCGCCATCATTGGCTTTACGGGCGTGGCAGCAGTTTGCGCCTTATTTACCCGTCCGCCGCTGAAAGCAGCCTTGTAGCCTATTGATGTCGTTCGGCTATTAGCTTCGCTGTGGCTAAGGCCGGGTGGCATGGGTGCAACTTTGCCTTCGGATTCATTTCATCGCGGGCTGGTCTTGTACTGGACAGAATGGCCTGAATCTCCTAAAATTCCGCCTCAGGTTTCCACTGCCCGGAAGACCTGTATCTAAGAGGTGAGATGACCTAACGAATGCGCTAATAAACGAGATGGAACGACTGGTTCATCTCGTTTTTTTACAGCCGCAGAAAAGTCATTTCTCTTGTACAGGCCTAAGCACTAAGCGTTACCGGCAGGTTATCTCGTTTTGTTCATTTTCGTTGATAGWGGAGTCTGTATTGAATCTGCCTGCCCGTCGCCCCGCCATTCTCGTACTCGCGGATGGTACTATTTTTAAAGGCACGTCCATTGGTGCCGAGGGCATCTCCAGTGGCGAGGTGGTCTTTAATACGGCCTTAACCGGGTATCAGGAGATACTCACTGATCCGTCTTACGCGCGCCAAATAGTGACTCTTACTTACCCTCACATCGGCAATGTCGGTGTTAATGCCGATGATGAAGAGTCGACAAATATTTGGGCGGCAGGTCTGGTGATTCGCGACTTGCCGCTACTGGTGAGCAACTTCCGCAGCGAACAAAATCTTGATGATTACCTTAAAGCGCGAGGCATTGTCGGTATTGCCGATATTGATACCCGCAAGTTAACCCGCTTGCTGCGCAGTAAAGGTGCGCAAAGCGGCTGTTTGATGGCGGGTGATGTTGATGTTGATAAGGCCTTGGCCGCCGCACAAGAATTCGGCGGTTTAAAGGGCATGGATCTGGCGAAAGAAGTCACCGTCAGCAAGCCCTACACCTGGGACGAAGGTTCCTGGCAGCTGGCCAGCGCGGCACCCAAAGAAGAAGCCCCCTCTACTGAAAATCCTACTTACAAAATCGTCGCCTACGACTTCGGTGTCAAGCGCAACATCCTACGCATGCTGGTTGATCGCGGCTGCGAGCTGCACGTTGTACCCGCACAAACCCCCGCGGCGGCCGTGTTGGCGATGGCGCCCGATGGTGTGTTTTTGTCCAATGGCCCCGGTGACCCGGAACCCTGTGACTACGCCATTGCCGCTATTAAAGAATTACTCGAAGCCGGTATCCCTATGTTCGGCATTTGCCTGGGTCATCAGCTATTGGCACTGGCCTCCGGTGCGCAAACTATGAAGATGAAGTTTGGCCATCACGGGGCGAATCATCCGGTACAGAACCTCGATGACAAAACCGTACTGATTACCAGCCAAAACCACGGTTTTGCCGTCGATGAACAAAGTCTGCCCGACAGTTTGCGAGCGACACACCGCTCGCTGTTTGACGACTCGCTGCAGGGTATTCATCGCAATGACAAGCCAGCCTTTAGTTTTCAGGGTCACCCCGAGGCCAGTCCCGGCCCCCACGATGCGGCCCCCCTGTTCGATCATTTCTTCGAACTGATGTCCCAACATTCTTCCAACACCCTTCCAACACAATAGGGCCTCGACAGAGGTCTATTAGACAGGCGCGATAAACACTTATGCCAAAACGCAGTGATTTACACAGTATTCTGATTCTCGGTGCCGGCCCGATTGTGATTGGCCAGGCCTGTGAGTTCGACTACTCCGGCGCCCAGGCGTGTAAAGCGCTGCGTGAAGAGGGTTACCGGGTAGTGTTGGTGAACTCGAATCCGGCGACGATTATGACCGATCCGGCGATGGCCGATGCGACCTATATTGAGCCGGTTGAGTGGCGAACGGTGGCGAAAATCATCGAAAAAGAACGCCCCGATGCGGTATTGCCAACCATGGGTGGGCAGACCGCGCTCAACTGCGCCCTTGATCTGGCCCGCGAAGGCGTGCTCGAAAAGTTTGGCGTGGAGTTGATTGGTGCCAGCAGTGACGCTATCGACAAGGCCGAAGACAGAGAACGCTTCGATAAGGCGATGAAGGCCATCGGCCTCGAAACGCCGCGCTCTTACATCGTTCACAGTTTAGAAGAAGCGCTGCAGGTGCCCGACCAGTTTGGCTACCCCTGCATTATTCGCCCCTCGTTCACCATGGGCGGTTCCGGTGGCGGCATCGCCTATAACGGCGAAGAATTTGAAGAGATTTGTAAGCGTGGCCTCGACCTGTCGCCAACCAGCGAACTGTTAATCGATGAGTCGCTGATTGGTTGGAAAGAGTACGAAATGGAAGTGGTGCGGGACAAGAACGACAACTGCATTATTATCTGTTCGATTGAAAATTTTGACCCCATGGGCATTCACACGGGCGATTCGATCACCGTGGCCCCCGCACAAACCCTGACGGATAAAGAATACCAGCTGATGCGTAATGCCTCGGTCGCCGTGCTGCGGGAGATCGGCGTTGAAACCGGGGGTTCCAACGTGCAGTTTGGCGTTAACCCGGAAGATGGACGTATGGTGGTGATTGAGATGAACCCACGGGTGTCGCGATCATCGGCGCTGGCCTCAAAGGCAACGGGTTTCCCCATCGCTAAAATCGCTGCCAAGTTGGCCGTCGGTTATACCCTCGACGAATTGAAAAACGATATTACCGGCGGTGCCACACCGGCCTCGTTCGAGCCGAGTATTGATTACGTTGTCACTAAAATACCGCGCTTTGCCTTCGAAAAATTCCCTAAGGCCGATCCGATACTCACCACGCAAATGAAGTCGGTGGGTGAAGTGATGGCCATTGGTCGTACATTTCAGGAGTCGGTGCAGAAAGCGCTGCGTGGTCTTGAAGTGGGTGTTGCTGGTTTTGACCCCCACGTTGATCTGACCAGCGATGGCGCTGAAGCGACTATTCGCGAGCAGCTTGCCTCCGCCCAGCCCGAGCGCATCTGGTATATAGCCGATGCCTTTAGAGCGGGTATGAGTCTCGATGACGTGTTCGAGCTGACCAGTATTGATCGTTGGTATTTGGTGCAAATTGCTGACTTGGTGCAGGTTGAGCAGAGTTTGGTGGGCAGCACTGTGGCCAGCCTTGATGGGCCTGCAATGTACGCGCTCAAGCGCAAGGGCTTTGCCGATAAGCGTATTGCTGACTTACTCGGCGTTAGCGAAACCGAGATTAGAACCCATCGTCACGGCTTAAATATTAGGCCTGTTTACAAGCGCGTTGACACCTGTGCGGCGGAGTTCGCCACTGATACCGCCTATATGTACTCGACGTATGAAGAAGAGTGCGAAGCGGCACCGTCAGACAAAGACAAAATACTGGTGCTCGGCGGCGGCCCGAACCGTATTGGCCAGGGCATTGAATTTGATTACTGTTGTGTACACGCGGCACTGGCGCTGCGCGATGATGGTTACGAAACCATTATGGTCAACTGTAATCCCGAGACCGTTTCAACGGATTACGACACCTCAGACCGCCTTTATTTTGAATCGGTCACTCTCGAAGATGTACTGGAAATTGTCGCCCTCGAAAAGCCGGTCGGTGTGATTGTGCAATTTGGCGGTCAAACGCCGCTTAAGTTGGCTCAGGCCCTTGAGGCCGAAGGTGTGCCGATTATTGGTACGACCCCTGATGCCATCGACCGGGCGGAAGATCGCGAGCGTTTCCAGCAAATGATCGACAAGCTTGGCCTGCTGCAGCCGCCCAATGCCACGGTGCGTTCGGTCGAAGCTGCGGTTGAGAAGGCAGCGGCTATCGGTTATCCGCTCGTGGTGCGACCTTCCTACGTGCTAGGGGGGCGGGCGATGGAAATTGTCTACGGCGAAGACGAACTGAATCGTTACATGCGTGAGGCGGTGCAGGTTTCCGATGACTCGCCGGTGCTGCTCGACTACTTCCTTTCGTCTGCCATTGAGCTGGATATTGATGCGGTTTCCGATGGCGAAGAAGTGGTGATTGGTGCGCTGATGCAGCACATTGAGCAAGCCGGTATTCACTCTGGTGACTCCGCCTGTTCACTGCCGCCTTACAGCTTGCCTGCCGATGTGCAGGAAGAAATGAAAGAAGTCGTAAAAGCGATGGCCCGCGAGCTGCAGGTTAAGGGTTTGATGAACGTGCAGTTGGCCTGGCAGGACGAGAAAATTTACGTGATTGAGGTGAATCCACGGGCTTCGCGTACCGTGCCTTTTGTGTCGAAATGTATTGGTGTGTCACTGGCTAAAATTGCCGCGCGCTGCATGGCGGGCCAAACGCTGGCAAGCCAGGGCTTTACTCAAGAAATTGTGCCTGAGCACTTTAGTGTTAAAGAGGCGGTGTTCCCTTTTAATAAATTTCCCGGTATTGACCCCATTCTCGGCCCAGAAATGAAATCGACGGGCGAGGTAATGGGCATTGGCGAAACGTTTGCTGAAGCCTATGCCAAAGCCCAGCTTGGTGCTGGCGATGAAATCCCCAGTAAAGGCACGGCGTTCCTGAGTATGCGTAAGCGCGATAAGGGTGAGGTGGTCGATGTCGCTCAACAGTTATCTGACCTTGGCTTTAAGCTGGTATCAACCCGTGGTACGGGGCAGTTAATTCTGGATGCCGGTATTGACGTCGATATTGTTAACAAGGTGAAAGAAGGTCGCCCTCACATCGTCGATATGATTAAAAATGGCAAAATAGATCTCATCGTTAACACCACTGAAGGGCGTGTTGCGATTGAAGATTCGGCAACTATTCGCTCTAGCGCTGAAGCCAAGGGTGTTTACTACACTACTACGTTGGCTGGCGGCAATGCCGTTTGCATGGCTTTACGCCATCAAGGTGATATGCAGGTGCGAGTACTACAAGAACTTCACGAAGGCAAATAAGTATGAATAATAAAGTACCCATGACAGTGGCAGGCGAAGCGACGCTGCGGGCAGAGTTAGACGATTTGAAAAAGGTACAGCGCCCGCGTATTGTCGCGGCGATTGCCGAGGCTCGTGCCCACGGTGACTTAAAAGAGAATGCTGAATATCACGCCGCGCGTGATCAGCAAAGTTTCGCCGAGGGGCGGATTCAGGAAGTTGAAAGCAAGCTAAGCCACGCTCAGGTCATCGACGTGAGTAAAATCCCTGAAGGTGAAAAAGTCATCTTCGGTGTGACAGTGACCATTATTAATACCGAGAGTGATGCCACTGTCACCTATACCATTGTCGGTGATGACGAGTCCGATATTAAGCTGAGTAAGATTTCTTATCAGTCGCCGATTGCGCGAGCGCTTATCGGTAAAGAAATTGGCGACGTGGTAGTGGTGAAAGCACCCTCGGGCGATGTTGAATATGAAATTGATGGTGTTTCACATGGCTAGCCTTAAATACTGTTAGTACGTTGAGCCTGTAAATAATTATTGGAGCGTGCACGATGCGAATGAAGACACCACGGGTACACCCGGTACCCTTTGAAGAATGGAATGACGCACAAAAGAAAGCGGTGGGTGCGACCGAATCAGGTGGTCGGGTGCTGAATATATTTAAAACCCTGGCAAATCACGCTGGCTTGGCCAAGCGCTGGATGGTGTTTGCCAATCACATTATGGGTAAGTCAGAGATCACCTTGCGTGATCGAGAGATTGTTATTCTGCGTATGGGCTGGCTGTGTAAGTCAGGTTATGAATGGGGTCAGCACGTCGTCATCGGTAAAGAGTGCGGTATGACCGATGAGGACATGGCGTTTCTGAAAGAGGGTGCCGAAGCCGCTCACTGGAAAGAAAATGAAGCGCTGTTGATTAAAGCCACCGACGAGCTACACGGGGATGCCTTTATCAGCAACGAGACCTGGAAGGGTCTGTGCGAACACTACAATACACAGCAAATTATGGACATCGTGTTTACTGCTGGCCAGTACAACCTGGTGTCGATGGCCTTGAACACCCTGGGTGTTCAGCTCGATGAGGGTATGACCCTCGATCCCGATCTGGTGCGCTAACAGGCTGTTGAAATTCTACTGACCCGGCCATCTACTGCGTTAAAACCAAGTTCAAAGTGCTCATTTACACGAGTAAGCTCCGCTTTTTCACTTGGTTTTACCTTGTAGCTGGCTCGGCTCAGCGAATTTCAATAACCTGCCTAAGCGAGCCAGTTAATCAATTGTTAGGTCGTCTTTTGGCGATCTTAAACAAAAAGTCTTCATAGAGGAAATACCATGGAATATTCAGATTACCAACACCTATTATTTGATCTCAAGCCTAACGGTGTATTGACCATTACTATTAATCGCCCCGAGGTAATGAATGCTACCAATGCGCGTCTGCACTGGGAGCTGACCCAAATATGGGACACCGTTGCCGCTGATGATGACACGAATGTTGTTGTTGTGACGGGTGCGGGTAAGGCCTTCTCTGCTGGCGGCGACTTGAACTGGGTTGAAAGTCAGGTCGGTGATCCTGCAGGCGTGCAAAGGATTCAGAAAGAGGCTGCTGATATCGTTTACCGTTTGCTGGCCCTTGAAAAGCCCGTTATTTCTGCAATCAATGGCGTCGCCGTTGGTGCGGGTCTGGCTGTTGCCCTGATGGCCGATATAAGCGTGATGTCTGAAACGGCGAAATTTACCGATGGCCATGTAAAGCTGGGTGTTGGCGCGGGTGATCATGCGGCCATTATCTGGCCCCTGCTTTGCGGGATGTCGAAGGCCAAGTACTACCTGATGACCGCCGAGTTTATCAACGGTGTTGAAGCCGAGCGTATGGGCATGGTCAGTCTGTGCTTGCCTCTCGACGAGGTGCTGCCGAAAGCGATGGAGATCGCTGACAAGCTGGCCGCCGGTAGTCAGCAGGCTATTCGTGGCACCAAGTCCACACTTAACGGTTGGATGCAAATGGCCGCGCCCATTTTTGAAAACTCACTGCGCATGGAAATGCTCTGCTTCCTCGGTGAAGATGCCGCCGAAGGTATCGCTGCTGTGAAGGAAAAACGCCCTGCTGTTTTCCCATCTGCGAAGAAAGGTTAATCAAAATTTGATTGCTTTGTGCCTGGGTAAAACCAGGCCATAAAAAAACCCGCGTCAATTCACGCGGGTTTTTTTATGGCTGTCATTTTTACTGGGGGTTTACGGCACTCGAGGAAAAGGGCGAGCTCGTGATGCTCAAGTCTTTGCCTGGGTATTGATGGGGGCATTATATGGAATATTAGCCATGTGCAGAAACAACAAACCCCGCTTCTAAAGAGCAGGGTTTATTGATGGCCTGGCACCGAGCATTGATAGCTTGTGCCGAGGCTAAAGGTAGTTCTGCGAAGATCGACCCATGTAGGCCTATCTTAAGATTGCAGTGCTGCCTGGCTCGTAAATAGCGAGGCCTGCAAAACTGTTTTAAGCAGACATCGCCTTAATTTTAGTGTTGAGACGGCTTTTATGACGGGCCGCTTTGTTCTTGTGCATAACACCGCCTTTGTCGGCAACGCGGTCGATAACGGGCACGGCGGCAGCATAGGCCGCTTTGGCCGCTTCGACATCGCCGGATTCAATCGCGGCAATCACTTTCTTTAAATAGGTGCGCGCCATAGAACCCATACTGGCGTTATGTTGACGTCGTTTTTCATTCTGTTTAGCGCGTTTGCGTGCTTGGGGTGAATTTGCCACCTGGCGTGCTCCGTAATTAAGTTGAGTCTGATTTCGAGGTCGGGCATTTTACAGCGGGGCTCAACTTATATCAATAGCTACGGCCCATCTGATCGGCGTTGGTGCTGCCGGTCTAATGCCCATTCAATATGCTCGCTGACCAGCGGTGATGCCTGGGGCAAAGCCAGCTCGAGAGCGTCGATAATTTCAGCCGTAGCAGGCGCATTGCCAAGGCCAATAGCGAGGTTGCGCTGCCACCTTTCGTAGCCAATGCGGCGAATAGGTGAGCCCGCGGTGCGGTCTAAGAATTCTTCCTCCGTCCACTGAAATAAAGTGGTGAGCTTGCTGTTGTCGAGACTGTGACGGGGGCTGAAGTCCTTTTCATCGGTCGGTTTAGCGAAGCGATTCCAGGGGCAGATTATCTGACAGTCATCGCAACCGAAGACCCGGTTGCCGATGGCTTCACGAAATTCCAGGGGAATAGGGCCCTTGTTTTCAATGGTTAAGTAAGAAATACAGCGCCGGGCATCGAGCACATACGGTTCGGGAAAGGCCTGGGTGGGGCAGATTTTCAGGCAGGCGCGGCAATTGCCACACTGCTTTTCTTCTGCTGGCGTATCGGCGGGCAGTTCGAGGCTGGTGTAGAGTTCGCCGAGAAAAAACCAGGAGCCCGCTTCGCGATTGAGCACCAGGGTGTGTTTGCCGATCCAGCCGAGGCCGGCCTGTTCGGCGATGGGTTTTTCCATCACCGGGGCGCTGTCGACAAAGGGGCGTTGAATCACTGGCTGCTGACTGTGTTCTTCAATGCGTTTGGCCAGTGTCGCCAGTCGTTTGCGAATCAGTTTGTGGTAATCCCTGCCCAGGGCGTAGCGCGAAATGTAGGCCGTTTCACCGTCTTTGAGGCGGGCGATCATATTGGTATCGGGTGATAGATAATCCATTCTAACGCTGATAATGGATGCCGTACCGGGCAGAAGGTGTTCCGGTCGCCAGCGTTTGTCGCCATGTTCGGCCAGCCATTGCATGGAGCCATTAAAGCCCTTTGCCAGCCATTGCTGGAGTCGCTCACCGGCCTGTTCGAGGTCAATGTGCGTAAAGCCGACTTGCTGAAAGCCCAGCTCGCGTCCCCAGCGGCGGATATCCTCGCGCAGATCTTTGGGTGTGACAGCATTGGGCGGTGTATCGATGAGATCTGGCGTATATTGCTTGACTGACATTGTCGCAGCGTACTCCGGTTACCGTATAATTCTGACAGATCTCAGGGAAAAGCGAATGACAAAAATTTCAAACCGGCTCTACACCGCCAGCGTAGTGCGTGAACTCGACCGCCGAGCCATCGAAGATGAGGGTATTTTGGGTATTGTACTGATGAAGCGCGCGGGTCGTGAGGCTTTCGAAGCGCTGCTCGCCCGTTGGCCCGAGCCGGAGAAGATTACCGTGTTCTGCGGCGGCGGTAATAATGGCGGCGATGGCTACATTATAGGGGGCCTGGCTCAGCAACAGTTGATACCCGTTGAAATTATTCAGCTCGCCGACGAGGAAAAACTTAGTGGCGATGCGAAGCGTGCCTGGGCCTTTGCCAATGATGCCGGCGTGGCGATGAAATCCTGGCAGAACTATGCGTCGAGCGGGGCAGAGCTGGCCAGCGGTGTTGTTGTTGATGCCTTGCTGGGTACTGGCATTAGTGGCGAGGTGCGAGCCGATTATCACGCGGCCATTGCCCATATTAATCAATCAGCTCTACCCGTATTGGCCGCCGATATCCCCTCCGGTCTTTGCAGTGACACGGGCGCGGTACTTGGCGTTGCTGTAGAAGCTGCGATGACAGTGACTTTTATCGGTGTCAAAGTCGGTTTGTTAACCGGGCGAGGGCCTGCGCTGGTCGGTGAATTGCAGTATCGAAACCTGGATGTCCCAGAGATTGTTTACGAGGATTCAGTCGATAAGCCTATGCCGATAGCTGCGCAACGACTCGAGCTAGAATCGCTGTTGGCTGCTTTCCCCCAGCGTGAGCGCGATGCTCACAAAGGCCGCTTCGGTCACGTGCTGGTGATTGGTGGCGATAAAGGTTACGGCGGTGCTGTGGCGATGGCTGCAGAGGCAGCTCTGCGGGTCGGTGCCGGTTTGGTCAGCGTCGCCACTCGCCCGGAGCATGTGCCCGCACTGCTGGCGCGGCGGCCGGAATTAATGGTTAAGGGTGTCGCCTCGGGTCAAGAATTAGAACCGCATTTGGAAGGGCCGACGCTGATCGTTATCGGCCCGGGTCTGGGTCGATCGCCCTGGTCGGAGCAAATGCTGCAGCAGGCGATTGCGACTGGACTACCCATGGTGGTCGATGCCGATGCCTTGAATATTATTAGCGAAGGGCGAGTGGGGGCAAATGCCGATGCGAGTAATTGGGTGTTAACCCCCCATCCCGGCGAAGCGGCGCGCCTGCTGGGCTGTAGCAATGCCGATATTCAGGCCGACCGTTTGGCAGCCTGTCGTAGCATCGCCGAAAAATATTCAGCAACTGTGTTATTAAAAGGGGCGGGTACTCTTATTACGGGCATTGCCAGCTCGCCAATCAACGGTGCAGGAAGTAATGGTAAGCAGCCGCTATGGCTCTGCCCCTACGGTAACCCCGGCATGGCCAGCGGCGGCATGGGTGATGTGTTGGCAGGTGTTATCGGTGCTTTGTTGGCGCAGGGTTTGGATGCCTCAACAGCGACCTGTCTTGGTGCCTGTTTACACAGCGTCGCTGCCGATAGAGYCGCTGAAGAAAACGGTGAAAAAGGTTTGCTGGCCAGCGATTTGTTTGCTCCCTTGCGACATTTGGTTAACGGTCAGTGAGTTCGAGCTGCGCATTTACTGTCGGGTCCGACACGGCGATGGTCGCCTTTGGCGAGGTGTTGGGTGGGGCCTTATTGGCGATCAGCCAGCAAGCAGTCGCGGTTGTATATTTCCAGGGTCAGTTGGGTGCTGGCAAGACCACAGTGTGTCGCGGTGTGCTGCAGGGCTGCGGTCACAGCGGGGCGGTGAAGAGTCCGACCTATACCCTGGTTGAGCCCTATGAATTGCCGGCAGCCACGGTTTTTCACTTTGACCTTTATCGCCTCGGTGATCCCGAAGAGCTGGAATATATGGGGATAAGAGATTATTTCGAGACGGGTAATATTTGTTTGATCGAGTGGCCGGATAAGGGGCGGGGTATATTGCAGGTTGCGGATTTGGAGCTGACGATTTCTGTTACCCCTATGGGGCGACACCTGAGTTTGACGGCCTGTACCGGCCAGGGTGAGACCGTAGTTGCCGGGGTGCGTTCTAGCCTTGCAGAGAGTAGTATTGGCGGCATCACTATCAGCGAGGAAGCGCAATGCTGAGCTTGACTGAAAAAGGAACTTCCGCTGGCCACTTTAGTACAGTGGCCAGTTTGCGTTTGATGCTGTTGCTGTGCTTTTTTTGCATTAGTTTTTTATTGAATTCAACATCAGCTTTGGCTGCTGGGTCGAGTGCCTCAAAAACGACGATAGAAGGTGTGCGTCTGTGGCGCGCGCCGGATCACACCCGGTTGGTGTTTGATTTATCGTCTCGGTTTGAGCATAAAATATTTACTCTCGCCAACCCTCAGCGCTTGGTGATTGATGTTAAGCATGCTGCTTTTGCCTCCAAACCCTCTAATTTAAAACTCGCCAATACGCCGATTACTGAATTGCGCAGTGCGCAGTTTGATGGTGACAGCCTGCGTATCGTTCTCGAATTGCGTGAAAAAATTAATCCTCGSAGCTTTGTGCTGGAGCGCAATGACCAATACAGCGATCGACTGGTCATCGATTTATATGACCGCAATAAGAAAACGGCGAAAACGGTTGGTGATGTATTGGCGGGTCAAAAGGCGCGGGACATTGTGATTGCCATTGACGCGGGTCACGGCGGTGATGATCCCGGTGCCTCAGGCCCGAAACGCCTGCGTGAGAAAGATGTGGTGTTGGCTATCTCCCGGTCTTTACAGGGTAAGGTCAATCGAGAGCCCGGTTTTCGTGCGGTGATGGTACGCGATGGTGACTACTATATTCCCCTGCGCAAGCGCACCGATATTGCTCGCAAACACCGTGCGGACTTAATGATCTCCATTCACGCGGATGCATTTAATCAGGCTTCGGCAAACGGTGCTTCGGTCTACGCACTGTCGACGCGCAGTGCCTCCAGTGAGACGGCGAGTTATCTGGCTAAGCGAGAAAACCGTGCTGACCTGATCGGTGGCGTCGGGGTGCTTAGCCTATTCGATAAAGATAAAGTGCTGGCGGGTGTCTTGCTGGATCTGTCGATGACGGCAACGCTGGAGAGTAGTTTGGGCGTCGGTGCTCAGGTACTCAAGTCGCTTGGTGGGGTGGCCCGTCTGCATAAGAAGCGTGTTGAGCAGGCCGGCTTTGTGGTGTTGAAGTCACCGGATATGCCTTCAATTTTGATTGAGACGGGTTTTATCTCCAATCCTAAAGAAGCGCGTCAACTTTCACAGCCCGCTTACCAGCGAAAAATGGCTAGTGCTATTTTTAGCGGTGTGAAGCGCTATTTTCAGCACAAGCCCCCGGCGGGTACTTTACTGGCTGAGCGCAAGCATAAATCCGGCACGGTGCATATTATTGCTCGAGGCGATACTTTGTCGGATATTGCCCATCGCTATCGGGTGTCAATCAATGATTTACGTCGCCACAATAGTCTTAAGTCAACGCGTATCAAAATTGGTCAGCGTATTAAAATCCCCATATCCTCTTAATCAGGGGTTTCTTAAAATTTCTGAGTCCACTATCTTTTAATGTCACGTATTCATTTATTAAGCCCTCGCCTGGCTAATCAGATTGCTGCTGGGGAGGTGGTCGAACGCCCCGCCTCTGTGGTTAAAGAGTTGTTGGAAAACAGTCTTGATGCTGGGGCGGATAGCATCGATATCGATATTGAGCAAGGCGGTATTAAGCGGGTGCGGATTCGCGATAACGGCTGCGGTATCGAAAAAGATGACTTGCCGCTGGCCATTAGTCGCCACGCCACCAGTAAAATTCTCGCGCTGGAAGATCTCGAGGCAGTGGGCACTCTCGGTTTTCGTGGTGAGGCACTGGCCAGTGTCGCCTCCGTTTCACGCCTGTCCCTGAGCAGTAATACCCAAAACGAAGGCGCTGGCTGGCTGGCCCGTTGTGAAGGGCGCGATATGACGGTGGACGTCGAACCCACAGCCCATCCTCAGGGCACCAGCGTAGAAGTGCGCGACCTGTTCTTTAATACCCCGGCGCGACGCAAATTTCTGCGCACCGAAAAAACCGAATATTCACGCATTGACGATGTCGTTAAAAAGCTGGCCCTCAGCCACTTTGATGTCGCCTTTAATCTGCGCCACAACAATAAGCCCGTACGTCGTTTCCCCGCCGCCAAGACACAGCTGGAGCAGGAGCGTCGCGTCGCGGCGGTTTGCGGCCCGGCATTTATGGAGCAGGCGCGCTTCTTTAATACCGAAGTGGGCGAGCTGCGTTTGTGGGGCTGGCTGGGCGCACCGACCTTTTCCCGCAGTCAGGCCGACCTGCAGTACTTTTTTGTCAATGGTCGCAGCATTCGCGACAAAGTGGTGAGTCATGCGGTGCGTCAGGCTTACCAAGATGTGCTTTATCACGGTCGTCATCCGGCCTATGTGTTGTTCCTTGAATTGCCGGCTACCGATGTCGACGTCAATGTTCACCCCACTAAACACGAAGTGCGCTTTCGAGAGAGTCGTACAGTACATGGCTTTCTCTATGGTTCGCTGTCGCGCATTGTTGCGGACATGGGGCCGGGCCGGGGTGAAAGCGAACAATCGTCGGGTATGTTGGCCGGTGTGCCTGTTGCGGGGTTTTCTGCGGCAGAGTCAGGTACGACGATGGGGCAGGGCAGCCAAGCATTGCCCTATCAGCATCCAGTGGCTTTTTCTGCGGGTGACCGAGGCTCGGTGCGCGATCAGCTGGCGGTTTATCAGYTACCAGAGCAAGCCGCTGGGGTTCTGCCTGCGGCGAATAGTGAGCAGAGTGTCGATGCTGAGCAGGTTGAAATTCCGCCGCTGGGTTATGCCCTCACTCAGTTGCGGGGTATCTTTATTCTCGCCGAAAACCGCGAGGGGCTGGTGCTGGTCGATATGCACGCCGCCCACGAGCGCATCACCTATGAGCATATGAAAACGGCCTACGAGAGTGTCGGTGTCGCCGCTCAGCCCCTACTGGTGCCCGAGGCACTGGCGGTAAGTGAAAAAGAAGCGGACTGCGCCGAGAGCCAACTGGCCTTGTTTGAGACTTTGGGCATCACTTTGCAACGCGCCGGGCCTGAAAGTCTGATGGTGCGAGCCGTGCCGGCCTTGTTGCGCGGTGCCGATGTGGAGCCGCTGATTAGGGATGTGCTCGCCGATCTACTGACCCATGGCACCACGCGACGTATCGAAGAGCAAATTAACGCCATATTATCGACCATGGCCTGTCACGGTTCGGTGCGTGCCGGCCGGCAATTAACGTTGACGGAGATGAACGCTCTGCTACGCGAGATGGAAGCCACCGAGCGCAGCGGCCAGTGTAACCACGGTCGCCCGACCTGGACTCAGTTGTCGATGAACGAGCTCGATGCCCTGTTTATGCGAGGGCGCTAGACGTGCCCGATAAGTCAGAAGTAGACCAGCGCCCGCCAGTCATTTTTCTCATGGGCCCGACCGCCTCGGGGAAAACCGATCTCGCCCTGCAGCTTTGCAAAGCGCTGCCCTGTGACATTATCAGCGTCGACTCCTCCCAGGTGTACCGCAGTATGGATATCGGCACCGCCAAACCTGAAGCGGATGTGTTAMGCGATGCACCCCAYCGGCTGATTAATATTTGTGATCCGGCCGAAGSCTAYTCCGTGGGTGCATTTCTGAGTGATGCCCGCCGCGAAATTGACGAGATTAGCGCTGCCGGGCGCATCCCTTTATTGGTGGGCGGCACCATGTTGTATTTCAAAGCCCTGCGCGAAGGCATTGCCGACTTACCCCCTGCCAATGAAAAAATCCGTACTGAAATTGAGCAGCAAGCAGAGGATAAAGGCTGGCCCTTTGTCCACGCCTTGCTGGCAGAGGTTGATCCCGAGGGTGCGGCGGCGATTCATCCCAATCACTCCCAGCGCATTTCTCGGGCGCTGGAAGTTTATCGCGTTAGTGGTCTGCCCCTGTCACAGCTTATAAAGCAGCAATTGCAAAAGGGCTGCGGTGTGCCGCCCCTCGAAAATGACTACCGTATTGTGCAGTTGGCACTGATCCCCACCGACCGAGCCGCCTTGCACCAGCGTATCGAGCAGCGTTTCGAGTTGATGCTGGGCGAGGGTTTTATCAATGAGGTGAAAGCCCTGCGCCAGCGTGGTGATCTGAGTGCTGATTTACCGGCAGTACGCGCGGTAGGCTATCGGCAAATCTGGGCCTATCTCGACGGTGAGTGCACTTACGAAGATATGTTGGCGCGCGGTGTTGCCGCCACGCGTCAGTTGGCCAAGCGGCAGTTGACCTGGCTGCGCGGCTGGTCTGATTTGCACCGCCTGGAGCTTAGCTTTGATAAGGGTGATAGCACTCAGTCTGGCGAGGCGGTTTTGTCGCAAGCGCTGCAAATTTTGCACGGCAGCGGCATATACAACAACGTCGCTGGGTAGTATTATGCGCGGCTCAGTTTGGCGGTGGTGGAACGGACTATTTGGTCCAGGGTTATTGCCATTGTCATATGTTATTTGCGTCTACTGCGAAGCTCTTCTTTACTAAGAGCTATTACCGTTCATTTAGACGCCTTTCGTCGATCAACCTTTTGGGAGAACAACCATGTCAAAGGGGCATAATCTACAAGACCCTTTCCTCAACGTCTTACGCAAAGAGCGTATTCCTGTATCAATTTTTCTGGTCAATGGCATTAAACTGCAGGGCCAGGTCGAGTCCTTTGATCAGTTTGTTGTTTTGTTAAAGAACACCGTCAGCCAGATGGTTTACAAACACGCTATTTCGACGGTGGTGCCATCGCGCCCCGTCAAGCTGCCTATGGCCGTCCCCGGCGAAGAGGATGTGGACGATTAGGAGGCCGTTTGTTTTTTGACCGCCCCAAATCCGGCGAGCTCTCTGTTCTTGTCCATCTGAATTTAAACAGCGAGCGCGAGCCGGAAGACCCCCGAGAATTTGAAGAACTGGCGATTTCCGCTGGTGGTGATCCGATTGCCTTTATTACCGGCAGTCGCGATGTCCCCACGGCCAAGTTTTTTGTCGGCACCGGAAAGCTTGACGAAATCAAGCAGGAAGTCGATAGCAGCGGTGCGGGTCTGGTTATCTTTAATCACAATCTCAGCCCGAGTCAGGAGCGCAAYATTGAACATGCGCTGTCCTGCCGGGTGCTTGATCGCACGGGCTTAATCCTCGATATTTTTGCTCAGCGTGCGCAAACCCACGAGGGTAAGTTGCAGGTTGAACTTGCCCAGCTGGAGCATATGAGTACGCGGCTAATCCGTGGCTGGACTCACCTCGAGCGGCAAAAAGGYGGTATYGGTTTGCGCGGGCCGGGTGAAACYCAGCTCGAGACTGACCGACGTTTATTGCGAGTGCGTATTAAATCCATTCTTAAGCGGCTTGAAAAAGTGCGGGTTCAGCGCGAACAGGGGCGGCGCTCACGGCGGCGGGCCGAAGTGCCCACGGTTTCTTTAGTCGGTTATACCAACGCCGGTAAGTCGACCTTATTTAATCGCCTTACTGGTGCCAATGTTTACGCGGCTGACCAGCTCTTTGCTACCCTCGACCCGACTATGCGCTCCTTCAAAATACCCGAGGTGGGTTCGGTGATTTTTGCCGATACGGTGGGCTTTATTAGCCACCTGCCCCACAAGCTGGTTGAGGCTTTTCGCGCCACGCTCGATGAAGCGACCCATGCGACCCTGCTGTTGCACATTATTGATGCCAGTTCCGAGCAGCGCCTTGAGAATGTTGAGCGCGTTGACGAGGTGCTGAATGAAATTGGTGCTGGCGATATTCCGGTGCTGAAAATTTACAATAAAATTGATTTGCTGGAAGGGGTCAAGCCGCGTATTGAGCGCAATGGCGAGGGCAAGCCCATTGCTATCTGGTTATCTGCCCAGGACAATCTTGGCGTTGACTTGTTGCCGCTGGCACTGCGCGAGTTATTGGGTCATGATCAACTTCACGGCAAGTGCACACTGGGTCATGAGCTAGGGCGTTTTCGGGCGCAATTGTTTGAGGCAGGTGCGGTACTTGAAGAGAAAACGCAGGATGATGGTAGTAGTTTACTGGAGGTGCGCCTGCCCCGAGCGGAGTGGCAGCGCCTGTTGAAAGCCTCGGCTTTGACGGCGCAGCAAGTATTGCTGCAGCCGGCGGAGCCAGAGGTAGATTATTTTAATAATGAATGACTTTTTCATCTCATAACGGCCCTTCAGTCTGGGCAGTTGGTTGACAAAGAGAGATCATAGTTTCTTTATTTTGTTTGTTCATTAAGGCTAGTTGTTGATGTTTGCTGGCTTTTCAATCAGGGCTTGTTAGAATTTGCGCCCTGTACTTTCACTGGAGTGAGTAATGGCTTGGAATGAACCGGGTGGTGGCAAAGATCCCTGGGGTAACGGTAGTGGTAAGAGCGGTAATCCGCCTGACCTCGACGCAGCCCTGAAAGATATCGGCGATAAATTTGGCAAAATCTTTGGCGGCGGTGGCTCTGGTAGTGGCGACGGCTCTGGTGGCGGTATTGGTGGCATGGCCATCGTCGGCATCCTGCTAATCATTTCGGTGATTTGGGGTCTGCTGGGTTTCTACCAGATAGACGCCAAAGAGAAGGCCCTTGTTCTGCGCTTAGGTGAATTCCACGAGATTGTCGGCGATGGCCTGCACTGGAATCCCCCTCTGGTTGACCTCGTGACCCGCGTTCGGGTGACGGAAGAACGTCAGTATCAGACGCGCGGGCAAATGCTCACGCAAGATGAAAATATTGTAGAGCTGCCCTTGACCGTGCACTACAACATTAAGTCGGTGAAAGATTTTGTGCTGAATGTGAAAGCACC
>NVWE01000022.1 GCA_002746135.1 Cellvibrionales bacterium | reverse complement strand
TATTTGTGCCGTTTATCCCTCTTTATTGAATAATTAGAGATAAGAGGCTTTTTGTAGAGACAGGCGGGCCAGCCAGACCTGCKGGTCGGGGATATAATCAGCTTCCCCAAATATTTTTCGCGCAACTTGAATGTGGATGACTTGCGAACACTATCAATGTTTACAGTTGGAAGAGTTGCTACCGTGCAAGGGAATTAATCGGTGAATAGAGCAAATGTACAATAAACAGGCTTCAGGCCAACAGGGCTTTACATTAGTTGAGCTACTTATCGTTATCGCGATTATTGCCATTGTGGCATCGATCGCGGTGCCTTCCATGACCAGTTTTGTAAATAAAAATCGAGTTAAGCGTGCTGCTGAAGAAGTCTATGGCCTGGTGACCAAGGCTAGGGCTGAGGGGGTTATTCGAGATAAGAATATGTCGGTTGCCCTGACAGTCGTGGATGAGGATGAGTGGTGTTTAGGCTATGCAGATGTGGTGGGTTGTGATTGTACTGAAGGAGACCTTACGGTAGCGGATGCCTGTGATGTTTTTGTCGGGGATACTCGCGTGCAACAGGTAATAACTAGCTCTGGTTTTGATGGAGTGGCTATGATTGGTAACAACGTTACATTTAATTTTGTCAAAGGGACTGCAAGTACTGGTAACGTAACGCTTACTTCTGGTGACTGGAGTTTGAAAATTCTCGTTAGTGGTGTGGGTCGGGTTAGAATTTGTGGGCCTAATGCTAATTTGATGGGGTATCCGGCATGCTAGCTCGAGGAAATTATTCTAATTCTCGTTTAACACGAGGTGTAGGGCTGGTTGAGCTACTCATAGGCTTGGCTCTTGGCCTTTTGATTATGGCTGGTGCAATAACCTTGTTTGCCAAAATCAGTTTTTCTGGCCTGGAAAATACCCGCCGCGTGCAGCTTAACGAGCAGTTGCGCAGCACCTTAAACCTCATCCACAAAGACCTTCAACGTGCAGGCTATGTTAATGCCTCTGATGGCGCGGCTTCTGTTGGTGCTATTGATGTTGATGCCATGGCTCTTTTTGGTGTGATTACTATCGGCGGGGCTAATGATTGTATTACCTACAGCTACGATTACGATGGTGATGGTGTCCAGACCCCTGCTGAGACTTTTGGTTTTCGTCTTAGTGGTGGAGCAGTTCAAAGATGGTCGTCTATTGTTGCTCTTGCTGACTGTGCTGGGGGTAGTTGGGTCAAATTGACTGACGATGCTGTGGTTGTGCAAGCCTTGAGCTTTTCTGATGCTGATTCTACCTCCTATGAGGTAAGTCGCGATGGTAATGGCGATGGCGCTTGTGATCCGGGCGAAACGTGTCTGGCGAGACGCAAGATTGATGTTGTTATTACAGGCTATGTCGCCCAGGAAGATCCCGCTGACAACTCTACCCTGGTGGTGAGCTTGTCCGATGAAATTAAGGTCAAAAACGACCGCTATTATTTTGTGCCTTGATAGGCTGGTGAATACGGGTTGAAGAGGTGAGTATGAAAATGAATATACGACAATACCAGCGCGGAGCGGCAACCCTTGTGGCCACAGTGGTTTTAGTGTTGCTCGCTTCTTTGACCGTGTTGGTAGTCAACAAGTCGTCGATAGGTGAGCAGCAGCGCAGTGGTATCGATGCCCGCAGTAAGGAAGTTTACGCAGCAGGTAATGCGGCCCTTCGGTATGGTTTTTATCAGTTAATGATTCAATATAACGACAATAACCTTGCCACGCCATTTGGCAGTGCAGATGGCACTGCTATAGCAGGGGCTACCGCGCTGATCGATTACGACCCGGATGATGATGCAGTCACTGACGCGGATGGAGACTCAGATGATCGCTTTGTACAGGGTATTGATTCTTTCATGCTGGACTCACGTATCACGTATACGTTGATTACCGATGAAGATGAGCACCCCGCTATTATCGAAGTCACAGCACCGGTGGTAGGGGCGACGGAGAGCCATGTTCAAAAGACCATTAGTATGCGGGTATTACGTGAAGATTTGGGTTCAGGGTCAACATTTGCTGCCCCGCCTCTTGTCGTGGAGGGCTGTATACCTCCCGGATCGGCTCTAGGTAACCCTAAGGTCATTAGTGATGAAATAGCGGTTGCGACAATTCAGGGTGATTCTGACGATCCTGATTGCTTAGATCCTGGCCATATTGACATAGTGGGTGGTGGGGATGTTGGTGAGCCAACCAATGGCAATCCTGATACTACGCTAATGGAGGCTATGTTTGGCTCAAATGATGCGGGCGACGATATTAAAATAGCGTCCGATTTACAGGCGGCATGGCCTATTGAAGATAGGACAGTTTTTTATGTGACGGCTACTTCCCCTTGGCACGATGATGTTGGTTCTCTAGCAAGTCCTGTGATTTTGTTCTTTGCGGAAGAGAGTCTGTGTCCGTCGATGAATGGTGGCCCTGTTATTTATGGCTTGGTTTACTTTGAGGCCCCTGCCGATGGGTGTGACAACCCGGGGAGTGGTGCGGCTACTATTTTTGGTACGGTTGCTTATGAGGGTAATTTAAACAAAATTAATGCCAACATTGTTATGGTTCAGGTGGACTTTGGCGACGGGGGTGCGAATGCAGGCTTCGCGAAAGTGATTGTGCCTCTGCCGAGCTCATGGCGAGATTTTGCACCCTAAGGTCTTTGATGGCAGGCGTAAAGCTCTTCCCTGGGTGTTTTACACATGGGACGGCGGTTAACGGTGGTTCAGTAACGTGCTGAAACTAAGATAGAAAAGGATGGGAAAATGGCGAATTCAATGATGCGATTTAAAAGGCGTGGTCGAACGCGAGGTTTTACTCTACTCGAGGCCCTGATTTCTCTCGTGGTGTTGACGGCAGGTTTATTGGCAGCTTATCGCTTCAATAGCACGACTATAGCTTTTTCAGCAGAATCTAATGTTCGGGCCTATGCCCTTACTATGGCCGAAGCGAAACTGGAGGAGCTGCGCAATTTTCAGGACGGAGATGAGTTTGACACTTTAGTTGTTAGTGGTGTGGATGGCGAAATAGAGTATGAATCGGCACTTTTGACTCGTACATGGGTGCGCGAAGATTTGGGTGTTAGCGGAACCCTTAGAAAGGTCGACATTACGGTTGGCTGGAATGACAAGCTGGGTGTGGGTCAGAGTGTAGTCTTGTCTTCGATTATATGGCGCCATAATCCTGAGGATGGTGCAAAAGATTTATTCTTGGCATTAAATACGAATGGCAATACCGTGGATGCTTTTGGTGACTCTGGTGGGATTGTTCCAGAGGGCCATGGTGGCGGTAAAGTGACTGTAGAGGACGTGTATCAGTCCGATTTATCTCGACCATTGGTGGTGGGCGACGATTATGTGGCGGTGCTTGAGGGGGTTTACGACGTGTCATTTGAGGGTGATATTTTGTTTGTTGATGAGGGATTACAGTCGGTGCTCATTACTATGGATCAGTATTTGACCTACACTGACGACAGCGGCAATGAAGTCGTTACCACCACGCTTAATCATCAAATTTCCTCTAACTGTGTTGCGGTGCCAGAGCAGTTACATTACACCTGCACAATTCTCGGTATTCCTGATGGGGATAGCTGGTCGGGTTCCTTGGTTTTTGTTGCGGCGGGTAATGACGAGGTTTGTGAACCGACTTCACAAACGATAGGTCTCGAGCCGATAAATCAGGGCTCTACCGTGATAGATGGGTTAGAGGTGGTAGTTATGAATAATTTTGCAGGGTGTAGGTAATGAGGGGTGGGGGAGTGTTTTTCCCTTTTGTTCCCGCTAGTTGGACATTATGAAGATGAATAAGGAATAAGAATGATGGCTTTCAGCAAACGAGGTAGGCCTACTACAAAGGCAGGCAATCAAGGGTTTACCTTGATTGAACTGATGATTGTGATAGCGATAGTGGGTATTTTGGCTGCTGTTGCCTACCCAAGTTATCTCGATTCGATTCGCAAGGCGCGCCGTACTGATGCGATGGATGGAATATTGACCCTGCAGAATTTACAAGAGAAGTGGCGTGCGAATAACACCACATACAACGATTTTGCCAATGCCGCCTCAGTAGATGGCTACTATACCTTGGCAGTAACAGATGGCACTGATACTGCAACCGGCTACACGCTTACGGCTACTGCAGTAGCGGGTACTTCTCAAGCTGGAGATACTGTTGGTACAAATTGCACTGTTATGACGTTGACGGTTCTCGCTGCAACCCCAGGAGGGGCTAAGACACCTGCGGTTTGTTGGAGGAACTAGAGAGTAGTGTTTTAATTGAAAGCAGTTGTTGCGGTGCCTTCGATGATCAATACCGAATAATGGTATTGTTAATAAACAGCGGTAAATAAAGAGCAGTGATATCTAGGAAACCCCCGGCGGGCTATTAAGTGCGTCGGGGTTTTTTTGTGCCTGCCTTCTGCGAGAAGCAGGCAGTACAGGCCTGCTTTTCTGGGGCTTTACTGTGCCGCCTTGTTTTGACGCTCCAGCCCAATCAAGTAATCAGCAACTTTCAACATCCCGCCCTGCCCCCCGGCCATTTTCGCACTGAGCCGATACTTCCCATTCACCACCATCTCCGGTGTACCTTTTATCCCATAACTGCGCTGGCGAGCATCGGCTTGCTTGGCGGCGCTTACCACGCCAAAGGAATCAAAGGTTTTATTAAACTTATCGAGATCGACACCTTGGGCAACAAAGATTTCAGCGATGGCCTCTTTACTGGCTAACTTGTTTCGCTTTAAGTTCATGGCTTCAAAAATTGCTAGGTGTACAGGGTCTACGACTTTGAGTGCCTTGGCAGTGTAGTAAGCGCGGGCGTGTAGTTCCATGTTTTTATGCCAAATGGCGGGGCTCTGTACAAAGTTAACGTCTTCCGGCAGTTGGCTGGCCCAGGTGCTGACCATGGGTTCAAAGCTAAAGCAGTGGCTGCAGCCATACCAGAACACTTCTGCTACTTCGATGCGTTTGGGGTCGCTGGTGCGAACGGGGGTTTCGAGGACTTCATAGTGAGTGCCCGCTTTATACTGTTCGCCTTGAGCGGTAGCCGTGCTGATGCTGAATGCTAAAGGTAGAAGCAGGCAGGTCATAACCAAGTGTTTGAGTCGATAAGTCATAGAGCTAGTTCTCAGTGATGTGGATGATGTTGAAGAGTAGACAGCCTTTATTATTCAGGTTCCCGCGCAGTGTGCAAGAAATAGAAGTGTTTGCCACAATCGGTACGAATTCGGGAGAATGTGAGTAATAAAAAAGGCGACCGAGGCCGCCTTTTTTATTGGTCGCTGATAAGCCTTATTGATGAAGGCCGGCGATGTAGTTAGCAACGGCGACAATCTCTTGCTCGCTCATGTGRGCMGMGACRCCGCGCATCACGCTACCGGTGTCGTTTTTACGCCCGGCGGGGTCTTCGGCATCGTGGGCCGCAGTGCGGAAGGCGCGCAGYTGRCTGGCRATRTAYTCRGCWGATTGTCCRCCRAKTGCKGGRTARCCTGCRGGGCTATTGCCGTTGCCWGCAGGTGAGTGGCAGCCAGAGCAGGCAGGTACGCCSGTTTCSAGGTTGCCGGCACGGTAAAGRTTYTCACCGCGCTCGAGGATTTTKGCATTGTCRTCRGCRCCGTCCAGGGTGCGGGTCTGCGCGTTGTAGTGRGCGGCRATATCGGCAATRTCTTGCTCAGAYAGSGCRTYGAGCATKCCSRTCATYTCSKKRACKRWRCGTTCGCCRYTYTTKATATCGYTWATTTGYTTRAYSAGGTATTTYTCRCCCAGGCCTGCTAATTTCGGRAACTTGCCCATTCCYGGGTAGCTGTTGCCGTCGGCRCCGTGGCAGCCTGCACAGGCTGCTGCTTTACCTTTGCCTGCAGTAGCATCGCCTTGAGCGAAGGCAGCTTGAGTTAAGGAAAAAAAGGCGGTGACTAGTATCAGTGCTTGCAAGCATATTTTCATCTGATATTCCGTTTGCAGGTGGGTGGCAGTGGATGGCAATAGCGCCGTTAACTTAGCGCGGCATTATATACCAACCTGCAGTCTAAAATTAAGCGTTATACTGTGCGGCTATGAGTACTCCATTGAGCTTTACCCAGGCGGCCTTTTTGCAAAGCGCCCCCACTTTAAGAGAATGCCCCGAAGATACTGGTGCAGAAGTTGCTTTTGCGGGCCGTTCTAATGCTGGCAAGTCCAGTGCCATCAATACCTTGACGCGTCAGGGCAAGCTGGCGCGCACCAGTAAAACGCCGGGCCGCACCCAGTTGATCAATCTGTTTTCGCTAACAGAAGATAAACGGCTGGTGGATTTGCCCGGTTATGGCTTTGCCAAGGTGCCGAAGGCGATGAAGGCTCGCTGGGATAAAAACCTGGCGGAATACCTGCAAGGGCGGCAGTCCCTGAAAGGGCTGATTTTATTGATGGATATCCGCCACCCCCTGCGGGACTACGACTGGCAGATGATTGCCTGGTCGGCAGATTGTGGCATGCCTGTGCATGTGCTGTTGACCAAGGCCGATAAGCTGAAAAAAGGCCCAGCAAAGAGTACTTTGCTACAGGTGCGTAAGGTGTTGCAGGAGGAAGGCCTGGATGAAATTGCGTCAGTGCAAATGTTTTCGGCCCTTAAGCGCAGTGGCATTGACGAGTTAGAAATAGTTTTGCGCTCATGGTTAGCTGAGCCTTTGGCTGAGTCGTAGTTTTCTTTTGGCTTATTAGCCGGGAAATAAAAAAGCGGGCAAAAAAAACCGGCGCAAAGCGCCGGTTGAAGTGTGCGGATGGAAATACCTAGAGGGGGGAGGGTCATCCCATCCGTGATCTAAGCCAGAGGCTTGTCACTTGCAAGTAATAAGACCGGGGTCTGGTAGCAAAGTTCACAATAAAAGAAAATAATCTACTAATGATTGCCTGGTAGCGACTTACACCCTCGGTTTATACCCTGTAAGCACCTTGATTTAATGCGCTTCACCCCAGTTTTTACCGCTGCCAATATCGACGATCAGAGGGATGGCCAGCGTCGCTGCATCCTCCATGCGTTGTTTCAGCCCCGCAGTAATATCCTCCAGTTCGTTATTTGGTACTTCCAGTACCAATTCATCGTGTACCTGCATAATGATTTTAGCGCCGGTGCTATCACCTTTGTCTTGCAGCCATTGGTCGACGGCAATCATCGCTTTTTTGATGATGTCGGCCGCCGTTCCTTGCATTGGCGCGTTAATCGCTGTGCGCTCTGCTGCCTGACGCTGCATGCCGTTGCGAGCGTTGATTTGCGGTAGGTAGAGGCGACGACCAAATAGCGTTTCGACGTAACCTTTTTCAGCGGCGCTAGATTTAATAGTTTCCATATAGAGCTTCACGCCGGGGTAGCGCTCGAAATACAGGTCGATGTATTCCTGGGCCTGATTGCGACCAATGTTTAACTGTCGGCCGAGCCCGAAAGCCGACATGCCGTAGATTAAACCAAAATTAATAGCCTTGGCATTGCGTCGCTGGTCGCTGGTGACAGCGTCGAGTTCAACGCCAAACACTTCGGCAGCGGTAGCCTGGTGTACATCGAGGCCGTGGGCAAAGGCATCCAGCAAACCTTTGTCGCCGGACAGGTGAGCCATAATACGCAGCTCAATTTGTGAATAATCTGCGGCGACCAGAGTGCAGCCTTCGGGTGCAATAAAGGCTTGGCGAATACGTCGTCCCTCTTCACTGCGCACGGGAATATTTTGCAGATTGGGGTCAGAGGACGACAGCCGCCCCGTCGCCGTAACAGCCTGATGATAAGAGGTGTGAATGCGCCCGGTATCAGGGTCGATCATGGTTGGCAATTTGTCGGTGTAGGTCGACTTTAATTTGCTGAGACTGCGATGTTCGAGAATGATCTTCGGCAGCGGGTAGTCGAGGGCAAGTTCTGCCAGTACGGCTTCCGCTGTTGACGGCGCACCCTTGGGGGTTTTTTTGACCACCGGTAAGCCGAGTTCGGTAAACAGAATTTCGCCCAACTGCTTCGGCGATGCCAGATTAAAGGCTTTGCCTGCAGCTTCATGGGCTTGTAACTCTAGCTCGTCGATACGTTTGCCCAATTGCTGGCTTTGCTGGTTTAGCTTGTGGGCGTCAATCAAGGCGCCATTGCGCTCGATGCGCGACAGYACGGGAACCAGCGGGATTTCAATGTCAGTAAGCACCTGCGCCAGACTTTCTTCGCCGCTCAGCCGTGGCCATAAATTCTGGTGCAGGCGCAGGGTGATATCGGCATCTTCCGCGGCATAGGGGCCGGCCTCTTCGATGGCGATTTGATTAAAGGTGAGCTGCCCTTTGCCTTTGCCGGCGATATCTTCAAAGTGAATGGTGCTCTCGCCGAGATGGGTCAGGGCCAGGGTATCCATATCGTGGCGCGAGCCGGTGGAATTCAGCACGTAAGATTCGAGCATGGTGTCAAAGGCGATACCGCGCAGGGTAATGTCGTAGCGGGCCAGCACGCTCATGTCGTATTTCAGGTTTTGTCCGACCTTGGCGAGCGCGGGGTTTTCCAGTAGCGGCTTGAGCTGCGCCAGCACGTCCGCGCGCTCGAGCTGATTGGGTACCCCGAGGTAGTCATGGGCAAGGGGTAGATAAGCCGCTTCGTGGGGGCTGATGGCGAACGACACGCCGACTAGCTGCGCCTGCATATAATTCAGGCTGGTGGTCTCAGTGTCGAAGGCGAAGAGATCGGCCTCTTGTAAACGCTGCAGCCAGTGGTCGAAATCGGCCTGGGTTAAAATGGTGCTGTAGTGAGTCTCTGCTTTGTTTTCCTGTATCGGAACTGCGTYGCTGGCCTCGGCGTTTTGGCTATCGAGTAAATCCTCAACCCAGGTTTTAAACTCGGCTTCTTTAAATAAGGCGAGGAGTCGGGTTTGATCTTCGGGGGTGTTGGCGAGTTGCTCGGCCGACACATCCAGCGGCACATCGAGCTTAATGGTGGCCAGTAGTCGTGACAAATAGCCCTGCTCTTTATGTTCTGCGAGTTTTTCCGGCATTTTCTTGGCGCCACGAAAATCCAGGCTGCGAACCTTTTCAAGGTCGCTATAAATCGTGTCCATATCGCCCAGGCCCTGCAAAATGGCCAGGGCGGTCTTTTCACCAACGCCGGGAACACCGGGGATGTTGTCGGCTTTGTCGCCGACCAGGGCGAGATAATCGATGATCAGCTCCGGTGGTACGCCAAACTTTTCTTCCACGCCTTTCGGGTCGAGCACGGTTGCCGTCATGGTATTAACCAGGGTGATGTGCTCGTTTACCAGCTGGGCCATGTCTTTGTCACCGGTGGAAATAATCACCGGCAGAGCAAGCTCGGTGGCCTGTTGTGCCAGGGTGCCAATCACATCATCTGCTTCTACCCCGGGAATGATTAATAGCGGCAGGCCCATAGCGGCGACAATGTCGTGAATGGGCTGAATCTGCTCGCGTAACTCGTCGGGCATGGGTGGGCGGTGGGACTTGTACTCGGCGTACAGTTCATCGCGAAAGGTTTTGCCCTTGGCGTCGAACACCACAGTAATGGGGCTATCGGGATAATCTTTCTGCAAGCGTCGCAGCATCGAGGTTACGCCCTTTACTGCGCCCGTCGACTGCCCTTTTGAATTGGTCAGCGGCGGCAGAGCATGGAAGGCWCGATATAAATAAGATGAACCGTCGACGAGGACAAGAGGGGGTGTAAAAGGGCCGGTAGTAGTGCTCATGAGATTGCTTTTGTTGATGGCGGTGGCTGAAGCGGGCTAGGATACACTATCTTTATCGAGTGGCTTTTGTGCTGCTTTTACCCTGTTGAAAACGCGGAGAGAGTGATGGCTGTATTTACTCGTGTCGACCCCGTCGAGTTACAGTCTCTGCTGACTGAGCTCGGACTGGGGCGCTTGCTGTCGACAACGGAGGTTGCGGATGGTGTCGAAAACTCGACCTACTTTATAGAGGTGGCTGCTGCCGAGGTGTCGGCTACTGAAGCGCCCAGCCGCTTTGTTCTGACTCTGCTTGAGGCGGACAATCGGCAGCAGGCAGAATTTTCGACCGCTCTGGCACAACAGCTACAGCGGGCGGGGTTACCTGTGCCACATCTGCTCAGTGATGCGTCGGGCAAGGCCCTTCATCACCTGTCCGACAAGCCCGCCCTAATTTGCGCGCGCATTGAGGGCGCTCACCCGCAGCAAGTCTCCGAGGCCCATTGTCGAGCGGTTGGCGCGTTTCTTGGCGCTATGCACACAGTGGGTGAAAACTTTCCCATCAGTCATAACAACCTGCAGGGTTTGCCCTGGGCGCAGGTGACGCTGGATACTCTGATTGCTGAGCTGCCGACTAAAGAGCAATTGTCGGTGGGCGATCAGGCGCTGTTACAAGAGCAAATAGCCCGTTATCGACAGCTCTGTGAACAAGGTGTGGAGTTGCCCGCCGGCCCTGTTCACGCCGATCTGTTCAGGGACAATACCTTATTTGTCGGTGAAGAGCTGAAAGCGGTGATTGATTTCAACAGCGCCTGCTCGGACTACCTGCTGCTCGATGTGGCCATTGCAGTGAATGATTGGGCCTGCAAAAAAAATGGCGAGCTAGCCCCGGCATTGGTTATTGCCTTGCTCGATGCCTATCAGCAGCAGCGGCCGTTGATGCTGGTTGAACGTCAAAACTGGCAGGATATGCTGTGTTTCGCGGCGGCGCTTTTCTGGATGTCGCGCCTGGTGACGCGCCATTTGGATGCTGCCGATTTAACGCAACGGGAAGAYAAAGAYCCGRGSGAATACCGCCARAAATTGCAGCAYCGCTTRCTGAGCGTTGTCGCTATTCCCCCGGTGGGTGNWYKRMGGSSGCTATWGRRGMGYGGCTKGYTCRCKRGTGCTCGATAAACAGACRSTGAGTTTGTCGCCRATATCTGYAATCARTTGAAYATAGGCYTKGYYRCYTAAAGGRATGYCSGCWCCCARMGGGTCAATAACGGCAATCTTTGCCTGYARYTTTTCMGCGAGYTGYTCAACTCTGCYMTSGTTGTGCCGAGGTTCGGCAATAATACAGCGCACGTCGYTYTGRCTGAGYAGTTGRTGRAAGTCGCGGGCACCGCTACTGAGACCAGTRCTCGTTTTCAGCGCCCCCGACTGATGTAGACCAAAAGCCTCGGCAAAATGGCCGAAGGCATCGTGATCGACGATGAAATTTACTTGTTGCAGGGTTTTTAGCTGTGCGGCCGTTTTGTCATTAGCTGCGCTGAGTCGCTGGTTGAAAAGTTGTTGGGCGGTGAGTACTTGTTCGCGCTGCTGGGGGTAGTGGGCGGCAAGCCAGTTGCCGACTTCGGTGGCGATCACGCGGCCATTGTTCGAGTTCATCCAGATATGCGGGTCGCTCWTGTCGGCCTGTCCTTCATTGGTGCTAGTGGGAATGGAGCTGGGGCTGWGCCATTGAATGTCGGGCAACTCTGCTGCAGTAATCACCTTTTCGGGGCGCAGGGCGGTAACGCTTTTGCTAAGAAAGCTTTCCATCTCCGGGCCAACCCAGAGCAGGAGGTCTGCCTGGCCAATGAGCGCGCGGTCGGCGATACGCAGGGAATAATGATGGGGCACTTCGCTGTCGGGCAGTAACTGGCGGACTTCGACGCTGTCTCCCGCAACGGCTTTAACCAGCATCGTCATGGGGCGAATCGTGGTGACCACCAGCGGTTTTGCCAAGAGTTGAGCGGCAAAAAATAACATTGAGGTAAGAAGTAATAGCTTCATTAGAGTGGCTTCGTCTTTTGTTATGTTATAGCATTAGCTAAAAAGTGTAATAATATAACAGTAATTTCCCTGATTCGATAAAAAGTTTGGTAATAGCTTTAGGGGAAGCGTATAGGGAAGAGGCTTGTCGAATGATTAGTAATTCTACCACTGCCTATCAGCAGCATGACCACCATCGCTGTTTAAAGGCGGCACTACAGCAGGCGCGAAACCGTTGTAGTGCTCGCAAGGTACGTCTAACCCCCATTCGTGAATCGGTACTGCAGTTACTTTGGCAGAGTCACCGCCCTTTGGGGGCCTATAAAATTATTGACCAGCTCTCCGCCTTAAGAGGCAAGCGCATACTCCCGCCGACGGTGTATCGTGCCCTCGATTTTCTTCTCGAGGTGGGCTTGATCCACCGCCTGGCGACCTTGAATGCCTATATCGGCTGCCCCTTCCCCGACAGTGTGCACAGTGATTATTTTTTGCTTTGCCGTGAGTGCGGCAGTGTCGCCGAGTGTAGTGCCGAGAGCGTTAATAAAGCCATTGTCTCGACGGCGCAGCGGGCAGGCTTTGTCGTCGAGAGTCAGACGGTCGAAATCCTTGGATTGTGTACACCCTGTCGTGAAAAGGATGGCGAAACGGCAGCTCAGCAGCAGGCGGATGAATAAATGACAACGCTGATTGAATTGCAGGGGGTAGGTAAGTCTTTTGCCAACAGGGCTGTGTTACAGGCGGTTAACCTCAATTTGGTGCCCGGTCGTATCGTTACGCTGATTGGCCCCAACGGGGCGGGCAAAACCACGCTGGTGAAAATTGTCCTCGGCCTGCTGCAGCCCGATACCGGCAGCGTGCGGCGCTCGGCACAGCTGCGGGTGGGCTATATGCCGCAGAAGTTACATATTGATCCCACGCTGCCGCTGCAGGTTGATCGTTTTTTGCAGTTTGCCAATGCCGGTGCGGTGGAATGCTTAGCCGCTTTGGATCGCGTCGGTATCGCCCATCTCATCAAGCAACCCGTTAGCGGACTGTCCGGCGGTGAAATGCAGCGCATGTTGCTGGCACGGGCACTGCTGCGTAAACCCAATTTATTGGTGCTGGATGAGCCGGTACAGGGGGTCGATGTCACCGGACAGGAGGCCCTTTATCAGTTGATTGGTGAATTGCGTGATGAGCTGAACTGCGGGATTTTAATGGTCTCCCACGACCTGCATCTGGTGATGGCGGCGACCGATGAAGTGGTTTGTTTGAACCAGCATGTCTGCTGTCACGGTACACCGCAGCAGGTCTCGGTTGATCCGGAATTTGTCGCCCTGTTCGGGGCCAAAACGGCACTCTATRCCCATCATCACGACCATGAGCACGGCCTGCACAGTGGTGTCGTGAGTGATGTTGCTAGCGATGGAGCGAATGCAACCTGTAGTCATGACTCAGCTCAGCACGCTCCAAAAGAGGGGAATCAGTCCGATGTATGACTTTCTCTTTTTGGCCTTATTTGCGGGGCTGGGTGTGGCGCTTGTCGCTGGGCCAATGGGTTCGTTGGTGGTGTGGCAACGCATGGCTTACTTTGGCGATACCCTGGCCCACGGTTCACTACTGGGTATTGCGCTGGGGCTGTGGTTTTCGTGGAGCAATTCCATCGCCGTGGTTGTTGTTTGCCTAGTAATTGCGGGCTTACTCATCGTCTTTGAGCGACAGCGTTTACTGGCGACGGACACGGTGCTGGGCATTCTCTCCCACGGTTCGCTGGCACTGGGTTTGGTGGCTTTAACGTTGATACCGGGTGCCCGCACCGATATGGAAGCCCTGCTGTTTGGCGATATTCTTACTGTGACGACGGCGGAAGTTGCGGTCGTCTGGTTGATGGCGGTCTGTGTGCTGATCGCCTTGTGGCKGCTTTGGCCCTCGTTGCTGGCGATCACCGTACACGAAGATCTGGCGCGGGTTGAAGGGGTGCGGGTGGATGTCGTCAAAGCCGTGTTGAAATTGCTGCTGGCGCTAGTGGTGGCCATTTCGATGAAAGTGGTCGGCGTTTTATTAATTACTGCCCTGCTAATTATTCCCGCTGCGACGGCTCGCCACTTTGCCAAAACGCCGGAGCAAATGGCCGTGTTGGCCAGTATTATTGCGATGCTGGCGGTGTGCGCGGGACTGGCCGCATCGTGGTGGCTCAATACCCCGGTCGGCCCCTCCATCGTGGTCAGTGCCAGCTTGTTCTTTGTGCTGATGTTACTGGGGCGGGTCCACAGGGCCTAGTTGTTCGAACGCTTGGTTCTTGTTTAACCCAGTGTGGTCATCACTTTTTTAGCGCTGGCCAGTGTCTGCTCGATATCTTCTTCAGTCAGTGCCGCCGAGATAAAGCCCGCTTCATAGGCTGCAGGCGCGAGGTACACGCCTTCTTGCAACATGCCATGAAAGAAACGATTAAAGCGTTCGGTGTCGCAGGCCATCACCTGTTGGTAATTGCTGATTGTGCTTTCTTCAGTAAAGAACACACCAAACATCGTGCCGATATGATTGGTGGTGAAAGGGATGCCCGTTGCCGCCGCTGCGCTTCTCAGGCCTTCCGCTAACTGTTTCGCTTTGGCAAATAAGGGTGGATAAAAACCCTCTGCATTCAGCAGCTCAAGGGTCGCTAGACCCGCCGCCATGGCTACCGGATTACCCGACAGCGTGCCCGCCTGATATACAGGCCCGAGCGGGGCAATTTGCTCCATAATTTCGCGCTTGCCGCCAAAGGCACCGACCGGCATGCCGCCGCCGATGACTTTGCCGAGGGCGATCAAGTCGGCATCGATACCGTAGTGGCCAATAGCGCCTTTGGGGCCGACGCGAAAGCCGGTCATCACTTCATCAATAATCAGCACCGTGCCGTGGCGTGTGCATTCGCTGCGCAGGGTTTCGAGAAATCCGGGCAGCGGTGGGATGCAGCTCATATTGCCAGCAACGGGCTCGACGATCAGCGCCGCCACCTGGTCGCCAATTTCGGCGAAGGCCGCTTCCACCGCAGCGCTGTCATTATAGGGCAAGGTGATGGTGAGCTCGGCTAGTGAGGCGGGCACGCCGGGTGAGCTGGGTACGCCAAGGGTGAGTGCACCGGAACCGGCCTTCACCAGCAGGGAGTCAGAGTGACCGTGGTAGCAGCCTTCGAACTTGATGATTTTGTCGCGCCCGGTGTAGCCCCGCGCCAGGCGGATGGCGCTCATCGTGGCCTCGGTGCCGGAGTTGACCATGCGTACCATGTCGAGCCCGGGTATATGGTTACAGAGCTTATCGGCGAGCTGGGTTTCCAGCTCAGTGGGTGCACCAAAACCCAGGCCTTTATCGAGCTGCTGGCGAATACTGTCGAGCACTGTTGGATGGCCGTGGCCGAGAATCATTGGCCCCCAGGATTGCACATAATCGATATAGCGTTTGTCATCGGCATCGAAAAGATAGGCTCCTTGGGCGTGATCGAAAAAAACCGGGCTGCCACCCACGGCTTTGAAGGCGCGTACCGGTGAATTCACACCGCCGGGGATGTGGCGTTGGGCATCGATAAATAATTGTTCTGAACGATTCATAAAAGGCCGTTGTGTTGTTGTCTATGGATAGGCGATAAGGCGCAGGCGCGCATTATGAGCTGTTGGYGGGTTGGAGAAAAGCCGAGGGTTTTAATTAACGGGGTCAACCTGCTCTGCCCAGGCCGTTTTGATCACGCGCCAGGCGACGATGGCAGACAGTACGTTGCCAATGGCAAAGCCGTAGAACAAACCGTTAATACCATAGAGCTGGCCACCGATGTAGGCGATGGGAATATTCAGCAGTAGCAGTCTGATGATGGCGGTGAGCAAAGCGGCCTTGGGTCGTTTAATGGCATTGAGCGAGACCATCACCAAAATCGTCACCGCATGGGCACCGTAGCTGGCCGGCACTATCCACAGGTAGTCGCTGATGATATTGACCACTTCGGGATTGCTGCTAAAAGCCGAGCCAATGGCGCGGCTGAAGAAGGCAATGATCAGCCACATCGCGAGTTGAAAAACGATGGTGAAACGGATGGCRCCGTACAGTGCAATTCGTGCGCGCTCAGGCTTACCCGCACCAATATTCTGGCCAATAAACATCGGTAGGGTTGATGACAGAGCAAAAGCGATAAGTAGGACGAGGGCTTCAATACGTGTACTAACACCAAAACCGGCTACGGCGGTGGTACCAAAGCGGGCGACCATTGCGGTAAGGATGGCGGCGGCAAGGGGTGTCATCAAGTTGGCAAAAATGGCGGGGATGCCGATGCTCAGTAGCTCTGCCCAGTTGGCGCGCAAAGCCTGTAGGGTATTTTTACTTTTAAGGATGAGCTGTTCCTGCACACTGAGAATGTAGTGGGACAGCAAAAAAGTGACAATCCAGGCGATAGAGGTGGCCAGTGCCGCCCCGCCAATGCCGAGCCCGGGCAGTGGGCCGARRCCAAAAATWARCAGSGGGTCGAGACAGGCATTGAGYGTKGCTARAAARGCCAGCAGRAAGGCYGATTTYCCGGGGCAGCCAATGGCGCGAAGAATGGTRTTSCCSGTYAGTGTYAGCARYARCAGGGGGATYACYGGYATCCACAGGGCCATAAARCGYAGTGCCTCGTCGAGCACTTCGCCRCTSGCACCCAGTAAGCGYAGTARGGCCTGTATGCCAAAATGAAGGCTGAGTAGCAGACCTATGCCGATGAGGGTGATGAGTATGCGGCCATCGGTGATTTGCCGTGCTGCTTGATCAAAACGATCCTCGCCCAGGTAGCGTGATACCAGCACCGATGTCGCCATGCCCAGTCCGAGCCCAATACTATTCACCCCGTGAGTAATGGGTAGCACGAAGCCCAGTGCGGCGAGGGGGGCGGTACCCAGCTGGCCAACAAAGTAAGCGTCGACAATACCCACTGCCATTAGCGCAATAATGCCGCCGATCATCGGCACTGTGAGCCGGAAAAGCGTACGGCCAATGGGGTCGTTAACGATCGCCTGAGTGCGCTGGCTGGCTTTTTTACTCTTCAATGTCAGGGGCGTGTTCTTGAGAGGGTGACGGCAGGCCTTCTAGGATGGCGGGAATGGACTCAGTGGGCAAGGGGCGGCTAAAAAGGTAGCCCTGATAGCTATCGCAGTCGTGCTGGTTGAGGAAGGCGAGTTGCTCCTGTGTTTCCACCCCCTCGGCAATGATTTGTAAGTTGAGATTTTTGGCGAGGGTAATGATGGCTTTACAGATAGCACCATCCTCGATATTGGCGGCGGCGTCGCAGACGAAGGTGCGGTCGATTTTGAGGATGTCGACGGGGAAGTTTTTCAAATAGCTGAGCGATGAATAGCCGGTGCCGAAGTCATCTACTGAAAGTTTTATACCGAGGGATTTTAAGGCGCTCATCACGGCGATGCTGTGCTCGGTGTTGCTAGTGAGTACGCCTTCGGTGATCTCTAGTTCAATTAATTCACTTTCTATGCCGTGAGCTTTGAGCGTTTGCTTGACGCAGGGCAGCAGAGACGGTGAGTGCAAGTGGTGACCGGAAATATTTACCGCGACGGGTAATACTGGCAGGCCCTGCTGTCGCCATTCGACCAGTTGTCGGCACACTTCGTTGAGTACYCACTCGCCAATTTCTATCACTAAATTATCTTCGTCAATGATGGGGATGAAATCGCCGGGGAGAATGAGTCCGTACTCCGGATGCTGCCAGCGTAGCAGGGCTTCAAAGCCGATGATTTTATTGGAGTGGCAGTCGGCTTTGGGCTGGTAGTGCAGAAAGAACTGGTTTTTGGCGATGGCATCGGGCAGGGCGACTTCAAGCTTGAAGCGTTGGCGTACCGTTTGCTCCATGTCTTCGGTGAACAGGTGGAAGGTGTTGCGGCCGCTCTGCTTGGCTTTGTACATCGCCAGGTCGGCGTGTTGTAGCAGGTGCTCGGCATCGACCTGGCCATTCTCTGACAGCGCAATGCCAATGCTGCTCAGTACCCTTAGCTGCTGCTCGCCGAGGTCGACGGGTTGACGCATAATTTGCAAAATGTCTTGTGCTTTATTGGTGCCGGCGTCGCTACTAATGGCACCAGACATAACGATGACAAATTCATCCCCACCCCAGCGGGCGACCAGATCCACATCGCGGGTGACTGTGTTCAGTCGGCGGGCAACTTCACACAGGAGTTCGTCGCCAATTTTATGACCCAGTGTGTCGTTGACCTTTTTAAACTGATCGAGGTCGAGAAAGAGTAAAACCACACTGCCGGCTGTTTGTTGGTGAAAGCGAATACGCTTTTCCAGATTATTCATAAAGTAGGTGCGATTGTAGAGACCGGTCAACGGGTCGCTGTAGGCGAGGGATTTAAGACGATTCTGCAGTTTTATTTGCTGGGTGATATCGCGGATATGCAGGGCGTATTCACAGTTGCGGCTGAGGCTGTCCGTGGTTTGGGTGATGACGACCTCGGCCGGAAAGAGCTCTTTGTCGAGGCGTTTTAGTTCGGTGATATTGCGCCGCTTGAGTATTAGTCCTTCGCTGGCGCTGAACCCGTGGGCCAGACTTTGCAGGGCGGTTTTCTTTTCGCCATCAGCTATAAATAGCTCAAAAAAGTTGACGCCGAGGACGCGCTTGGCACTGATACCAAAACATTTTTCAGCAGAGGGGTTGAAGGCAAGCATTTCGCCTCTGTCATTGATAGTGATGATGCTGTCCATGGCAGCATCGAGAATGGCGCCTTTGTGATATTCACTATTCTTGAAAGCGGCGAAGGTGTCATCCCGCTGCTTGATTTCCCGGTTAACCCGCTCGATAACGCGATTGTACTGTTGGGCAATTTGGCCCACTTCGGTGAAGGGCTCCTCTGGTACCGGTGAGGAAAAGTTGGCAAATTGTTGTTGCTGACTCATGGATGACAGGAGGTCAAAGACCTCGGTGCTCACCCGGTGCTCGGCGACATTGAGGCCCATGCGTTCCGCCTCTTCACTGACCCGTAGTGGGTAGTAACGATTAATTAGTTTAAAGAGGGAGAAGGCCGTGAAAAAGCTAAAAACCCCCGTAGCGCCAATGCCTAAAAGTTGTGCCTGAAGCTGCTGTAAGTTCGATAAGCCATTGGCCAAGACCGCAGGGCTGGCAAAAATGGCCACGGCCAGGGTGCCCCAAATACCGGCAAACAAATGCACGGGAACGACGCCAATGGCATCGTCAATTTTTAAATGTTCAAGCCAGCGTTCACCGTACAGGGTGATAATGCCACCGACCAGGCCAATGATAGCGGCCTCAAAAGCGCTGACGGCATGGCAGCTGGCGGTAATGGCAACGAGTCCGCCCAGGGTGCCATTGATAATGTTTGAGACATCGATGTAAGCGTCTATTTTGTACTTTAGTGCAGTGGCGCCAATGGCTCCCCAAAATGAGGCGATGCAGGTGTTGAGCAATATAGCGGGCACAGCATCATTCCAGGCCAGAGTGCTGCCGCCGTTGAAGCCGAACCAGCCAAACCAGATCAGCATAGTGCCGAGTACGGCTACGGGTACATTACTGCCGGGGATGCGTGTGCTGGCTTGCTCAAAACGGCCAAAGCGGGGGCCGATCACCAGCAGTGCTGCCAGTGCCACCCAGCCGCCGACGGAGTGCACCACTGTTGAGCCGGCAAAGTCGACAAAGCCGCGCAGCTCGAGCCAGCCCGTTGGGGTGCCGGAAATAGCCCCGCCCCAGACCCAGTGGCCGACCAGAGGGTAGATGATGAGGGCGATAGTGACGGTGCAAACGAGGTAGCCGCGATAATTCATGCGTTCGGCGACGGCGCCCGAAACTAGTGTTGCCGCGGTGCCGCAAAACATCATTTGAAACAGAAAGATGCTAATCATTCGGGGGYTGGCATCGTYGCCCATAAAAAAGTGGCTACTGCCAAACCAGCCGCCGATGCTGTCGCCAAACATAATGGCAAATCCGATTGCCCAGAACAGGGTGCCTGAAACAATAAAATCGCTGATATTTTTGGCTGCGACATTGACGCTATTTTTGCTTCTCACCAGCCCGCTTTCGAGGCACAAAAACCCCGCTTGCATAATAAAAACGAGTATTGCGGCGATGGTGATCCAGAGAGTGCCTGCCATTTAATTAACAGCCAGCTTACGTGCGGTACAGATGTCCATATCATGTCCTTGGTGAGTGTAAAGTTGAAARCTGATTTTAGTAAGGTTTGACCACSACTAAAAYCACAATGCCAATTAACAGCAGCACCGGGGCTTCGTTAAACCAGCGATAAAACTGATGCCGACGGGTGTTGAGTCCGGTCTGAAATTGGCGCATTAGCTGGCGACAGGCAAAGTGATAGGCGATCAACAATACCACCAATATTAATTTTGTTTGGAACCAGCCCTGRGCGAGATAATATTCAGTGGCGAAACGGGTCAGCCACACACCGAATACCAGAGTGGCGATCATGGCGGGAGTGGCGATACCKCGATATAGCTTTCGCTCCATGACTTTAAAGCGTTCATTACTGGGGGCATCGTCGGCCATGGCATGGTAGACGAATAAACGGGGCAAATAAAATAGTGCGGAAAACCAGCAAACAAGGCTGATGATATGGAGGGCTAATACCCATTCGCGAGGCATGGCGTACGGACTCCTGTCGATGAGGGTGGTACTGGTGAAAATTGCCAGCAGTTTACTGGATAAGGCGTCTACTGATAATAGTTGTCAATCTGATCTCGAGTAATGATGCCTGCAATCGGTGATGAGGTTTCCGTGGCGGGCTGGATTACATGCACGGCGAAGCCATTATTTTCGCGGATTAACACTAGCGCTTCTTGCAGCGTGGAGCGTGAATGAATGGGGTGTAGCTGCCAGCGCTCACCGGCTATTTCCATTAAATCGATGACGCTCTGTGGGCGCTTATCGGCTTCCATGGCCTGTATGTGGTGGGCGAGATCGCTGGGCCGGAGAATAAAGTAATCGCCATTGTTATCTTCTATAACAATCCAGTCGGGGTGTTGATTCAGTAGCACCTCGGCCTGGTCAAGAGGTAGCAGGGGGCTGTGAGAGATGAAATTACGATTCATCAGGCTGGTGACACCGGCCCGGCTTAAACTCTGAAAAACGGGGGAGGTAAAGGACTCTGGGTTTCTGCCAATCAGGAAGAGCCCGGGTAAGCGGCTGGTTAAGCGAGCAGTGATGGTGGCGATCACAATGACCAGCATTGCTGGCAGCAGAATGGCCGAATTGTAGGTGAGTTCCAGCAGGGCCATTAAAGCGGCAAGGGGCGCGTTGAGCACGCCGGCCATCATTGCTCCCATGCCAAGTGTGGCGTAAAAACCGCTGTTGGCTGCGTTGTCGGGGCTTATGCTGGCGCCAACCATGCCAATGGCGCCACCCAAACAAGCGCCGATAACGAGGGTGGGGCCGATGCTGCCGCCGGGCACGCCGAGGGCAATAGTCACTGTTGAAAGCAGTAGCTTGGTGACGGCAATTGTCAGTAATAAAGTAAAGCTGAAGCCCCCCAGCATGGCTGTTTCAACCGTATCGTAACCGACGCCCATCACTTCGGGCACAAAGGCGGCAGCAAGGCTGGTGAGTATCCCTGCTATAAATAAGCGGGTGGTTAACGACAGGGTTTTTAAATCTTGAATGTATTTATGCAGTTTGAGAACGACGCTGCTGGCGAGGCCGACAATAATGCCGCAGAAGATCAAAAAGGGCAGTTCGAGCATGCTGCCCATCGTCAGGTCGGGGATGGAGAAGGCCGGATCGTCGCCAAAGCAGACTCTGCTGATTAATGCACCGGAAACGGAGGCAATAATGATGGGGATAAACCCGGTCACGGTGTACTCCATTAGTACCACTTCCATAGCGAAAATTACGCCCGCCAGGGGTGTGTTGAAGGAGGCGGCGATAGCGGCGGCAACGCCACAGCCGACCATGATGCGCAGGCTGTTGTTGGGGAGACCGAGCTTTTGGCCGAGTAAGCTGGAGCAGGTTGCCCCGAGATGGACGGCAGGCCCCTCGCGTCCGACCGAGTGACCCGATAATGCGGCGAGCGAGCCTGCAACAAACTGGACGATGGCGTTTTTCGCGGGCAAGTGTGCCTGGTGCTGCTGGTAGCGCTCAATAACATGGCCAACACCGCACTGGCGCTCGGTTTTGGATCGTCCCCGCATGACGAGTGCGATAAGCAGCATGCCGACTAAAGGAATAATGAGCCGGGCTTCTAGGGGTAAAGACTCGAAGCCTTCACTATCGTGGGCGGGCAGGAAYAATTCAAGAGGCCATTCGATGGCAAGGCGAAAAGCAACCGCGATAAGGCCGGTAACTATGCCGCTGGCGAGCCCCAATAAAGCCAGTTGAGGGAGAGCGTCAACATGGGCCAGTCGATGTCGAAAGTGGGTAAAGAGAGAGTCGATACGCCCTTGTGGGGGGTTTGATAGGTTTTTATCAGATGGCAGCATAGTTATTATGTTGATTGCATGACCGGCGAGCTTAGCATGCGTCTTTGTTGCGGTATGATAGCTGGTTCCCACGATTTTAAGATGAGGTAAGCGGGCGTGATAAAGGCAAGTATTGTAGGTGGAACGGGTTATACCGGGGTTGAGTTGTTGCGTTTACTGGCGATGCATCCGGGGGTGGAGGTCTCGGCCATCACCTCGCGCAGTGAGAGTGGTTTGCCTGTTGCCGACCTCTTCCCTAGCCTGCGGGGGCATTTCGATCTGCGTTTTAGTGAGCCTGACCCTGATCAGCTTGCCAAAGCCGATGTGGTGTTTTTTGCGACGCCCCATGGCGTGGCGCAGGCAATGGTGCCGGAGATTCTCAAGCGTGGGGCGCGAGTGATCGACCTGTCGGCGGATTTTCGCATAAAGGATCAGCAGCTCTGGGAAAAGTGGTACAGCCAGACTCACGCCTGCCCTGAATTAATACCCGAAGCCGTTTACGGTTTGCCCGAGGTGAATCGTGAGGCCATACGTGCTGCTCGCTTGATTGCCTGCCCGGGTTGTTATCCGACCAGCGTGCAGCTGGGTTTCCTGCCTCTACTCGAAAATGGCCTGGTGTCGACTGACGACTTGATTGCCAATTCCGCATCGGGTGCCAGTGGTGCCGGTCGGCAGGCCAAGATTGATAATTTACACACCGAGGTGAGTGACAGCTATAAGGCTTACGCTGCTGGAGGGCATCGTCATTTACCGGAGATCGTTCAGGGTTTGGAGGTTTTTGCTAATAAGTCTGTGGGCCTGACCTTTGTGCCCCAYTTGCTGCCGATAGTGCGAGGTATTCATTCCACCCTCTACGCAACCCTGCTTGATACGAGTGTTGATCTGCAAGCCTTGTTTGAAAATCGCTATGCCGATGAGCCTTTTGTCGATGTGATGCCTGCGGGTACGCACCCGCAAACACGCAGTGTGCGGGGCTCGAATGTGTGTCGTATCAGTGTGGTAAGGCCGCAAAATGGCGACAAAGTTGTGGTGATGTCGGCTATAGACAACCTGGTGAAAGGGGCTTCCGGCCAGGCAGTACAAAATATGAATATCATGTTCGGGTTAGCGGAAACCAGTGGTCTTGAAGCGCCACCCTTGTTGCCTTAGGTTGGWGGCGGTGATTTTTGGAGGCTTTCTATTGGTGAATGCCCGGTGAGTGGAGTTAGAGCTGTGGATGCGTTTTTAGACCGTCTGATGGATAGCAGTATTGGTCTGGTGGCTTTGCTGGCGTTAGCTTTGTYGGTCGGGGCTGGYGGCGGTTTTCTGYTGGGTAGTGARTATTTTGCCGAGGCGACAGTAGCGCATCGCGAATTGCGAACTGATTTTGATCGGCAGGCAACGAAGTTGGCGGAGCGGGAGCATCAGCAGYTGGCSTTGCAGCTGGGGGCCGACGTTGACCGGCAGGCGCTGGAGAAGATGCGCAGGACAGTCGTTGTACTTGACCGGAAGCTATCGGTGTACCAGGAAGAACTCGACCTTTACCGTACTCTGGTTAAAAGTGAACAGTTGGAAAAAGGGCTGCAAATATCTAATTTTCTGATCCGGTCGACAGAAACACCCGGTGTTTATCGTTACCGTTTTGCCCTGAGGAAGACGGAAGGCTTGTCAAAAACGACGAAAGTGAGCTTCTCCGTTGACGTTGAAGGTGTGTTGGCAGGTAAAGACGCACATTATTCGCTAGCGCAATTGGATCCGGATGTGGCTTCGATGCCAGTAAATAGCAAGTTTAAGTACTTTCAGCTTGTCGAAGGGGTGATTTATTTGCCCGATGGGTTCGAGCCAGCCGTGATTCGCGCAACAATTTGGCCCTCGGCAAAGAAAGCTCGCAGTAARGARYTRGTYTTGTCGTGGRATYTTGCCAGRGGNNNNGCAGACARWAAATARYAGAGGTRRGTGATGCGCAGGGATAAAAAAACCAGAAGAGGGACGGCTACGCCAACGTTGATCGCTAAAGGGACGTGTATTGTTGGTGAGATTCACTTTAGTGGCAGCCTAGAGATAGAAGGCCAGGTTAGGGGTAATATTGAAGCCGTTGGTGACGGTGCTGACGCTTGTGTAAGAATACGCGATACGGGTGTTGTTATTGGTCGAGTGAAAGCGCCTGTGGTGATTGTCARTGGCAATATAGAGGGTGACATTTATGCCGCGAAGCAGGTTGAACTTGCTTCCCAGGCTGTCGTCAAAGGTGATATTCACTACGCCTTGCTCGAAATAGAGAAAGGCGCTCAGGTGAACGGTGGCTTCGTGCAGGAAGAAGAAAATGCAGCCGCGGCGGTTCCGGAAACCGAAAAAGCTCAACTGACGAGCCACCTTGAGGCTGTTGACGATGGGGGTATGCGGCAAGCCTAACATTGCTATTTGCATTTTTGCCCCCATACTGAGGTATCGGTTCTATAAAACAGCCTTTAGATGACAGAGAAAGGTCGGAGTTATTGATGACAGTAGCAGAAACATTCATTCCCAGCGCGCTTAATGTGACCAACAGTGCTGTGCACAAAGTGAAAACATTGGTTGAAGAAGAGGGTAATCCTGACCTCAAGTTGCGAGTGTATGTTACTGGTGGCGGTTGCTCCGGATTTCAGTACGGTTTTACCTTCGATGAGGCCGTTGCTGAAGACGATACCCAAGTTGAGAGAGAGGGAGTCACTGTGCTGGTCGATTCTTTGAGCTTTCAATACCTCGCGGGTGCTGAGCTCGATTACTCCGAAGGGCTGGAAGGTTCTCGGTTTGTGGTCAATAACCCCAATGCCGCGACCACCTGTGGTTGTGGTGCTTCGTTTTCGATCTAAACACGCAARCGGATATCTCTTGTCACAGGTAGGCCTTGTTACGACATGGCTTAGCCGCTTCGTGCCCCCGTTCTTTTTGTTGGTGTTCTTCCACTTAACGGCTCTGGCTGGGGAGCAAATGCAGCCCCTGGTTGAGGCTCCGCAAAGTGCAGTGCCCGGTTACCTCGTTCGTATCGATCAGAATAAGCCAGAAGAAGTGGAGGCCGCRTTRCTGCGTGCCGARGCCTTMTATCTGGAAAGCTCACCCCTGCTATCAAGCCCGCGACCGATCGCTCTTGTATTGCATGGCCCTGAAGTTGAAATATTCTTCCGCGAAAACTACAGGCGTTACAAAAAAATCGTTGATCTTGCTGCCCGCTTAAGCGCCTTTGAGGTGGTTGATATTAAAATTTGCCGAACCCGTTTACGTTTTCTTGAGCAAAATAAATCGGCTCTCGTTCCCTTTGTCGGCACAGTAGCCTTTGGCCCTGATGAAATAGAGCGGCTGACAGAGGAGGAGGGTTATGTGCGTTTTTAGTGGGTGTGTGATCGACGGTTAGTCGAGATAGCTCGGATAAATCCCGCCGAGAACAGTCGGGCCTTTAGCCCCGGTTACAGCGGGCAAATTTCCTGCTAGTCCCGCCAGTGTCTGCCGCGCAAGCCAGGCAAAGGCTGCGGCCTCCACCCATTCGGGTGAAATGCCCAGCGCCGCTGTGTGGTCAACTTTTACGGGTGCCAGCAAGTCGCCGAGGCTGGCCATCAGTGTTGTATTCAATGCACCACCACCACAGATAAAAACCTCATCTATTCCCACTGGTAGCGCTTTTAGCGCGTCGACAATGGTTTCGGCAGTGAAGGCGAGCAGCGTTGTCTGTACACAACCGGGTGAGAGGTGGGCGAACTTCTTTAACTCTTGATCCAGCCACTGGCGATTGAACTCTTCGCGGCCGGTGCTTTTCGGTGCCGRGCGTCGTAAAAAGGGGTGKGCTTTCAACTGCTTAAGAAGTTGCGGGTCGCTGGTGTGTTGGCTTGCCCATTGTCCGCAGTCATCGAAGTCTTTATTYTTGTGTTGCTTTATCCAGTCGTCAAGTAAGCGATTCCCGGGCCCGGTGTCGAAACCGAGCACCTCGCTATCTGTGGGTAGAAAGGTGATGTTGCTGATGCCGCCAATATTGACGACCGCTCTATTGCGCGTTTTGCTGTGAAAAACGGCGCGATGAAAGGCTGGTACTAGCGGCGCTGCCTGGCCGCCCAATGCCATGTCCCTGCGCCGGAAGTCGGCCACGGTGGTGATRCCGGTACGTGCGGTAATAATATTGGGATCGCCAATTTGCAGTGTAAAGGGGTGGGGTGTGTCGTTGGCAGGTGGCCGGTGTCGCACAGTTTGGCCGTGGCTGCCTATGGCGATGATGTCGCTAGCCTTCAGTCCCGCCTGTTCTAGCAAAGTGTTCGTTGCTTCTGCGAAACAAAGCCCCAGTTGTTGGTCGCAGCTACCGAGGGTATCAATGTCGTCGTCCCCCGGTGAAAAGAGAGAGCGGATCTTTGTCTGGAGGTGCTTGGGGATYGAGTGGGAGTGCGTGGCAATGATGCTGGCTCTACCTTGAGCGAGGTCGACAACGGCGCTGTCTATGCCGTCCATGCTGGTGCCAGACATCAGGCCTATATAGAGCTCGCGGGTGGCTTGGCTCATGGGTGGGGGCTTTAGTCGTTGGGGTTGGCTTGGGCAATCAGTATGCCGTTATGCTGGCTAAGTTGGTTGAGCAGCGGCACGGTTTGGGCGAAAAATTCGTTGCGCTGGCTGTTGGCGATGGTTTTGGCATCAGGTAGCTTGACCGTCCGCGGGTTGCGATGAACCCCGTTAACCAGAAATTCGTAATGCAGGTGGGGGCCTGTGGCGTAGCCAGTAGAGCCCACTGTGCCGATGGTTTCTCCCTGGCTGACATGCTTGCCTTTGCGGGTAAGGCGCTTAGTCAGGTGGAGATATTTGGTGACGTATTTTCCGCCGTGTTGAATGAATACATAGTTGCCGTTGGCTTTGCTATAACCGCTGGCGATAACTTTGCCATCACCCGCTGAATACACGGGGGTGCCGCGCGGGGCTGCATAGTCCACTCCGCGATGGGCTTTTATACGTTTGTGCACGGGGTGCTTGCGGCGCAAGCTAAAATTAGAGCTGATGCGGGTGAAGTCCAAAGGTGCTCGCAAGAAGGCCTTGCGCATGGGCTTGCCGTCGGGGGTGTAATAATTGATCGAGCCATCTTGCTCAATGAAGCGGACAGCGCTGAAGGTCTTGCCATGATTGGAAAATGTGGCCGCGAGGATATTGCCGTTGCCGACCTTCTCGCCGTTAAGAAATTTTTCATCATAGAGAACACTAAACTCATCACCTTTGCGAATATCGAGGGCAAAATCAATATCCCAGCCGAAAATATTGGCGAGTTCCATGATTTTGGCTTGACTTAAACCGGCTTTGTTGGCGTCGAGTGACAGGGAGTGGTTAATAATGCCCGCTTTGTGAGTCGGGATAAGGTCGGGTTGGAGGGCGACCTTTTTGCCCTCAAAACCATTGTCGCCGCGCTCGTACAGATAGTGCTCAAGGCGCGAGCGCGTGTATTTAACCTGGTTGAGCATGCCTTCGTCRTCTAAACAGATGGCAATGTGCTCGCCGGGGCGGAGGCGTCGCAGTGGTTTTTGCTCAGTGCTTGCATTGGCTACAGTGTAGACGTCGTTGGCATTGAGGCCGAGGCGCTTGAAAATGGTCGTTAGGTTGTCGCCAGAGACAACTGTGGTTTGCTGCCAGTTTGGTAGCCCGGGTGTTACATCGGGATTATCGGGCTTGGTCTCGATGTCGGGCGCCGAGCTGTCTGCCTGGCTTGCTGTGTGTGCGTCTACAGGCAAGTCGACGGTAATGATATTGCGTTTTGCCTGAACATTTTTCGACGGCAGAAGGGATATGACTCCAATCAAGCAGACTGCGACGGCAGTCGCCGCAGCGAGATGTTTTTTCGGGAGTTTTACCATCCCTTTTGAGCATGTTTTTCGGCTGGCTTGCATGAGATTGTGYATTCCGCTGGAGCTGTCGAAGCTAAGGTTGTGATTTATAACAAAATACGGCTCTAACTTAAAGTTGTGATAAATAAATATGTGGTGTGAGTTGCATTTGTTTTTATGGGGCTATCCTGTATCGTTCGGATCCTTTTGGTATATTGAGGCTTATAAAGTCATGGCAAAAGTGGATCAAGGTTTGATCAGTGATTTGCAAAGTCGAGGCCTGGTCGCGCAGACGACGGGTGAAGCCGCGTTCGCTGAGCATCTCACCGAGCAGCGTGTGCTCTATTGTGGTTTTGATCCCACTGCCGATAGCCTGCATATTGGCAGTTTGGTGCCGCTTCTCGCGCTGCGACGTTTTCAGTTGGCTGGCCATAAGCCCGTAGCGCTTGTGGGTGGGGCAACGGGCTTGATTGGTGATCCCAGCTTCAAGGCCCAGGAGCGTCAGCTAAATACCCCGGGTGTGGTGGCCGCCTGGGCCGGGCGTCTACAACAGCAGGTTTCTCGCTTCATCGATTTTGATAGCGGCTCGTGTTCCGCCGAGGTGGCGAATAACCTCGACTGGATGGGCGATATGCCGGTCCTGGATTTCCTCCGCGATGTGGGTAAGCATTTTGCCGTCAATGCGATGATTCATAAGGAGTCGGTAAAAACGCGCATTGAGCGTGAGGGTGAGGGTATCTCCTACACCGAATTTTCCTACATGTTACTGCAGTCCTATGACTTTGCTGAGCTGTACAAGCGCTTTGGCTGTACTTTGCAAATCGGGGGTTCCGATCAGTGGGGGAATATTACCGGGGGTATTGATCTGGTGCGGCGCATGCATCGTGTGTCAGCCTTTGGGCTGACCCTCCCTCTAATCACCAAATCTGACGGCACAAAATTCGGCAAGACCGAGTCGGGCACCATTTGGCTGGATCCGGCAAAAACATCGCCCTACGCCTTTTACCAGTTTTGGGTGAATGTGGCGGATCAGGATGTTTACCGTTTCCTACATTATTTTACCTTTTTACCGGTAAGTGAATTGATGGAGATTGAACGAGCCGATGAGCAGGTTCAGGGCAAGAAGTCGGCTCAGGCCATCCTTGCGCGCGAAGTAACGCGCCTGGTGCATGGTGATGACGGCGTTGAGGCGGCAGAGCGAATATCGGCAGCACTGTTTAGCGGTTCGCTGGATAAGCTCACTGAGGATGATATGGGGCAGCTGGCGCTGGACGGCATGCCGTCGAGTGATGTCGAGGCCGATGGCCTGTGTTTAATCGATGCTCTGGTCGAGTCGGGTTTGGCCTTGACGCCTAGAGGTGAGGTGACCCAGGGTCAGGCGCGTAAGTTTATCCGAGACGGTGCAGTGCGGGTCAACGGTGAGCAGCAGCGAGATGATGCATTTGCATTAAGGCGTTCGAGTGCCTATTTTGAGCGCTTCCATCTAATACGCCGCGGCAAGAAGCATTTTCACCTGTTACGTTGGGTGTAGCGGGGCGCGGAAAGAGTGTGCAGGCACGTGAATTAGCGTGTTTTGTTATTTTTTTACTAAAAGTATTGTTTAGTTGTTGACAGTTTCGCGGGGCTCTGTAGAATGCGCGCCTCGCTCAACGGGAAGCYKKKAAGCGRGYCATTATTTGAAAGTGTTTAGTTGNNRAANGNCTAAACAAANAAACTGAAAAWAATGGTTGATTAAAGGGTGGCAATCAGTAGAATACGCCTCCCGCTCATCGGAGCGAACGTTCTTTAACAATTGATCAGGCAAAGCGTGTGGGTGCTTGCTGAAGATGATTCAGGCGACATTTGAATACTTCAAAAGCAAGTAACTCACCAAAGTAATACGTWGTAATACAAAGGTAAGCCAAAGTTTTTGAGCCAAGTTTTTGGATGRTATCGCAGGTATTGTGAAATCATCCCCTCTTGCCAGYTNAGTAGTCGGYAGAGGTAAAAGATWTAAACTGAAGAGTTTGATCATGGCTCAGATTGAACGCTGGCGGCAGGCCTAACACATGCAAGTCGAGCGAGAAAGCACTTCGGTGTGAGTAGAGCGGCGGACGGGTGAGTAACGCGTAGGAATTTGCCCAGTAGTGGGGGACAACATGTGGAAACGCATGCTAATACCGCATACGCCCTAYGGGGGAAAGCAGGGGATCTTCGGACCTTGCGCTATTGGAGAAGCCTGCGTCGGATTAGCTAGTTGGTGGGGTAAAGGCCYACCAAGGCGACGATCCGTAGCTGGTCTGAGAGGATGATCAGCCACACTGGGACTGAGACACGGCCCAGACTCCTACGGGAGGCAGCAGTGGGGAATATT
>NVWE01000021.1 GCA_002746135.1 Cellvibrionales bacterium | reverse complement strand
GTCATTGGACACCAATTGGATTTGAAGGTCTTTCCCCGTTGGCGGGCCATCAGCACGCTTGCGAATTTCCACATGAATACCCGGCCTACGTCGCCATCGTCAATCCCAAGAAGGTCGGCCTGCCGGTCAATGTGGTGATTCATGTCTCGCTGCATAGCCAGGAACTGAGCCAACTGCAAACCTTCCAGCAGCGCATCGGCGAGTGTGAAGAGGTGATGGAGTGCTACTTAATGACCGGCGGCTCGGACTACATGCTGCGCGTGGTCGTGCCCGATCTGGAGCACTACCAGCATTTTTTGGTGGATAAGCTGACGCAGATTCCCGGTATCTCCAATATTCAATCGAGCTTTGCCTTGCAGCAATTGATTGATAAAACTGAGTTGCCGATTGGTTGTTGAGTTGGGGGGATTACCGGGGACAGGCTTTGGTGGGCATGTCGCTTGAATGTGGCTAGAGCGAGGTAATAAGTACAAGCAGGCTTGAGTATTTAAGCGAATATTGCTGTGTACACTCTCGATAAAAGGGCTGGGTTTGAAGATGCAGGTGTTGTTTTAGAACGGCCTCTATGGACGTGTATTGGTGCTGTACCAGAAATTTTGCGTGTTATTATTCTTGGGCTTGCGCAATATCACTCCGTAATTTTTTGAAAGAATATAATAATCAACGGCTTGTGGTTTTGCGAGAGGAGGATGCTGCGCAAGGGGAAGTGGAATACTGCGCATACGCGTTTAGCGCGGTAGGGAATCGGACTTGTCTTATATTCTCATTTTAAATCAATGGGTTGTGGGTGCTTGCCGAATTTCAGATTCGGAAAAGTGCGCATGCGCAGTATACAAATGTTAACTGTACACAAGGAGTACACATGCCTGGCGAAGAAAAAATAATTCCAACATGTTTCGTTATACAGGCCTTTGATGGTGGAACATATGACAGAAGATATGCGGAAACAATAAGGCCCGCATTGCTTAAAGCAAAAGTTGACCCTCAAAGAGCTGATGAGATATTAGGTCTTAACCCTGTCATCGAAAAAATTGAAACCGCCATTGAGTCTGCGTCAATTTGCATAGCAGAAGTTAGCGTGGACAATCCGAATGTTTGGCTAGAACTTGGTTATGCRTTAGCATTGGATCGACCAACTGTCATATTGTGCGATAAATCTGTCCGTCAAAAACTCCCCTTTGATATTCAGCATAGGCCCATTATATTCTATAGAACAGACTCCAAAAGCGGGTACGAAGAGCTTGAGAGAAATAYTGTAAAGTGGATCAAAAATGAATTGAAAACCTCTAAGAGAGTAGAATCAATTAAAGTTCTAAAGTCTGGAAGTGAATCGAAAACGGACTTAGAAGACTACGAAGTGGCAATATTGTCTGCTGCATTTTCATTTTGGCCAACTACAACTGGTGGAATTAGTCAGTGGCAGCTTCAGCAAAAAATGAAAGAGCTAAAATTCTCTGACATTGCGCTTCCATTAGGTGTTTCTGGATTAATGGAAAAGAATTATCTAACGGAAAAATTGCTTGTTGATCATGAGGCCTTCGGTGAAGAGTATAAATGCTACTTTGTAGCGAATGAAGGTATTAAATGGCTGCAGGAGCATAAATCTATCTTGGTAGTAAAGGAGCCTGTGCCCAGTAACTCGCCAGAAGATAATTTTGATGATGATATTCCGTTTTAATATTATGGCCTGTGCCGAAAAACAGTTAACAAGGCAATCAAGCGCGCTAAAGTGCTGCGCACTTCGCCACTTATTCTAGCGTTAAATCTAAAGCCGAATCTTTTCCTAAGTCATCAAAAACAAATTAATATCAATGAATAATTCTTATGAAAAACAGTTATACCTGTATTGGCCTGTTCAATCCCAAATCTCCTGAAAATGTCGGGTCCGTCATGCGCGCCGCTGGCTGCTATGGCGTCAATTCCGTGTTCTATACAGGCGAGCGTTACGACCGCGCCCAACCTTTCTACACCGACACCAAAAAAATTCATGAGTCACTGCCGCTCATCGGCGTCAATGAATTAGAAGGCGTTATCCCCTTGGGCTGCGTGCCCGTAGCCGTTGAGTTGGTCGCTGGCGCCAAGCCGCTGACCACTTATAAACACCCCGCCCGAGCCTTCTACATTTTTGGTCCAGAAGACGGTACCCTGAAAAAAGGGATCACCGATTTCTGCGAGGATATTGTCTACATCCCAACGGAGGGCTGTATGAATTTAGCAGCCACTGTTAATGTCGTGCTCTACGACCGTTTGGCCAAGGGGGATAACTTTTCACACCATCACGCTTCATTAATGAACAAGAATAACATTCGCCAAATTACCGGCCATAATATTGGCTCTGGAGATGGTAGTGATTGCTAGGGCCCTTAAGGTGTCAGAGCCCTTTTAACGAGGAAAATAGGCGGTTTCTATGCAATCTTTTAATACTAAATTTACTTTATCTCGAGATTACCTTGCAGAATGTTTTGATCAATCTTTACCCTACGGGAAAAACGCCAAGCCCAATTATCTATTTCCTGCGTTATTGTTTTCTGCTGGTGCKGGATTGCTGTTTTTTASTGAGCAACCTAAGGTYGYAGGTAGCATATTAATCGCTTTAGCTGTGCTGGAACTAATYCATTTTMGATTTCGACGGGCKTGGTGGTTAATGCGGCAGATGTGGGGGAGAAGTGCCAATAGTGAAGTGAMATTAAGTATAGATGAAGAAGGRATYMAAACACARAACCCCTATACGCAAACAGCGYTATTGTGGGCAGATATCAAGTGCGTCATTGAAACTGATTTAGGGCTTATTCTGGTAGCTAAATCTGGCGGTCAGCAGTATCTGTCTAAATCGTTATTTTCTGCTGAGTTGATAAGAGAAATCATTGCTAGGAATAAAAAGCATAGGGGGTCAGAGCCCTTTTAACGAGTTACTCAAGCATCGTTCCGGCCAAAACAAACGGCCTCCACTGGATTTGCTAACGCTCGCCGTTTAGCAAAACGTTACATTTAATGGGTTAGTAACTCGAAGATGAAAAGTTTTTGTATATATTGCGGTAATAGTAAACCCGAAGCCCATCAAATATGTGGATCATGTTTTGTCATTCCTGAAATACATGCGGACCTAATTTACTCAATTATCCTGTGCTACAGCACGGACGATCCACATTTGAATTTCTTAAGTATTGATGAAATTGAAGCGCTATGCGAAGACATTAGGAAAGGAAACAAAATTCATGTGAGCCCTGAAGTTTTTGAACAGGCTGAGGAAGCTTATAGCGCGGTTAGGTCCCTGGAATCACCACAGCTAATCAATAAATTTTCTAAAATTTCTTCGCCTGTACTAATGGTAATGTTCGCTTTGGTATTGGTGGGGTTTATATTCGGGGCATAAATGGCCGCATTCAATCTACAAGTGCACCCTATGCCTGTCTGAATACCTCGTCCCGTATTCGGGTGTGTAAGGCTGAGCCCATGATTCTCTATAGCAGTGCTTAAGATTAATTGTATTCTCGTGGTGTTAAAAAGGAGTTGTTAAACATGCACAGATTCAGAAAAAACTACACTCTGGTCTTGCTGGCAATTTTGTTTACTGCCGGTATCTGCTGGGCCGATGATTTGCCTTCCTGGATTTCAGGGAAGCCTGATCTCAATATCGTTGAAGAACGAAGTGCGTTTTACGAATGGGTGATAGCTCAGGCAGATAATCAAAGCAATGGTCAGGCTTCTAAAAATGATTTTTCCAGGAGTAGGCTCATCAATTTAGCGAATAAGCTGGCCATATATTCTGAAACAACAGATGAAAAGGAATTTTCTGCAAGTTTAAGGTATTTGGTCATCGGTGCTAAACAGCCAATACACTTTGAATTTTTTATAACGCAAGAAAAATTGCAGCAGTTGTTGCAACAATAGTAGGAGGTAAGAAATGGCATAGCCAGTCACTGCTTTTGGCATTAGCTGAGTGCGATACTTAGGGCCTTCTAAAGCAAGATTTATTACTGTATCGGCAATTATTCAAAATTATTGGAGTTTAAAAATGAAGCGAAATATACGTATTTTGACCGCGCTCGCAACAGTCGCGCTAATGCCACTGGGTATCTGTGCGCAAGAAGATAGCCATAAAACACATGCTGACGTTACTGACAAGGTGATTGCTGAGCAAAGAGCCTCGCTGACACAAAACACTAGCGGCGCAGGATTTGGCCCCCAGTCGCCGCGCGATATCGATGCAACCGGTGGCAATAACCAGCTCGCATTCAATGCAGCGCCTGCTTCTGTAGCAATGAATTTATGCAATATTCATTTTCACAAAAACGCCGAGCACAAGGGTGGCGAATTTACCGACTATGCGGGCAACGGTGATGGCTACGGCTACCAGAGTGGTTTTAAATATACCGGACAACTCAGTAAGGCTGAGCTTAAGCCCGTTGCACAAGATGCTTGCCCGAGCAAGCACGGAGGGCTTGTTTCGGGCGACACGGTGGAGGTGCACTACGTTTATTCAAGCGCAAAGATAAAGCCGGGCCCAACGCTGGGTGCCTGTTTCAACGATGCCATTAAGAACCCTCAGTTACGTGTAGAAACCCAGGTGTATGTTCTTGTTAATGATGAAAATGCTCTCGACTTTAAGGGCTTAACGAAGCATGGCGACGTTAAGGGTTTGCAGCAGGCAATCAATATCCCGAGCAACACGGGCACACCTGTCCAGTACGCAGGGTCGACGACGGGACCTGGCTACAATGAGAAAGGCTCACCCTTTCAAGTGACGTGGAGTGTTCGCCCAAAAGTAGCAAAGGTAAATATCACATCAGTAAGCGAGTGGTGTAAAAACAACATTTTTAATGAAGATCATGCCCACGGTGTACGCAACCTTGTTACCAACCTTGAGCTGCTTTCAGAAATTAGCCCGTAATTTAGTCGAGCTAAGCCTGGGTGCCAAGCTATAGGGGCACCATGCTGCCCCCCACACACTCCAGACGATGAGGGCCGCGTCGCTGTGGTGCTTCAGTTGCCACAGGGTTTGACCACACTGCTGATATTGGTGAGTCTTTCATTTGACCCTCTTTTCTGATCAGTAGTCTTTGTCTCAGCACGGCGGTGGGCATCTAAATACTCACTTGCTTCCGCAAGGTATGCCCCACCTTCTACCCCTTCGGAGCGCTGAAAGGCCTTATTCCATATTCGACTAGACCCCGGGGCAAAGGGCGGCGATAATTCTGAGTTACCAATTATTAATGACAGAGAAACTGTAATGCCTATAAAGATAGATCCAGAGACAGGTTTAAAAATATTCAATACACGGGCTGGTAAGGCCAATGAAAAAATTACCGGCAAGGGTTATTCCGTTGTTACCGACGAAGCCTTAACTGCATTACCGGAAGCTAAGGCCGGTGCTGTGTTTAACGCCGATGAGCAGGCGAAGTACCGTGATTTCAAGAAGTCGCGAACGGGTGTCGCCGACTTTATCGAGATGGACGGTGAATTCAGTAAGTACCTTGAAGATGTGCATTCACTGCCGCCGATACCCCGCGACGCGCTTGACGATGAGTGCGAAATCCTGATCATTGGTGCCGGCTTTGCCGGTCTGTTGCTGTGGTATAAGCTCAGCCAGGCGGGCTACAAAGATGTGCGCTTTTGTGAGAAGGGCGGCGATGTGGGTGGTACCTGGTACTGGAATCGTTATCCGGGTATCGCCTGCGATGTTGAGGCCTATAGCTACCTGCCTCTGCTCGAGGAGATGGGTTATGTGCCTACGATGAAGTTCGCCAGTGGTTTCGAGATTATGGAACACTGCCAGAACATTGCGAAGAGATTTGGTTTCTACGATAAGTGCCTGTTCCACACCACGGTTGAAGAGACTGAGTGGGATGAGTCGATTGGCCGTTGGCAGGTGAGCACCGATCGCGGTGACAAGATGAAGGCTAAATATCTGATTGTCGCCAACGGTATCTTGACCACGCCGAAGCTGGCAAGAATTGAGGGTATGGAAAAATTCAAAGGCGATGCCTTCCACACGTCGCGCTGGGATTACAACGTCGATCTGGCCGGTAAGAGTGTCGGCATTATCGGCACGGGCGCGACTGCCGTACAGATTATTCCGGAAATCTCCAAGACCGTAAAAGAATTGCATGTCTTTCAGCGAACCCCGTCGTCTGTCGATGTGCGCGATCAGCGCGCGACCACTGAAGAAGAGTTCGAAACCTGGAAGACGGAAGAAGATTGGGCGAAAAAGCGACGCGCCAGATTTGCCAAAATATCATCGGGCCGTACCGCGTTGGAGGCCAATGACGATTACCTGTCTGGCAAAGTCGATGTGGCTAAAACCAAGAAAAAGCACACGACACGCTTGTCTCCGGAAGAGCACCAGCAAAAAATGCTGGATAGCAACTTCCGCATTATGGAGCAAATTCGCGCGCGGGTTGATGCCATTGTTGAAGATCCCAAAACGGCCGCTTCCCTCAAGCCCTATTACAACTATGGCTGTAAGCGTCCGACCTTCCACGACGAATATCTGCCGACGTTTAACAAGCCCCATGTACACCTCATCGACACGGCCCCGCGCGGTGTTGCTGAAATTACTGAGAAGGGTGTTGTTCACGATGGCGTGGAATACCCACTCGATGTGCTGGTTTATGCCACTGGCTTTCAGTGGATGGCGACCCAGACCTTCAGCATGATTAAGGGCCGTGATGGGCGCACGTTGAAAGATACATGGGCAGAGGACGGCACTAAAACCTTCCTCGGTTTACAGACCAAAGGCTTCCCGAATATGTTTGTGATTACCGGGCCCCAGGGCGGTGGTGGTAGCTTTAACTTCACAGACACTATTGAAGATCACGGTGACTATGTGCTGTGGATGTTGAATAAGATGGAAGAAAAAGGTGCCGACGTTGTCGATATTACTGAAGAGTCACAGGCAGTCTATGCCGAGCATTGTGCTCAGGCTGACATCGCTTCTGCGCCACTACGTGATTGTATTTCGTACTATGATCATGAAGGTAAAGCAGAGCCGGGAGCGCTGGTTTATTACGGTGGCGGCCGTTGGCATAAGCATCGTATTAAGGGGCAGGAAGATCTTGAGCCCTATGTGTTTGACGCTAAGGCTTAATTGAAGTTAGGAGTGCGAGGCCTGTGTTTATGGTTTCGCGCTCCTAAGCTCGACAGGCTCTTGGTGATTTTAATGGGAGGCTTAAATGGCGTTCGATTCCCCCGATAAACTTTCTATTCTGTAGGAATAGGCGTCCATCAATAATTTACACTTTTCGCCATATTCATAAATTAGTTCGTTATAGCTCCCTGGGTTTTCTTTCCTTTTCTGGAGCCTTTCTTTAGCACCTTGCATCACTTTTTTACGTCTATCTTCTATTGAAATACCGGCGGCGTGATAAAGCAGATCGGCAGTGTGTAGCAGTGTTTTTGAATTCTGGGTGATGGTTTGAACCACGCCACGGCTGACATTGGGGTTCTTCGCTAATCCCCCTGCGGTAAATTCGTAATAAATACCACATTCAAGTGCAGCGTCGGCGAGTTTCAGGCTCTTGTCTTCTTGCTGGCTGTTCAGATTTAGCGCCAGCCCTTTACCGGCAATAAGAAGAAATAATAGCCCTGAGGAGACTTTTTTTATTGATGCCATTTTTGTGGTGACCTCTGTTTTTGAGCGTTCTGCTTTAATCAACCCGCCGTGTCTAATGATAGACTTACAAACAGTTCTTTTCTGCCGTTTCGTTAATGTTGATTTAGCGCCCGGTTTTTTGGAGGATAAATGAATTATAGATATTGCCTTGTTGGTGTTTTGTTAAGCCTGAGTTTAGCGGCCTGTTCTGAGCAAAGTAAAGATCAGCCCCTTGCGCAAGCGCCTACCAGAGTTGCTGGCGATCAGGCCGCTGAGCAACGTGGGGTGGCACAATCTAGCCCTGCTATTGCCATGGATCTTTACAAGAGTCCCAGCTGTGGCTGTTGTGGTAAGTGGGCCGAGCATGCTGAGGATCGAGGTTTTTCACTGACGACTTACCACCCCGCAGACTTAAACAAAGTGAAGCTCGAGCGAGGGATAGCTGCCTCGTATCAGTCTTGCCACACGGCTGTCTCCACCGAGGGCTTCGTTTTTGAGGGGCATATCCCGGCGCGGATTATTCAGCAGTTTCTCGCGGCACCGCCGGCCGATTCCATTGGCCTGGCTGTGCCAGGCATGCCTGCGGGTAGCCCGGGCATGGAGATGGGCGATCGCTTTACGCCCTATCAGGTATTGTTGTTGAAGCGCGATGGTGGCGCGTCGGTGTTCGCTGAGGTCAATACGCCACTGGAGCAGTACTGACTTGATATTAGGCCTCGCTGGTCGGCGAGCCTATTGATCGTTCGCTACCTCTAGTTGACTTTTATGCTCGGCGCTCAGGTTTTACGAAAAGGTCAGGGGCGGGGCTGTTTTTACTTAGCTCTGTTATTTGGCCAGACAAACACTTTCCCGTGCCGGGCACTTGCCCCTCAGGCCGCCGTCAACGTTGAGGGTCTGGAGCGTACTGAGTCGGTAAGTGCCGCTATATAACGTCTGTATTTCCGCCTCGCCGACCAAAAATGGCGGCCCTTCGGCCAGACTTTGATCGTATTCGTAACGCACCACTAACATCGGTGCCGCTGCGGTGAGGGTGATGAGATGGGCGGCGTAGCGTTGGCGCATGGCTTCGGGCAGGGCGACCATGGCGGCGSGGTCGTAAATGGCGTGGACTTCGCCGAGCAACTGGCTATTCAGACTGAAAATATCGCCGACAAAAATATCAATACCTCCGGCACTGTAGCGCTGGCATGTGCCGACGGAGTTTATCTGTGGCGCGATGCCGAGTTCTGCAAATAGTTCTTCGACGGCAGTCGCGCTCAATTCGGCACCGGTAATACGGTAGCCCCGGCTCAGTAGCCAGGCTATATCTCGAGTTTTACCACACAGAGGCAGCTACCTGCGGGCAGCGCTAGGGCGCTAAGGCGGCGTTCTAACGTTCAACTTCAGCTGACGTAAAAAATGACGCTTTTTACGGTCAGATGCAAGTTTTTGTTAGGGCTTGGTTGGGATAAACATTGCCGGGAAAAAGATATGCCGGCAAGAATTTGCCTGTTTAAACAAGGGCAGTTGTTGCTAGCAGAAGTCTATACGCAATATTATGAAATGGCTTGTTTTTTGCTTCATGTTGCACATTGTTTACTTTATAGGTAATTCTTATGCACATAAATAATAGTAGCCAAGCAAACCACATACATAATAGAACAGCCAATATTTCGAATAATTTAGGTGCGCCCACACCAAATAAGAGTGACAGAGACACGGTGAGCATTAGTAATTCGGGGTTAAATGCCACGGCTAACTGGCAAAAAATTGCAAACAATTATGACGTTACAAATATATCGCAAAATGAAATGGCTAATATGGTTTCGAGTTTAACTGACAATAAATTAGTATCATCTACTGATGGTTTGTATTTAATGGCACCTCGAAGTATGAATTTAGACCCTGAAATGAAATTTGATCTTTTAGCAACAACACAGAAAGCCTTGAGTTTTGCAAAAGAAAACGGAGGGTCAGTTGACAGCATTAAGAACCAAGAAAGAGTTGTTGATATTTTAAAGAACCTTCAAGAATTATTCAGCAAGACATAGGCTAATTGAGAGCCCTAACAGTGGATTAACAGTGCTGAGGTGAAAGCCAATCTGCCCGCTTGCCCATTTCTTGTGCCAAAAATCTGCGTCCATCGTTATTGTCTTCACTCGATTGTCTACAATAGCCCGCCACCCCTTGGGCGGGGGCTAGTTAAGCCATGCTTAGGGCTGGGGGTCAAAAAGGCCGATCTTGCCCGCTTGTAAGTTGATCATCACCGACTTGCTCTGGGTGTAGTGCTCGAGGGTTTCGAGGCAGAATTCGCGGCCAAAGCCACTCTGCTTATAGCCTCCCAGGGGCATGCCAGTTTTGATATTGAAGTAGCGGTTGACCCATACCGTGCCGGTGTTTAAGCCGCGGGCCAGGCGGTGGGCCTGGTTCAATTCGTTGGTCCACACGCCACCCGCCAGGCCGTAGACCGAGTCGTTGGCCTGAGCCAGCAGGCTGGCTTCATCGTCCCAAGTGAGTACGCAGGTGACCGGGCCGAAAATTTCCTCCTGGGCGATGCGCATGTCGTTGCGCACATCGGTAAAGATGGTCGGCTGAATAAAGTTACCGGCATCCAGACCCGGGCCGCTGGCGCGTTGGCCACCACTGAGCAGGGTGGCCCCTTCTTCCTGGCCCAGTTCGAGATAGCGCAGAATTTTATCGCGTTGCACCACGGAGGCCTGTGGCCCCATGTGGGTGGTGGGTGCGGCGGGGTCGCCAAGCTGAACCTGCTCAAGGGTGGCTTTAAATTTGTCGAGAAATTCTTCGGCGATGCTCTGGTGTAAAAATAGCCGCGAACCGGCCAGGCAAACTTCGCCCTTGTTGTAGATGGTCGACATCACCGCGCCCTCGACGGCGGCATCGATGTCGGCTGAGGGGCAGACAATATTTGCTGACTTACCGCCCAGCTCCAGGGTTTGGGGGATCAGGTTGGTCGCGGCGTAGCGCATAATGGCCTGCGYAGTGGGGCGGGAACCGGTGAAGGCCACCTTGCTCACCTTCGGGTGGGTGACCAGCGCCTCGCCGACATCGGCGCCGTAGCCGCAGAGTACATTGACCACGCCGGGGGGGATGATGTCGTTCATCTCGCGGAAGAACTCCATCACCGACAGACAGACACTCTCAGCGGGTTTCAGCACCACCGTGCAACCGGCGGCCAGGGCCGGGGCGATTTTGGTGACCACCATTAACAGAGGAATATTCCAGGGAATAATTTGTGCCACCACGCCGATGGGTTCGCGGTGGACGATGCCGATGGCATCGGGGTAGTCGCGGGTCTTGCCTTCCAGGGCATAGGTCGCCCCGGCATACATGGCGAGCTGTTCGATACAGGCGGGCAGTTCTATCATCTGCGATTCAGCCAGGGTCTTGCCATTGTTGAGGCTTTCGAGCAGGGCGTAATCATCCACGCGGGCCTGTAAGCGGCGTGCCATTTCGTCGAGAATACTTTTTCGCTGTGCGGGGCTGCTTTGCCCCCAGCTACCTTGTGCCGTGGCGGCGGCTTCGACGGCGCGGCGGGCATCCTCGGCCTTGCCGGCGGGAATATAAGCCAGGGTTTGACCGTTGTAGGGGTTGCGCAGGGCGATGGTTTCGGGGCTGCTGCCACCGACCCACTCGCCACCTATCAGGTGGCCGTACTCCCTCTGGTAGAGGGGCGCGCCGCTACTGGCGCGGGGAATGGTGCTGTTATCGGTGTTCATACTTGAAGTCCTTGTTGTTGTCTGCGCCGTGTCTGGCTGGAAAAAGTCTAACAGGTATTACCGGATGTWTTGTCTCGCGTTAAGCGGGAGCAGGTGCCCCAGTTTTGCGGGTCTGTCGCCAGCTATAATGCCTCTTTAATCAGTGTGGAACTCACTATGCCAGCCCAGCACTTACGCTATATTGCGGCCTACCCAGCCGCAATACAGACTCGGGTGGCCGACTTGTTGGCACAGGATAARCTTGGGGCGATGCTGGTACAGCGCTACCCCGATGCCCATGCTTACGCGTCGGCGGGGGCTCTCTACGCTTTCACGCAAGATTTGAAGAGCCAATATTTGCGCTCCTCGCCGCCGCTCAGCAAGGTGGTCTATGACGATAAGCTGCAGGTGGTCGAACACGCCCTGGGCATGCACAGCTTTGTCAGTCGGGTGCAGGGCAATAAGCTGAAGGCGAAAAAAGAGATGCGCATCGCCAGTCTGTTTCGCAGTGCGCCGGAAGCCTTTCTGCGCATGATTGTGGTTCACGAGCTGGCCCATCTGCGGGAAAAGCCTCACAACAAAGCTTTTTACAAACTCTGTGAATACATGGAGCCGGATTATCACCGCCTGGAACTGGACCTGCGTATCTATCTTTGCCAGCGCGAGCGCTACGGGGATTTATGGTAGTGGCTGGCGGGGCTCAAAGTGCCCGGTTGGCGTAGCGGCGCGCRCAGGGCTCGCAGATGCAGCGCTGGGGATCGACTTCACTGGCCAGTTGCAGCAGGGCCGCTGGCAATTGCAGCTCAGCATTCATGCACCAGCAGTGGCTCCGGCCCTGCGYCTGGGCRCAGTGATTGGCCTTGGTACAGAGRGGGCAGTGGCTTGCATTCGCTGTTGTGGTCATTGTTGTTGATACTCAATGGGCTCTGCCGGGGGTGGYRCCGGCGCTGTAATGGGTCGGCTGCGGCGGGTTATAATCATAGCTCCCCGGCGCAGTTTAGACWCGCGGCGTAAACATTTGTACCTGCCCATGTTCTGCCTACCCCTTCGCTAGTGCCGAGACCTATGAAAGCTGAGAATTTAGCCTGCCCCATTGACGGTGAATRCCTGATCCGCCACGACAGGCAGCTGCGCTGTGCYAATGGCCACAGCTTTGACCTGGCCCGCCAGGGCTATGTRAATTTATTGCCAGTACAGCACAAGCGCTCCAAGCATCCGGGTGACAGTAAAGCCATGGTGGCGGCGCGCCAGCGYTTTTTAGACACCGGTGTCTACGGGCCGGTGGCGGAGCGGTTGGCGGATATTTTGCGTACATCGATTACCGATATTGCGCAGCCCGCCTGTCTCGATGCTGGCTGTGGCGAGGGYTATTATCTGGATTATGCCCTCGCTGCGTTGCAGACGAACGATAGCGCCAGCGACCTGCRCTGTGTGGGTTTGGATATTTCCAAAGAGGCGATTATCGCTGCGGCAAAAAGAAATAAASGTATCAGCTGGGTGGTGGGTACCAATCGGCAGCCGCCGCTATTGCAAGCCAGTGTTGATATTATTCTGTGTGTGTTCGGTTTCCACAGTTTTCAGGGTTTTAATAAAATTTTGCCCCTGGGTGGCAAGCTGGTATTGGTCGAGCCCGGCCCCGATCATTTGCAGGAGCTGCGGCAAGTCACCTATTCTGAAATTAAAAAAACAGAACTGCCCCGGCTTGATGATGCCTTTGCTGTGGGTTTTAAACAGGTGGATGAGCAAGCACTGCGTTTCAATACGCCCGCTTTGTCGAATGAGGTGCTACAGGATCTATTGCTGATGACACCGCACTTTTTCAGAGCCACGCAAGCGGGACGCGACGCGGCGGCGAAGCTGAGCGATGTGAGCTTAACGGTGGATATGGTTTTCAGAAGCCTGGAAAAAGTGGCCGACTGCAATGTCGAGCAAGCTCCAGCCGTGGCATAGGCGCTTTTTGGCGCGGGTTCTCTGCCTACCCGCGCTACTGTCAGCTCTTAATGATGAGTAATAAATTCTGGGCATGTTCTGCGGCTGTTCTGCCGAGGGGGGTTAAGTAGCCGCCATCGGCCTGTGTGATCAGGTTTTTATCGAATAAACGCTGTGTGGCTGCAATAACATTCGATTCGGCGGAAGAGTGAATTTTCAGGCCTTCCTGAGTGGTCTTAAGGTTGTAGCGGGCAAGGATGTTGATTTCGTCGCCAATCTGGATATTGTAAGGCATGACTCGTCCTCTGGTTATTGTGTGCCCAGTGTACGTGAAAAATCAGGACTGCCAAGTTGAGCTGGATTAATTACCTGGGCATTAAGAGGCTTGGTACTACAGGGTGGGTATTGTCTGCGCTTAAGGGGCTTGCAAGTCCTACCAAACAGCGTGAGTCTTATGCATTTCAAGCAGTATTTCTTAAATATCTCAACGCAAAGATATCTTATCAATATTGGYATTTTGTTACTTTGCGCATAGAAAACTTGACATTATTTGTAGATAAGGCCTATTCTGAGCACAGTGCGTTAAGTAATCTTTAATGATCATAAAATAATTCATTACAGTGATTATTGACCATTAAGAAAAGGAATCTGTGCATTATGAATTTTGATGGAATGACAGATCAGGCCGTGGCCGCTGAAATTGGCCAGCGCATAGACCAACTGCGTCTTGAGCGGAATATGACCCAGCAACAAATCGCGGATGCGGTGGGCTTGTCGCGGGTGAGCTACGCTAAATTGGTCGCCGGGCAGGCAAAGTTTGCCAATGTGATTGCGGTGCTGCGTGCGCTCGATCAGTTGGCCTTACTTGAGAGCTTTGTGCCAGAAGCGGTGTTCAGCCCTTTAGAGCAATTAAAAATGAAAGGTAAGCAGCGGCAGCGTGCAAGTGGCAGCCGTGGTGGCAGCCCTAGCCATGATGATGGGGCTGGCGACAATAAGCCCGAGGGGCTGGATTGGTAATGGAAAATTTGGCAGAAGTTCGCCTCTGGGGCAAACAGGTCGGCGCACTGGCCTATGATCCGGCAACGGGTATTAGTACCTTCGAGTACTCACCACAATGGCGTGAATCCGGCATTGAAATTGCGCCACTGCGCATGCCTATAGCGACCACCAAATACAGCTTCCCCGGTTTAAGTCCGGAAACCTATCGTGGCCTGCCCGCCATCTTTGCCGATACCTTGCCTGACGACTTCGGCAATGCAGTGATCAATGCCTGGCTGGCGCGCACCGGCCGGGATGTGAATTCCTTCACTCCCGTTGAGCGTCTGCTATACACCGGCAATCGTGGTATGGGTGCGCTGGAGTTTTCGCCGGCCATTGACCGTGGGCAGAAGGGTAGTAAAGAAGGCGGCGAACTTGCGCTCGACTCATTAGTGGCGATGGCACAAACGGTGCTCGATGGAAGGCTCGATTTACAGCAGCAGGTGAATCAACCGTCTGTGGATAGGGATCTGGCTGCGGGTAACGATGAAGCTATGCAGGCCATCTTGCAGGTGGGTACCTCCGCCGGGGGTGCGCGAGCCAAGGCTTTGGTAGCCGTGAATGCCCAGCGCACGCAGATTCGCTCCGGCCAGGTCGATGCTCCCGAGGGTTTCGAGCACTACCTGCTGAAATTCGACGGTGTGGCAGAACATAAAATCGACAGCGAAACCTTTGGTGACCCCCTTGGTTTTGGTCGTATGGAATACGCCTATTATTTGATGGCGAAAGATGCAGGCATCAATATTTCCCCGTCGGAACTGTTGCTGGAAGGCGGTCGCGCCCACTTTATGACTCAGCGTTTTGAGCGGSTGGGCAATCGCAAACTGCACTACGTTTCCCTGTGCGCAATGGATCATGCCGATTATAAAAAGCCCGGCACTTACAGTTACGAACAGCTACTCGCCGTGGCTCGCCAGTTAAAATTACCAAGGGCTGATGCTATCGAAATTTTCCGCCGCATGGTGTTTAACGTGGTGGCGCGCAACCACGACGACCACAGTAAGAACTTTGGATTTCTACTGGATGGGTTTGATCATTTTAATCGCCAGGAAGGGGAAGAGGGTGTCAGGCCAGAGTGGCGCTTATCCCCCGCCTTCGATATCGCCTACAGCTATAAACCCGGTTCGCCCTGGGTTGACGCACACCAGCTCTCACTGAATGGTAAAAGAGAGCATTTTGAGCGCAGTGATTTATTAGCAGTTGCTGCTCTAATTGGTAATTTTACGCGTGAAGCGCCAAAAATTATTGACCAGACCCTGGCGGTTGTTAGCCAGTGGCCACACTACGCCAAGCAAGCCGGTGTGTTTTCAGCCTTACAAGAGGAAGTGCAGAGCAATTTACGACTGGCTATTTAATAGTGAGTTGAGGCCAGCTAAGGATCGTAAGCCGGTGAATACGTCAGGTCATCGGCACGTCAATAAGCGCTGTTGGGCGATGACCAGATAGTCATACGGGTGTTGGTAGAACTACGGTGAAAAGCTGCTAAAATCCGTTGTTTTCCAACAGTAGAAGGCTCAGTCGAAATGACAGAAGTATCAGAGAATAAAAATGTCGATCAAGATTATGACGCGATTGTAGTGGGTGCCGGCCTTGCCGGTTTATACGCAGTCTATAAGTTGCGTGAGATGGGCCTGCGCGTGCATGGCATTGAAGCCGCCCCAGCAGTGGGTGGTACCTGGTATTGGAACTGTTACCCCGGTGCGCGAGTTGACTCACAATCTTATATCTACCAGTACTGGTTCTCCGACGAGTTGATTCAGGAATGGGATTGGGCGGAGCGTTTTCCGCCCCAGGCAGAAGTCGAGCGTTATCTGAATTTCGTTGCCGATAAATTCGAGCTTCGCAAAGATTATGCCTTCGAAACGCGCGTCACCGCCGCCGATTGGGACAACGACGCCCAGTGCTGGCAGGTTGCCACCGATAAGGGCGAGACCTTAAGTACGCGTCATTTCATCAGTTGCACCGGCATGTTGTCTGAGCCCAAGGCGCCTGACTTCCCCGGTAAAGACGCCTTTAAGGGCCCTATCGTTCATACCGCGCGCTACCCCCGTGAAGGTCTCGATTTAAAAGGCAAGCGTGTGGGTGTTATCGGTTGTGGTGCGACCGGCATTCAGCTGATTCAAACCATTGCCAGCGAAGTCGAGCACTTAACCGTCTTCCAGCGCACCGCCTCCTACGGTGTGGCAATGCGCAACGACCAGTTTGACGATGCCGATCGGGATCACTGGCGTTCGAAGTCTGCCGAGTTACAGGAAAAGGTCTACAACAGTTTCGTCGGCTTTGACTACGATTTTGAACACGGTTCCTGGTATGACAGTACGCCAGAGAAGCGCCTGCAGGTGCTCGAGGAAAAGTGGCAAGAGGGGTCATTGAGCATGTGGGTCGGGACTTATCCCGAAATGTTTACCGATCAGGCGGTGAATGACGAGGTTTCCGAATTCGTGCGCGAGAAAATTCGTGCGCGCATTACTGACCCCGCTATCGCCGACCTCATTACCCCAAAGACCCACGGTTTTGGCACCTACCGCGTGCCTCTTGAGAACGGTTACTACGATGTCTATAACCGTGACAATGTCGAACTGGTTGATGTCAAAAGTGCGCCCATCGAGTGCTTTACCGCAGCGGGTCTGAAAACTACGGAGGCTGAATACCCCCTCGACATCATCATTATGGCCACCGGTTTTAATGCGGGCACTGGCTCCCTGTCGAAGATGAATATTCGTGGTCGTGAAGGTTTGTCGCTAACGGATGAGTGGAATAAAGATATTCGTACCACCCTGGGTCTRCAGGTTCACGGTTTCCCCAACCTGTTTACAGTTGCCGGGCCTCTCGCGCCBTCGGCSGCGTTCTGYAATATGGCBACCTGYCTGCAGCAGCAAGTCAATTGGGTGACAGACTGTATTGCCCAYCTGGAAAAGGAACACTTTAAATCCATCGAGCCAACACTCGCCAAGCAGGATGAGTGGGTGGCCCATCACGACGAGGTCGCYAATTCGACCTTGTTTGCCGCRACCGAGTCCTGGTATACCGGCGCGAATATCGAAGGCAAGCCRAGCCGCTTGATCTCGTATATTGGCGGCGTTCATGAATACCACCGCCGATGTGAAGAAGCGCAAGAAAGTGAATACGCGGGCTTTACTAAAGTCTAAATTATTGTACGGGAGGACCCTGCCAGTTATTGGCTGGCAGGGCTCTTATTCGTAATATGTCTGCCACCTTTCTCTACTAAGCAAGGCTCTGTTGATTCTTGAGACAAGAGGCTCTGCATTTCAGTTTGACTCCTGGATTAGTGCCTTTTTGTGGCGATATGCGCTATCTGTGGTATGTTGCCACAGATTAGTGGATGTGCTTCTAAGGGGAAACCGATGGCAACGACAAGCTTACGATTAGACAAAGAACTGGTTGATAAAGCGACGATTATGGCAAAAGCGCTTAATCGAACGCCGCCCAAGCAAATTGAGCACTGGGCAAAAATTGGTGAGATGATGGAAGGCAACCCCGATTTACCCTACGAGTTTGTCCGGCAAGCCATTATCGCCAAAGCAGAACGTGAAGCCGGTAAGTTAGAGGCTTACGACTTTGGCTAAAGTAAGCACTGTTTTACAAACCCCCCTATTTAGAAAAACAGTGAAGAAGTTAAAGCCAAACCAGAAAAAAGAACTTGATGCCGCTATTAAGCGATTGATAGTTAAGCCAACACTCGGCGAGTTAAAAAAGGGTGACCTGGCTTTTCTGCGTGTCTACAAATTTAAGATGAGCAAGCAGCTAACGTTATTAGGCTATAGCTATGATGATGGCGCGCTGACGCTAGAGCTGATTGCTCTAGCCACCCATGAGAACTCTTATCGTAATGTTAAGCGTCGCAGTTAAAAAGCTTGTGGTGTGTTTAAAGGCTGTCTACGGCAGGGAAAGACCGAGCCCATTTTTTCACTTATGTTCTACTGTATTCATCAAGCATGGTTTTGCACAAGAAGCTATTACGATCTTTTTCACAGGGCTTCACGACGTAGCCGTGGCACATTTCTGGCACCGGTTGTAGCATCACTTTCAAAAAGTCTTGCTCTAAACCGGGGTTATCATTCACTAAACCCTGTGCCATWGTTCGGGTGCAACCGGTATAAGCCGCCTGTATCGTTGCATCATTTGAGACTTTTTCCACTGCGGTACTTAATACAGGCTGAGTGGTATTGTCGCCGCAGGCGGTGAGTAGCGTTAATAAAAACAGGGCCGAAAGAGCAGAGGTTTTTCGTATTGTATTATTCATAGGTGACTGGTGGAGCTTCCATTTTCAAAGTTTATTTCACTCTGGTCATAATGCCCCGTGTTCAACTTCCTCCAAGGCTCGCCTGTTAGCTATGTGACCGATAACACAGGGGAAAATATAATTCGAAGTATGAAAAACTTGCGGAGTGGAATTTCCGGTCTTGCCATGACGCATCAATACATCATCTGTTTTTGGTGTAATTGTTAGGTGGGTGTGGCATTGCAAGACTTGACCAAATTTCTTTGGTGCATTCTTTCTTTTATCAGACATTAAAGCACCAGATTTTCTAAATTACGATCCCATTTCGCTTCTATATAGCTGGCCATGGAAGACAGAATCGGTGTATTGCCATTCTCCCATTTTATATGGGGGCTCCCTGCTGCTGTAGGAGCACAAAGAAAAAAACCTGAATACCCTACAACAGGTTTTCTTTTCTCTGAGACTATATATAACGGTAACCCAATAAGTTCATCATAAGTTCTAACTTCAAGAGTTCCAGCGAGTTCGTTTTGATCTATAGATTTAAGAAGATTTAAAAACCTCTCTAAATCAGTTTTGAATTGGATTGGAGAAAACTCATTGCCAAGTTCATTTGCACGATGCGTGACATTTTCTGACTGGGGAGACAGAACAAGCATTTTTATATTAGCACCACGTTCCAACGCACCTTTAAGTTCTTCTGTCCACATGCCAACGCCAAGGGGGTAGGTATCTAGCCACCATAACGTTTGATTCTTCGACAGCGCGCTAAATAGGGCCTTAAAGTCAATGTTTTTTTTAATACCAGATAAGCCATACTTTCCTTTGTCTGTTACGATTTCATTAATTTTTTTATCCAATAGATTAGATAGTTCGTCTTTTCTTGAGGCATCTTCTGATGGCTTTATAAAGATGGAATATAGAATGCTTATTACGACTGAAATAGTTAAAAATGACCCGACAGTCTTTAGAAATTTAGAAGAATCTGGATAATTCGTTTCTATATTTATACTCCAGAAAATAATTGCTATCCCTGCTAAGAATGAAATTAAGGTAGTAGCTATTGCATAGCCTTTRCTTTCTCTGTTCATACTTATCCTTTTTCAAATATTTATGGGGGAATGTCTAGCTTATTATTAACTGGAATCAAGCCCTCTTTAATTTTTCTTTGTAGCAGGACTGCGATTCCTGTTGATCTTATAATCAAGCCCAAATTGGGGATTTGCTATGCCCTGCACTAAGAAGAGTGAGTCAAATCCTGTTAGCTTGGCTTAGACTCAAATCGCCCGCAAGCACATCCCTGTGCCAAGCATAAATAAACCCTTAACGCGCCGCAGGAATAGTCTTGCCCACCGGCTCACCATCAATAATCTGATCGCAATACTCTGATAAACCATAGCCGACTTTATCTTCGTAACGGTACTCCGTCATCGCTTCGGTGATGCGGGTGTGCAGCCATTCGCCGTTGTCGAGCTGGCGGCGGTTGCGCACGGGTACGAGGGTTATCACTTTGCCAGTAATAATGTACTCGCCCTTTTCGGTTTTTGCCCAGGCGCGCAGTGCGGTTTGGTTAAAGTCGTCGTCCCATTCGGAGTCGACGGTGCATTCGGTAATTAATTCGTATTCGCCGTTATTTAAAATCATGCCGCCGGAGTCGAGCTGCCCATCGGCGGTGCCGGTGGTCATGATCATTGCGCCGAAGCTTTCGTCAAAGCTGATGGGCAACCAGCGGTACCAGTAGATATTTTGCCAGTAGCGTGGGCCCCAGGAGTGGTCGCGCAGGCCGTAGCCAGAAATCGTCCAGGTGTCGTCGCCGACGGTGATGGTGCCTTCGGCTTTAACGTGCTGTTCGAAGTGGGCGCGGGCGAGGGCGTGTTCCATGTCTAACTCAATGGGTGAGCCGTCGTCATTTAAATGTTCGCCACCGTAGATGGGCGATATACCGGTGTAGTCGAGTTTAATAGAGCAGGGCTTTTTGGGGTTTTCTTTAAAGGCTTTACTGGGATTGAGCAGGGCCTGGGGGTCGGCCATGACCAGTATTTCACCGTCATAACTGACGTGGAGCTTTTTATAGGGCTCGATAATGTCAAAGCGAGCTCCGCCAGCGTCAAAGGCATCGTTAGTGGTGATGCTGGCTTTTTGAAACATAAAGCCAGCAGTGCCGTCGGGGAAGTAAAGGCAGATGGAGACTTCGGCATAGCCTTCGTTGACGCGGTTGCCGATGCGAAACCAGCCGCCGACTTTTTGATCGCCATCGTAAATATTGTAATAGGCGCTTTCGTTAAAGTTGATAGCAGCTTCGGGTTCGTGGGTGTATTCGTCCTTGGGTTCCATCCTGACGTTGTCTTCAGGYTTGGTRATAAAGGCGTGCTTGGCCATTGTTATTATTTCCAGTTTTTATGTATTGATAAGTGGATAATTTGTGTGTCTGAGTATGCTGGATGTATAGCGGCTGGGCAAACTTGAAGAATTGGGATGCAGGGGGCCAATATAGAGTGAAAATTATTGGGTGGAATCAAGTTCGAAGGCGGAGCCGCCAAGATCGTTAACCACGACTTTAGCACCGTGTTCGGTGAAATATTTGGCGTGGTTACGGCCCAGGCCCGYGTCTGCCCCGGTAACAACGGCGASTTTACCGGCGAATGAAATAYTCATGATTTTTYCTATGTTTATAGTTGAGAGTTACAGTTGGTCATTAAATGTAGAAGTGGATTTGTTAATTGATGGATGAAAGCAAAAAAAGGGGAGCCATTTGGCTCCCCTTTTTTAAAGGCTATGAGATGAGGCGGCTTGTATTACAATTTATAAACGCGCGTCGCAGTGCCAGAGAACATGGCATTCTTTTCATCTTCAGAAAAATCTTTAACGATTTTCTTCATCGCATTCCAGAACACCTGGTAGGACAGTTCTAGCTTATCGACCGGGAAGTTGCTTTCAAACATGCAGCGTTCGGGGGTGAAGCTCTCGATCACATGCAGGTAATACTTTGATTGGGCGGCAACCACTTCGTCAGAGGCGGGTGGCTTGGCGCGACTGCTCCAGCCCATGCCGTTATCGGGCATAGAGAGGCCGCCGAGTTTAACGATGGTGTTGGGACAAGCGGCAATGTCGATGATGCTTTTTTTCCACTCTTCAAAAACGTCATCGCGCTTGGCTGCATAAATGCCAGAGCCAACCGGGGTRCCGATGTGGTCGAGAACCATGGTGGTTTCAGGCACGCTGCGGGCCAGTTCAGCAAACTCGGGATTCTGGTAATGATAGTGCCAGGACTCGTAGCTGTGACCCATTTTKCCGAGTATTTTCATGCCTTTAATAAAGTCGGGGTCTTKGTGAATATCTTTGGGGCTGGCGGCTTCTAAGATCAAACCTTCGCCGGGTCGTGCATTGGCCAGTGCCTGACGAATACCGCGGAAGCGGCCTTTACTCATTTCGCGGTGGCGGTTGACGAGGTCTTCAACACCGTCGCCCTGACGCAGGTCGAAGGCGGTAACCAGCGCGGCAATTTCAGGCTGGCCACTGTTGGGCGCTGCAGARCGGTCGGCAAGCTCGGTAATGTATTCTACTTCGCCGAGTGAACGCAGGTGCTCGGGGCCTTCGGTGTAGTAGTTGGAGTGGCACTCCATAAAGACGGTTTTAACAATGTTGTGGCCGGAATTGGTGTCGGCGGCCAGGTCTTCGAGTGAATAGGGGATTAAGCCCGCCTCTGACCACAGGTGGTGGTGGGTGTCGATAATGGCGCGGTCGGCGTCAAAAATATCTTCTTGTACCGAGGCTAACCACTCAGCTTCGATGGTCAGTGGGTTGGCGATTTGTAAGCCTTCGTATTTACTGTCAGACATGCTCGCGATTCCTTGTTATTAAAAAATTTTGTTGATAGGAAAAATGGCTTCGTTGTTATTTTTTGTTGCTTATAGATTCGCAGCCTTCGTGGCAAATGTAAACTGTTGTCATTTGATTTGTCTCTATTGCACAAAAAATGAGTAAGCACTAGAATTCACTATAACTAAATTTATTAATATATCCTCAAAGTGCCATTTGCAGGTGTGTAGCTCACCTTATTAATGTCTGTTTCGCGTCACAGTTAGGCGAGTGATTGGGGAGCAACGAGATTAATTAAATGTGTGTTGTCTGTCAGAAGTGGCTTGGCTATTTGGCTGGGTCGACGAGTCGTGTCGTGTCATCGGTAGCAAGAAAAAACCTCTTTAAGGTTGCGGGCAGGCTGGCCCTGGTGGCGTGCTGCTCTATGGTTAGTGTGGCCCTTGGCCAGGGTGACTTTGCCGCCTTCGACCGTTCTYTGGCAACGTTTGATCCCGGTGGTAAGTACTTAACCAAGCCGCTTGAGCGCACTTTACCGGGTTTGAGCGTGAATGGTACGGTGACTCACTGGTCTGACTACCTCTTATCTGACGACGAAGRTATTGGCTTTCGCGACCGAGATTACCGTGGCCTGCAAATGCAAACCCTGTTTGAAATTGCCGCTTCTTATCGCTTCTCGCCCAACCTTGAGCTGACCAGCATCAACCACCTKATGTACGACGCGGTTTACGATGTYGATRGYGGCGACGGCCTTTATGCCAAGCGAGTGGATGACAGCTACTACAARTACAACAGCTTCGACCGTATCGCYCGTGARYTGTAYYTGTCTTACCGCACCTCAAAGCTCGACGTGGTRCTGGGTAAGCAGCAAATTGCCTGGGGCAAGATGGACGGGCAATTTATYGATGTCATYAACTCGATGGATTTCCGCGAATCGGTTCAGCTTGAAGCYGCYGATTATGAGGTGCGCCGCTTGCCTMTGTGGATGGCGAACCTGACCTATTATTTTGAYGATGTTTCGYTRAATGTRCTTTGGATTCCYGACTTTGAAGCCAACATGAATCCGRCYTACGGRTCGCCCTGGCAATCCCCRCTCGTAGCCCCCGCCGATGAGAGTGCGCGGAATAATGAGACTTTACTGAATAACCGAACGAATGCAGCGGGGGACACAGTACTGCAGACCGAACGTCCAGACTGGACGCATCCGAGCGATCATCAAATCGCAGCGCGGCTCGATATAGCCAGTGGTGCCTTAACCTGGGGGCTGGTGTATTACTACGCTTGGGAGCGTGATGCCTCGCCTTTTGTCACCGGTCGTTTTAATGATGCGTCGGGTGCTCATTTAATTATCACGCCAAAGCACGAACGCCTGCATCACTTTGGCGCGACTTCTGATTATGCCTGGGTGGCGAAAGGTGTACCGGTGATTGGTACTTTACCCATCGTTTTCCGTGCAGAAGCTCTGTACACCAAAGACGCTAATTTTGTTGATTACCGCAATCTCGCTGCTGTGCGGGCGGGTGGCAGCGGCAACGGTATTAGTGAACACGACACGCTGAGAGCAGCATTAGCCTTTGAGTTTGCTTTCCCTTCCAAGGTATCGGTGATTTTCCAACCCTCTTTTTATTACACTTTTGACTGGCATGAAGGTTTGGGTGTTGGCTACGGTGGCGCGATTGGCGATGAGTGGAATTTTGCTCCCGTGTTCTTTATCTCCCGCCCGGTACAAAGTACCCGTGACCGTTTGCTGTTCAGTGCGACGGTAACGCCTTATTTAAGTGGCTCAAACAGAGATTATCAAGGCACAAAAACCAAGTTGATGGCGAGCTACGAGATATCGCCCTTCATCAACGGCAGTATTATTTATACCGATTACAGCGGTGGTGATGACGATGACTTATTTGGCCAGTTTCACCAGTACGACAACATCGGTGTGGAGCTGCAATATGAATTTTAATGGTTTATTGAAATCTCATCGTGTGCTCTCTTCTTGTTTGCTGGTTGGTGTGTTTGCGTTTTCTACAGTCGTAAGTAGTGAGCCTGTTGGCTCACAAACCTGGCGTAATCTGGATCAAATGACGACCTGGGAAAAGGAGCGGGTTGACCTTAGAGCCAGTACGCCGCGCGATAAAAAGGTGCCTTATCTTCCCGCAGAGTCTTTCCCCTTTTCAGCGCCGTTCACGGCAGAGGAGATGGCTTATCGAGCCATGAATTTCACCCACACGGCGCGCTGGTCTCATGTTATGGCCGATGCCTTCGGGACGATTACCAAAGAGGGCTATTTAACTCAGGGTGTGACCGTGGCGATGATCGATCAGATGGCGTCGCCGAATGTCGCCAGTCAAATTGCCAAAAAACCTGGCGAAGCTTATTCCCGGCATATGTATTACTACACCTACCCACCGAAAAATGATGGTGTGCAGGAAATGTGGGTGTTGCGTCGCACGGGCTTAGAGAACCCAGCAAAGCTAGATTATTTCGCTTACACGCCATCCTTACGCCGGGTTAGGCGGCAGCCACCACCGCGACGAGAAACACCCTTTCCCGGTGTTGCCCAATCGTTTGACGATATTTTGGGTTTGGAAGCCTGGGAGTTCGACTGGCGTTTGATCGGTGCTGATGTTTTACAGGAAACCGTTCGCTTTCCCTCAAATAGAAAAACAATTACTTTGGCCGAGCCTAGCGGTCGGTTTTACGATGTGGCGACGGATTCCCTCAAGCCAATGCAGGAGCGTTATCCCTTCTATAGAAAGGACGGCGGCGTGAATTGTTTTGTTGTAGTTGGCACGCCAAAGCGAGACTGGTTACCTGATTTTAAAGTATCGAAAGTTATTTATTGGCTTGACCAATATTATTTTTACCCTTTACGTATCGAACGCTACGATGAAGAGGGCAAGTTGAAAATGATAGAAGTGCGCATTGCCCAGCAGGAGAATAAAGCACTGCCCAATGGTGAGGGTTTTGCGAGTAATCTCGTGGTTTATTTTGATGCGGAACTTGATTTAATCAGCTACAGCTTGCATGACGCGCACTTAATGCAGGAGTGGACAGAAGAGGATTTAGCCGCTTTTACCCCCGATTTTATGCGCCGGCGCTGGTTGAAGTATCCCCAGCAAAGCCAGTCGATGGTCAACTCACCCGAAGAATATTATTTGCGCCCCGCCCTGTTGGCCGAGCGCTTTCCCGATGAACGATCAATGGAAGTTAGCTCTGCTATTGCAGCTCGTATTAAAGCGCAGAATAAAGTGGGTCATCTTGTTTTCGGTGGTGTCGATGAATAGTCGCGGGGCTTTTTAAGCGTAGTGTTAAGGGCTGTTATTGCTGTTTTTCCCTTGCAAACCTGATGGTGTCGCTTGACGGGAATGATAGCGAGAGKCCTATACTGAGCTAGGTGTAATCATTAACGTTATGGGTGTCATTGATGGCTGCGCATCTGGATTTGATGCGGCGAGTACTGCGTTGTGCTGTGCTGCGAGACGTTCCGGGTGASGAWGTTCTTTCCCCTCAAGSGCCTGCTTTGTGTGGCTTTGGTCGTTGGTTTGATGAAAATAAAGTGCACTTTGYCGRCCGCAATTTTCAGGCTGTTGRCAGRATAGAKAGCRYACACAAAGCCATGCAYGATGCYATYCGTTCTATTTGTGAGGATGTACTGGCGAATAGGCCCGCGCAAAGTGATGTTTTTGATATTTTTGAGCAGGTGCAAGCAGAGCTGATTGAGCGCCTGGCTGATTTTAAAACCCAGCTGTTGGCCACGTCAGTACGACAGGACCCGCTGACAGGTTTACCACTACGCTACAGTCTGGAAGATGATTTTGCTGAGGCGGTGAAAGCCTGTGACCGCAATAAAACGCTACTTTATGTAGTGATGATTGATGTTGACCACTTCAAGGTCGTCAATGACAACTACGGCCACCCCATTGGCGACCTGGCATTGCGCCATCTTGCCGAGACACTGAAAAAAATGGTTCGTAGTAATGAACACTTGTATCGCTATGGAGGGGAGGAGTTTCTCTTGTTGATGCAGGCTGATAGTACTGACGCGATGAAAATACCCGCACAGCGTTTACTGGAGGCCGTGCGCAATATGCGAGTACCCGTTCCGGGTGGCGATCTAATCGCTTTGACTGTCACCTTGGGTGTGGCACAAGTGGCCAGTGGTGAAAGCCTGGATCGTGCCGTTAAGCGAGCCGACAAAGCACTCTATGCGGGTAAAGATGCGGGGCGGGATCGTTATATTTTCGCCGACGCATAGAAAACGGCGACTTGTTAAAACAGAGCCGCCGTTAAATAAACCGTATAAGTTATCCTGCTTTAAACGGGCCGATCACCTTTCAAAGAAACCCTATGCAGTAAGCGTCGATAGCCGTGGTAGTCGTTGATGGGGTAGTGATGGGTTGAGCGGTTATCCCACAATACCACCATACCTTCGCCCCAGCGCACGCGGCATTGAAACTCGGGCTTGCGAGCATGCATATAGAGTTTATTCAGCAGCGGCTCACTTTCTTCTTCTGTACAGTCCTCAAAACGCAAAGTATGAGCTTCGTGGGCAAAAAGCGTTTTTTCACCGGTCTCGGGATGGGTGCGCACCACGGGGTGAAGGTTGGTAAATACCTCGGGGGCTGAATCGTCGCCATGGTCTGCTATACGCGGCATGCGGGTTTTTGAAACCGCTGCTTTACCCGAGGTGAAGTAGGCCTTGCGTCCGTCAATCTGGTCTTTTATGTCCTGGTCCARCGTTTCATAGGCGGTTTGCATATTGCAAAAAATGGTATCACCACCGACCGGGGGCAGTTCCAGTGCGTAGAGACTAGCGCCTAATGCGGGTGTTTCCAGATAGGTGGTGTCGGCATGCCATACGCCGCCGAAGTTGATGGTTTCCTCCGGCAGTTTAAGTACGGGAGCGACCAGAGGGTTACCTTCAATGCCGTGGAGAAAGGGGTATTTATTGACCTCGCCAAACTGGCGGGTAAAGGCCAGTTGTTGGTCGGGTGTCAGCTTCTGATCGAGGAAATAAATCATCTTGCGTTCCAGCCACACCTTGCGGAGATCGGATAGGGTGTTGAGGGGTATCGGCTGAGACAGGTCGAGGCCGGTTATTTTACTGCCAATAAAAGGCGCTAAATGTTCAATTTCAAAGTGTGTATTCATCAACTTATTCCCGTACTAAAAAACTGTTTAGCGGATGCAGGCATTACATCGCRCTTAATTTATCAAGCACCCGTTGGCCAAAGGCATCGGTACCAATCACTTTCTCATCACTACCGCCTGTTGCCAGGTCGGGGGTGGTGTAGCCATCGGCAAATACACTCTGCATAGCAGCCCAAATTTGATTGGCCTCTTTCGTCATGCCAAAGCTGTGTTCYAGCATCATCGCCACCGAGCCAATCATCGARTAAGGGTTGGCAATATTTTGCCCGGCAATATCGGGGGCAGAGCCGTGTGATGGCTCGTAATAAGCCTTGCCATCACCAATACAGGCGGAGGGCATTAAGCCCAGCGAGCCAATCAAACCACCGCCCTGGTCGCTGAGAATATCGCCAAACATGTTTTCCATCACCATCACGTCGAACTGACCGGGGTTGAGGCATAGGTGGGTGGCGGCGGCGTCGACCAGCATATTGACTACTTTTACTTCGGGGTAGTCGACAGCGACTTCATCGAGCACTTCGTTCCACAGTACGCTGGACTTGAGGATGTTGCTTTTGTGAATATTGTGCAGCACCTTTTTGCGTTTCATGGCTTGTTCAAAGGCAGTTTTCACTACCTGACGAATTTGTATTTCGTCGTAGCGCAGGGTTTCTTCGGCGAAACGGATGTTGTTATCGTCGACACCGAGAACCTTCTTGCCGAAGTAGAGGCCGCCGAGCAACTCACGGATCATTAATATATCAATGCCTTCACCAATGACTTCAGCCTTTAAAGGCGAGAGATGGGCCAGGGCTTTGGGCAGCGATACCGGGCGCAGGTTGGCGTAGGTGTTGTAACGTGCGCGCAGGGGTAGCACCGCGCCGCGTTCGGGCTGCATATCAACCGGGATTTTCATCGCTTCAGCGTGGGCCAAACCTACCGGGCCTTTTAATATTGCATCGGCCGCATCGCACACCGCCTGGGTCTGCTCGGGGAAGGGGTGGCCGTGGTCAAAATAGGCAGCGGCACCAAAGGGTGTATCGGTGAGTTCAAAATGGACGCCGCTACGCTGCTCAACAAGCGCGAGTACTTTTAAGGCTTCTGCCATTATTTCGGGGCCGATGCCGTCGCCGGTGAGGATGGCAATTTTATGTGTTGTCATAGTTTTTAATGGCACGTTTTGAAGTAGGCAGGCATTGTAGCGAATAGCTCAGGCTCTGAACATCGAGCTAGCGGCTGCCATGTTGGCCCTGTATTCTGGGTACTGTTACCAGGCAGAACCGATAACAATAATACGCCAGGCAGCGTCTGGAAGAGTTTGATCTATGTCATCGCCACCCCTGCAATTTGGTTCGATCGATACCTTTATCTATGAATAGTTTTGTGCATGAGTTGTTTTCAGACTTGAATCCCTCCGAGATGTCTCTAAAGAAAGGGGATGCCGTTTTCCGGCAAAATGCTGATGTCGTCAATATGTATTATGTGAAGTCGGGGAGGGTAAAGCTTCACCGAGATGCAATAGATGGCTCTTCTGTTATTTTACATGTGGCGTTTCCTGGAGATCTCCTGGCTGAGGCATCTTTGTTTTCACCAAGGTATCGATGCACTTCGTTTGCTGATGCAAAAACGGAGTTAAGTTGTGTCAAAAAAATAGAGTTGTTGACTGTTCTTGAAAGGAAACCAATGTTGGTGATGGAGTTACTGGCTAACTATTCTCATCAAATATGCCACTTACGTGCAATTAATGAGTTGAAGAATATCCGCTCCGCAAAAGAAAGAGTGCTAGCTTTTTTGAAGAATGCGGCTGATGTGAATGGCGAGGTAAATCTAGCGATATCGCTAAAGGATACGGCGTATTTTATTGGACTAACCCATGAGTCCTTTTACAGGGCATTGAAAGTTCTTGTGGCATCACAGCAGATCAGCCGAGAAAACGGTGTGATTTTTGTCATATGACTTTAATCATAGGTGACCTTTCCTTTTGCGAATAGGATTAAGTGAAATTTGTTGATTTGGTGAAGTTATGAACAAGCATAAAATAGTGAAGTTCTTGTGGGTGGTGTTATTTGCTGGGGTGGTAGGCACATCCGATGCACAGGCGGCGGCAAGTGAAGAGAGGCTTGATGAGGTGGCGCGAAAGGGTTCCCATGTTATGCCATTTGACCTGGAAGCAACGACCCATGTTTTTTCCAGGACGACATCAGGTGGCGTGCAAAAAATAGTTGTTAAGAAAAAGACTGATGTTGAGCAGTTATTGTTAATTCGAGAGCATTTATTACAGATATCTACTGCCTTTGATGAAAGAGACTTTTCTTCACCAGCTGAGATTCACGGGGATGTTATGCCGGGGTTGGCAGAGTTGAGGGTGGCGCAAACGGGTGATCTTAGTATTACTTATAAGGAATTACCTGATGGAGCAAGTTTGACGTATTCAACGGAAAAGCCTTATCTCGTCAATGCACTTCATCGATGGTTTGATGCGCAATTAAGAGATCATTCTCGTCATGCTATTGAAGGCTATGAGCATCATTCTATGCAGGGAGCATCGTCCCATTAAAGCGCCAGCATATCCTTCAATGCATTAAGCGACTGCTGTCCCTTTTGCTTTTTCACCTCGGGAGGCAGTTCTTCACCAAAGCCTTCGCGCTCAATATCATCGGCAGGCAGCTCGGCGAGAAAGCGGCTGGGTTCGGTTTTCGATATCTCACCGTATTGCTTACGTCGCGAGGCCAGAGTCATGGTCAGGGTTTGTCGGGCGCGGGTGATACCCACATAGGCGAGGCGGCGTTCTTCTTCCACTGTGTCCTGCTCGATGCTGGAGCGGTGGGGCAGTATTTCCTCCTCCATACCGATGAGATAGACATGGGGGAACTCCAGCCCTTTGGCGGCATGTAGGGTCATGAGTTGTACTTTGTCGTCGGCAGATTCCTCTTCCTGGCGGTCGAGCTGGTCGCGCAAAATAAGTCGGGAGATGGCATTTTGTACCGGGTTTTCACAGTCAGGATCTTCCATCTCACTGGCGATGGCCCGCTCTAATTGCGTCACTAAAAATTCCACGTTCTTCATGCGTTTTTCGGCCACCGAGCCGCTGCTGGCGTTTTGGTGGAGCCAGCTTTCGTAGTCGATATCGTTGATCATTTCGCGCACGGCTTTAATGGGGTCGTCGCGCTCGCAACGCTCGGCGATCTTCTCCATCCAGTGTTTAAAGCGCTGCAGTTTTTCGAGGTGCTGGCCGGTGATTTCAGATTGCAGGCCGATTTCATCAATTGCCGCCAGCAGCGAAATCTCCCGACGGTTGGCATAGGTGCCGAGCTTTTCCAAAGTGGTGGGGCCAATCTGCCGACGTGGCGTGTTGATCACCCGCAGCAGGGCATTGTTGTCATCCGGATTAGCCAGCAGGCGCAAATAGGCCATGATGTCTTTTATTTCCGTGCGCGCATAAAACGAGGTGCCGCCACTCAAATGATAGGGAATAGTCTGGCTCTGTAGTTTTATTTCCAGCAGGCGGGCCTGATAATTGCCCCGGTAGAGCACGGCAAAGTCCCGATAAAAGCAGCCTCGGCGCATGTGGTTTTCGATAATGTCGTTGACCACCCGCTCCATCTCGGCCTCTTCGTCGCCACAGCGAATAATGCGAATGGGGTCGCCAAAGCCGAGGTCGCTCCACAGGGCTTTTTCAAAGGCGTGGGGGTTGTTCGCGATCAGCGTGTTGGCAGCGCGCAGGATACGTGCGGTGGAGCGGTAATTTTGCTCCAGTTTCACCACCTCAAGATGGGGGAAGTCGACCTGCAATTGCTCGAGGTTTTCTGGCCGCGCACCGCGCCAGGCATAAATCGACTGATCATCATCGCCCACCACGGTCAGTGCCTGCCTGTCACCCACTAGCATCTTTACCAGCTCGTACTGGGCCATATTGGTGTCCTGATACTCGTCCACCAACAGATATTGAATGCGCTGCTGCCACTTGCCCAGCACCTCGGGGTGGTCGCGAAACAACTGCACGGGCAATAGAATCAGATCGTCAAAATCCACTGCGTTATAGGCTTTCAGCGCTTGTTGATAACGCTCATAAAGCAAGCCGAGCGCCTGCTCGCCATCGCTCTCGGCGTGAGACATTGCCTGCTGCGGTGATTGCAGCTCGTTCTTCCATTTTGAAATTTGTTGCTGAGCGATGTTGATAAGATCGGGGTCGATCTCGGTTTTGGTAATCATCAACTCTTTGATCAGCGTGCGACTGTCTTCAGAATCGAAAATGGAGAAGCCATTTTTGTAACCCAGATGCACCAGCTCGCGGCGAATAATGTTCAGCCCCAGATTGTGAAAGGTCGATATCGTCAGCCCCCGTGCCGCCCGACCTTTAACCAGCGTGCCAACCCGCGCTTTCATCTCTCGCGCTGCTTTATTGGTAAAGGTCACCGCCGCAATATTGCGGCCAGCCACGCCGCACTTTTCAATTAAGTAGGCAATTTTGCGTGTGATTACGCTGGTCTTACCGCTACCCGCACCGGCGAGTACCAGCAAAGGCCCATCGATATAGTGCACGGCTTTTTGTTGCTGGGGGTTGAGTGTCGACAAAAGTGGGCGCCTGGACTGTGATTAAAGATTGAAAAGTGTGGAAGCACGTTTGCTTTGCGGGTTTACAGCGAGCTTTCAGGTACGGGTATACGATATGCAATAGGGTTTTTAAGCAATAAAAAAGCCGCCCGAAGACGACTTGTTTATTGGATTGGTGGAGGCGGCGGGAATTGAACCCGCGTCCGTCAGTCCGCTGCTATCGGCTCTACATGCTTAGTTCGGTCTATTATATTTAACTTTTCACCGCCCGGCCGGCAGGGCATGTGAAAGAGCGATTCTGGTTTAGGTTTTAGCGAGTCACCCCCAGACGTGGGTCAT
>NVWE01000020.1 GCA_002746135.1 Cellvibrionales bacterium | reverse complement strand
CACACCTGCGGCAGTCTTCCGAACGACGACGGAAACGCTATAACGCCTATGATAGTCGAGGTCGACTGGCGGATAAGCGTCATATTACAGAGCGGCCTAGTAGCGTTGAAACGCGCCGCTATAAAGGCCATTGGGAGATAGACACGGTGCATGGGAGGGGCAGTAATCACTGCATAGTGACACTGCTCGAAAGGAAAAGTATGGCCAGACTTACACAGTAGAAATGCAATCAAATCGCTGACAAGCTGAATCGGCGACCTAGAAAGCACTGCGACTATAAAGCACTGCGACTATAAAACACCAGAGGAAATGTACTATGGAATTTAATTGTTATTGTCGCGGTTCTAACTTGATACTAGGCTTTATAACTATGATTGATTAGTCTAAACAACCAAGCTACAACGCGGCCTGCACTATCGATAGCGCATCTGGTGGAAGTAGATTCCACCTCYGAAAACATAGCGTAGTTTTCCCGTATGATCGAAATATCGACTATACCTGCGAGTATTTCGTCCACTTAGATAGCAGACGCATAGCCAGACTTTTATACGGGGATAGAAATACTAGTGTAATAAACTGCAGAGAATTACTGATGGGAGCATTTGCAGTTTAAAAAACTGCTCGAGATAACGCTTTTATACGGGATCCCGAAAACAAAGTAAGGCACACGGAGGCCATATAAATAAAACTTATTTCATTAGCGGAATTTCAGCTGCCAGCTTAAGTTTACTGACTGCGTTGATCCTATTTTCAATCTGAAAAACGCGAAACACCTTAGCTGGCTGTASAASCWYACSAWRKKYCKYCGSATNWYSKSKYCYRRARTTNNTSRYSYRSTTTTYMWYWWGYWYTWMAGCCNMWTMASTWWGCTCCGTTGCTTTTTCATCAGTCATGCTATTGTAGTTTTTTGCGAAATCTTTGATCAACGCTAGGCTACCATCACCGATTACTTGGAATTCGCCTCGATACTCTCGATATAGGGGCCAAAAAGCCTCGGACTCTGCAGCAGTGAAAGACACATTATCGGCAACGATAGCGGTACGTTCGGCATTAGCAACTTCTCGCACCAAAGCGATCTGGGCATCGATTGCCGACAACATTGCATCAGTTTCTGGCGCTGCTTGTACTGAAATAATGGCACTAAGAGTCACTAACAAACATAGTATTTTTTTCACGATAATCTATTTCCTTTATAGATAGAATATGGAATACGCTTTGGGTGAAGCGTCCAGGCCTCCGCAAGCCCTTAAGGATTCTACACGTCGGACTAAAATTAGACCAGTTACCGCTATCCTGCTATCCCTATGAGTCGACGTGTARAAAAGGCCACAAGCCAAGAGATTAATTGTTTCACAACATCCCAGAAAGACACCATGGCGACAACAAGAAGCCTGTGCTGCGTTGCACTTATTGGTCAAGTACTGGAGAATCCCCACCCTGTTTAGTGGTGTCATTTTTTCTATTCAATAACGAGGTAGGTATGTTGTACGCTCAAATCACGGGATGGGGTCGATTCCTGCCACCTGCTGTTTTAACCAATGAAGATATTGCCACGGTAGTCGATACCTCAAGTGAGTGGATAACTTCACGTACGGGCATTAAAGCCCGACGCATCAGCCACGTGATGAATGCCGACCTGGCTCACGTTGCCGCCGAACGAGCTCTGGCCTGCGCGGGTATTACAGCCMTCGATGTCGACCTTATTGCCTATGCCACCACCACACCCGACGAAATCATCCCCAACACTGCTTCGATGTTGCAGGGCAAACTCGGTGCCGCAAATGCCGCCTGCTTTGATCTCAACGCCGCGTGCACTGCCTTTCTCTACAGCTTCAATATGGTATCGGATATGATCCGCGCCGGTTCTATTAAGACCGCCTTGATTGTCGGTTCTGAACGGCTCAGCTCTCTGATGGACTGGGCCAACAAACGCGACTCTGCCGTACTCTTTGGTGATGGTGCTGGCGCGGTGGTACTGCAGGCCTCCGAGCAGCCAAGTGGTTTTTTCCAGGGCAAATTGGGCTGTGTACAAGATACTCGCGAATTACTGGCCATGCCCGATTTCGGCATGCATGCCGTCTCTCAACATCGACCACTTGATGTTTCACTGGACTTTTCAGGGCGCGAAATCTTTCGCAATGCGGTCAATGGTATGGCTTCGGCCTGTAATGATGTACTCGAAAATTCTGGGCTCGCTCTCGACGATATTGATCTRGTGATTCCCCACCAGGCCAATACCCGCATTATCGAAGCCCTGGCCAAGCGTCTTGAAATCCCTATGGATAAAGTCGTCGTCACTCTGGGCAACTACGCCAACACATCGACCGCGAGTATTCCCATCGCTCTTTGTGAGGCTCTTGAAGAGGGACGCGTCAAACCCGGCATGACAATATTGATTGTCGCCTTTGGTGCCGGTTTAACCTGGGGCGCATCGCTATTTACCTGGGGTGATAGAGTCACACCGTTGGGTGAAAGTGACGTGGCCCTSCCAACAACTGACAAGACGGGGCTGGAATTAATTCTCGACGCCATGGCGCTTCGTACCCAAGCGGCAAAACGCAACGCGTCAACGTAAAAACACCTTCATGCGGCCCTGTTGAACTGCTAATATCAGCCACCATTTCAAGCCATTCTGCGGGTCTATAAATAAGACCCGCAGTCGCTAATCAGGTTCCTCCATGTCCGAGCAGGCTCCAGCCCCACTTCCCGACACCCCACTCGCTCCGGCGCCTGCATTCATCCATTTACACCTGCACAGCGAATACTCAGTTGCCGATAGTACTATCGGCATCAAGTCCCTAATTAGCAAAATGCGCGAGCTTAATATGCCCGCCGTTGCCGTCGGCGATATTTGCAATTTCTTTGCCCTGGTCAAGTTTTACAAGGCGGCGCAAGGCGCGGGCATCAAACCTATTTGCGGCAGTGACCTGACCATTGCCGGTGATAAAACCGACGACCCGCAAAGCCAGATCACCCTGCTGGTGAAAGATCAAATTGGCTATCAAAACCTCACACAACTCATCTCCCGCGCCTATCTTGAGGGCCAAGTTCACGGCGAGCCCTGCATTCGACGCAGCTGGCTGAAAGAATTTGGCGGTGGTTTGATCGCCCTGTGCGGTAACAAAAGCGATATCGGCGTAGCGCTGGCTGGCAATCGCGTCCCCCTCGCTCAACAGCTGTTGAAAGAGTGGATGAGCGACTTCCCCGATAGTTTTTATCTTGAGCTTGTGCGCTGCCAGCGTCCCGGTGAAGAAGAGTTTGTGCACAGCGCTGTCGAGCTGGCGCAGAACCTCGACTGTCCTGTGGTCGCCACTAATGATGTGCGCTTTATCAGCCAGGAGCAGTACGAAGCCCACGAAGTAAGAGTCTGCATTGTTGAGGGCCGCACCCTCGATGACCCGCGCCGCGAGCGCCGTTACAGCGAGCAGCAATATCTCAAGTCAGTCGAACAAATGCAGGCGCTTTTTGAAGATATTCCCGAGGCCCTGGAAAACACCGTTGAGATCGCCAAGCGCTGTAACCTGAGCCTGACATTGGGCAAGCCCCAACTGCCGGAATACCCTATTCCCGAGGGCATGACCACCGAGTCTTTTTTCCGCCAGCTATCCGAAGAAGGGCTAGCGAAGCGTTTGGAAAGCATCGCGCTCAACCCCGAAACCGAACAAAGTCTGGAAGACTACAATAATCGCCTCGACTTCGAACTCAACATTATCAATCAGATGGGTTTCCCCGGTTATTTCCTCATCGTTATGGACTTTATTCGCTGGGCCAAAGAACAGGATATTCCCGTCGGCCCCGGTCGRGGYTCYGGTGCCGGTTCGCTGGTGGCCTACGCACTAGAGATCACCGACATTGATCCCCTCGAATACGACTTACTCTTCGAGCGCTTCCTTAATCCCGAGCGGGTCTCCATGCCCGATTTCGATATCGATTTCTGCATGGACAATCGCGACCGGGTGATCGCCTATGTSGCCGAGCGCTATGGCCGTGATGCCGTTTCGCAAATCATTACCTTTGGTACCATGGCAGCAAAGGCCGTGATCCGCGATGTTGCTCGTGCTCAGGGTAAGTCTTACGGGCTGGCAGATCGTTTATCAAAAATGATCCCCTTTGAAATTGGCATTACCCTGCAAAAAGCCTTTGATCAGGAAGAAATACTCCGCGATTTTCTTGAGCAAGATGAAGAAGCCCAGGAAATTTGGGAGATGGCCCTGCAGCTCGAAGGCCTAACCCGCAATGTTGGTAAACACGCCGGTGGTGTGGTCATCGCCCCCACCCGGCTAACGGATTTTTCCCCTCTCTACTGCGACGAAGCCGGCGAAGGTCTGGTCACCCAATACGACAAAGATGATGTTGAGGACGTTGGCCTGGTCAAATTTGACTTCCTCGGCCTGCGCACCTTGACCATTATCGACTGGGCGCTGGACAACGCCAACGCACAGAATGAAAGGGACGGCAAACCGCCGGTGGTAATTGAAGATATTCCCCTCGACGACCCGGGGAGCTATCAACTCCTGCAGCGGGCCGAAACCACAGCCGTATTCCAGCTTGAATCCCGTGGCATGAAGGATTTGATTAAGCGCCAGCTGCCGAGCCGTTTTGAGGATATCATCGCACTGGTGGCTCTGTTCCGACCCGGCCCCCTACAGTCGGGTATGGTTGACGACTTTATTAACCGCAAGCACGGTCGCCAGGAAGTGGCCTATCCCCACCCTAAATATCAGCACCCCGACCTCAAGCCGGTGCTCGAACCGACCTACGGCATTATTCTCTACCAGGAACAGGTGATGCAGATCGCCCAGGTGCTGGGGGGCTACTCGTTGGGCGAAGCCGATATGCTACGCCGGGCGATGGGCAAGAAAAAGGCGGAAGAAATGGCCCGCCAGCGCCAGCTCTTTGTTGACGGTGCAGCCCGGAACAATGTCAGTAATGAACTRGCGGAAAACATTTTCGACTTAATGGAAAAGTTTGCCGGTTACGGTTTTAACAAATCCCACTCGGCCGCTTATGCCCTGCTCGCCTATCAAACGGCGTGGCTAAAAGTACACTACCCCGCCGCCTTTATGGCCGCCGTGCTGTCGGCTGATATGCAAAACACCGACAAGGTAGTGACTCTGATTGATGAGTGCCGGGCGATGAAGTTACTCGTCACTCCCCCCGACGTYAACACCGGGCAGTTTCAATTCTCAGTGTCTCTCGAATCGGCCGTAATTTATGGACTCGGTGCCATTAAGGGTCTGGGTGAAGGCCCGGTAGAGAATATTCTTGCCGCCCGAAACAGTGGAGGCCCCTTTAAAGACCTGTTTGATTTCTGCCTCCGTACCGATGCCCGCAAGGTCAACAAACGCGCSCTWGAWGCACTCATTCGCGCTGGYGCACTYGACCTTATTGGCCCCAACGACGAYCCRGGCTACAGYCGYGCGGTGATGCTMGCRGCMATGGAAGAAGCSGTAAARYTGGCCGACCAACACAGTAAAAATGCCGCCMGCGGCATGGTCGATTTATTCGGCGCAACCCCGGCAGAAAGYGCYCCYGAAATWGGWTACKCCGCSTTTACTCAGGTGCGSCGCTTTCGGCTKCGYGATCGKCTRCAGGGCGAATGGGACACMCTGGGGCTCTATCTCACCGGYCAYCCSATTGAAGAATACSTTGGCGARYTGAGYAAYTTTATTAGCTGTCGCYTGAAGGCKCTACARCCRTCCCGAAGTGTACAAATCGTCGCAGGGCTGGTGCTCGAAATTCGCGCCATCAAAACCAGCCGCGGTGTGATGGGCATTATGACCATCGACGATGATAGTGCGCGTATCGACATCACCATTTTCTCTGAGCAATTCAACGCCTGCCGCGACAAAATCAGCAAAGGCAGCATGGTAGTAGTCAACGGCGTGCTCAGTGAAGACGAGTACTCCGGCGGACTGAAAATGCGCGCCCAGGAAGTACGAACACTCATCGAAGCTCGACAAACCATGCTCAAGGGGCTGGCCATCGACCTTTCTGCCAGCACTATGACACTGGCGACCGTCGACAATCTCGAGCACTTACTCGAACCCTATAAAAACGGGCAATGCGCAGTTAAAGTGAAATATCGCTGTCGCGGCGCAGAGGGGGAATTCGCATTCGGCGAGGAGTGGGCGGTGCAGCCAGATGACGAACTATTGCACCACTTAAGGGACAGTTTCGGTGCTGCCAATTTACAACTGCTGTATTAATGTACCGTCAAGTGAAGAAATTACGGCAAAATGCCAGTTCAATGTATCGATTGAATAAAGTATCTGTATAATTTGCTCATCTATTTCGTCCGCACCAGCGCAGAAGTAAAGCAACCGGAATTAAAGTAATTATGAATCTTGACTACCTGGACTTTGAACAGCCTATTGCCGAACTCGAGGCTAAAATCGAAGAGCTGCAACGGGTCGGTAACGATAACGAACTCAACATTGCCGATGAGATAAAAAAATTACGCGGTAAATCACGCAAGCTGACTGAAAATATCTTTTCCGGCCTCTCTTCCTGGCAGACCGTTCAGGTAGCCCGCCACCCCCTGCGCCCCTATACCAAAGACTACATTCCTAAACTTTTTACCGAGTTTGAAGAACTCCACGGCGACCGTCACTTTGGTGAYGACAAAGCCATTATTGGTGGTGTCGCACGACTCGACGGCAAACCCGTTATGGTTATCGGTGAAGAAAAAGGCCGTGGCGTCAGTGAAAAAGTCGAGCGTAACTTTGGCATGCCCAAGCCCGAAGGCTATCGCAAAGCCCTACGACTAATGGAAATGGCTGAGCGTTTTAAAATGCCCGTTTTGACCCTCATCGACACCCCCGGTGCCTATCCCGGCATCGATTCAGAAGAGCGTGGCATTAGTGAGTCTATCGCCCAAAACCTCGCCGTTATGTCGCGCCTGAAAACACCCATTATCGCTACGGTTATTGGCGAGGGCAGCTCCGGTGGCGCAATTGCCATTGGCGTCAGTGACTGGTTGAATATGCTGCAGTACTCGACCTATTTCGTTATCTCGCCCGAAGGTTGTGCCAACATTATCTGGAAAACAGCAGAGAAAGCACCGCTAGCTGCCGAAGCTATGGGCGTTACATCGGGTGTTCTGGAAGAACTCGGCATTGCCGATGAAACCATCCCCGAGCCACTCGGCGGTGCTCATCGAGATGTCGATACAATGGCCGAAACGCTGAAGGGCCGTTTAATTGAGCAGCTCGACCGACTGCAGAGTGAACCCCTCGACCAGCTACTCGAAAAGCGTTTTGAGCGCTTGATGTCCTACGGAAAGTAACTAAGAAAACGTCTAAATAAGCGGTAGCCCAATCATTGTACCGGGCTGTTGCAACCACTGTTGTTTTGCAGAATGAATAAAGCAGAAAAAATTGTTGTGCTCAGTACATTTGGACTTAGCATCCTTTTCATCATCTCATTTAATTTGAATATGCCCCATTACTGGAATAATAGTCCTCTTATTGTTCCAGTAATGGCTATAGATACAATGTGGCTTATCTGCCTCTTCTTAAGTATCGCTACTCTATTGTTGTGCATTAAAGATTCTGGAAACAGGGACCTGTCTAATAGAGCCGCTTGGATAGTTTATATGCTTCTAATCGGAGCGATAGGTATTCCTCATTATTACGTTAAGTATGGTAGGTATCCTCGTGTTTTATGCATATAACATTCAATGAGGACTCGCTACTAAATACCACCAGTCAATCAAAGCACCGACATACCGTGGGGCGTGGCCAATTTAATACGCCACTGCTTTTTGCCTCGGTATTTTGAAGGGTAGATCCAGCCCTCGATTTCCAGCCTTTTACCCCGCCAGCTATTAACAGTTGATTGTTTAAAATACTGCTGATTTTCTGGGTAGATCACCGCCACAAAACCGTCATCAAAGTTAACCCACCAGGCTTTGGCAAAACTCACCTTGCGCACTGTGCCGCGCACCCGCTGATAACCACCCTGTTTAATATTTTTCGTGGCAACATATTGAGGCAGCGCTTTTCGCCATACGCCTTTTTGTTGCCGTTTGGCGCTTTTTTCAAGGCCCGCATAGCAGGAAGCCAAACCAACATTAGGCGGTATTTCCACATGCCAGCCCAGGCCTTCGCTCAACAGCAAAGCAGCGAGACTTTGGCCATCGACAAACACATGGCCCAGTTGCCGACCGTAGGAATCGCTCTGCTCCCGACCAAGATAAAGGCGTACATCTTTCTGTCGAGAGCGACGAGTTTGCAGTGCGCTTTTTACCGCCTGCTTAGCTTCTAGTGCCAAGGCTTCATCGGGCCGGCCTTTACGGCCACGCTCCGGCGTATTAACACCAACAAGTCGTATTTTACGGCCATCGTGTAAAGCAAGGGTGTCTCCGTCATAGTTATATTTGACGGTAATCACTTCACCCCGGCCCTTCCTGAGGTCAGCTGAATTACAGTTGCCACCCAGAGCTATGGCAGATGAAAAAACACTTGTTATAAAAATTAAGACGAAAAAAAATGCGCTCCGAGTGTTAACCCTGAGCGCATTCTTCATTGGCTTGTCAGCCAGCTAGCTAGATTTACTTCTTGCCGCTGCTGATACCACCAAAGCGCTGGTTGAAACGGTCGATTCGACCACCTACGTCAGCTGTTTTCTGCTTGCCCGTATAGAACGGGTGGCATTGTGAACAGACGTCGAGGTGAATTTCACTCGCCATGGTTGAACCAACTTCGATAACATTACCGCAGCTGCAGGTTGCTTGCAGCTTGCCATAAGCAGGATGTATTTCAGCTTTCATTTTACTTGCCTCATTGTTGCAGGGTTGTTGCACACCGCCACCGGATCAATAACAAGGCTAAATTCTGTCTTGTCAGGCACCGCATGCATACTTGCAGGAGCGCGCATACTACCAGAAAAGCCCGCTGATTCAAGCACAAAGTCGTCCCCTTTCAAGGGCTTGCTTGGCCAGCGCGCTATTTGATCAAAACCTGATCTGTCGATTGCATAAAGGGGTACTTACATCCGACAATAGCCACTTATTCAGTACTTTTTTAGAGTCGGTTTCGAACTTCCCATGTCCAAACCCCCATGCCACAAACTGATTTAAAAATGACAGATGCGCTATTTTATCAAGTTGCCGTACAGTCGCCTCTGCGCCGGCTATTTGATTATCTGCCACCCGCCAATGCCCGCTCTACACTAGCACCCGGTGTGCGCGTCACCGTGCCCTTTGGCAAGCGCGAAGTGACCGGCATTATCGTCTCCAACACCTTAAGCAGTGGCTACCCCTTAGATAAACTTAAACCCATTACCACCGTACTCGATGACGCGCCATTAATCCCACCTATACTCTTCGATGTGCTGCTTTGGGCTGCCCGCTATTATCAACACCCCATCGGCGATGTATTGGCTAGCGCCCTGCCGACAGTGTTACGCAAGGGCGGCGATCTGCCCCAGCAAAGCTTCTGGCGTTTGAGCACTCACGGTAAAGGTCTGCCCAATGACGCGTTGAGCCGCGCCCCCAAACAGCAAGCCCTGTTGCAATTACTACAGCAACACGACAGCCTGAGTCGAGAGTCTCTCGCTGCTGCTGATATCAGCACGCCCACTCTGCGCAGCCTGCTGAAGAAGGAGCTGATAGAGAGCTTCACTACTACCGCATCTCATCCGGCATTTAACATCAACGGTGAACTGGCGCTTCTCGCCGAACCCCCCTTAAGTCTGTCAAACGATCAACAAGCCGCTCTGCAGCAGGTCGAGTTTCACGCTTACAACAGCTATTTAATGGATGGCGAAACCGGCTCCGGTAAAACCGAAGTATATTTACAGGCCATCACCACCGTACTGCGCCATTACCGACAAGCATTGGTGCTGATACCCGAGATTAATCTCAGTCCGCAAACCCTCGCCCGCTTCCAGGCTCGCTTTAATTGCCCCATTGTACTTATTCACTCCGGCCTCAGTGAACGACAGCGCCTTGATGCCTGGTGGGCCGCCGCCAGTGGCAGCGCTGGCATTATCATTGGCACGCGCTCCGCTGCCTTTGTGCCGATGAAGTCACCGGGCATTATTATTGTCGATGAGGAACACGACAGCTCGTTCAAACAGCAGGAGGGTTTTCGCTATTCCGCCCGCGACGTTGCAGTGATGCGAGCCAGTCGAGAGAACATTCCCCTGCTGCTCGGCTCCGCCACACCCTCACTGGAAAGCCTCTACAACTGCGAACAAGGGCGTTATCGCCACCTCATTATTAAAGGCCGACACGGCGGCGCAGTACAGCCCGAATGGCAGTTGGTGGATATTCGCCACAGCCAACTCAATACCGGGTTTTCACAAATCGTGATTGAAGCAATTAGCACCCAGTTAGCCCAGGGCAACCAGATTCTGGTCTTCCTCAATCGTCGGGGCTTTGCGCCAACGCTGATGTGTCATGACTGCGGTTGGGTCGCCAATTGCAAACACTGCGATGCCCATCTCACCGTACACACCCAGCGGCCGGGGCTGCATTGCCATCACTGTGAATCACGGCAAGCACTGCCCCCCACCTGCCCCGATTGCAGCAGTATGCAGCTCAACTATCTTGGCCAGGGCACAGAGCGCAGCGAAGCAACGCTGCAAGCCCTCTTCCCCACAGCCACGGTGCACCGTGTCGATAGAGATTCGACGGGAAGTAAACACGCGATGGAAGAGTTGATGCAGGAGGTAAGCAAAAATGAACCCTGTATTCTGGTCGGCACCCAAATGCTCGCCAAGGGCCACCACTTTCCCGGAGTGGCACTGGTTGTCGTGCTGGACGCCGATACCAGTTTGTTTAGCACCGACTTCAGGGCGCTAGAAAAAATGGGCCAGCTCATTACCCAGGTTGCCGGTCGTGCCGGGCGTGGTGCCAAACCCGGCAAGGTGATGATACAAAGCCATCACTGTGAGCACCCGGTGTTTGAACTCCTCAGCCAGCACAGCTACGCAAAGTTCGCCCAACACATTTTGCGTGAACGTCAGTTTAGCGCCATGCCACCCTTTGCCAATGCTGCGTTAATTCGTGCGGAATTCCATCAGGGTGGCGAAGCCCTCGGCTTGCTGCAAAAGGCTCGCATCTACCTTGAAAGCCAAATGCCCTCGAGCCCGACGATGCGTTATCTTGGCCCTTTTCCCGCTGCGCTGGAAAAGCGCGGCGGTCGCTATCGCTATCAGCTCACCCTGATCGGCACTGAACGGCGTACCTTGCACACGCTGTTAGAACGGCTTTGCCGCTGGCTTGAGCAGGAGAAGAGCGCTCGTAAAGTCAGATGGTCAATTGATGTTGACCCACAGGACACAATTTAATTAACAATATATATCAATCAGTTACAATGATATTCTAATAATAAAATTAAAAATAATTAGCGCTTATTTAAGCAAGCGAATACAATAGCAACTGAGCCCACAGCACCGACCAACATGTCCCGAGATTACGCCAAAAAAACCTCTAAAAAGCCCCCTGCCAAGCGCAGCAAGGCCCGCACGAATAGCCGCCAGAGTAAGCGCAGTACAACACAGTCGCCACGCTGGATGTGGTTGTTCAGTGGTTATCTTCTCGGCATTTTATCAATGGGGTTATTACATCTGTGGCAAACACCCCAGCAAGATATTAGCCAGGCCATTGACAAAGTCACCGGCACAAAATCTGTGCAGGATGCTAAAACGGAGTTTATTTTTTACACCCAATTGCGCGATGCTGAAATTATTGTGCCCGATACCCCGCCCGACGCACTGCGAAAAACGAAAGCGGATAAAGGTCAGGACGAGGTCTTTATTTTGCAGGCAGGTTCCTTTAAAAACCCGCAGGATGCCGATAGCTTGCGCGCTAATCTACTACTGCTCAATATGAATGCGAACGTAGAAAAGATTAATTCCAGCAAGGGTGGCACCTGGCATCGCGTATTAGTCGGCCCCTTTCAGTCCAGCTCTAAACTGGCAAACGCCCGCTCGACTCTGCTGCAAAATGGCATTGATAATTTAGTCTTAAAACGGCCAAAAAAATAGCGCGCTTCTTTTCATACAAGCTTATTCATAGCTGAACTTAACACGCTGATTAACACCCGTTAGCAATTCGTAGGCGATTGTCTCGCTGTATGCAGCAATGGATTCAACGGCCAAGCCTTCGCCCCAAAGGGTTACGGTATCCCCCACTTTTGCTTGCTGATCATCACCCAGGGCGACTGTCAATAAATCCATCGACACTCTCCCCGCTATGGCAGCAGGCCTGCCATTAACGAGCACCGGGCAGCCATTACGGGCGTGGCGAGGATAGCCGTCCCCATAACCCGCTGCGACCACGGCAATACGCGAAGGGCTCGTTGACGAGCTGTTCAATAAACCGGGGGCTCGCCACCCTTCCCCGTAACCGACACTTTCTCCCGCAGGCACGGTTTGCAACGCCACGATACGCGAGTGCAAGGTCATTACCGGGCGCAGTTCAACACCCTCTGGCAAAGGCACCTCACCACTCAAGGGGTTCACGCCATAGAGCATCACCCCGGGTCGCACCCAGTCAAAGTGCATATCGGGCCGTGTTAACAGGGCGGCAGAATTTGCCAGACTCAAGCCATCACCACTGCGAACGCCTAGCTCATCAATCGTGTTTCGAAAGGTCGTTAACTGCCGTTCATTCAAATCTTCAGAAGAGTTATCGGCACAGGCCAGGTGGGAGAGAAACACTCGATTGGCCACTTGTTCCGCAGTGCGTAAACGTGCCGCCGCCTGACGAAAGCCATCCGGGGTAAAGCCCAGCCGGTGCATGCCGGTATCGAGCTTCAGCCACACATCGATGGGCTGACACAGCTGAGTATCAAGCAATATCTGTAATTGCTCAGCGCAGTGAATAACCGTACCCAAACCGTAGCGAGCCACTTCACGCATTTCAGCGCGACCAAATACACCGCTCAGTAATACGATGGGCTTGTCGATACCCGCATCCCGTAACTCCACAGCCTCTTCAAGACTGGCCACACCAAAGGCATCGGCAAGGGGTGCTAAAGCCCCGGCGACCCGAACCGCACCGTGACCGTAGGCATTAGCTTTAACCACCGCCATAATCCGCGCGCCCGGTGTCAGACGACGAACCACAGAAAAATTGTGTTGTAGGTTAGCCAGGGAAATAATGGCTTCGATGGGTCGTGTCATAAAGTATTTAGATCATAAAAAGTGAATGCGCACCCAAGCTACCTGCAATAACTTGGGTCGCCATAGTGTCACAGGGCGAGTTGATAGAAGCAAGTCTTCGCCGCCCGCTAAACACAGGTATAATTCCCTGCCAAAATTATCACACACCCTTTTCACCCACGTATTTCAGGAGAAAACCATGGCCGCTGACTGGGCTAGCTTTAACTGGGAAGACCCCTTTCTTATCGAAGAGCAATTGAGCGAAGACGAGCGCATGATTATGCACAGCGCTCGCCAGTACGCTCAGGACAAGCTACTCCCCCGCGTACAAATGTCTTTCCGTGAAGAACGTATGGACCGGGAAATTTTCACCGAAATGGGTGATCTGGGTCTACTGGGTTCAACCATCGACGGCTACGGCTGCCCCGGTGTCAATTACGTCAGCTATGGTCTCATTGCCCGTGAAGTCGAGCGTATCGACTCCGGCTATCGCTCAATGATGAGCGTGCAATCCAGCCTGGTGATGCACCCCATTTACACCTAYGGCACCGARGCACARCGGGAAAAGTAYYTRCCCAARYTMGCCAGCGGCGAATGGGTCGGTTGCTTCGGCCTGACTGAACCTGACCAYGGTTCTGATCCCGGCGGCATGAAAAGTCGCGCTAAATCTGTCGACGGTGGTTACAGCCTGACCGGCAATAAAATGTGGATCACTAACTCACCCATCGCCGATGTCTTTGTGGTGTGGGCAAAAACCGATGACGGCATTATTCGCGGCTTTGTACTCGAGAAAGGCATGAAGGGACTATCCGCACCGAAGATTGAAGGCAAGCTCGCCCTGCGCGCTTCGGTGACCGGCGAAATAGTGATGGATGAAGTTTTTGTTTCTGAAGACCACTTACTACCCAATGTAAAAGGCTTGAAAGGCCCCTTCGGCTGTCTGAACAGCGCACGACTGGGCATTTCATGGGGCGCCCTGGGTGCCGCAGAAACCTGCTGGCAGACGGCCCGACAGTACGTCCTCGACCGCAAACAGTTTGATCGCCCATTAGCCGCCAACCAGTTAATTCAAATGAAGCTGGCGAATATGCAGACTGAAATCCACCTCGGCTTGCTCGGCTCGTTGAATGCCACACGTTTGAAAGATAAAGGCCAACTCGCTCCCGAACTAATTTCAATGATGAAACGCAATAACTGTTCGAAGTCATTGGATATTGCCCGTGTCGCCCGCGATATGCTTGGTGGCAATGGTATCTCGGACGAATTCCCCATCATGCGCCATATGATGAACCTTGAAGTCGTCAACACTTACGAAGGTACGGCAGATATCCATGCGCTGATTTTGGGGCGAGCTCAGACGGGTATTCAAGCGTTTTTCTAAAGACGCGATCAACACTAAGAGCCCTCCGAAAAGGAGGGCTGATTACCCTAAACGTTCATCAGCGTACGTCACATAATTATTGATTCGTAAAATGTACGAACTATAAAGACGAATCAATCATTTTGGCTACTATCAGCGGTGTACCCATTAACGTTAAAACGGGGATAGTTAAGATAGTTTGGGCCCCGAGACCTCTTCGGGCACATCTTATTGGGTTTGGATTTGTAAAGGAGCGGGCGGCAATCATAAAGGACCCGAGAGGGGCGAAATCATCTATACAGTCAAATGTTTTTAGATCCTGAACAAACGACATTACGCCTAATAGAAAACCAGGCATGAGATACAAAAAAGCGAGTAGCAGTATCCGTTTTCTCACCCCAACCCTCCAAGTAAAACTCAGCGATCAAGCCTTTCGTTATTTTTATTGTCCTTATTCTGTCCTCACAAGAGCATCATTCTAACTTGTCGAATTGCTCCGCTCCTGGCCCCAGGGGCTGACCATAACTGAACTCGACAAAATTGCCATTGGGGTCGCGTAAACCACAGTAGTAACCGACAGGAAAGCCTTCATCCCGTGGCGGCCAAACCAGACAGCCGCGCTCGCGACCCAATTCGGCAATGGCGTCGACGGCGGCTCGGCTATCCAATGCAAAACCAAAATGGCGATAGTCGGTAGCGGGTAATTCCAAATTCTGCCCGCCATTCATCAGCACAAAAATAAAATCACTTTCACGCCCCGGTTCCGCCATCCAGACAATACGCTGCTCGCCCGCTGTACGGGAATGCACGACAACCATATCGCAGTACTGCTGATAAAAGTCGATACAGGTATCGATATCGACAACGTGAAGGGCGGTATGGGTCATTCGCGGAGTATGCATTGCGTTGGCCCTCCGTTGGGTGTGTGCGTCTGGTATTTATCGGCCTGAAGACAGAGGCCACTCGGTAACAGTATAGCTTCAGTCGCAGGACCAGTACTTCCACTCGTCATAGAATGAAGGTACTAGCCAGCTGAATTATCGCGTAAGAATACTCAAGGTAGTCGCAGCGGTATCATCTTCTATCCAGCCACCACCGTTTTGTGCGAGAGCCACTTTCGCGCCTTCAACCTGGCGCTTGCCGCAGCGGCCTCGTAACTGATTCGTCAGCTCAACCAACTGAGCACACCCCGTTGCGCCTACCGGATGCCCCTTCGCCACTAAACCACCGCTGGGATTAACCGGCACACGGCCACCGAGATCCGTTTCGCCATCACGAATCATCTGTACACCTTCACCCGGCTTACACAGACCCAGTTCTTCGATGTACATCAATTCGGCAGGCGATGCCGCATCGTGCAGCTCAACCACATCGACATCTTCCGGGCCAACACCGGCCATGGCATAGGCTTTTTCTCCAGCTCTGTCATTACAACTGCGACCACCGGGCTGGCCTGAAACCAGAGTGATAGTTTCAGCAGTAACCGCATCGCAACCGTGCTTGCGGGCGAAATCATCGGACGTGAAAACCAGTACCGCCGAACCATCGCCAATAGGCGAGCACATGGCCAGGGTTAAGGGATCGACAATTAAACGTGTGGCGAGAATTTCTTCAACCGACAAGGCTTTCTGAAACTGCGCCTTGGGGTTGAGGGAGCCAAAGTTATGAGACTTGGCAGCAACACGGGCGAAGTCTTCCATCGTCGCGCCGGTCTTCTCCATGTATTTACGGGCCTTGCCAGCGTAGACATCCATAAAGCCCGATCGTCCGGGCTCACTACCCGCCGTTAGCGGATCATCGGAACCCGTCTCGGCCTTAATTTCTTCAAGATCCATCGCCGCGATTAAGGCTTTAAAAGTGATCATTTTATCTTTGTGAGTCATCTTTTCAGAGCCGATGGCGAGGGCCACTTCACTTTGACCCGAAGCAACTGACAACCAGGCCAGGTGAGCGGCCGTTGAGGCTGAAGCGCAAGCATTTTCAACATTGATAATGGGCTTGCCCATGAGGCCTGTTTCACGCAGGGCAATTTGGCCAGGAATCATTTCCTGCCCGGTGATTAATCCGCCCACCGCATTGCCAAAAAAGATGGTATCGACATGGTCGGCGTTAATGGCCGCATCGAGCATCGCTTCGTTTAGTGCCTCTGTCGTCAGGCTGCGTAGCGTGGCATCCATGCGCTTGCCAAAATGGGTCATTCCGGTGCCCGCTATCTTTACTTTACGCATTATTCATCCCCTTTATTTCAGTGTTAGTGCGTTATTAAAACGGCGCGGTATTAAGTCACGGCCGTCAAAGTAATAGTCACATTGAACAGCTTAGGATCAGCACTATAGACTCTCTGGAGTTTTGAGCAAATGTTCCTTGCGAAGAAGACAGGTTTTAAAACTTTCTACGAAGGCTCCGCTCTCAACAGTGCGAAAAAATATATATTTTTTACAAACAGCTAAACGGCGCATAATGCGCCGTTTTATAGTAGTAACTATTTCGCTTTGTTAAATGGCTTTTCCTAAAGAAACCCACTCAAAGCTCAAGAAGATTTACATTTTTTGTGCGGAAAGCACCAACGCATCTACCTTCATTGTTTTCCCATCTAACTCTATATCATCTTCTTCGAAATATTCACTACCGGCCAGGCGCCAGCCAACGGCCGTCATTGCCTCTTCAATCTCTGCTTTTTCACGCAGTCTAAAACCGTGTTGTGTAAAGCTTTGTGCCTTCATCGTATCGGAGGTGCGCATGCCCAGAGCCACTCGACCACCCGGTTTTAACCAACGATCAAAAAGGGTAAAGAGCGCAGTGATATCTTCAATAAAATAAATAATATTGACGCCAAAAATGCCATCRACWGAACCKTCYTCAATKGGGGCATCAAARCARTCYTCATTGTGYACTGTCATTTKACATTCGGCGTATTCWKCCAGGTTMTCRCGTACCTGYTGMGCCATATCRGCAGAGCGCTCAACGGCTTGATAGTGGCCTTCGCTCTCAAGGGTATAGGTTAAGCTAAAAGACAACATGCCATTACCGGGGCCGATTTCTACAACATTCTGACCGGCCTCAGGAATAAGGCAATCGATAGTGCATGCAGTAACCAAGGCATTGGCTTTATTCATGTTTGAAGCCAACTCGATGCCGACTTCACCTTCGGGGTTTGAAAGCTGGGCGGCCATTGCGCGATCATCTGTATCAACACTGTTGCTATCTGTACTCATTATTCACTTCCCTCAAAATTAAAGCTGCATTTGACAGCATCCAGAGGTAAAACGTCGCCAGTCACTACACCCAGCAAAACTCCGTCACTATCGCACTTCTTAATTGTCATTTGTTTTTCAACATCACAATAACAATTGAATAGCCTGGTTCATCTCTGAATTGCTATTCAACAGCCTGAGCGCGGACAATAAAACGATACTGTGAATTCGCTGCAGAACTACCAAAAGGCCAGCAAGTTACCAACACCAAACTTTTAACATTGTTATTAGCCACTATCAAAACATCTTCATCGACCACCTGCATACTGCTTACACGGTAAACTGTGTGCTGCCCCTCCCAGTTTTGTAAAATTATCTGCTCATCCTCCTGTAATAACTGCAAAAAACGAAAATGGGTGTCGCGATGCCCCGAGATCAAGACCACGCCATCGGCACCCGGTTGGGCACTAGCCGTCGTGTGTCCCGGCCCAAAAGCCAGRGCCTGACCACTATCACCCGCTAAAACTATCTGCGAAACTTTCTGACTCGGAACCATCAAATGCGCCACGGGCCAGGTATCAGCCCAAAACCAAGGCTTAACCCTCTGCCCACTGTCCTGGCCTTGCTGCCAGGCTCTATCAATTAAGAATTGCCCCAGTTCCGCTTTCAAATAAATATAGCCGCCTTTAACCCACAGGCCTGTGCCGAGTAATAATAAAATCAGGCCCATAAACTTTAGGCTGACGTTCATTTTTCTTTGTCGCCCCTCGGCTAAATTTATCAGCACAGACCGCCCTGTTCATATCGTGCCTGACGCCGTGATAAGTAAAGAATGCTCAACGCTAGTATTAATATTGCAGTACCCGTCCAAAAGAAATGCACCATGCCCGTCGCTGTGCGTGCCAAACCAAATTGCGTACCCTTTGGGGCATTATTTTTTATAACATGATTTTTCAGCTCGGATGCTTTAGGTCTGTGCGGTGTTTGATCCACTGCCACCAAACTGGTAAACGGTGTAACTAAATGATGCTTTAAAGCGACATCTATCACGTCAGCCCGCAGTGCCTGTCTATTTTCATCATCACGCTGTAGCGCTCTTTCATCGAGCAGTGACGCTATCTTTTTTCGCGCCCATGCCACATGAACACCACTGCGAACAGACTCACCCGCCAATAACACTCGCTGCTGCCACATCTGACCCTGGCGCTGTCCTTGCAGGATGATATATTCGGGTAGTTGGTCGGCCTTTATAGTAAGCAGTAAAGGTTCACTTGCATAAAGATCGGGGATTAACGAGGGGCTAACATCGATGCTCCCGTCCTTTATTTGCAGCTGAATATCACTCACCACTGGCGCTTCTATGCGTTCAAATAGCTGTGTAATTTTTTGTTCAACCTCATTAATTTTACCGATATGCACAAAAGTACCCCGGCCCATTTTGGCCGCCTTACGCATAAAGTAGCGATTGGGTGCGGAGCCGATACCCACGGTAAACAGACGACTATTACCAAGCCGAGATTTAATCACTGAAAATAATTGCGCCTCATTACTAATGGCACCATCGGTCAGAAATAAAACCTGTCGCACACGACCCATACTATTCCTATCATCGCAAGGGCCGCACAAAGCAAGATCCATAGCCTTACGCATTTCGGTACCGCCACGGGCCTCAAGGTCGATGACAAAACTCTTTGCACGGGCAATATTGGTGACACTAGCCTCTCGTTCCGTATCGAATAAAGACCAGGCCTCGGAATTAAATTCAATAATATTAAAACGATCCTTTGCAGCCAGTCGGGATATTGCCGTTAGTAACGCACGCTTTGCCTGGCGCAGAGATTCACCACCCATGGAACCCGACGTATCAATCACATACACAATATCTCGGGGCTGATGATATTGTTCTAGCTCAACCTGGGGCGGCATCAGTTGTAACAACGCATATTCTTCCCCGGAAAATACCTGAGTAAACACATGTGCTTGGGGCACTGCCAGTTCCCGACCCTGCCATTCGACAACGAAATCAGCATTGGCTGAATGGATTTTTGGATCAAGTCGCAATTGCCAATGGCCATCATCTATCCGACTTTTACTCACTGAGTGGTAACGACTTTCTACATCATCAAGCTCAAAGCCCGCTTGTAAATCGACCCAAATCTCCGTGGGATTATTATTTTCTCCAGCAAGACCCGTCATTACATTAGCGACGGCCGCCCTGTTTGCCTCAAGATTATTGATAGAAGGCTCCGCCTGGTCGGGAGTATTTACGGGGGTATAACGCGGTGTAATACTCATCGGGTAGTGCAAGCTGTAACGTGTACCCCGNNNNANCNSYWKCWSYTGMTRTTSAWRYWCAANGNYAMRMCSWTMASCTNNCKKCACMTNKCGRCACWTTMGNYACTNWWARYAYTMRRWMSATKCNGKTCRANSMWGKKCMRCAWGNNGRCCGNCWTNSYKSRCCKGCTNSMYRSRYYTKYTGMKMGWKTTYTYGNSGYKTRWTMTCNASSYTYRATAWYWCSCTCGMYAATWCGNTNAYYMWYAYGTRWTCWMMKGYGMTMWMCGGCGGTAGTGGAAAGGTATACACCGCTTCAGCCCAGGCATCTGAAGGGTTACGAAAAGTCTGCGCCACCCTCACCCGAGCGATGGGCCCGGTAATATGAATATCTACTTTGCTATGCAGCTGTGGTGCGATGACCTCATTGCGGCCGTCTGCAAAATTGAGCGCTAATAAAGCACTACCTAGCAGCTCCCTTTCAGACATTTCACCGTTCATCACTAAGCTGTTACTAGCACTTGCACTAGTGCCGCCAGCAAATAAAACCAGGAGCACTACCAGGCAGTATCGACGCCGTAAGCGCCGGTAAAATTTCGAGCTTGCCGCGATGAATTTCATTAAAGAAATCATCGTAAATCATCCGGGAAATATAACTCTGCGACTACCCCGTCATATTGCTGTTCATCGGCACTACCTGCATTGCCAATGAGTACAATTTCAATACGACGATTGGCGATACGGCCGTCCAGTGTGGTGTTATCGGCAATGGCCTGTGTTTCTCCGTGCGCTTCAATTAGCAGTAAACCCGTCTCCACGCCCAGCTCTTCAAAACGTTCTGCAACGACATTAGCCCGACGGATTGAGAGCAGCMTGTTACTCAGCTCAGAGCCTTCACTGTCCGTATGCCCGTGAATCTGCAATTCCGCTACAGACGCCCACTGGCGGGACTCCTCGATAATGCGCAACACATAGTCATCAAGCTCTTCGGGGGCAAAATAGCCACTACGGGCGACGGGGATAATAAARTGCTTTTCACTCACYCTRGACTGTTCMGWGGGTTSKCGAACAGCTAMAGCAGGCCCTGTCTCTACAACCGTAGCYGCAGGTGTAAWCACCACGCCTGARCTAACAGRCATATCAGTRTTTAATGCACTMTYYATTGTTTTTTYTGTGGTGGRYGCWGTGAGCTGACAGGCCTGTATCGACAACAAACCGGTCATTAATAACGCTGGCAGACACACCCGCTTTAGTAAAACGACATTATATTGAGTCATTACTCTTGCCCTCCTGCGGTAAAACCAAGGAGAGCTGCAGCGGTATCAGTCCGCTCACCTCGTCTATGGGTTGTCGATACAAACGCTGGCAGGGGTAGTCACACTGGTAGGGCACTAATCGCCCCACTACATGGGGCTGCTTATCGAGCATGTCATCACTAATCGCTACAAATTTTTTCATCGCACCATTCCTTTTCATGGGTTCGCAGACATTAAAGCCAAACAAACTGCAGGATTAATGGGTAAATAATGGAGAAGTGATGGATTTATGCCGGGCAAAACAGACCTTATTAAAACGAAGCGTTATGCTAGTACGCCAGAAAAGCCACTTAAAAACCTTGAAGACGAGAAAAACAATTGAGCTATAAAATCGCCATTGTCGAGGACGACCCCGACCAGCGACACAACTACACCACGGCGCTCAAAAAACAGGGCTACGAGATTAGCGCCTATGCCGACCGAGCCAGCGCACGAGAAGCGATGAGTCGCGCGATGCCCGATCTGGTCGTACTCGATATTATTCTCGGTAATGAAATCGATGCAGGTTTTCAACTGTGTCGTGAACTACTCGCCATTGCYCCTGGCCTGCCAGTGTTATTTCTCACCGAGCGGGTCGATGAAATTGACAAAATATCGGGCCTACGCCTCGGTGCCTGGGACTACCAACCCAAGCCTGTCAGCCTCGGTTTTCTGGTTGAGCGCATCGCCTCCCTACTCCGCTTAAAAGCCCTGCGTGATAATCCCGCACCGGCCACACGTCCGGCTCGCGAAACAGGCCATTTATCCATCGATGAAGACGCTATGCAGATTCACTGGCGCGCGCAATTACTCGAACTCACCATAACGGAGTTTCGWTTAATCGCRGCACTGGCACGCAGGCCYAACTACCCCGTTGCCTACGACGCRTTAATGCAGGCCACGATTCAGCAGTATGTCACCCGCAATACCATCAACACGCATATGCGTAATATTCGYCGCAAATTCTCAGYCATCGAYGACGCCTTTKCCTGYATCGAAAATGAATACGGCCACGGCTATCGTTGGGTACAGGAAAAATAAGCGGCTATGAAAGTTGGATCACGTATTATCGGCCCCCGACTCGRTAGCAAGCTTTTGCTAGCCGCTTGCGTGTTGCTGCTTATTCCCTGGCTGGGGCTGCAATCTCTGCGYGTCATGCAGCAATTTTTAACCGATGGCCAGGCCGAAGCGCAACTACTCACTGCTAGTGGCATTGCTGCTCTGCTGCACGGGCGTAAAGATCTGTTTGACGATAGCCCCCACAACACCAGTCAACTCSCTGAGCTACCCCTCTACCCTCTCCCCGGACGCATACTGCTCGATGGTTTTRCCGAAGACTGGCAGGGGCTAGACCAAAGCAGCCGACACTATGGCGAAGCGCCTGGCCCGAGGTTCTCRCTCATCCTCGGCGAAAAYAAACAGCGTATTTATGGTCTGGTTAAAGTTCACGATGCATCACCCGTTTATCGCCATCCGGGCTATTTACGGCTTGACCACAGTGACCATGTGCGTTTTTATTTTAAAGGTGTAAACGACTCACAAGAGCGCTTAATCATCACTTTCGAGGGCCGCGGTAAAATTACGGCTTATGCCGTCGACGAAGACTGGCGCATCGCCTCCCCAGGCACCCCAGACTATCGCCTACAAGGTTATGTGGATATCAATGCAAAAGGCTACAGCATTGAATTCAGCCTACCTTTATCGATGCTCGGTGAGCAGCGCCAGTTGGGTGTGGCTGTAGTCGATGTCAACGATCCGCAGCAGCGCACCATTACTCATATAAGCCGTACCTTTCCACGCGTAAACCAGGGGCAATACAACCGGATATTAATTCGCTCTGTCGCCACAGAAGCCCTTATTCAGGGTTTGCAAAAGGAAGAGGCGCAAATCTGGGTTTTTGATCGAGACCTGAATGTTCGCGCTATCGCTGGAGGCTTAAACAGGCAGGCAGAAGATTATTTCGATATCGAGCAACAGCGTGCGACCCCGCTGTGGCAAAGTGTTGTGGACACAATATTAGGCAAGCTTGTTGGCGCTACCAGGCAGGGACTGAAAGATTTTGATCCGCAACAAACACTCAGCCGCGATGACGCCCTGCTCCACGCTGCCATTGCTGGAACCGGTAGTACAGAGCGCCGGCCTTCCCTCGACGGGCAGCACGAAATTATCGCTGCCGCCCAGCCTGTGCGTGATGGCGATAAGGTTATCGGGGCCGTTTTAATCGAACAAAGCACCGCCACCATTTTAAATCTGCAACGGCTTTCACTGCAGCATATCGCCCTCTTATCGCTACTTAGTTTAAGCGCCATCGTTATTATTGTGCTGCTATTTTCAGCTCGCCTCACCTGGCGAATTACACGCTTGGGGCGTGACACCGATAAAGCCAGTGATGAGTGGGGGCGCATGCAGAATACTGTAGACATTAGCGGCACCCATGCGGGYGATGAAATTGGCGAYTTAAGCCGCAACATTGAACAATTGCTGACCCGGCTACACCGTTATCAGCAATTCCTCAGCGCCATTCCCCGCACCCTGCGACACGAAATTAACAATCCCTTAAACACGACGGCGACATCACTGGAACACTTGCAGGCTCAGGGTGSGGATAAAACCTATATCGATAGTGCCCACCGAGGTTTACAGCGCATTAGCGCCATTGTCGATAGCCTGGCTGAAGCCGCAAGCCTGGAAGATGCTTTGAGCAAAGACGAAATCACAGCAGTGAATTTCAAGGCCCTGCTCAGTACTTACATCAAAAACCAGAGCGTGGCTTGTCCACACAAAATAGAACTACTGATTCCCGAGCACGATGTCTGGATTATGGGCTCAGATATGCACCTTGAACAACTGCTCGATAAATTACTCGACAATGCCATCGACTTCTCCACCATTGGGAAAAGCATTCAGGTCAGCCTTAGCAGCACTAAAAGCCATTGTCGCTTACAGGTTAAAAACTACGGCCCCACAATCGCTGAAGCAGAACTACCAGAGCTGTTTCAACTCTTTCATAGCCGTCGCAATCAAGCCCATAGTGATCAGCAGCACCTCGGTCTGGGCCTTTATATCGCACGATTAATCTGTGAGCGCCATGGTGGCGATTTGTCAGTGGCAAACCTCGATACAAATGATGGCGTCATATTTACAGCCACCCTGGCGCTGGGGAATGATAACTATTGGTAACGCAGTGACATCGCGCAATAGTTTATAATCTACAAAGAGCCTCTGAAYAATCCAACATCAACCCTCCAAACAAACTGTGATAGCGGAACAAATAAATGATAATACTTGATGCCACAAGCTTCATCGGAAAAGGCTTGCACCGCGAGTGTTATATCCACCCCGATGATAGTAATCAGTGCGTCAAAGTTGTTGTTCACGGAGACTTATCTGAAAGTAAACGCGAACAAAAATACTATAAATTTTTACAGCGAAAAAACATTCACTGGGATATCGTCCCCCGCTTTTACGGACTCATCGAAACCAACAAAGGCTCTGGTGCCGTGTTTGACCTGATCAGAGATTTCAATGGAGAGGTCTCAAAAACACTAGAATACTACCTGTCTTCAGAACAACTCGATGAAAAAGAAATTCCCGGGATTTGCGAGGCWATTGCTACGTTCAAACGTGAACTCCACAGTCARGCAATCATCACCATGACCYTGTCACCGAAAAACATCATGTATAAAAAGACGGCGGGCAACGAAGGCTRCCTCGTTCTTATCGATAATATTGGGAATTCAGACTTTATCCCTATTTGCACGCATATTACTTACTTGGCAAAAAAGAAGATTACTCGAAAACTACTTCGCTTCGAACAAACGGTGCTAAAGATGTSCGCACACAATAAGGCCTTACAGAAGAGTTTAAATACTTAAGAGATAAGATAAAACCGGTCACTTTCAGCTACCACATCCATCTTCATCGCGGATTACGTACGGCCTTAATCTAGAAGCGACACTCTGTTCCCACCTTCGCTTTTAGCTGTATAAAGCGCCTCTTCAGCACGTATCAACAGGTCTTGGGTTCAAAACTGAAGTGCATAACTTGATTAGGTAGAAGAAGCGGCTAGCTGCCAGTAGGCTAATCGTGGTTTTACCCCGATCTGACGGACACCTAGTTAAGAGTGGATAATCCACATTAGCGAGGTGTTTTATGGCAAAGCCAAGAAGACAATATTCCCCRGAGTATAAGCAGGAACCCGTTGGGATGGCTCAACAATCCAACCAACCCATATCTCATACAGCCCAAAACCTGGGGATCAGCGACGGTCTACTTCGTGGATGGATAAAAGAACAATCGAACACCGCTAAAAAGCCCTTTACAGGTCATGGCAATCCTAGTGATAAAGAGTTGACCCGCCTAAAGAAAGAGCTGGTTGATGTGAAGCGAGAACGGGATTTTTTAAGAGMAGCGGCAGCGTATTTCKCCAAACAATCCAAGTGAAGYTTCACATGATTGAACGCTGCCGCGATGCCTTTCCTATTAATATGAYGTGTCGTTTACKYAAGGTCTCRACGAGCGGCTACTATGACTGGCGAGATCGAAAGCCCAGCTCAAGAGACCAGGACAATRCTCGMTTATCCCGCAAGATTGCCCACATACATCACGACAGTGATGGTGTATTTGGCAGCCCTCGTGTTTGGGAGGAGCTTCGATWTGCTGGCGAGACATGCAGTCTGAATCGTRTTGCCCGCCTTATGAATGAGARCAATCTAGCCGGTATACCTGCGTTTAAAAAATGGGGMAAACGTAAGTCGACGCAKCGNCCCAGTCATGTGCGCAATCAYCTGGAAAGGGATTTCACWGCGTCTAARCCGGATATTAAGTGGGTGACCGAYATCACCWATATTCGWACRGGTGAGGGSTGGCTTTATCTCGCGGTGATCATCGACTTATATAGCGGTCTAGTTGTGGGTTGGTCTATGAGCCATACCATGGAAAAACGATTAGTCATCCAAGCTGTATTGATGGCACTTTGGCAGAARCAGCACGARAACTCTGTGRTKCTTCATTCCGATAGAGGCTCGCAGTTCACCAGTCATGAATACCAGCGATTCCTGACGGATCACAATATTGTATCCAGTCTGAGTGCTGTTGGTAGCTGTTATGACAATGCGGCGGCTGAAAGCTTTTTGGGATGATTAAAGCTTGAGAGAGGTAACCGCCGGCATTACACGACTCGAGCGGAGGCTCGTTCAGATATATTTGATTACATTGAACGGTTTTATAACCARAGGAAGAAACGTAAACTGAAGAACAATCACCAAGCCGCCCTTAACTGAGAGTCCGCTGGATCGGGGTAAAACYAGTTCTTGAAAAGCTTAACAATCGGCCAAGGAAGACATTAAACTATCAAACACCCGCCAAATTAATGGCTGAGCATATGACTRATTTAGCCGCTTAAATTGTTATGCACTTCAGACTTGAATCCGCCGTTTATATAAACCCCTTATAGAAAAAAGGGTGCATAAATATGCACCCTCCGCTTAATTGAAGTTCTCTATTTGTGGRTATTCATGGTGCCCACTGAGTAAACTTCTGGAATTGATTCTGCCAACCAATAAGCCAATGGGGCGTAGAACTACCAATACCTGCTGGCTTCAAACCTCGATGACGATTGGTTATCTCCTGCAGTACGGGTAACTGACGTTCATTAACATCAACAAAAAACACATGCCAGCCCTGAGACAGGGCCTCTTCGAACTGTTTAAATTGAACATTAGGCATCTGGAAACCAAGGAAACCACCCTCCCATGTGCAAAAACCCAGTAAAACAATAGACAGGAATACAAAGGGCAGCCAACCTACGTTCTCCGTTGCTGAGGAATAATGGGCAAAGAGCAGCACGGCAACTGCCGCAACCACACCGAGCAAAGCACCTCTTAAGGTAGAACGTACGACATCAGTTCGCATAAAAGTATGCACCTCGTGTAAATCACGACGTGCCACCCCGTCATCATCCTKACTCAAGACATGAATYTGTGCGGTGGTTACACCGGCATTTTCAAGTTCTTTTTCAACAACATCCATATCATCGAGGTCACCGCTTATAAAAAAGTATCGATCCATTATTTATCCCCTTTTTATTATCAAACACCGCGAGAAATCTAGCATCTATTTTATTGTAGTTCAGCTATTCAATAATTGCTGGAGCGCAAGGGTAAAGATATAGACAAAAGACTTATCAGAAGAGGCCTCAGTTATGACATTCACATCAAAGCTACGGGACGATAATTAAAAAGTACAGTGGGGAGGGGGGATACAAGCTATAAAACGAGGTTAACCTACTTATCGAGATAAATATTACCATCGCCTACAACCCTCACCAAGAAAGGCTGCAGACAATTTACTGATCAGTTAATTGAAATCTCGTCGAGATCACTTGCCAAAGAATCGCTCACTTCAAGTACTACTGTCACGGGTGACAAGGGGTAATTGGCATGATCAATACCCATCTGTAGTGGCCCGCCGCTCTTCAAATCAGCAATCATCGTGACACTTAACTYAAAGCGCATAAAATGTACGGCTGAAGTTTTAACATCGTTTTCTCTGTCCATATCTTCGTCGGCAATGGCATAGACTTTGGCCGACTCACCGACCTGTACCCAAACTTTGTCCTCGATACCCAGCAAACGGCCAAGTGCGACGGCACGCTCTTCCGGGTCGGTGTATTCAAGCATGAAAGTCGCTTTCCAGTTGCTGCCATCACCAATCAACGGGTTGTAGGCATCCAGCTCTTCCTGGATTGCGCCAGCTTCGAAGATCTTTTCAATACGCAACATTTCCTGGATTTGATAACGAATGGTTGTCGGGTCTTCAAAATACAAGCGGGCATGATCACCCAAAGCCACCTGGCGGTTTTTTTTGTGGGCCATGACTTCGTTGCGAAATTGCACGCGGCGCTCGGAATACTCTTCCAGCGACCATAAATCTTCTCTGCTTAACTTCTTCACTAACTACTCCTAAATTCCGTAGGCCATGCGTAATAATGTCATGGGATGTTCGGGTTTTTCACCAGTGTYAGCCARATCGGCAATATGGGCAGCCGCCATTGGACAATCACTGGATAAGTGCTCTGACTTCAATGCATTAACTTTACGTACTACCGGGCGGGCAATTTTCACTGCCTTATCATAAGTTTCCTCTTTGACAGCGTAGGTACCATCGTGTCCAGAGCAACGTTGCTGGGGGTGTATCGTCGTGTCCGGGACCAGCGCAAGAATATCGCGAGTTTTCATGCCGATATTTTGAACGCGCAAATGACAGGCTACGTGGTAACTAATGTTGCCTAAGGTACGGCTAAATTCAGTATTAAACTCACCTTTCTTATGGCGTAAATGCAGGTATTCAAAGGGGTCATAAAAGGCTTCCTTTACCTTTTKGACGTCCGCATCATCGGGGAACATAAGGGGTAATTCCTGCTTGTACATAAGCACACAGGACGGTACCGGAGCGATAAGGTCAAAGCCCTCATCAACCAGTTTTGCCAGCACCGGGATATTCACCTCTTTGGCGCGGGCCACCGCATCGAGATCACCCAGCTCTAACTTGGGCATGCCACAGCATTGCTCTTTCGGCACCAGCTCGATATGAATGTCATTGTGTTGAAACACGCGGTAAAAATCTTCACCCAGTTCAGGGCTGTTGTAATTGCCATAACAAGTTGCGTACAAAGCCACTTTGCCGGTCGTCTCACCCACGGGTTTAGGGCTAATAGTGTCACTGAGATTTTTGACCGATTTACGCAAGGTTTTGCTGTGGTACTGGGGGATGGGGGCATCTTTGTGRACACCCATCGCCGACTGAAAGGCCTTTCTAAACAGCTTATTACTGTTCAATGCGTTAACGGTAATATCGACCAGAGGAATAGTCGCGAGCTTACCCACGGTATCCGTACTGGTGAGCACCTTGTCGCGGAAAGAGGCTCCTTGTTCTTTAAACTTGTGGGCTTTGGCGCGCAACATCAAATGGGGGAAATCAATATTCCATTCATGGGGTGGCACATAGGGACACTTGCTCATGTAGCACATGTCACACATAAAACATTGATCGACGACTTTGTTGTAATCGCCCTTATCGATACCATCGACCTCCAGGGTCTCCGACTCGTCAACGAGATCAAATAAGGTCGGGAAGGAATCGCATAAACTGACACAGCGGCGGCAACCATGGCAAATATCATAAACGCGCTCAAGTTCGGTCTCGAGATCTTGCTTATCCCAAAAAGACTCTGCCTGCCAGTCGAGTGGATGTCTTGTTGGCGCTTCCAGGCTACCTTCTCGCATTTTTACTCCCCCTCTTATTAAGCTTTCAATATTGTCGCTAAATCTATGCCCTAAAAAACACAGGGCTTTGGTGTAACACCAAAGCCCTGTAATCGATCAGCTAAAAACTCGCTAGTGTAGAGACTCTAGCCAGCCTTAAATTGATCTTAGTCGTCGAGGGTATCGAGCGCTTTCTGGAAACGGTTGGCGTGGCTACGCTCCGCTTTACCCAGTGTCTCAAACCAGTCGGCAATCTCGTCAAAACCTTCTTCACGAGCCGTTTTGGTCATACCCGGGTACATATCAGTGTACTCGTGAGTTTCACCAGCAACCGCTGCCTTCAGGTTGTCTGAAGTAGCACCAATTGGCAGGCCCGTTGCGGGGTCACCTGTCTCTTCGAGATACTCAAGGTGACCGTGAGCATGTCCAGTTTCACCTTCAGCAGTGGAACGGAAAACTGTCGCTACGTCGTTATAGCCTTCGACGTCCGCTTTGGCGGCGAAGTACAAGTAGCGACGGTTAGCCTGAGATTCGCCCGCAAAAGCGTCCTTTAAATTCTGTTCGGTTTGAGTGTCTTTAAGTGACATCAAGATTCTCCTTTTCAGTTGTTATTCAGAGATAAAGCCTAATTTGTAGCCCTATCAGCATACCAGCTCTTTAGTGAACTTGCGGCACAATAACCGCCTGACCTACAATCGGTAAAATGAATTTTTTGATAGTAACTGATCGGTTTTTCCAATGGCATCGCAACCTACACTAAAACAACTTCGCTACCTTTGTGCCGTGGCGCAAAGCTTACATTTTGGCAAAGCTGCCAAAGCCTGTTTTGTCACCCAGTCGACCCTTAGCGCAGGTATTAATGAACTCGAACAAGTCCTCGGTGCCGCCCTGCTAGAACGCAGTAATAAACAGGTATTACTGACCGATACCGGGCGAAAAACTGTCGCTCGCTCACAGCATATTCTCAGTGATATCGAAGCCTTAAAAGAGGACGCGATCAGGGCTCAAACCCCCCTCAGTAATTCAGTGCGAATTGGTATCATCCCGACAATTACACCCTTCATTCTCCCCAGAGTATTACCCACCCTACACAAAGACTTCCCAAATCTGCAATTGCTCATCCGTGAAGATTTGTCGGAAAATCTGGCCAGCTTACTGTTACAGGGCGAACTCGATGTGCTGCTACTGGCCTTGCCCTACCCCGTCAACAACACCACCAGCTACCACCTATTTAATGACCCTTTTGTACTGGCCTATCCCACCGGCCACCCTCTGGGTGAGGTCAAACAACTCAGAACCCGCGACCTAAAGGGCCACGATATCCTCTTACTCGAAAACGGCCATTGTCTACGCGACCACGCCCTTGAAGCCTGTAAGTTGCAAAGTAGTCAGCTGTCTCTGGCCTTTGAAGCAACGAGCCTGCACACCATCGTACCCATGGTGGCCAATGGGGTGGGCATTTCACTATTGCCTGAAATGGCGATTAACGAGGGTATATTGTCAGGCACAAAAAATGTGTCGACAAAAGAATTTACGGAGAGTGGTGTATGGCGGGAAATTGGACTTTTATGGCGCGCTAAAAGCCCTCGAGACAGTGAATACCGTCTGCTTGGGGAATACTTTAAAAACAACAGTTCTTCGGAATAAGACATAAATTCGGGTCAGCTAAAACAGCCTGACCCGAATAGCTCGATCAACATGAGGGTTCTTAGTGGAACCTTTGAAAAACTATAGCGGCGTTACATTCTCTGCCTGGGGACCCTTCTGACCCTGAGTAACATCAAATTCAACCCGCTGACCTTCATTGAGTGATTTAAAGCCATCACCAACAATGGAACGAAAATGAACAAAAACATCGGGGCCGTTTTCTTGCTCGATAAAACCGTAACCTTTATCAGCGTTAAACCATTTTACCGTACCAGTTACACTAGACATATTCTAAAACCTTTTTAAGTTTTACTCTTTAGGAGTAAAAACTGTTTATTGAAGCCGTTGTCTGGCTGTACTTAGCCATTAAACGCAATTTTTATTGATGACTAGCAATCGCACAAGCAACAAAAAGAATCACAATTCCAGTCACAAGAAAAGTTATATTTTCAGGCTGTATTCACTATATATGAAAAAATACACATGTAAACCAACATTTAAGGTAATAAAATAGGGCTAAACCCCCGRATGATTATTGTAYCTAACGAGTAATARCAGCATAGTATTTGTCAGTATAAACACTGTKTTTTAATAGCAAACAATAAATAAAAAAGTGGGCTAACTTCTACAAGATAAGCCCGCTTTCGTGACAACAATAAGACAAGRGAGAAGGTAATTACTAGAGTTTTTCCTGACGTCAYAACAAAGTAGCTAGCCCTGAAACTACTCAGCTTCAATACGAATTAATACACCAAATGTAGCTTGCTGATCTACCTCAAGCACATCGGGGGAGTCAGTAGAAATATTCACTGCCAATCCCCGCTCGACAAGCATTTCATGAACCCCAGTCACATCACTGCTTTGTAGTACCAGTGCATACATGCCCTCTCGCCGGTTTTCCAAAAACTTAGCAATGGCATTGGCGAAGGGGCTAGCTGGATCATCGACTGCAACTAACTCTATCACTCCTCCTGATGCGGGACGGCAAATTGCTGAACGCACACCGCGCTCAACATCGACCTTAGTTTCGTCCATCGCCATATTAAATTGTAACCCATAGGCCTCAACAGCGTGATCCAGGTCTTCAACAGCAATAATGACGCGACTAACACCCGACACACGAGGGCCATCGCGCTCGTCAACCGGGCCCTTATATTTAGTCGAAAAAGAATCCACCGGATAAACGCGAATCAGCACCCCATGGGTCGAACTCGGGTGAATATCTCGACCAAAAGCACCTGGCATTAAGGGCATAACATTAAGGCCCCGCTCTGCCAGAACTTCAGCCTCTTCGTCGGGAACGGGCGCTTCGAGCATCAGGGCAAATAGCCCTTCGCCCCGGCGATCGAGAAAACCTTGCAGGCTCTTACCCAGCGGTGTACTCGGATCAACGGGAGACATTAGTTCGATGTTACTACCACCCTCCGGTACACACATACCCAGTGCCGCACCGTATTCAGGGGTGCTATTTTTCGACAAATCAATAACGGGCATTCCGAATTTATCTCTAAACAAACTCACGACAGCGGGGTAATCTTGCACTGCAATGGCAATGCGCGGCATACCTGTAATCATTACTTTTCTCCATTTAACTGGTTATTAATTATCTGGATTGAATCCACGAGGTATTTTAGAACAAGGGTTCTTATACAGGCCCCATTGTCTGCACCTATAATGTGCAGAAGTAACCTCAAGCCGTTAATATACACGCTCAACTGAGAGCTTAAAGCGAAAATGGCCTTAAACGTTCTACTTCAGACATTTCGCCCCTCATTCCTTATCCTCACTCCCGTTTGTGTTTTTCTAGGTATCAGCACAGCATTCGGCTCACAAACACCGATAAATATTTTGTCCGTGGCACTCATATTCACCGGGGCTATATCCGCCCATATCAGTGTCAACAGATTAAATGAATACGCTGATTATAAAAGCGGCCTCGATTTTATAACGGTAAAAACAGCATTTAGTGGCGGCAGCAGCGCATTACCTAATCAACCCAGCTGTTCCGGCCAGATATTGAAACATTATGCAGTAAATAAATGTGTATTAGAAAAAGTGTACCAATCTCAATTACAATGGCTAGCCCTGTCCCCTCTTTGAGTTCACATGGCAAATTCACTCCTCGATCAACTGCAAAAGTCTGGCTTAGTCGACAGTAAAAAGGCCAAGCAGGCGGTCAAAGCCAAGCGTAAGCAAGATAAAATCCAGCGCAACACCAAACAGCCGATAGTCGACGATAATAAGGTAGAGGCCGCCCAGGCTAAAGCAGACAAAGCAGACAAAGATAAGCTACTCAACCAACAGCGTAATGAAAAAGCTCAGCGTAAAGCTTTCGCTGCACAAATTAAGCAACTCATCGAAATGAACGCTATTGAGGCGACGGGCGATCAACTGTTCAACTTCACCGATGGCAAACATATCAAACGCATCTACGTTGATACCGCCCAGATCGGGCGTTTAAGTCGCGGGGTTGTTGCCATTGTGAAACTGGGTGACAAATACATCATCGTGCCCAGCCCTGTCGCCGAGAGAATTGCTGAACGCGATCTCGAGCGCATCATTTTTAAAGCCGATAAAGACCCAGAGATAATCGAAGAAGATGATCCCTATGCAGATTACAAAATCCCCGACGATTTAATGTGGTAAGCAGGCCCCAGACCTTATGCTAAGTATCACATCCCGACTCAGTATCCCGCTGCAGGAAGTAGAATTCACCGCCATCCGCGCCCAGGGTGCCGGCGGACAAAACGTCAACAAAGTGTCTTCTGCACTGCATCTACGTTTCAATATCAAAACTTCATCACTCCCTGATGAGGTAAAAGAACGCCTATTGAACAGTCGTGATAACAGAATTACCAAAGAAGGTGTACTGGTGATTAAAGCCCAGCAATTTAGAACCCAGGAAAAAAACCGTATAGCAGCGCTGGAACGCTTACAAGCCTTTATAGCAGCGGGAGCCCAAGCGCCCAAAACCCGGCGAGCCACCAAGCCAACACGCAGTTCGCAGCGCAAACGCATGGACAGTAAAACCAAACACGGCAGAACGAAGTCTCTCAGAAAGCCCGTTAATCTAGACCACTAAGTAGTGTTGGTTAAGCAACATAGTCCTGTCCGCTCGACAATTAGACTTCCTCTGCCTCTCGAAGACGTTCCTGACGCTCTTGCTCTTCAGCCAGAGCCTCTTTAATTTCTAGTAGCACACCATCAACGTCGGCAAGCTCTTCACTGTCCTCAAACTCACCACTGAGTTCTATTTCTGGGTGCAAAGCACCCTCTTCAAACAGCGCCCATATTTCCTTTGCATAGCGGGTCTGTAGTAGCTCTGGCGCGTATTGGCCATAGTAGTTAGTGATATTCTCGACATCACGGGCCAGCATTGCCTCGGCATTGTTATTAGCCGCTGCGTCCACCGCCTGGGGCAAGTCGATAACCACCGGGCCATATTCGTCGACCAGCACATTAAACTCAGACAGGTCACCGTGTACTAAACCTACACAAAGCATCAGCATCACGTAATGCATCATCACCGCGTGATCTTCCAGCGCCTGCTCTTCGGTTAAAGCCACATCGTTGAGTCGCGGGGCTACATTGCCGTCGCCGTCGGTCACCAGCTCCATGAGTAGCACGCCATCAAAACAACCGTAGGGTTCAGGCACTCGCACCCCGGCCCGATCTAGTCGATAGAGAGCATCAACCTCGGCGTTCTGCCACACTTCTTCCTGCTGCTTGCGACCGAACTTGGAGCCTTTTTCAATGGCCCTGGCACGGCGACTATTGCGAACCTTACGGCCCTCCTGATATTTAACTGCTTGCTTAAAGCTACGCTTAGCCGCTTCTTTGTAGACCTTGGCACAGCGAATATGCTGGCCACAGCGCACGATAAAGACGTCRGCTTCTTTGCCACTCATTAACGGTCGGATGACCTCGTCCACGATGCCATCCTCAACCAGGGGTTTAATGCGTTTCGGTATTTTCATAGAGGTTTTTATACCTTATTTCGGCGTTTGAAGAAACGTATCACAGCCACTCACAGGCCCTTATGTGGCGAAAATAAAAAGACGGGGCGAGATATGTTAGCGGGACTGAAAACAAGCACACGCATTATAGACGCTTGTCACTTGCTATCGAACAAAATTACAAGCAAAAAAAAGCGCGGAACAGTCAACGACTGCCCGCGCATTTTGATTTCCGCGGCCTATTAGCCCACAGAATACAAAAGCTTAAGTGGTAACAAAAGCATCACCAATTTTACCCTTCATTTCATCGATAAACTCAATATAGCGCTTAAAGCCACCGTTGTAGGTACCATCCTGACGGCGGTTATCTTCGCCCTCAAAGTTGTAATAACCCGGTGTACAGTCTTTGTTACGGTCTGTTTTACCGCGGTGGTTAATCACCTCCTGCACCCACCACTCCTCTATCTCTGGCTTGACATCAATAGAGGAAAAGTTGTTCTTACGCGCATAGTCAATACAGGCCGCAATGCGACCACCCTGCACCTGGAGTACATCAGTAATATTGAACTGGAACGAGGCCTGGTAACCGGCCATGATAAACATATTCGGATAACCCGCAGACTGAATACCAAACAGCGTGCGAATACCATCTTTATACTTATCGTTAATTTCCTGACCATTCTGACCAACGATCTTGTTGTAAATACCCGTCTTCTGTACCTCAAAGCCCGTAGCATAAATAATCAAATCAACTTCCAGCTCTTTGCCGTCAAACACGGGGCCTTTTTCAGTAATTTCATGAATACCCTTACCGTGGGTATCAATCAAATGTACATTGGGCTGATTGAAAGAAGGCAGGTACTCATCGTGAAAGCACGGGCGTTTACACATAAACATATACCAGGGCTTTAATGCATCAGCTGTCGCCTTATCGGTGACGATGTCATYAATCCGCGAGTGGATCCACATCATGTAATCGATGTTGGCATTTTCCTGCTTTTGAACCCTTTCTTCCTTCGACATTTCATCACGGGCTTTCTTTTGCTTCTCTGTCATTTTTGGCCCGTCGATGGTGCGCTGACGACGCTTAGCCTGCCAACCCGGCTGCAACTTACGCGCCCAGTTAGGGTCGGTCGGCCAGTCATTGCGAATATCAATGGACGATGGTGTGCGCTGAATGACATACAACTCTTTTACCGCTTTAGCCAATTGAGGCACCGCCTGCACCGCCGTTGCACCSGTRCCAATAATGGCSACACGCTTRTCTKYCARRTTYKMYAGRTCKKYACCMSWGTASTCAWAATCCCAACGCGAGGTRTGGAAWGAGTGSCCTTTGAAACGCTCAATACCYTTRATCTTCGCCAGCTTGGGCTTGGACATCGGGCCATTCGCACAAACCACAAACTTCGCCTTCATGTGATCACCACGGTCGGTTTTCACATGCCATAATTTCTCCTCCTCATCCCAAACGGTCGACGTGACAGTCGTCTGGAAAACAGCGAGATCGTAGAGGTTATATTTCTTCGCAATCGCCTGGCAGTGTTCATAAATTTCAGGGGCCTTGGCATAGCGATCTTTGGGGACATAATCCATTTCATCAAGCAAAGGCAAATAGTCGTAGGCAACCACATCACAAGCCGCGCCGGGGTAACGATTCCAATACCAAGTGCCACCCACATCAGCACCGCGCTCGACAATACGAATATTATCAACACCTACCGCACGCAGTTGCGACGTGGTGAGTAGCGCAGAAAAACCACCGCCAATAAACAGCACTTCAACCGTATCGGTCAGCACATCGCGTTCTTTAATATCGCGATTGTAGGTATCTTCACCGAAGTGAGCTAAATCGCCGTCCAGATTAGAATTGAATTGCCCTGTACCTTCAGGTCGATAGTCCAAGCGTAGATCACGCTCATCAGCGAACTTTTGCTTTATTTCATCGTAATAGGACTGGGGTTTACCCCCTTTGTCCGATGTTGGTTCGAAAGAGCTGAGCTGGGCAACGCCATCTTTCCCAGACTCCTGTTTAGATTTGGCCATAATATAGCTACCTTGAGGTTATAAAATTTGGTTAAGCCGAGCTTCTGTGTTGTAGACGCCACAGGCACTTGAGAGCAGATACAAACACGGGACGTAAACTTACAGATGCACAGCTTAAATTTATAATTAGCGCACGATTATGACGCGACAAGCGTCAACAGGTCAATGGCGTGTTCCATCAGCAGCGTCGAAATTATCAGACCGAAAGCTACGCCTGTTAAGGTTATTATTTTGTGGTGCTTACCCGTGCGATTTGGCGTATTTCAAACAATAACAATATCCACAAAGTCAACATTGATACGGATCAAACCGCATCTACCCTTCACTTGTTCAGGTCAACTTGCACCTTTATGATCGCTCTACCCACAACTATTAATCTTCCCACTAAATCCGATATTGCAGTAGCAATGCTACCTAATTAAGGAAACTAAAAATGAGCGGATCAACTACCGGCCAACTGTACGGCCGTATGGACCTCGATGGAAATGTCGCCCTTGAAGATGAAAACGGCGACATTGTCACCAGTATTGACTCTGATATTCAACCCGTCGACAGCAACCAAAGTGCGCGCAATGAACACCCAGACGGCATTACCCTGACTCGCTCAGATGCCGCTAATTTAGGCGTCATCCTTGAGGGAATGTAATTTCTAGCCGGCTTTAATTCAGATCACGTGACAAGAGGGCTCTCCAGCCTTCTTTGTCTTCTTCTCTAGGTTTTAAGCCATACACAGACAAGTTCTATTCCACACTAATCGTCTTACCCGCCCTCTCCAGCTCATTTCTAATCACTTGATTAAAACGACAAAAAGCTCTCTAATTAAGTGAAATACAAAATCACAATAAAAAACCAAACTAGCCCAGACCTTCCCGTTTAACATTACACAGTCTTTCTCGGTGTTGGGTTCGCACACACTAAACTAATAATTAATACTAAGGAGAAAACCATGAGACTAACAACACCTCGCATCCCCCCTGTTGAGCCTGAAGACTGGACTGAAGAACAGTTAGAGGCACTGGGAATGGATATAAAAGCCCTGCAAGCCAGCATTGGATCACCCGACAAAATATTTAATATTATTAAAACATTAATCCGTTATCCCGCTCTTTTTAAAGCCTGGCTTGGCTTTGCCAACCATGTGCTCTTCAACTCTAGCCTCGAGCCCAGAGATCGAGAAATTGTTATTCTACGCATCGGTTGGCTCTGCCAATCGGGTTATGAATTTGGTCAGCATATTGTTATCGGCCGCGATGCCGGCTTAAATGATGGCGAGATAAAGGCCATTGCGGTTGGTGCCGATGCCCATAACTGGTCTGAAGCCGAGCAAGTTTTAATCAAAGCCACCGACGAATTACATGCCGACGCCTTTATCAGCGATGCCTCCTTTGCAGAGCTGCAAAAACACTTCGATGAACAACAAATACTCGACATCGTCTTTGCTGTCGGCCAATACAACATGGTTTCCATGGCCTTAAATACCACCGGCGTGCAACTCGATGAAGGCTTTCCTGAATATAAATCCTTTGTTGAAAGTTGACATCAAAATACTGGCTTAAGGACGTTGTAAACATGTCTGATAATCACATGACCCTGGAAGTCGCCGACGGCGTTGGTCTGATCACCCTCAACCGGCCGGATGAAGGCAACCCCGTCGTACACGGCATGGTCGAAGAGCTACTCGATAAAGCCATCATCTGTGACGAAGATCCGGCCATCCGCGCCGTCGTACTAACCGGCAAGGGCCGCATGTTCTGCGTCGGCGGTGGCCTCAAAGATTTTGCCGAACAGGGCGAAAACATCACCCGCCATTTAAAACTGGTGACCCAGTTATTTCACGGGGCCATTTCCAAATTTAATCGCATGGCTCCACCGGTTATCGCCGCGATTAATGGCACTGCTGCCGGTGGTGGCCTAAGTTTGGCAATCACCACTGATCTCGCCATTTCCGCTGAGTCAGCAAAGTTTACTATGGCCTATACCAATGCAGGGCTTGCGCCTGATGGTAGCTCCAGCTTTTACCTCGCCAAAATGGTTGGCATGCGCCGCGCTAAAGAAATGGCTCTGCTCAATACCGTACTCACTGCAGAGCAAGCTCTCAATTGGGGCTTAATTAATCGCGTTGTACCCGATGGCGAGCTGATAAGCAGCGCCATGGAAATGGCCCGCAAACTGGCCCAGGGTTCACTGACGGCTTATGGTGAAACTAAAAAACTGATCCTGTCCGGCGCTACCGAAAGTCTTGAATCACAAATGGAACTCGAGAGCCGAGCCATTTCATCTCTTGCCGGCAGTCCTGATGGCCGCGAGGGGGTGGGCGCTTTTATTGATAAGCGAAAACCGGAATTTAAAAATTAAATCATAAGGCCTGTCTAAGGTAAGCAAAAATGAACCCCAGAATCAGCATGATTACCCTGGGGGTTACAGATATGGCTAAATCTGGGCCTTCTATAAAGATGGCCTCGGTTTCCCCCAGATGGCATCGCCACCAGACGTTGCCTTCTTTACACTCAATGGTAGCTGGCTGGGACTGTACGACTATCAAGCCCTTGCAGACGATGTAAAGATAGCAAGCCGAGCTAGCAACCCTGATAAAACAGAACCCAAGGGTAATGATTTTAAAGGCTTTACCCTCGCCCACAATGTCGCTTCGGAAGGCGAAGTTGACGCTATCATTGCCCAAGCTTTATCCGCTGGCGGGGTCTTATCGAAAGAGGCCAAAAAAACCACCTGGGGTGGCTATTCCGGCTATTTTAAAGACCCCGATGGTTACCTTTGGGAAGTCGCCTACAACCCCCACTTCTGGGTTGGCCCCGAAGATGCAGACGTTTAATCGCTTCCGTTTATCTCTTCTTTTAATCTTAAAGAAGGCCGAGCCCTTTATTTTTACTCTTTATTCTCATCAACTTTTATACCCAATGCCTTGCGTGTCGCCTCGGGTAAACCACTAGGGTCCAAAAGCATATCGTAAAGCTTCAACCAATGGGTATGGGCCAGCTAGTGTAAGTGGAAGGCGTTATCCGTCGCCAGCTCGCGGCCCTGAGAATCCTGACAGGCGCTGATGGCCTTTTTGGCTAATTTCAGGGCAAAGCGCGATTTTGCGGCTATTTTGCGGGCCATCGCCAACGGTGCTTCTTCAAGCTCATCCCGCGACACCACCTGATTAACCATCCCCAAACGCAGAGCGTCTTCTGTGAGAATGGCGTCGGAGGTAAATAACATTTCCTTCGCCTTGCGGGCACCGACTTCCCAGAAATGGGTAAAGTGCTCAATGCCACTGACACCGAAACTAACAGTGGGATCAGTAAAGCTCGCATCATCTGTGGCAATAATAATGTCGCACGGCCAGGCGAGCATCAGGCCACCGGCGATACATTTACCGCTGTACAGCGGCAATCGTCGGCTTGGGAATATTGCGCCAACGCTCGCTAAAACCCAGATATATTTCTTCTTCACGGCTCATTTGTGCCTCGGCACCCTCACAGGTAAAGCAGCACAAGGAGTCGACTGTGTCGTACTTGTACATATTCTCGTACCAATCCTATTCACCTAAATCATGACCCGATGAAAAGTGCTTTCTGTTGGCGGCGATAATAATCATCGTGAGTGGCGTAATCAAAGGCCGCATTGAGCTCGTAAAGAAACTGCGTATCCTGAGCATTTTCCATCGCTGGGCGATTGAGCACAATGCGGGCAATACCCTCTTCAGGTGTTTCCTAAAGAATGTATTCGGCATCAGTATTTTTTGTCATTATTACTCTACTATTAAAAATAGTTTCTATGATTCAACTTTATCCTGAGTACAATTTTGAAAATCACTGGCAWTGTGCCGCTCATGAAGCTGCCCTTCTGCTGGCCCCCAAGTACAATTCACCATTCTGCCTCGTTGTACGGCCTTTCGCGCAGCTACGTCCTCAGCCCAGCGCTTAAGATGAAGATAAGTATCCGTACTGAGAAATTCTGCGGCATCATAAATACCATCAAGCATCAGAAGTCCATACCAGGGCCAAATCGCAATATCGGCAATCGTGTACTCATCACCACACATATATTGCTTGTCCGCCAGATGACGATCCAATACATCTAACTGACGTTTAACTTCCATGGCATAGCGGTCAATGCAGTATTCAATTTTAATCGGCGCGTAGGCATAGAAATGACCAAAGCCGCCACCCAGGTAGGGGGCACTGCCCATTTGCCAAAATAACCACGATAAGCATTCCGCTCGATTTGCAGGATCAGAGGGTAACAGGACGTCAAACTTTTCCGCTAAATAAAGCAGCATGGCACCGGATTCAAAAATTCGGGTTGGAGAATCGGCACTTTGATCAAGCATGGCTGGGATTTTAGAATTCGGATTCATCTCAACAAAGCCGCTACCAAATTGATCACCTTCACTAATATCAATTAAATACGCGTCGTACTCTGCSCCSGTWTKWCCRAGGGCCARYAGCTCYTCTARCATSAYSGTSACTTTSACACCRTTGGGYGTRCCKAGRGARTARAGYTGTATSGGATGYTGCCCMACRGGTAAWGGCTTKTCATGRGTWGMRCCCGCTATGGGYCGATTAATACTCGCCCARCGSCCWCCGCTTTCAGCATCCCATGTCCAGATTTTTGGTGGTGTATACGTTGCAGGCTCATTCATTTTTATCAATCTCTTTTATTACTTGGATTCAAAACTGAAGTTCATAACTTGATTAGGTAGAAGAAGCGGCTAGCTGCCAGTAGGCTAATCGTTTCTTCTCCGGCAAGAGATGCAACAATGAAACACTACAAACAGCTAACCTACGAACAACGATGCCAGATTTTTGTATTAAAGCAAGAAGGGAGCGGTCAGTAGGCCAGCACACCACATAAGATGGCGGCCCCTAATGTGGCGTTAATAGARTCAAAGCTAAGACAAGAATGGAGCCCCGAGTAAATCACTGGTTGGCTTTTGAAGGAGCACGACTTCAGCGTCAGTATTGAAACCCTTTTCCTTCATATCTGGGCCAACAAACATAAAGGTAGTGATCTCTACACACACCTGCGTCATCAACTCAAAGGCTATCGTTCGCGCAAAAGTTGCTATTCTTCGCCGAGTAAGATCAAGAACCGGGTGAGTATCCACGATCGCCCTGTAGCAGTTGATGCCAAAACCCACATCGGGAACTGGGAGATCGACCTCATGATTGGTAAAGATCACAGTGGCGCACTAGTGACGATTGTCGAATGGGTTAGCAAGTTCACCGTCACGATGACAAATCGGCAGCAACTGTCACAGCGGCTACCCTCGCCCTGCTAATGCCTTATCGGGATACGGTACTGACGATCACAGCGGATAACGGTAAAGAATTTGCTTACCATGAGCAGATCAGCGAAGCGCTGGACGCACAAGTGTATTTTGCCGATCCCTACAGCGCCTGGCAGCGAGGCTTAAATGAAAACACGAACGGCCTATTGCGCCMATACTGGCCAAGTAAAACGGACTTCAAAAAGGTAGTGCCTAAGGATATTGATAGGGTTCTTGAAAAGCTTAACAATCGGCCAAGGAAGACATTAAACTATCAAACACCCGCCAAATTAATGGCTGAGCATATGACTAATTTAGTCGCTTAAATTGTTATGTACTTCAGACTTGAATCCGCCGGTTGATACATTTTGTAATATTTATTAAGGCATCGAACAGTGAACAGTGAACAGTGAACAGTGAACAGTGAACACAGTAGATGTGTCGTTTATTTTTCTTTTCTGGCTGTCACCAGCAAGGCCGCAGCATCCATACTCACATCGCCGCTACTTTCATGGGACTTAAGTAACTCTGCCATATCGACAGCAATCCGCGCCCGTGTTTCATCGTCAGCCTCTGCAGTATTAATCGCACTGCCGGAGGGGGCCAGCTGCATCAGAAAGCTCAATGCTTCGTCAACATTCCCACCCAATACAAAGGGTGTTTGAAATGACTCCAGCGCAACATTAG
>NVWE01000008.1:108211-196143 GCA_002746135.1 Cellvibrionales bacterium | reverse complement strand
CGAGATTGCACATACTGCATCTATGCTTGTTGCCAGCAGTTATCTTACAGGCGAAATTGTGCTTTCTGATGGTGGGCTGAATTTGACATGAGGATACTGTAGAAAAATGCCGAAAAGTTTCATCCGGAAAAATACGGGATCTGCTTTCCGTTATTTTGTCACTGTCCTAGGTTTTAGTTCCCAATATAAGTTGTGAGCGTATCTTGTGATAAAGACATCATTGACTCTTGGAGAAAAAATTCTGCTCCTTGGATTGCTGCCGTCCATGAAAATCAAATTGAGAGCCGAAGGCTTGTAACAAACCAAGCCATCATTGACACAGTGATGTCAGTCTCCACCAAAAAAATATTGGATATGGGTTGCGGTGAGGGGTGGTTGGCTCGAGAGCTTTCAATTTTAGGTTTGTCAGTAACGGGATTGGATGTTATTCCAGGCTTGGTGCAAGAGGCTAAAAAATTCGGAGGCGCTGAATTTCAAGTACTGGCTTACGAAGAAATTTCCGATAGCACGATAACTGAAAGGTTTGGTGCCGTTGTTTGCAATTTTTCGCTTCTTGGGAAAGAGTCCGTCGAACACATTTTTAAAGTAGCGCCGACTATTTTGGAAGCAGATGGCTATTTAATCGTGCAAACACTCCACCCCAGTATTGAGCAACATAATTATAAGGACGGTTGGCGAGAAGGATCCTGGGTTGGTTTCAATAGCGAATTTTGTGATCCGCCACCTTGGTATTTTAGGACTACCGAATCATGGTTTGAACTTTTCCATATGAGTAGCTATAAGCTAATTCAGTTCAAAGAGCCCATTAACCCCAAAACCGGGAAAGTCGCATCCCTAATAATGGTCGGTAAAGTATCAAGCTAATAATTTACACCGGCTGAAAGTCTACAGCGTCCTGGAGAGAGTCTAGATTTTGTGATTTTGAAGGAAGCTGAGCAACATGCTTCGAGTGACTTTGAGTCTCGATGTCTGCCAGAGTGAAAAAGTACCGAAGGAAAGTTTATTTTTAACAGGGTTTGGTCTTACTGTCACCGTGACTGCAAGTACCTTCAAGAAATACCTTTAGTTCATTTTAAGCGGCAACATTTAATGTTACATGCAGGCCAAGGCGGTGGGCTATGTCGACCAGGCTGTCCAAACGAAAGTCGTTGATTTTACCTTTTAGCAATGCACTTACTCGTGGTTGAGTAATATGTAAAAGTTCTGCCGTTTGCTGTTGAGTTAACCCACGGCTTTTAAGGGCTTCTGTAATTTCTATTAAAACAGCAGAGCGCAATTTCAGGTTTTCCACTCGAACGGGATCGTCTTCGATGGCATCCCAGATACTGTCAAATCGTTGCTTGGTCTTCATTTCTACAATCTCCTCTTTAGTGCCTCATATTCACGTTTGGCGGTATCTATGTCGGTTTTTCGTGTCTTTTGCGTTTTCTTTTGAAACGCGTGTAAGACATAAATTGCGTCACTAAATTTAGCGACATAAATAATGCGGTATTGCCCCTGATCCTGAATGCGGATTTCGCGGACGCCAGTTCCGATGGAGGTCATGGGTTTCCAATCTTGCGGGTCAAGGCCATGTTGCACCCGGTCCAATTGGTAACCAGATTCCCTTTTTACCGCAGCGGGAAATTGGCGAACAACTTCCAGTGACCGACCGCAGAATTCAATAGGTTTCATCGATCAACTATACACCTAGAAGAATAATATACAAGTAAATATATAATTCGATTGGATCGAGGAACCAACCACAAACTCAACGCAGGGTTTGTCTACCTCGAAGATCAGATAACTGTGATCTGAGCGCTCCTCTAGCCAGTGTTTAGGTCCATTATCGTTCGATGAATCAACCCAGCCGCGCACATCCACTTATTTCTATAGCTGATGCAACAAAGCTACTTGACTGTATTGCTACAGTTTGTTAGGTTGAGTCTATATATTTACACTGTACTACTATAGTTGAGAGGTGCTTATGATAGCTCAAGCAGAACAGCTACTTCAGCGTGGCCCAGCCGTTGCTGGCTCCTTACTGCCTGCCATCTTCAATATTTTCGGCCAATGGAGTCTGACGGGTGTGCAGCAAATGACATTGCTGGGCTTGAGTAACGAGAAAACGCTGTACAACTGGAAAAACCATCCGGAAAAAGCCAAATTGACACGGGATCTGCTGGAGCGAGCCAGCTATATTCTCGGCATCTTCAAGTCTTTAGAAATCCTGTTGCCTGATTCCGTGCTGGCAGATCGCTGGCTAACAACGCCCAATGACAATCCGGTTTTTAACGGCACCGTGCCGTTGGATCGCGTGTTGGCTGGGCAGGTCACTGATTTGGCCCTGGTCAGGAATTTTCTTGATGCTGAGCGGGGCGGTTGGTGATTGATCCGAGCGTATTACCACTGAGTGAGGTCGATGACCTTGTCTACAGGGTGATTTTGTCTCGCTATCCTCAAATTGACCTTTTTGAACGGGTGTCTTCTCCCGAAGATTGGGAAGTCTTGTTTGTAGTGGAGTCGCTGACCAACCCAAGATTGCGAAATGAAGTCGGCGATATCCGCCTGGTCGCATCCGAGGATCGTGTCTATGGCGATGGAGCATCCTGGATCATGGCGGCTTTTACCCACCCTCCGGTCGATGGTCGAGGGGGGCGCTTCAACAGGGACTTTGGTCTCTACTATTGTTCGACTGATGAGTCGGTTGCGATCGCGGAATCCTCATTCCATCGAGCCCGCTTCCTGCGCGAATCCCGGATCGAACAAACCACCCAGGAGATGCGCGTTATTCGCGCACACCTTGGTCCGGTAACCCTGCATGATGTTCGTCATATGGAAGGCGCTGCAATTTACGATCTCGATGATTATGGCGAATCGCAGCAGATTGGGGATGCACTCAAAAACACCAAAAGCTTCGGTGTGTATTATCAAAGTGTTCGAACTGAAGGTGAATGCATCGGTGTCATGCGACCGAAAGCTTTGTCCGATGCCATTCACTGGCACTATTTACGTTATCACTATGAAGCGGGAGCCATCGTAAAGGTTGAATCCCTGGGTGAGAGTGGCAGGAGATGACATCTCGGTACAACGAACTGTTATGGATCTTTACCCAACTCCCGCACGATTACGTAGTTCTTGATACCGAAACCACAGGCCTTCCCGATGAAAAGGGTCTGCCGGATATCGTCTCTCTGGGTATCACAGTGGTTAGAAACCGAGAGACTGTTGAATCGATAGAGTTTGAAATTCGACCGCAGCGACGCATTTCAGAAGAAGCACAGGCAGTACACGGCATCAGTAACGTACAGGCTGCCAAGTTTGAATCCTTCGACTTCCAGTGGCAGAGAATAGCCGAATACCTGAACGATCAGCTTATCGTGATTCATAATGCGAGCTTTGATTGGCCCATTCTGTTCGATCATGTTGATCGGTGGGATCTGGTACTACCAAAAATTCAAGGGGTCTTTTGTAGCCAGAAAGCGGCTATTCCCTGGGCGCAGGCAATAAACCTCCCGTGTAGCGAGAGAGGGCCATCGTTAGATACTCTGACGAAAACGTTTGATGTTGAAGATCTCAGAGCTAAAGGGGAGGGGATTCATGGGGCGAAGATAGATAGTTGCCAGGCTGCGTTGGTGGTTGAAGTGATGAGGCATTATGGGAATATGGGTGAGACTTAACTCTTGGGCGTTGGTGATTTAGGTTTGGGGGAAGTTCATTTCGACCCAACGTGGACATTATTAAACATATGCCTGATGGGAATATTATATTTGTGAATTAAGGATGTTAACCAGAATGATAAGCATGATGAATAGTTTCAGTAATAACAATAAGGTCAACGGTATGGGTTCTTATATTAGTTTAAGGGTTGAATGCTAATGTGGACAGATAACGAAACTGAATACGACTTCTTGAATTTTGGTAGTGTTGCAAAGACTGTTTCTCAAGTTATTGAGGATGCCAATGAAAAACCAGTATCAATAGGTGTTTCAGGTGCATGGGGTATAGGAAAATCCTCAATGATTAAGCTTATTCGAAATGAGTTAAAGAAATCAGATGATTCCCAATCGTCTGAGGAAAATAAATATGTTTTTGTCGAATTTAATGCTTGGTTATATCAAGGATATGATGATGCTAGGGCTGCTTTAATCGAAGTTGTTGCTTCAACTTTGCTAAAAGAGGCTGAAGCTAGGCGGACAGGACTTGATAAGGCAAAAGACCTGTTTGCCAGAGTGGATTGGTTTCGTGCGATTAAAATGTCAGCAAGTACTGCTGTTTCTCTAGGATTGGGATTGCCACCTGTTGGGCTGGTCAAAGAATTCATTGATACAGGCGAAGGCTTGGTTGACGGCGATTTAGATCAGCCCGACCTTCAGAAGGCAGAGGGTGTCGCACAGAAAGTCTCAGGTAAAGCCAAAAGTTTAATCTCGCCAAAGCGCATAACTACACCGCCCCAACAAATAGAAGCTCTCAGGCAGAGTTTCGAAGAAACATTGCAAGAGATGGGCGTTACACTTGTAGTTTTAATCGATGATTTAGATAGATGTTTGCCTGAGACTACTATATCTACGCTTGAAGCCATCCGTCTTCTACTATTTCTTAAGCACACTGCTTTTGTTATTGCGGCTGACGATCAAATGATAAAACACGCAGTAAAGCGTCACTTCCAAGGCGTTGAAGGCGAAATTGTCACCAACTACTTTGACAAGTTAATTCAAGTGCCGATTCGTGTGCCACCTCTAGGTACGCAGGAAGTCCGAGCATACATGATGTTGCTACATGTGGAAAATAGCAACTTAGCTGACGAACAAAAAGAAAGTTTACGTTTGGGAGTATGTGAACAATTAAGCAAAACATGGCAGGGGAAACGAGTCGATCTTAAATTTCTACGCGAACTGAATGGAGAGTTACCCAATGAACTTGTTGCCAAATTGGATGCGGCTGATAGGCTAGCCCCTCTCATGACCAGCGCCACGGGAATTTCCGGAAATCCGAGACTAATCAAACGTTTCATGAATGCTCTCTCAATACGCATGGCCATGGCAAAGTCCCAAGGCGTTACAGTAGATGAAGCATCTCTTGCAAAGATACTCCTGTTTGAAAGATGTGGAAACCCCAAAGCCTATGCCGAGTTGGTCAAGGCAGTTACTGAGGGCGATGACGGTAAGCCACTATTCATATCTGAATGGGAAGAGGGCATAAGCTCAGGAAATACTCCTGAACTTAATGCTCCTTGGGATGATGGCTTTGCCTTAGAGTGGCTCAGATTGTCACCACCATTAGGAGACCAAGATTTACGCGGCGCATTATATGTAAGCCGCGAGCATGCTCCTCTGATTACACCGGCAGATCGTTTGTCGCCAGAGGCGGCAGAAATTCTCCAAGCGTATCTTGACCATCCTGATATGGCATACAGCACGCGAGAACAGCTACAAACTATTCAGAAACCTGAACTTTCTGTCATCATGGATCGCTTATTAGCCAAAGCACATCAAGAGCAAGAATGGGGAACCCCTCCAATACTAGAGCCGTGTATTTTGATCGCACAATCAGACCCCGCTCAAGCACAGCGATTGGTAGATTTTTTGAAAGATCGACCAGCAGCCCAAGTAAAAGCAAGTATTATTCCAAAACTTGACGGCGAAGATTGGGCTATTGGTTTATTCAACTTCTGGCTGGAAGATGAGGATATTGGGCCGCCCGTAAAAAAATCAATGAAATTAAGGGGGAAAAATGGGAACGTCTCAATCAAGTAATGGCTCGCCTTCTGGGACGCCCATGGTTCCGCCGTGGACTCCTGATGTACCTTCATCTCAGCAACCTGACGTAGGTGCTGATGGAGATGCATCAGATGGTTCGCCAGACACGGGCACAACTCCTCCCACAGATGGAAATGAAGGTTCACCAGATCAGGGCGACAATAAAGGCTCTCCTATAGCGCCTCCGTCTCGCTTTGCTGGTGCTAGAAGAAATATGGGTGTTTATGCCCGAACTGGCGACAGTTCTAGTATGAAAAAAGGACTGGGGCAATATGTCCGAAAAGGGTATGGCGGTAGTGCAACAGCGACACGTAGACTAGCAAGTACAGCAACAACCGCGCAGTCACTATTTTCAGCGCTTTCTACTGGAGATAATAATAGTTATTCAGGAGAAGGTGGCGCGCTCGCCCCGGCCGCTTTGTCAGGAAAAACAGCGTATGAGGTTATGGACATCATTGTTGAAGCTGTAGCTCCTGTAGACGGCACACAGGATACCGAAGCAAGCCGAGAATCAATCAAAGATGCATTAGCTGATTTGTTAAATGCACATCCTGATGCGAATTTAGATGATTTATCAGCGGAACAAAAAGAGCTGGCGATAGAGCGCTTTGTGTCAGGAGATGTCTTTCGGCGTATAGATTTGGATTTAGGTAAATGTATTAGAGAGAAAGTTCCCAACACTTCTGCTGCTCTTGGACGATTAAAGGAAATAAAGGAATATGTTCGAGAAACAGTTTCTTCGGCCTTTAGAAGTTTAAAAGAAATAGGTCATGTAATTACCAATAATACTGTGGTTGGCATTGTACAAAATTCGATTAAGGAAACATGTGAAGTCTTTGAGGGGTACGCGGAATGAAAATTACTTGTGCTCTTTCTGATTTCGATTTTGACTCAAGGGAATCAGATCTTGATGTCATCCTATATGGTCAGGCTAATAAGGGTTCTCAAGGATCTATTGGAGGCTCGCTTAAACGTGAAGTGCAGCGTAAAAAGCTTGTTCCTGAAGCAAGGGCTTGGGATTTTTTATCCATCGCATTGGCAGTTATTAGCGCGGATTCTGCTGGCCATAGAAAGCTTAGTCCTGATGGCTGGACTAGGTCTTTTGAATTGACTGTCTCAGTAAACGATCCAGAATTTTGGCAAAGCAATGATTCTATCTTGCAAGATTTATTAGCTTTTTTGACAACAGACAGGTGGAAGCTGAATTTTTTTGATGGGGGTATGCTGCCAACACCGCCAAAATCACCTGTTTTTCCAAGTGAAGATAGTGTCGCGTTACTTTCTGGTGGGGTAGATAGCCTCATTGGAGTAATTGATCTGGTTACGGAGGGTGAAAAACCATATGCAGTTAGCCAAAGAGTAGCCCCGGATACAAGTAAGCAGAATTATTTCGCCAAAAAAATCGGTGAAGGTCTAAATATTTTCCAAGCAAGTCATTGTGTAAGGATACCAAACAAAGAGCGGCCTCAATCACAAAGAGCAAGATCTATTATTTTTATGGCCTATGGGGTTCTTGTAGCCACGTCATTGAAATCATATAAAGAAGGAAATAATGTTCCTCTATATGTATGTGAAAACGGTTTTATTTCTATAAACCCCTCATTAACCACAAATCGTGTCGGCAGTTTAAGCACCAGAACTACGCATCCAGTAGTTATAGGGCTGTTACAGCAAGTTTTGAATAACGCCAACCTTAATGTCAGCATAGTTAATCCTTATCGGCATAAAACAAAAGGTGAAATGCTAAAAAAGTGTAAAAATAAAAAGCTGATGTCGTCCTTGGTATGGGAAGCAACTAGCTGCGGTCGGATTTTGACAAATAAAATTGATGGTCAATATGTACACTGTGGCCGATGTGTACCCTGCATGGTCAGGCGTTCAGCATTCTATGCTTGGAAAAGTAATGGGGATTTGACAACGTACCGCTATGACGATTTAAGTATTAAGGATGAAAAACATGCTGGTTTTGATGATGTTCGATCTATGCTGTTAGCAATAGCTGATGCTAAGGAACAAGGAATTCAGAGGTGGCTTGGCGCGTCGATAAGTTCGTCTTTGGTCGAAGACAAAGACAAGCTAGCTGAAATGATTAAGAGAGGGCTTGGAGAAATTGAAGGATTTCTCAATTCTCAAGGTGCTGAATGATCGACTTTCATGCCCATATAGATTTGTACCCTGAGCCAAATAAAGTTGTTAAAGAAATTGAGAGACGAAAAATGTATGTCTTGTCAGTTACAACAACCCCTAGTGCTTGGACAGGGACGTACTCTATTTCAAAACGCTATCCACGTATTAAAACAGCTCTTGGCCTTCACCCTCAGCTAGCTCATGAGCGGATACCAGAGCTTCCGTTGTTTGATACTTTTATTAATGAAACAGATTATGTTGGAGAAGTCGGTTTAGATGGGTCTCCGGAGTTTTCGAAGCATAAAAAATCTCAATTGGCAGTTTTAAAGCATATCTTAAAATCCTGTAGTAATTCTGGAGGTAAGATAATTTCTTTGCATAGCAGGCGGGCGGCTAGTGATGTAATAGATATCCTTGAGGAGCATCCAGATGCTGGGATTCCGGTTTTTCATTGGTTTACAGGTGGGAAAGGCGAGCTTAAAAGAGCAATTCAGAAAAACGCTTGGTTTAGCATTGGCCCTGCCATGTTGAAATCAAAAAGGTCGATAGAAATGGTGCAGTGTATACCGGAAGATAGAATATTAACGGAGAGTGATGGACCTTTCGCTAAAGTTTCCGGGAAACCTCTAATGCCTTGGGATGTTGAATCGGCGGTCATAGGCTTAAGTCGTATATGGAATATGACTCCATCTAACACTCAAGAAATTTTATATTCTAATTTTAGGACGTTAATTGAATCCAAATCGTAGTGTTTAAGCGTGGCGATAACAGTTTTTGAATAGGTAAGTGAGAGCGGCTTACTTATTGCATTTTCGGTTTTCGTATATGAAGGTTAATGTTCGCTATTGCCCGAAAGCAGGCAATGCCTCAAGTTGAAAACCACCCCACCAACCGTATAGATTTCCCATCGTTATCTAGCACCTAATTCCCCACTATGCCCCGTAACAACACAAGGGAGCATCAGTGACATGTCGCGCCACCTCTGGCAGATCATCAATCTTATTCTTGGCATTTCTATTTCGCCTGTTATGTATGCGGACGTGGATGCCGAGCGCGAATTGCTCTCTAACATTATTCATGAGCTGCAGGCTGTCGAGTCGCTCATTGATAAAGCCCAAGCCCAGAGTGAAGAAGACACCCGCATTCGGTTCGAATATCGCTGGTTACGCGAGGACCTGGGACTGATTAAAAACGGCATTCAGTCCCACATCAATACGCCCCGGGGACAGCCTCGATCTTTCCCTCCCCTGCGCGGCGACTACCGTCGCTAGGGTTCCGGTATGACCCCTGCCCAAAACACAGTTTTCCAAAATGGATCCGGTGTTGCCCCTGGCACATTGCTGACGGCCATTGCCTCAATGGTGATGATATTGGCGTTCGTGTGGGTTATCTGGATCACCCTGGGAACCTTCCGAGCGTGGCAGGACGGGCAGGCCACCATTTTGGATGTTGCTTGGGGCTCGTTAAGAGCCAGCATTGTGCTGATGGTATTGGGTTTTTATCTGCGGTGAATCGCTGGTTAAGGCTTAGCTGTTAGTCGGAATGGTATTCCGAAACAACACGCGGGAATCGGTCCCACTTTTTAGACGTTACATAGAGGGTTAAACATGATGGTTAATTCAAAAATGCAAAAAAGATCTAGAAAACCGGCACAGCTAAAGAAGACGATTTTCAGCTTGCTGTTTGTTGTTTTCCCGCTGCCTTTATGGGCGGCGTTACCTACGCCTGTGGCACCAAGCACTGGGCCCCCAGCAGGTGACTGGATTGGTTTGATTCAGGGTTACATCAAGGACGGTGGTTTGGTGTTGGGTCTGGCGATAGCCGTACTGGGCTTTCTTTGGATCGCTTATCTCGGATTCGCAAAATTCAACGAAGCGCGGCAGGGCAAAGCGGAATGGGCGGAGGTCGGCGTGCTGGGTATTGTCGGTGCCATCGTGTTGATTTTTGCGAGCTATCTGCTCACAGAAGCCGCTGGCGTCATCTAAATATAAAACTAAATCAGAATCTGAAACGAGGGTATCCATAGTGTTCCATCAACAGGAAATCCTGGCCGACCGGCTCAATTCCGAACCCGCTATTTTCAGGGGTTGCTCTTCATCTGAGTTGGGCATGATCGTCTGCATATCTGGGCTGATTTGGCTGCCACTGAGTCTGTTATTAGCCTGGTTGTTGGGCGCTGTCACGATGGGTTTCGGTTTTGCCGGAGTGGGTGTTGTGGTGACCGTGGTGACTTGTGCCACGTTTTTTCAGCGGATAAAACGTGGTCGGCCCGAAGGGTATTACCAGCAACAGATCCAAATTCGTCTCCACGATGTGGGCTTACGACGATCGCCATGGGTACGCCGTAGCGGTGCCTGGGATATTGGGAGGACGAGCCGTGAGGCGATATCGCTACGAGATCGATAACGTCCGTTCCCACCTGAGATCACTGTGGGTCGTTATCGGTTTTCAGGCTTTGGTGATCGTGGCTTTGTGGATTGGTTGGAGCCAGTCGCCCAAGCATTTGCGGGTGCATGTGCCACCTGATTTGCGTTCAGGTGCAAACTTGGCTGTTGAAGAAGTACCGCCTGCCAATGTCTATGCGTTTGCCTTCTATATTTTTCAGCAACTTAATCGCTGGTCTGAAAATGGTGCCAGCGATTATGGCAAAGCTATTTTTCGCATTTCGCCCTATCTGACTCCCCGTTATCGCAATGACTTGATTGCTGATATGGAGTTGAAGGCCAGGCGCGGTGAACTCGCTTACCGAACGCGCAGCATGCAGGAACTGCCGGGCCACGGGTTTGAAGAGCGACGAGTCGATGTGCTGGCCCCTGACGTGTGGGTGGTATGGCTGGATTTGGAGCTGCTGGAATCGGTTAAGGGCATGACCGTCAAGCAAACCACGATCCGTTATCCATTGAGGGTGGTGCGTCATGCCGTTGATCCGGAATCGAATCCCTGGGCGCTAGCGCTGGACGGCTATGAAGGTGACGGCCCACGGCGATTAACGAAGGATGAAATTGCCAAATCCGCTGATCCAAACCAATGAGACAAAAAAACCAGGTCAATAATCATGAAGCACACTGAAAAGCACTATTGGGTCCCCCACTTTTTGGCGGTGATGCTTTTATTTCCGTTACTAGCGACAGCCGAGAATGGCGGGATTGATAACGCTGAATTGACAGAGCGCGTTCTCTGGAAAAACACGCCTATTGCCGTAAATCTCAACGTAGATAAGGAGCGTTTGGTGCGCTTTCCTTCCTCGGTCAGTGTGGGGGTGCCTCCTGGTCTGGCATCGCTTTTGCGCAGTCAAAGTATAAACGGGACGCTTTACCTAACGGCGCACGAGCCTTTTGAAGCTACGCGGGTATTAGTGCGCGCCGAAGGCGATGGGCCGGTCTACGTTCTGGATGTTTCAGCCACTGATGCCGATCCAGAGAGTCCGTCCCTGCCAATGGTTCAGATTCTGGATGCAAAGCCGGCACCGGTCGGCCTGGTATCTGACACCACAGAAACAACAGTGCCTCAATGGGGATACGTTGCGCTCACGCGCTATGCCGCTCAGCAGCTCTACGCTCCCGCACGATTACTGCCAAGTATGCCGGGTATCGTTCGGATGCCTGTTCCGCTGGTGTCGTTTGAACTGGTGATGGGCGGGCAGGTAGAAGCTATCCCTGTGGCAGCCTGGCGTGCAGGTTTGCACACGGTTACCGCTGTCGAATTACGAAATAAATCTTCTCACCCGGTTGTGCTCGACCCACGGCAATTACGTGGATCCTGGCTCACGGCGACATTCCAGCACAATCGTTTGTTGCCCTCAGGTGATGAGGCCGATTCCACCGCTGTCTATCTCGTTTCAGATAGGCCGTTTGAAGTGTCGTTTTGAATAACTGGGATTTGAGGAGAGGCGATGTCGATGGTCACTAGTAACCGGCTCCTGCCTATTTTGGTTGGCTCTGTGCTGTTGTTGACCGTATTCGTGACGGTTAAATCTTGCTCGCCAGAGGGTGGCAATGCGCAGCTGCTCGATGCCGTACCTCAGGCCCCAAAGCCGGATGCGGATACACCCGCCGACACCATTAAAACCCTCACCGCAAATGTTAGTGCCATGACCGCAGAAGTGAACGCACTGCGCCGCGATAACGCGGTGTTACAGCAGGACAATCAGAGCTTGCTAAAAGATCGAAGCACAATCGAAGACAACGTACTGACTCGCTTGCAAAGAGTTGTTGAGGCAAAAGATTCAGCCAGTGAGCAACTAGATAACTCGACGATTGCCGCATTAACCGTCCGGGTTGATTCGCTGGCCCAATCCTTGGCAGCCAGCGCAAAGTTCTCTACAGAATCGGATATCCCGGTGGGCCTGGGTTTAGGTGGAGATGGTTTGGATGGAGTCGGTACTAGTGATAACTGGGTCTGGACTGAACCCCTAGAGAAAAGCACTCAGCCATCGGATGATAGTGGCAATTTACTTAACCGTTTTGGACGTTCCGCTCAGAATGGCTTGGCGCTCGCTAAACCCCATGGAGAGAAACTGCTTGATGTCGGTGCCAAGGCTGTAGATAGCCCCACGCCGGTGTACACCATCCCCCGTAATGCCACCTTGATCGGCTCAACGGCGATGACGGCATTGGTTGGACGCGTGCCAGTGAAGGGCCAGGTGCATGATCCCATGCCTTTCAAAGTGATTGCGGGCAAGGACAACCTCGCGGCCAATGGACTCATGATTCCCGGCCTGCAGGGCATGATCTGGAGTGGTACCGCAATCGGTGACTGGACGTTGTCCTGTGTGTCAGGGCAATTGGAGTCGGTCACCTTCGTGTTTGAAGACGGCACCATACAAACACTGTCCAGTGACGACAACAGTCTCAGTGGTTCCAGTGGAAGCAGTGCTAGTGGCGGTCGAACCTCTGGACAGAGTGACAAGCCGTTAGGCTGGATATCCGATGCCCGTGGTATCCCTTGCATTACCGGTGAGCGAAAATCCAATGCCCCGGCATTTCTAAGCCAGCGCATTGGTGTCTCCGCAATGGAGGCAGCCGCCAATGCTGCCGCGCAGTCTGAGACTACGACGCTACTGAGTGACTCGGGCACGGTCTCAAATACAGTCACCGGTGCCACCGGAAAATACGTCCTCGGTAAAACTTTGAGTGGCAGTAGCAAGGAGATTGCTCGATGGCTGCAGGAACGCCAGGCACAAAGTTTTGACGCCGTTTTCGTTCCGGCTGGTATCGAATTAGCGATTCACGTTGATCACGAGCTCCCCATCGATTTTCACGCTAAGGGCAGGAAACTCCATCATGCAAACACCTATGGTTTTCAAACACGTACTCCGTCTATCACTGGCCTTGATTAGTCTGGCTTTACTGAGTTTGACTATGACCGGCTGTGCCAGCACAAAAGAGTCGGTGCTTCCACAAGACGGGCCGACCATGAAAGAACTTTATGAAGGGCATATGGCTGATCTTCATGTGTCAACGGCTGGCCCAGGTAGAGGGCAACCGCTGCCTCGGCAAGGTATCGATCATTACGTTGGTTTTGTCAGAGAGGCGGCCAATGAAATCGATACGGTCTTTCCCCGCTTACCCAATCCCACCCTGGTCATGTACATATTTCCCCATTTGTCAGGTGATGAGCGAACGCCGGTGCCGGGTTACGTGACGACATTTACGTTCTACGAACGCACGGAGTATGCCTTGCCGGGTGAGGTGCCAGGGCGCTTCGTGAAGGGCTTTGCGGACGATGCAGTAGATAAAACAAAGGGTGATCAAACGGCGGTTCCACCGAAGCAAAATAACCAACCCATGGCAACCGAATGACAAGCAAAGAGACCGACAATAACGCACCGCCACTGACTAGCGCAGCGGTAAAACACTGCTATGAACGGCCAGCCTCTTTTACCGATTTGCTGCCGTGGGTTGAATACCATGCGGATAGCCGAACCTTTGTATTGGAGGATGGCGTTAGTCTGGGGGCCTTATTCGAGATTGAGCCGGTAGGCTGCGAAGCGCGCACACCCGATTTCATGGCACGGCTGCGTGATGCCATACAAACGGCCATCAACGAAGCACTACCTGAATTAGATAGTGCCCCCTGGATACTTCAGATTTACGTGCAGGATGAACCCAGCCTTTCGGGCTTTGCAGAATCGTTAGCAGACTACGTGCAACCCAATGCCAGGTCGTCTGATTTTACGCGCCATTATCAATCCGTTATGTCAGCGCATCTAAAGGACATCTCCCGCAAAGGCGGACTGTTTGAAGACACCACCGTGACCGGATCGCGTTGGCAGGGCCAGATTCGGCGAGTCAGGGTTGTGCTTTATCGTCGCTTAAAATCCAATGGCAAACAGCCTGCTGCGATAGAGGTGGAAGAAGCACTAAACGATGTTGCCACAAAGTGGGTGGCGTCCCTCGCTTCAGCGGGTGTAAAAGCTAGCCGGGCGACTGGTAAGGCCTTTTATGAATGGATGTTGTGCTGGTTTAATCCCAACCCAGAAATAGCCCAAGGTGACATGGGTAACCTGCTGAAGCTTGCGCCGTATCCGGGGGACGATAATTTACCCTTTGGCTATGATTTTGCCGAACAGCTAACTCTTTCATTACCGCGTTCCGACCAGGCTACTTCGAGCTGGTTGTTCGATAATCTGCCTCACACAGTCGTCACCATTCAGGGCTTGCGCCGTGCCCCGGACATTGGCCATTTCACCGCAGAGCGTCAGGTTGGGGATCAGGTATTTTCGCTCTTTGATCGTTTGCCCGAGCACACCATCATGGCGTTGACCCTGACCATAAAACCCCAGGACACCACCCGCAACCATATTACTCAGATCAAACGTGCCTCTGTTGGTGATACGGCGGAAGCGATGATTACCCGCGAAGATGCCGAGCAGGTAGAGCGAGAAATGGTGCAGGGCAATAAGTTGTACCCGCTGAGCATTGCTTTTTACCTGCGGGGAGAGAGCCAGAAAATATTGCGCAATAACGTCAATCGATTGAACGCGTTATTACTGCCTAATGGCTTGCAACCCATTACCCAGGAAGCGGATCTGCTGACGCTCGACAGTTATATCCGCAATCTACCGATGGCCTATGATTCGGATCTGGATAAATCACGGCGTCGTTCTCGGCTGGTGTTTTCCCGTCACACCGCTAACTTGCTGCCGTTTTATGGTCGATCACGGGGCACTGGCCACCCCGGCCTGGTGTTTTATAACCGTGGTGCCGAGCCCCTGGTATTTGATCCCTTGCATCGAGAGGATCGCAAGAAAAATGCCCATATGTTGATTCTGGGGCCGACCGGTGCGGGCAAGTCAGCGCTGCTGGTATACCTGTTGCAACAGATGATGACCAATCACCGTCCACGCATTTTTATTATCGAAGCCGGGGCATCCTTCGCGCTGTTGGGCCAGCACTTTAAAGCCCACGGTTTATCGGTGAATCAAATCACCTTAAATCCCAATGTCGATGTGAGCCTGCCACCGTTTGCCGATGCCTTGCGCCTGCTAGATAAGAAGCAGGTATTTAACAAAGTAACAGCCGCAGACAGTCTGTTGGATATCCCAGTGGATGAAGAAGACGAACTGGAAGAAGAGGCGGGCGGACGGGATATTCTGGGTGAGATGGAGATTGCTGCGCGCATCATGATCACCGGCGGCGATGAGCGCGAAGATGCGCGGCTTACCCGTGCTGACCGATTGCTGATCCGTAATGCGATTTTTCTGGCCGCAAAAACAGTAAAAGAAAACGATCAGCCACAAGTGATGACTAGTGATGTGGTCGCCGCTTTCCAGTCCATCGCACGAGATTCAGAACTGCCAGAGCATCGCCGCAATCGCGCTATCGAAATGGGCGACGGGATGGAATTGTTTTGCTCCGGGCTGGCGGGCCATTTCTTTAATCGACCCGGGAAATCCTGGCCGGAAGCCGATGTCACTATTCTGGAAATGGGCATTTTAGCCAGGGAAGGGTACGAGGATCAGCTGACAGTGGCGTACCTTTCGATGATGAGCCATATCAACGGCCTGGTAGAACGACACCAACATGATGATCGACCCACGCTGGTGGTGACCGATGAAGGACACATCATTACGACTAATCCCTTGTTAGCTCGCTACGTCGTAAAGATAACGAAGATGTGGCGCAAGCTCGGGGCCTGGTTCTGGATTGCCACCCAGAATCTAGAAGACTTTCCCGATGCCAGCCGCAAAATGCTGAATATGATGGAATGGTGGCTCTGCCTGGTGATGCCCAAAGAAGAGGTCGAGCAGATTGCCCGGTTCAAGGATCTCAATGATGAGCAACGCAACCTGCTGCTGTCTGCACGTAAAGAGCCAGGTAAATATGTTGAAGGGGTGGTGCTGGCCGACAAGGTTGAGGCGCTATTTCGCAATGTTCCGCCACCTTTATCACTTGCACTGGCGATGACGGAAAAACACGAAAAGGCTGAACGTGCCGCGATCATGCGTGAGAAAAACTGCTCTGAGCTGGAAGCCGTTTATGAAATGGCTGAGCGGATTTCGAAAACGCGGTGAATGGTGTGATGGGAAATGTGTACTGTATATAATAAAGCTAACGGATGATCATACCTTTAAGCTCTGTTTACTATGCGCCACATTCGATTAAAAAGTCCGAGATCACGAGTCATTGGCTCTATAACACAGGAGAATAGTCAGTAACTTATTGATTTTTAAGGATACTCGAATATGACAAAAGGTCATGGGAAATCATAATTACAGTAATAGATGGTGCGTTATGCAAGTTTATAAAACTCAAAAAACTTACCAACCCGTTGTTTTTAAAGGTATTAAAATAAAAGTATTTGACGTGCTTTCCGTGAAAAATCGCCAAAATGATATAGAGGCAGTGGCTTTATAATTCATTATTAGCGCAGACAAATGGATATTATAACTATGATGAAAGATTACATTAAACTAGCATTAATGATCATTCCTTTAGTTGCGGCTTCAACTGTAATGGGAGGCAGTATTAAAGAAACAAAATCTCAATATGATATGGGCTTGAAATATCTTACAGGTCAGGAAGTTATAAAAAATGTTGAGCATGGATTTCAGTTAGTTAAGCAGGCGTCTGATAAAGGATTTTCTGAGGCACAGTATTTATTGGCAAATTTGTACCTAAATGGAACAGGAGTGGATAAAAGCAAAGAGAAATCATTTGAGCTATTAAATAAAGCAGCTGATCAAAATAATGTTTCTGCGCTGCTGTTTTTAGGTCGAGTATACGGGAGTGGTGCTGGAGGTTATGAAATTGTTGTTGACAACAGTAAGGCATTTCAATTTTATCGGCGCGCAGCGTTACAGGGAGATGCTTATGCTCAAAGTAAGGTGGGGTTTTTGTTTGCGTATGGTAAAGGTGTAAAGCAAGATAAGTCTATGGCAGCTAAGTGGTATACAAAGGCTGCTGAGCAGGGTGATGCAAATGCACAATATAATATTGGGGTGGCTTATCAATATGGTACAGGTATTGCCAAAAATGAAACTTTAGCCAGAGAATGGTTTGAACTTGCAGCTAAACAGGGGAACAGAATGGCAATAAAAGAACTTAAAGATCTTGAATGATTGGCGTATGCACACAGCTAAAAGCGCTAACAATTGCCTACACCGGATGCGCTTCGCACACCTGTGAGGCTAGGCGTTAGAGGATAAGGAGTATTGCTTTGACTATCACGAAATCACTATCATCGGCGCTACTTGCATCCCTTCTTTTCGGTTGTTCTGTGGAGAAATCACCTAGCCAGGTATACATTGAATACAACTCAAGGGTCATAGCTGGAATTAACTTTGACGATGAAAAGGTTTACTTTTCGAAGAGAAAACAACAGGAAGTTGAATCGAAAATGCCTCAATACATGAAACAGATGAATAAATCCCGAGACGAAGTCATAGCTGTCTATCTAGAATTCTCAAAGGGCTTGGCGAAGTGCAAAGAAATCTCGCTGCTAAATGAAGCCATAGCAACAGAGACGGCGTCTCTTGAGTTTTCGCAGAGAGACGTATGTGGAAATGAATCGACATCAACAGAAAAGCAGGTAGTACAAATGGTTAAGGAAGGCGGTTGGAAAATAGACGATGTTGTCATCAGTCTCTAGCAAGGAAATGAAAGCTCGCCCATAAAAAGCGTGGACGGGAGTCGATAATGCTCGCCTTTTATTGCAGCGCTATGTTTTCAAGAATACCCAGTTTCGTCCCCCTGCGGACTACAAAAGTAGTTGACTTAGCCACCGTAACTGCCGAATTTCTTACGGGAAAAAAACAAAATATTAATTATCCAATACAATATTATTATCAGTATAAATATTGTTGGGACAGCGACAATGTATAGCATTTGTTCCTCTGGCATTTCTTTAACGTTTGAACCCCCCATTTTTACAATCTTATCTGTAAAAGCTAAGGCAGCCCAAATTAAAGAAAAACCTATTCGCCATACATGCCTAATAACTCGTTGAATACCCGATAAACCTGACAGGTATAAATTACGAACATCCCCCATTGCACAGACAACTGCAAAGCTTGCCCAAAAAAGATAAAGATTTGGGGTGCCTACTTCACGCTCGCTAAAATTCATAAAAAATGCCGCTATCCCGACAGATATTATCCACACCAAAGCAAGCTGCTCTAAAAAGCCAGTCTCATTTTTTTTATGGTGCACTGTTAGCCATGCGGTAAACACGGTATACAGAACAACTACACTCAATAACATATCTCCCGTTGATTCTTTTAAGAATGCAGCTATGAATCCTGAAATCAGCATAATAAGCATTGAAATAGTAAAAAAAGTGCCAGATTTTCGGTGAAGAGCCGCTCCTTTCTTTGTGAACAGAGCAACAGTTGCAGCGACTAGTCCAATGGTTCCTGCAGGGGTATGTATTAACCACACAATTATCTCTTTCATAAAAACGTTTGGCCTAATATCAAGATACTGAAAAAATTTTCTATTAATGAAATTTATAATTTCGTATTCATTTTTTTACTCGCAAGATAACCGTATTGAGAATCCTTGTGCTCCTCTACTAAATATTCGTAAAGTGTATTAGCTATTTTTTGATGCCCTAAACTTGCATGGGCCTGTGCTTTTAAATAAGTCAGCTCGGCTTTCATTTCAGGAACCGTTTCTTTTGCATTTTCTGCCCGCGTGATCAGTTCTAACGTACGTTCAAATTCTTGACGCTCATATTTTTTATAAGCCTCAGAGACGGATGCGCTTTGAATAGTGCTGGCACAAGCCGTTATAAAAAGAGTTAATGCCAAGAGAAGTGCTTTCTTCATGATTATCTACTCATGTCTCAATTATTAGTTGGTTGTAATCTGTTAACCGCTATACTACCAATACATAAATACGCAAAATAGAGCGTAAAATTAACAACAGGTATACGTATTTGTATGGATTGGCGATCAATAAAATTTGACTGGAATCGCGCAAGGGCATTTTTGGTAACTGCCGAAGAAGGTTCGCTAGCGGCTGCGGCCCGTGCACTTGATATGACGCAACCTACTTTAGGGCGCCAAGTTGCTGCATTAGAAAAAGAGCTTGGAGTCGATCTATTCAATCGCAGAGGAAGAGGGTTGGAACTGACGCCAAACGGGATGAAGTTGGTTGAACATGTACGTGCTATGGGTGATGCAGCAAACCGGTTTTCTTTATCAGCTACGGGGAAATCGGACACTCTTGAAGGAAATATTTGCATCACTACTACTGAACTCCTTGCTACATTTATCTTGCCATCAATGATTCAAAAACTACGGCAATCAGAACCTGGAATTGAAATTGAAATTATTTCAACGAACGATGAAAGCAATTTAAGTCGTAGAGAGGCTGATATTGCAATACGCAGCATTCGACCATCACAGCCAGAACTGATCGTAAAAAAACTTTGTGATGTAACAGGTCACCTCTACGCTGCAACTTCATATCTCCATTGCCTTGGTAATCCTAAGTCTATAGCTGGATTCAATAATGCAAACTTTATTGATGTCGAAAAGTCAGGTCGTCTGCTTTCTTTACTTAATGCTCAAGGTTTTGATTTAAGCCCAAACAATTTTCCCGTTGTAACAAAAAACCATATTGTCCAATGGGAACTGGTTAAACATGGTGTCGGAATTTGCGGAACGCTCGAAGAAATAGGTGATCCCGAACCTCTTGTTGAACGAGTCGTTGTTCCTGGTATTGATCCAATTACAGCTGAAGTTTGGTTAGTTACACATAAGGAATTAAGAACTAACAGACGGGTTCGAATGGTATTCGATTTTTTAGTTTCTGAATTTTCTAATTATCAGAATAAATAAGGAATGACCGCTCTTGACTGTAAACAGTTGTTGATTAAGTTCGTTTCAATCGTGGCGTAGCCCAACTAATAGATGCAATGCATACTGCGGAAAAGACATCGTTTGAAAAACTGGAATCTTATGGGAACAGAGGTTTGTCTGCAGCCTCGCTAGGAAGTATGGCCATGATAGAAATCAAACGTCCGCAAGAGCTTGTGCGTTTACGACGCCTTGCCCTGGCTGCACAAGGTTTACTGCAAGCTCAGCCTTTTGGGCGTGGTCTGGAAGGCGCACGTAAAGCGATTAACCATATAGGTTATGTACAGGTCGACACCATATCGGTGGTAGAACGCGCGCACCATCATGTTTTTTACGCCAGGGTGCCCAAGTTCGAGCCAGCGATGACAAACCAATTGTTAATCGATGGAGACGTTTTTGAGTATTGGGCGCACGCGGCCGCATTTATACCCATTGATGACTTTCGCTTTTCGTTACCTTACAAACATGCCATCAAGAGCGGTCAAACCCATTGGTTTAAGAACCCTGACATAAAGCTCATGGGTGAGCTGTTGGCTCGCATAGGTTCTGATGGCCCGTTACGATCACGAGATTTAGAAACTAATACCAAACAAAGGGCAGGTTGGTGGGACTGGAAGCCCGCAAAAAAGGCACTCGAACAGCTGTATATGCAAGGCGACCTAATGGTCAGCGACCGTGAAGGCTTCCAAAAAACATATGATCTAGCTGAGCGAGTACTGCCGTCTCACCTGAATCTAAAAATGCCCAGCATGGAAGAGTTTGCAGCGCACATGCTAGATCAGCAGTTACGCTGCCATGGCTTTGTTTCGCTCAAAGGGCTGACCTACCTACGCCGAAATGCTGAACTACGCAAAGCGGTAAAAGCCCTGGTAAACGAGAGATTGGCACAGAGCACGTTAGAACAACTGCAGCTGCCCAGTGGCGAACGGTTTATTTTGGAAACCGGCGCGCTCGAACGCCCCCTTCCCCGGTTGAACAACCGCATGTTGATTCTCTCGCCCTTCGACAACAGTGTTATTCAGCGCGACCGGCTCAAAGCACTGTTTGGATACGAGTATCAGATAGAGTGTTATGTGCCCGCAGCCAAACGCCAGTATGGCTATTTTTGCCTGCCGCTACTTTACCGCGATGAATTTATTGGGCGGGTGGATTGCAAGGCACATCGAAAAACCGGTCAGTTAGAGATCCGGTCACTTCATTTTGAACCACACAATTTCGATGAAGAGTTAGTCATCGCTGCATTTGTAAAAGCAATCACGCAATTCTGTCAATTTCAAGAATGTGACTCTGTGTCTCTGACTAAAGTCTATCCAAAACATCTAACCCAACGTTTGCGCAGTGCGCTGAAGCCTCTAGCATGACTCTAAAATAGAGGCAGTATTGTGGCGTGAGCAGCAGTTTTGCCAGTTGCTCTGCCGCACCAGTGCAACGACGAATCGGCAAGAATTTGACGATAGTGGATTAATACTTTTCGACCAGTTTGATGATTCGGCTGGAAGATCGCTCAAAAAAATGCTCTCTTCTTACATTAAGTGACGCACTCGGCCTCGCTCATCCGTCTTTGCTACGTACTTGAAATTTATCAAGTACATAACTTTCAAAAGAAAGAGGACTGTCATTATGAAATACACCTTTATTTTGGTCGCTACCCCCGGTGCCGAGCCTGCTTATGGCTCTGATGAATGGAAAGATTATGCGGCTGCATATGGTGCATGGAACGAACAGGCTGCTAAAGCAGGGATTCATCGAGGTGGTGAACCGGTTCAGCCGCCAGAACGTGCGACCACCGTTCGTAAAGTGGGTGACGATGTAAAGCTGCATGATGGGCCGTTTGCCGAAACCAAGGAGATTATTCTTGGTTGGTACCTTGTTGAAGTAGATGACCTTGATGAGGCCATAAAATGGGCGTCAAAGATGCCTCTCGTCGACAGGGGCTTTGGTGCTATTGAAATTCGACCATCGGTAGATTTTTCACAAGGTTAGCCAACGCAATGTCGGCTGAACTACCGTCAAAAGCAGGGCTTAAGCGTCAAGTCGATGATACGTACACCACAGAATGGGGGCGTTCTGTGGCTTTCCTTTTGAGGCTCACCCGCGATCTCCAGGCAGCCGAAGACTGCGTCCAGGATGCTTTTGAGTCTGCGCTAGTCTATTGGCGACGTGATGGTGTTCCAGACAATCCAGGGGCCTGGATACGCAAAGCGGCAAAACATCGTTTTATTGATGCAGCACGTTCCAGCCGCACTCGACAGGAAGCTCTGCAGCGCCTGAGCTATCTCGACCAGCCCAGTGTTCTAAATAATGGGGTTGAAGAGTTAGATGCCCTAGTGACGGACGATGAATTGGCGCTTATCTTTCTATGTTGCCACCCCGCGATTGCCGTGACAGATCAGGTGATGCTGACCCTACGCACAGTCGCAGGCTTGCCCCCCAGAGACATTGCCGCTGCTTTTTTTGCTAAGAATGAGGCTGTTCGCACACGTCTGCTTAGAGCAAAGAGAAAAATTCGAGGCGCAGGTATCCCAATTAAATTGCCAGTGGCGGGGGAGATCGATAAAAGGCTCAGGCAGGTGTTTGCGGTTATTTATTTGATTTTCAACGAAGGCTATCTGGCCAGCCGGGGTGACGACGCCAGGCGACCGGATTTAACGAGAGAAGCCATTCGATTGGCTGCCAGACTCCTTGAGCTGGTGCCGAATAATAACGAATCCCATGGGTTGTTAGCCTTGTTGTTGTTTACTGACTCAAGAACCCCGGCTCGTTTAACGGCAGGGGACATGCTGGTTCCACTTGATGAGCAAGATCGAACACGTTGGAACCATGAGGTGATCTCGATAGCGTTCGAGCATCTAGATCGAGCTTTAGCGTGTGAGCCGCCGGGGCGGTACGCACTCCAGGCGGCTATTGCTGCGGAGCATTCCAAAGCCATCGACTATGCCGCAACCGATTGGAGCGCGATTGTTGCGCTCTATGATTGCCTGCTTGAAATCGAAGATTCAGCGGTTTATCGGCTGAATCGCTGTGTTGCCTTTTCCTTTGCCGACTCGCCCCTGGCAGCGCTTGAACAACTCGCCGAACTCGGAAAAGAGGCCGCACTGGAAAGTCATCATTTGCTATCCGCAACACGTGGGGATTTCCTGAGGCGAGCAGGAAGGAATGAGGAGGCGTTAACTGCCTATCAAGTCGCTATAGGTCAGGCTGATAACGCCTCCGTTCAAAAATTCCTGCAGCGGCGAGTAGGTGAGCTCGAGGCAAAAGATTGAAGAATGCGAATCGAGAGAGGCATACACATTGGATAACGTAAATCTGGTCGTACTGACCGCATTGATTGAGTACATCGTCTTTATTCTTGTGGTTGGCGCGACACGAGGTAAATATGGTGTTGCTGCGCCTGCCACAATCGGGAATGCACAATGGGAGCGCCTGTATCGAATTCAGGTCAATACGGCTGAACAGCTGGTTTTGTTTATCCCGGCTATCTATGGCTTCGCCTATTATGTGAATAAACCTTGGGCAGTGGGCATCGGAACAGTTTTTCTAGTTGGCCGCGTTGTTTATTTTTTTGGCTACAGAAAAGCCGGAGACAAGCGTTTGGTTGGTGCACTCCTGACCGCTTGGCCAAGTTATGTGCTGGTTGTCGGGGCGCTGATTGGACTGGTATCGACCCGAAGTTGAGGACTCTTCAAGTGCATCTAGATGCCTGCTAGAAAGGGTACAACCTAGCTATTCCTAAAAACCTGACTGTCTTGCTGAAATTGCCTTGACATGAAACCATTTGGTATCATAATGTAGTGATACCAAATGGTATTATTAGGAGAGTTTCATGAATAAGATATCTATGTTCGTCGCATCTATCCCTTTAATCACTGCAGCGCTTGTGGTGCCGGCTCCAGCGCTCGCCATTGACGCTATCAAAAGTCTACCCACATCAGAATTGGCTTGGGAGCTTACGCCCGAAGGGGTCGCATTTGCGCCTTTGAAGGGTGACCGATTCAGTGAATCGTACATGGCAATGGTGAGATTACCCGCAGGGCTGGTAAGCCCGGCCCACAGTAAAACCGCCAACATGTTTGGTGTCATGGTTTCTGGTGCCATGGTCCATACGGTGGTGGGGTCGGATCTGAAAGAGCAAATAGTGTTGCCTGAGGGCTCTTTTTATACGATTCCGAAAAACGTGCCGCATGTCAGTAAATGTGTATCCAGTGTGGACTGTGTGACCTTCCTTTATCAGGATGGAAAGTTCGATTTCGTGCCGGTGTCAAAATGAACCCTGGAGTTTCGAATGCTGAAGTTCAAGGCGCTTTTCGCGCTTTAGCTGACCCAACACGTCGTGACATTTTGCTGCTACTCAGTGAGCAAGACATGACTATCGCCCAAGTGTCTGATCGTTTCGATATGACCCGCGCTGCCATTAAAAAACATCTCACGGTTCTTGAAGAAGGTGACCTTATTTCTGTACATCCCAATGGCCGTGAGCGTGTCAACCGGCTTGAGCCACTCGGACTTAAATCTGTGTCTGACTGGTTGGATTACTTCAACAACTTCTGGGACGAACGTTTGACGACATTGAAAGAGCTTGTTGAACGGCAAGAAAAAACTAAAGGAAAGAAAAAATGACAAAAGTAACCACTATTTCAAAAACTGTTTTCTTCAATGCTTCACCCGAATCCGTGTGGCTTTTCTTGACCGATAAAGACAAGCTCGGGGAGTGGTATCACCCTGCCGAAAATGATCTTGAAGCTGGCAAGGACTATGTGCTCTACCGCTTGGCAGATAACGGAGAAAAAATTCGCCAAATCTGGGGGCGTGTGGTGGAAATGAATGCGCCTTACAAATTGGTAACGACATTTATTATCGATCCATTTGGTGAAAATGAAACAACGGTCACCTGGGTATTGGAGGAATCTGCGGGCGGTACACGTCTTACTCTAATCCATGAAGGTATCGCTGAGGCAACCGGTGAAGCGGCCATGCATCTGCTGATGGCTCTCGATAAAGGTTGGGATAAACACCTAGCTGACCTTCGCGGGTCTGTAGAAAGGGCCACTGAATCATCGTGACTAAATAAGGAGGGAGCAGAAGATGACACCCAAAAATACAGCCACACGTGAAGAATGGTTAATCGACCGCCGGATTCTCCTGGAGAAAGAAAAAGCGCATACAAGAGAGAAGGATGCAATTTCTGAAGCGCGACGTTCTTTACCGTGGGTTAAGATTGAGGAGGACTATGTATTCGAAACTGACGCCGGCATCGCAACTTTAAGAGAGTTGTTCGGTGAAAACTCCCAACTGATTGTTTACCATTTCATGTTTGGCCAAGACTGGGAAAGAGGCTGCAAGAGTTGTTCTTTCTGGGCGGATAGCTTCGAGGGTCTTCCTCCTCACCTGAATGCACGAGACATTTCCTTTATCGCCGTTTCACGTGCACCAATGAGCAAACTTGCTCCATTCAAGAAACGGATGGGCTGGAGCTTTACCTGGGTGTCGTCGGCACTCAACGCGTTCAATGCAGATTTCCACGTTGGATTCGGCCCGGGCCAGTTGAGAGATGAGCCAGTGACATACAACTTTCGTGAATTTGACAGCGATGATGTTGATGAAATGAGTGGGACGAGTGTGTTTGTCATCGGTGATGATGGAAATATATACCACACCTATTCCACATATGGACGTGGTCTGGATATCACAAACGCCGCTTATAGCTACGTTGATATGACGCCCAAAGGCCGACATGAACCTGCTGAAGGCAATCCGATGGCCTGGGTTAGGCATCATGATTCCTACTAGTAAGCCATGCAAACGAATATTATCCGGGCCATTACCAGCATGGACTTTACTGTGTGTGATCTTTAGCGCCTGTCATGTGCATGAGAAGGCCCTGATATGAAAAAAGAAGTCCAGGAGAAATTTGATAGCTACCCCGACCACATTTCATTTCTTATGCATCAACTGCGAGAGCTAATATTAAAAGTGGCAGAAGACCACAATTTGGGTAAAGTTGAGGAAACGTTAAAGTGGGGGGAGCCAAGTTACTTAGTTAAAAATGGCAGTGCTATTCGAATTGACTGGAAGCCTAAAACTCCAACTCAATACTTCCTGTTCTTTCATTGTCAAACTAAGCTAGTCGATACGTTTAGGGAAATATATTCGGATTCCCTTGAATTCGACGATAATCGAGCAATCGTGCTTAGCATTAATAAGTGTTTGCCAGAGCGCGTCATTCAGCACTGTGTAGAGCTAGCTTTCAGGTATAAGAGTATTAAGCATTTGCCGTTATTAGGGGTTTGAATGAGAAGTTTACATTACAAATTTCTCAAGTTTTGTTCCGGCGCAAAAAAACCGTGCTTCCACTGGACAGCCAAAGCGCTGGTCTTCGCGGGTTTGTAGAAAGGGCCACTGAAATAGCATGAACATTTAGATCGTTTCACACATACGCTTTCCGGCATCAATGAGCAGCTTCTCTATTAATTTCAATCGTTGGTCATTTTTTCTGTCTGCTGTTTTTAGCGACCAGACTGGAATAGGCTTCAATGTATATTCAGGAAGTACGCGAACCAGCGATCCGTTCTCAACGCCTTGTTGAACCTCGGCAATGGGTAAATTGCCAATACCTAATCCTGCATAAATGGCCCGCGCTCTTGCCCTGATATCATTGGATTGAAATTGTGGCTTAATTTTGTGGGCGCTGTTTGTTTTCTTTTCTACATGCCTTAACGCTAAAGTGTTTTGCGGGTACTTTTTTAATGGCGATATAAAACGGTGAAGTTCCAGGTCATCAGGATTTTTTACCTCCTCCTGACGTTGGAAATAATCGGGAGCTGCGCACAACGCAAAAATAACGTCTCCGAGTTTCTTCTGTATGAGTGACGAATCAGGTAAATCATTAATCATCAGGGCCAGGTCGATTCCTTCGGCTATAAAGTCAATCGGTTCGTCTCGAACGATTAACTGGACGATGAGGTGGTCTAAAGCGCTTAACTCTCTGGTCAGCTCTTCAACAAACCCAAACTCTATCGTAGGCGTTCTAACGGCGATCCGGACTATGCCCGTTAGCAGTGTGCTCCCCTTTGTCAGTTCTTTTTCCAGGGTGTCAAATTCTATAAGCAGCTTTTGAGAGCGTTCAAACAACAGGCTGCCTTCTTCGGTAAGTGATAGCTTTCGGGTTGTTCGATTAAGCAGGCGTACTCCCATTTGGTTTTCCAGTTGAGCAACGCGGCGGCTGACCCTGTTCACAGGTAACTGCAGAATATTTGCTGCGGCAGTAAAACCTTGTGAACGTACCACCTGATTGAACAGACGGATGTCTTGCAGGTTATCCAGACTCATATCGGCCCCTGTTAACTATCCTGATATTTGGAATAGTATTATACCGGTATTAGTATTTATCTCTTGCGCGAAGGCAACTATCGTATCGGCTCTCATCTAGAAATGACCGATAGAAGGCAATCAAATGAACAAGAACGTACTGTTATTAGTAGGTGCTGTAGCCATTTTCTCCCTCCCACCCGCGGTATTTGCTGGTGGTGCAACGGGCCTGTTTGTTTCTCTTAAGGTCAATGACGCTAAAGCCTACAAACAATGGCGTGACACATCTCGATCAACATTCCAGGCTCACGGTTGCGTGCCGTTCCGCTCAGGGAAACTGGTCGGAGGGCAGGGAACACTAAAATGGGGAGATTCGGATCATTTTTCTTTGATGACATGCAAATCACCGGTGCTTGCAGATCTCGTGGACAAGGGTTTTATCAGCAAGCTCTCTACCATAACGGATGATCTGAGTTTGACCGAGGGTAACTTAACTATTTTGTCCGATGAAATACCATCTGAAAATTCTGAATACCTCATTAAAGTCAGTTACTTCAACAACCTCAATCCCAAGGCCCGACAAAACAGCCTGGCCAAAATAGATTCACGCGCCAGAAAAACCAGGGACGCCTGGATTGATGACGCAACTCTAGAACCGAGGGCATCCGTAGGTGTCATTCAACCCGATAATTTAACCTTCCTGTACTACCCGGAGGCAGGCCAGGGAGAGTCGTTTCGTGAAAATAACCCTCAGCTAATGAAAGAAATTGGCAGCTTTAATCGAATGCATGTTGAACGGGTTACCTATCTTGCCGCTCAGATAAAAAATGGGGATATGAAATGACTACGAGTTGTACCGTTATTCTGGAAGGCATCTTTCGCAAGGATGGTAAGGCATCATCCGAATTTGAGGAGTACTCACGACGATCTAATGAAAACGGCGAAGCCCATGGAGGAGTCGTGGTCAAAAACTACCTAATTAGCGAGAACCTGGGTCAGGGAGAAAAGCCGGATTTTATTCTCATCATCAAATACCCATCACGCGATAAAGCCCGACAAGCGTTTACTAGTGATGAATATAATCGAATCATGCCGATGCGTAATAAGGCTTTCAAAGAGGTGAAAATATTATTGGTCTAATCATGTTGGGTCAGAAAATTGTTCGTATTGTTCTGCCCACTCACTCTTGTAAATCTTTTAAGAGGTCCAGGCGTAACGCTTCTGGGTCTTTTCGCAGCCTTTTTATGAAGCTCTCGGGTACTTCGGTATTGGGATCATATTTTTCGGCCCAATCCATCATTGCCAGCATCATAGGCATGAGTTCAATGCCTTTTTCGGTGAGGGAGTAAACAAATTTCGATTTTTTTACCAGGTCAGTTTTTTTTTGAATAATCCCATTACGCTCTAAATCAACAAGACGCCGAGCCAATATGTTGGTCGATATTCCTTCGCCAGCCTCCATGAACTCATGGTTGTACCGGCGGCCTTTGAACATCAGGTCACGAATAATTAAAAAGCTCCATTTGTCGCCGAACTGGCTCATGCCAAAACGCACGGGGCAGCCCGACCAATCTTTTGTTCGTTCATCAACCATAGGACCATGTTAACTCGACCAAACAATGCTTGCAAAAAGAAAGTTAAATGGGTAGAGTAATTTTACTTGCTAAAAGCAAGTGTATATTTTGACTGCTCTTTCAGGACTGACCTATGGGGACAAAAAAATGAAACTGTACGCTATCGTTGGCTCGCCCAACTCACGCAAGGTGCTGGCCGTTATTCATCACCTGGGGATCGATGTAAACATCGAATACCTAGACCTTTCTGAAGGCGACTGCCACAAGCCTGAGTACAGAGCGCTAAATCCAAATGAAATGGTGCCAGTGCTGGTTGATGGCGACCTTAAGTTGTGGGAGTCCAATGCAATTACTCAGTATTTGGTAGACAGCTCGATGGATCAAACTTTGTTTCCGCGAGACCTGAAACAAAGAGCAGACATCGTTCGATGGCAATTTTGGGAGCTGGCGCATTTTAATAACGCCTTTGGGACACTTTCCTTTGAATCTGTTGCCAAGCCAAATTTTATGCAAATCCAAGGGGATCAAGAGCTTATAAATCGGTCTGCCGATCAACTAAGTAAATTCGCTAGTGTTTTGAATGAGCAGATGCAAGGTAGAGCGTATGTCGTGGGCGATACGATGACGATCGCTGATTATTCAATGATCAATGCTGAGTTTTTCAAAGAGATGGTTCCCTTTGATTGGTCTCCTTACCCTCACCTTAACGATTATTTTGACCGTATGCGTCAGTCGCAGCATTGGCTGGCAACCGCACCGAACGACTCCGGTGATATAGGGAAAATTCCGAGCGCATAGGCCGCTAGTGTCTCGGTAATAATCGCGGGCAGAAAATGCCCGGAGATTGATACATCAGGAGTTAGCTATGAGCTACGACATTACTGCAACAAACATCATGCAAGAAGAGGGTGTTGAACCGTCGACCATGATGAAGACAACTTGTCTGAGGTACAAAGGTGAATTTCTGACCATGATGTTCGAAAAAGAAGATGCTCTCATTGTTAAAGTTTCGCCGGGGAGAGTGAGCGAATTGATTGATAGCGGAACAGGAATGGAATTCAATTTCACTAAGAAACGCTTCAAAGAGTGGGTGCTAATACCCTTGGAATTTCAAGATGAATACGAGGACTTCATTAATGAAGCCCTAATTTATGCAAAGGGTAAAGACAAAAAATGACACCGAAAGACCAGGACAAAATATCTCCGTCCATTCTTTTCTGGGTGATTTCTATAATTGCTTTTCTGTGGTATTTAATGGATATGTCTGCTTTTTTCATGCGTATATTTATCTCTGAAGAAGCTCTTTTGGCCATGTCAGATAATCACCGGCAACAAATTCAGGATACGCCTCTCTGGGTTAACTGCGTGTTTGCTTTCGAAGTATTTGGTGGAACACTCGGCTCTGTCGGGTTACTGCTAAGAAAAAAGTGGGCATTAGCCTTGTTTGTTATTTCTCTCCTTGGTGTGCTCGCTCAGACAACGTATATCTATTTCCTCTCCAACTCAGTCGCTTTAATGGGATGGATGGCAATAGTAATGCCGCTAGTCGCTATAGCGATCGGCGCCGGGCTGATTATTCACGCTAAATCATCAGTTTCTAAAGGATGGCTGCGCTAGCAGTCGAGTGGATAAATAATGGCTTACTGGAAACAATAAAAGGCAATGCGATGAGAAAACTTGCAATTTTATCGTTTCAGACACTGGACGGAGTGATGCAATCACCAACCAGCCAGGAAGAAGATCCGTCTGGCGGTTTTACCGGCGGTGGCTGGGGTGCCAGTTGCTGGGATGACGTTATGGAGCAGGTAATGCGGGAGGCCATGTCTGACCCATATGATCTGTTATTAGGGCGGAAAACCTATGAACTGTTTGCGCCTAACTGGTCAGATGCACCCAGTGATAACCCCGTGGCGATGAAGTTAAATAGTGCTACCAAGTACGTTGTAACGTCGACATTAAACGAGCTTGAATGGATCAATTCAATCGCTATCACTGGCGATATTGTCGCAGAAATTAAACGGCTAAAAGAGCAAGAAGGAAATTTGCTGCAAGTACATGGTAGCTGGCAGCTTATACAAACCTTACTCGCTCATGATCTCATTGACGAATATCGTTTATGGACGTTCCCTGTCATCGTTGGTTCTGGGAAACGTTTATTTGGAAATGGGGGCGCACCTAAAAATCTAAAGCTGATTAAATCAGATATCTGCCCGGCTGGAGCCATTATGAGTATCTATAGGGGCAATAAGTAGGGTCGAGGATTAACGGTTCGGTTTGACAACGAGTGAGGGAGAGAAATTTATGAATCCAGGAATAAGCGGTGAGTGTTTTTGCAGCGAAGTAAAATACGAAATTAATGGCAGACTGCGTGACGCAAGGTCGTGCCATTGTTCGCGCTGTCGAAAAGCCTTTAGTTCGCAAGCCTCAGCTTATGCGTTAGTTGAATCGAACGATTTCAACTGGCTGTCTGGTGAAGATCTCCTCACATCCTACGTTGGGAAACATGGGTTTGGGTTACAGTTTTGTAGTCAGTGTGGTTCGACGCTCTGCGGTGTTTTCGATGGTCGTATTCATGGTGTGACATTGGGGTGCGTTAATGGAGATCCGGAAATAGAGCTCGGCCGGCACATTTTTGTTGGTTCCAAAGCAAGCTGGGAAATCATCCCCGAAGGTGTCCCTCAATACCAACAAAACGTGCCTGAAGTTGAAGGCAATTGAAGATGGATCATTTTGGCGGGAGAAAAATCAGCCTGAGAGCTAGTGCTTGATATGCTTTTCTGTAATGTGAAAGAGGCTGCTCTATCCCTTATTCTCGGATAGAGCAACATCTCCGGTAGATTTTGGGAACCTGCCCTGCTTTACCTCACCCCTTAGCTTGCAACTCCGAAAAAATCTCATCAAGGATGGTATATCCAGCGCCCCAGCCATGATCCATGTTGGCCATGGCTTCGGCAAAACAAGCGATCTCGGCGTCGGTAGCATCAAGGGGAACCTGAGTCAGGCAGACACTGGTTTTGTCGCCTTTTTCCTCAAACAATACCGTTGTTAGCAGTTTTCGAGGCCAATTCGGCATCATCGAGCTGGAGGCCACAACCCAGTTAGCATCGGTAGAACAGTGGTGCCAAACCAGTTTCTTGGGTGGTGTCACTTCCTGAAAAACCATTTTGCTGAAGTCGGAATTACCTCCCATTTTCATCTCATTGAGCCATGATCCACCCGGCTTTAGGTCAAATTGGTGAATGATGGTTTCTATATTAGGGCCATACCAGCGATTCAGAATCTCAGGATCGGTCCAGGCGCGCCAAACCAATTCACGCGGCGCATCAAATGTGCGGTCTAGTTTGTATTCTGGTAATTCACTCATGCTCTGATTCCTTGTCTTGGGTTAGTTTCATATCGAGGAGGACGTCATCAAGTTGGTCAAAGCTCGCCCCCCAGAACGCTTTGAATTGAGTTAGCCACTCAACTGCAGCAGCCATCTCGCGAGCTTTTAAACGGGCAGGGCGGCGCTGTTCGTCAATGTCTCGCTCGATTAGTCCCGCTCGCTCTAGCACTTTTAAGTGCTTTGATACTGCCGGCTGACTCATTTTGAAAGGCGCGGCAATCTCATTGACCGATGCCTGACCGTCGGCAAGTCGCGAAAGAATTGCCCGTCGTGTTGGATCGGCGAGGGCAGCAAATATGGCGTCGAGGTTTGGCTGTGCATTCATATAACTATGTTGTTCCATAACTATATGGTTATATAAAAATTGGATTGTGTCAATTATTTCTAAGCCTGCCTCGTTTCACTGGCGCGCTTTGCACTTACTGGTTTGTGAAGAAAACTGAGGCTAACTTGCGAACAGGTTTTAGCGTTATCTTTGTGGTTGTAGGCGCTGGACAAAAACCACGTCGCTTCTTGTCTGGGTTTCACATGTTTTTGTAGACCATTGTCACCCAGGATATCGACAGTCATTCAGAGTCGATATCCATGAATCACCCCATAGCAAAAACCTGCAACATCCAGATTATTGCGGTCACTGTGCTGTTTGTAACATCACTCAGTTGCTTTGGTGATACGAGCAATAAAGCAAACACTCTGCTCATTGAGGTATTTACAAGTTCCGAATCTCCCATAAAGAACAGCAATATTCAGCGATCAAGCATGGGTGCGGGTATGGAATTCACCCGCTATGAAATTGATCGGATCAGTCGGTTTCAGGGTGAATTGTCAGAGGGTTTGCCTAAGGACGCTGCCCAGGCAAAGCAGCTTGTTTTGGCGCGTTTCCAGTTAATGGATGCGGCTGTTAGTCAGCAGTTGGAAAACTCTGGGAAAGGCCTGGCGAAAGCCCTGCATTACGGCGTTGATCGTTATCCGGCGATTGTCTTTGATGGTCGGGCAGTGGTTTATGGCCTGACCGATGTCGAAGAAGCCATTAAGCGCTACACCCAGTGGCGCGAAAGCAGTCCTCGATGAAGCGGAAAGTGCTATTGAACCCTCTTATGGTTTTACTCTTGCTGCTTCCGGTGAGCGGGATATCTGGAACGATTACCAGCCCTGAAATTGTTTTGCAAACTACTTCGGCGGCTTTGAGCTGTATGCGCTGGATGCCGGTCGGAGTGTGTTTTTGGCTGCGGTGTTCAATCTATGAATGCAGCGTCGAGACTTCTATAAAAGTAGGCCATTATCAACCTGATGTGGTAGTCAGCAGTTACAACGAGCTGGGTGGTAATCCCTGGCTGGAAATTCGCAGCACACTGGGGCTTGCGCAAAAAGCGGCGGCCAATGGTCTGCTAGGTAGTTTGCTATCTGTACCCATTGATAGTGCCGGGAATAGAACTGAAGGGGGTCAGGGTAATCGTGATCATCGAAATCTGGTGTTTCGAGAAACGGATGTCATTGGCCACCCATTAAGTTCGTTGTCGGGCGTTTTGGCTGGGACTGGCTACCTGTGCGAATCGGAAACTACTTCGTTCTATCCCTACTTTCTATCGGGTCTAGATGCGCTGTCCTGGCGCATGGAGATTCCGGAAATGTTCTACCCGGCCAGTCTGATTCCAGGGTTGCGGGAAATCGGCAGCTGGCCCTTACAGACCTGGGGTGGAGTCTATCCCCGCACCGGCTGGACAACGCAAGCGGAGGAGCCCAAAGCGGCGGCCATCAATGCGCAACGGGCGGGCGACATCGTAACGCGATCAGGGCAGCCGCATATCTATGTGTCAATTTCGGGTTCTTCCGGCTCTGGCCAAAAAATCTGGTCACCCGGCCCACTGGTTGAGGATGACCCGGATACCGGCGAATGGCAGATGCTGTTGCCCAAAGCGGAATCCAACTGTGCTGTATTTGGCACTAATGACCTGGCCACTCTGAATGGTTGGGGTGGAGGGCGTGTAGATGCTGGAGGGGATTATGTCTGGAACCTTTGGAGGCCCTACTCCTGTTGTGAACGGGAAGGGTTATTTCTGTTCGACATTAACTGGATTAACTACCCACCATGATTAAAAAATTCCGCATCACCGGTTTTGTCAGCGTAGCCATGATTGTCTGTACCTTCGATACCTATGCCGCACAAGCGCCGACCGAAGACGGTCTGTGGTATTACGAAATCGGTGGTGCAGAACCGGTCTCGGTACCGGCCAATCCCTCCGTGGTTTCTGTGACCCTGGGTGGCTCAGCACAACTAGGCCTGGGGTATAGCTGTGGCAAGTTTGATCCGGTGGCTGCGGTGACCAACACTCTGAACAATATCGGTACCGGCGTCGATAATATGATGAATGCCATGACTGCGGCCGCTACCGGTGCCATAGCGTCTTTGCCCGCCTTGATTTTGCAGCGCGCCAATCCAGGCCTCTATGACCTGTTTCAAAATGCCTTGCTCAAAGCTGAAGAAACCATGCAGTTGGCGACTAAGTCCTGTGAGCAAATGGAGGCGGAAATTGCCCAGGGCAAGAACCCTTATGCCGATCTTATTACTTTGTCCAAGGGGAATGATTGGAAAGTACAAATGGGCGTAGGCGGCAATGACGCCGTGACCGCTAAGGAGTCGGTGGAGACATCCAACGGTGACAATGGCGTGCCCTGGATTGGCGGGCAAGCGGGGGGATCTGGCCAACCGGTGTTGGAATTCACCGGTGATATCGTCCAGGCCGGTTACAACATCAACATGAACCGCGCAGTGACGGATACGAGCCCGGTGCCAGTGGCATCATCTACCCGTCTATCCGAAATCTGGGTGTCGCCCATTGAGGCACGTAACTGGACAGTCGATGTGGTGGGCGAGAACATCGTTACCACCTGCGATACTTGCCGCAAAGACAGTGTGCCGGGAACCGGATTATTACCCAAGCTCTATCAGGAGTCGGCCGCTGTCACCACGGAGATCCAAAGCCTGGTCAGTGGTGCCACACCGCTAACCCTCGCCAATCTCGACAAAATCACCGCCCCCGGTGTTGCCATCACCCGGCAGGTGATCGAAGCTATTCGGGCGATGCCCGCGTCAGAACAAAGCCTGATCATGGGCCGTCTGGTGGCTGAAATAAGTACTGCCCGCACGGTTGAAAAAGCACTGTTTGCCCGGCGGTTATTACTATCAGGCAGGCAAGTGCCAGAGGTCTATGCCACTGAAGTGGCTAGAGAGCATGCGGATGTCTCCATTGCAGAACTTGATAAGGAAATCGAAAACCTGTTATTCGAAACCCGGGTGCGCAAGGAGGTGGTCTCTGACACGGTAGTTCTACTGCTTAAGCGTTCAGCCGCCAAACGACAAAGCTCACTCATGGTGCCCGAAGTACCGACCCTGGATCCCAATCCGCTACGGGGTGGTCGTGTTCAGTAATGCCCTGTCCAAAAGGAAAGGATTCCTATGGTTGAGTCTGGTAACAGCGCTGCTAACCCTGTTGACCGGATTCTTTCTGTGGAGCAGCGTCCAAACTCACTCGGTAGTCACCATCCGCGAGCACATCCATCAATGGCAGCCGGTTTTAGCCGGTATACGCTGGACAGTGATCAGTGGATTGGCGCTCGGTTGGCCCGGCTTTTGCCGCTGGTTGGTCAGATCAGGCCGCATCAGTATCGATAAAGCCCAACAAATGAAAGCGTTACGCTGGCGTATCGTTGGATGGCTGGTCGTGATCGAATTGATTCTTGGCCAAAGTTTGCTCGTCAAGTTAACGGCCATCATGGTGAGCAAGAACGGATGAGTGTCGATAGCTATCTAGAACTCTTCACCACACTGTTTGGCTGGACATTTTACGGCATCCTGTGGGACGTATTGGTGAGTACCGGTATCGTCTATCTACCGTTTCTGGGGATCTTGATCGATAACTGGCGCGAGCCAGCACAGGGCGGTGAGGTGGGTCACGCTAGTGGTCTATCGTTGCGGCGCATGGAGATCGACATGTTCATGGCTCTGTTAGTTGTCGTGCTGGCGGGCCAACCGGCGGCACTGACGCCGCTGAATGCAGGCACTCTATCTTACGTACCTCCGCCCACCTTGTTAGATGCGACACCACCCACAGCAACAGTGGCATCGCCTCAAAGTACCTACGGTTCGACCGGTTTTATCGGTACACCTGCTACCGTCAATGTTCCGGCCTGGTGGTATGCCGTTATGGCGATGAGTTCCGGGTTTGGTCATGCGGTGGTAGAAGGTTTACCGACAACATCCGATATGCGCTCCTTCGAACAACAGGCTCGATTGGCCACCATTGCAGACCCGCGATTGCGACAGGAAGTCAGTGATTTTTTCAGTCAATGCTATATCCCGGCACGATCAAAATACCAGTCTGAGCGGCCAGCCACCGCAGCGATCACCGCATTGCTAACGACTTATGGCGCAGATGATCCAGACTGGATGGGCTCGCACGTATACCGAGATACGCCAGGCTACTACGACAGTTTACGTCCCTCTGGCCAAATCAGCGGCTGGGCCTACAATGCGGCAAGAGATACCGAATACGATCCCACCACGCCACCCGCCTGGGGCAAGCCTTACTGCAAACAGTGGTGGGAAGATGCTGCAATCGGATTGCGAGAAAAGCTAGTCATCGAGGCCGATTCAACCTCTGCGGGGTTTTCCGGCTTAGTGGTTGCGGTTGCCCCTGCATTGGCCAGCGAACAACAAAACGATGCGGTAGTGAAAACCGTGCTGAGTAATGCGCCGCCATCCTGGTCGAACAACGATTTAACCGCGCACAATGCCAGTAGCTCTGGTGTGGTAAATGCCGCTGGAAATATCCTCAAAGGAGGCCTGGCAACCGCTGGTGTGGTCACCGCATCAGCTTTGTTCTCCGTCACCATGACCGCAGTATTGCAAGCCCTACCCATGGTGCAGGCGGTTATGTTGTTGGGGATTTACGCGCTGCTCCCCATGGTAGTGGTGTTATCGCGCTACTCCATCGCCATGATGGTGGTGGGTGCGATGGCCATCTTCACCGTCAAATTCTGGAGTGTGCTTTGGTACCTGGCCATGTGGGTAGATCAGAATCTGATTCTTTCCATGTATCCAGATGTGAACGTGTTCCTACAGATGTTTGCCAACCCAGGTGAGCACGACGCTAAGCGGATGCTGCTGAATATGATTACCACTAGCCTCTATCTGGGCCTTCCCTTATTGTGGAGCGGGATGATGGCCTGGGCGGGGATGAAGGTTGGTAGATCGATTGATTCAGCCACCAACCCAGTTAGGGCACCCGCTCAAGATGCAGGTAACCAGGGCGGAAGTATCGGAAAAGCAGTCGTGACCAAGGGCGCTAAGCGTTAGTCCTTTTCGTACCAGCCGGTGGCATCTGTGCCATCGTCGAGCTGCCCCGTTCGATAGTTGAGTACGCCGTCCTGAGCGGCGTTGCCAGAGGCCTCATCTGTACCTGACGCCTTTGTGCCTGAGGCGAGAAGAGATACTGCGTTTAGAAGGAATTCGCCCACAAAAAGCACAAGAGCGACCATAACTCCGATCGAATTTTTGAGCAGATGGACTATTTTTTTCTGTTTCATCGTCAGGCACTCATAGTGCATTCAACATGCTAAACCTTGAGACACTAACCTTATTGGTCTGTTTTGGTGAAGTCAATGAGGTTGGGAGGTAGGGGTTGATATGTTCGTTCTAGAGGGTAAAGTTCAACCGCTTCCCACTTATGACTAGGTAATAAGCATCTTTGTATTTTATTCGTACAGGTCTACAAACCCGATAAGGCTCTATTTGTGATACTCGTCCCCAATACTTGTTTCGTTATTTCTAACCCGATCTTGAAGCATTCGTAAGGGAACTGAAATGAATAAGAGGCATGCGCAAAGATACCGAGACTTTGCCACTCTTGGCTCAAGATGGTGGCCTACATAACATTATGGCTTGCAACGAGACAAATTAACGAAAGCGTTATTAGGTTGTACTGTACAAGTTCTGGAGAGCTACGACGATGCGGAACCATTTGAAACTGGTTAGTAATGCACATGAATTCACTACTTAACCAGGGGCTTCAGACGACCAAAAAAAAGCACCGTTCCTATCGTCGCATTGCCTTATTCGGCAGCGGAGTTCAACTGAAACAGCTGAGCGCAGTTATAGTGCTTGAATACGGTTATGCAGCTGTCTGTCAGGTGAAATAGCAGGATCGATCTGTTGAACTTTACGAATGTGCAGATACGTCTGCAAAACTAGTCAAGAACCGCAACTGCGTCAACTTCGAACAACATCCCATCGAGCGCAAGGCGTGGAACAGGGGTTAGAGTCTGGGCCGGTAGCGCGTCACCAAATGTATCTTTCAGCACTTGTGACAGGATACTGAGCATTGATTGATCATAGTCAACCACATATGTTGTGATTTTGGCGACCTGGTTTGGCTTGGCCCCAACCGCATCAAGCGCTGTACGAAGGTTGGCATAAGCTTGCCTTACTTGGTTTGCGAAACCAGGATGTAGTTTGCCATTCCCATCTTCCCCGCCCTGACCTGCTATGTAGGCAATCCTTGAACCACTCTTGACCACGATTGCATGGCTATAGCCGTTGGGTGCCGGGTCATAAAGCTCAGGTGGGTTGATGATTGTCAATTGAATATCACTATCATGATTTGCCTCTTTCGATAGGACTAGTGTGCTCATGGTGACCAGAATGCTTATTGCTAATACTGTTTTGATCAACAGGGCTTGCATGGGGTTGTCCTCAGATGTGCATTTTTGAAGGCTAGTTTATTGACATTTCACCCAGGTTTTCGAGTTTGTCTGGATTGCGCATGATATAGATGTTGGTGGCTTGGCCACTCTCGTTATAAGCGAACGAGACGGTGGCCACGATGTGTCCTTGATGTCGTAGTAGGACACCACGACCTCCGTTAATATCGACGGTCTCCCACTGAAACCCCTGCCAGTATTCGTGCAGCTTCTCGGTAAGAAATGTTGTCACTTTGGTCGATCCATGTAGGGTTTCTAGCAGTGCAGGCACTTTGCCTCCACCGTCTGTTGTGAGCCGTATATCGTCCGATAGTAGTGACGCCAGCTGTCCGGTTGTTCCACCTGTTATAGCAATCTGGAATGCGCTTAGCAGTTCGTTCTGGCCTTCAATTGGTGTGGTGTATCGGATCTTCGCTTGATCAATATTAGCCTTCGCTCTGGAGACCAACTTGCGGCAGGCGCTTTCTTGCACCTCCAGAGTTTCGGCTATTGCTACATAGGGAACTTCAAAGATCTCGTGCAGTAGATAGGCTGCTCGCTCTTTGGGCGATAACCGTTCGAGCATCAGCAGAAATGCCATCTTCAGGGATGAGGCGAGCTCTAAGTTGTACTCTGTTTCATTCTCGATGGACTTCTGTATTGGTTCCGGCAGCCAGTCGCCGACATAGTCGACACGGGCGCGGTGAGCGGCGCGCAACAGATCGAGGCAACGACGTGTACAGATTGTCGTTAGCCAGGCTGGTGGGTTATCGATTGTGGCCCGATCAGCATTGGCCCATTTCAGGAAGGTGTCCTGAACCGCGTCTTCGGCGTCAGACAGTGAACCTAGAATTCGGTACGCCAGCCCCAACAGATTAGGGCTGGCATCCTTGAATGTTCTTGCGTCCGCTCCATCCAGCATGTCAGTGCCTTGAAATCCCGATGCGGTTCCACAGGTTGATCATTGCAATCGTTGCAGTGAGCGCTCCAATTTCTGGCTCGGAAAAATACTGCCTCAATCGCGCCCGGAGTGTGCCAAGGTCGGTTTTGGGCGCGAGCACCGTCAATGCTTCGGTCCAGGCCAGAGCGGCCTCTTCAGGTTTGCTGAAATCGCCGACCTGATCCCAAACGATTACCTGATCGAGCCGCTCGTTGGTTTCACCATCTTGACGGGCTTCCTCGGTGTGCATTTTGATACAGAAGGCACAGCCGTTGATCTGCGAAGCACGCAGCTGCACAAGGTGATGAACGGTCCGGTCTAGCCCGTGGGTGTCGATTACTTCATGTACGTTGGCCAATGAACTCATAATATCGGGAATTTCCTGCTCATATTTAACGGTGCTTGCGTCATTCATCCTATTGCTCCTTCGCCGTTTAGAAATCATATATACATATGACGATTGTGCCGCAGGTTTTGTGACATGGTTCATTGATATCAGATCTAGATAAGAACCAACCCGGGTGGGGGGCAGGTCTAACATTCCAACATTAAGAGCGAGCACTATGGCGGGGAGCCGGGCGGTAAAGCAATTTGGTCAGCCGTGAGTAGGTTTGTTTAGTTTAATGATTCGAAGGACCGAAATGGAATATTAGAACTCGTATCTTGTCCTTCCCGTCGAAATATCATGAAATCGACCTTGCTACCTCTCGGCAATCTAGACTGCTATTGGATTTGATTCCACTCGTTCACTCACGAACTGCTTTGAGTTGATGCCCTACTTGCACAATTGCATCCAGAGCAGGGATCAGCTTTTGCCCCAGTTCTGTTAATTCATACTCCACTGACGGTGGTGATGTCGGGCGCACGTGACGATCGAGTACGCCCCTTTCCGCCAGTTCCGACAGTCGAGCCGATAACACCTTCGCTGAAATCGGAGGAATATCTATTCTCAGCTCATTAAAACGTCGCGGGCCCTCTCTTAGGCACCAGATGACATTAGGCGCCCATGCACCTGCAATGACCGCCATGCACTCAGTTAGCATGCATGGCTCTGGTGGTTTAGGACTCTTATTGTGCCGTACTTTTAAAGACATGAAAGTAACCTAGTAACTCTGGGGTAATCCACCATTACGGTAACTTCGAGATAGTAGGTTGTCAATGGATACTCAGTAGGAGACCATGATTATTCTTTGAAACGACATGACCGGAGCTACAAATGAAGCTTTATTACAAACCAGGCGCTTGCTCAATGGCATCTCACATTGTGCTTAATGAAATAGAACAACCCTTTGATTTAGAGATGGTTGATACTGAAAGTGGCATAACGGAAACAGGAGTAGATTATCGCCAGATCAATCCCAACGGTTATGTTCCCTCTCTGCTGACGGACACTGGGGCAATCATCACGGAGAACCCAGCGGTCTTACAACACCTGGGAGACCTGGCTCCAGAAGCAAATTTGGTTCCTGCTAACGGAACCATGGAGTGTACTCGCCTACAAGAAATGCTTAACTTTATTTCATCGGAATTACATAAGGCATACGCCCCGTTCTTTTCTGGGGAAACACTTAGTCCATCGGCCAAAACAAAAGTCGAAAGAGGCATCGCCCGCAGAATTGGGTTCATTGAATCGAAACTCGAGGACGGCAGGCAGTTTTTGCTTGGTGCGCAGTTCACCGTTGCCGATGCGTACGCCTTTGTGGTGCTCAACTGGTCGGGGTTTGTCGAGTTTGATTTGGAGCCATGGCCATCTGTTAATGACTATGTCATACGTGTAAGTCAACGGCCATCAGTCACTAAAGCAATGACCACCGAAGGGCTGATCGAGAATCACAAAACATCATGAGCGATTTTAGTGGTGTGGATAAGACATTGAATATCTATTTTGATGCGCTCTACTACTGCGATACAGATAGGCTTGCGATAGCGTTCCATCCAAAAGCGATATATGCGACCGCTGATGAATCACCTTTGCTCTATAGGACGATGGATGAGTATTTTCCCATTGTTGCGGCTCGTGAGTCGGGAGCTTCCCGTGGAGAAGCACGGCGGGATGTTATCGACGGTATCGAATTTGCCGGTAACAACACTGCATTTGCTCGCGTTCGATGTTCGATAGGGCCGCGAAACTTTATAGACTTTTTGACACTTGTTCGCCTGGAAAAGCGTTGGCAGATCATGTCGAAAGTCTTTCAAATAACTGAAACATACCAATAGAGGATGGGAGATGCCTTACATTAATATCAAAATCACACGCGAGGGCGTATCTAAAGAACAAAAAGCAAAACTGATCGACGGCGTAACAAAGCTACTCTCGGACGTGCTTAACAAAAAACCAGCAGCAACATTTGTAGTGATTGACGAAGTGGAGTTGGAGAACTGGGGAATTGGCGGGTTACCAGTAGAGGACTACCGAAAGACGCTTAGTAATCAATAGCTCATGGTGTGTACAACTATTTGGAGGTACGTAGTAATGGCTAACTGGCTTTCCAGCACCCTGGTTCTGAGCACCATACTGTTCATCGCGGGTATCGGTATTCCTATAATGGCTTCGCTAAATTCAGGGCTAGGCGCTCGGCTGGAAAGTCCGGTTGCCGCAGCATTTGTGCTGTTTTTACTCGCACTCGCCGTTACTGCTGCGTTACTGCTCATGAATCCCTTACCTTCCAGCAACCAAGTGATGGAAGTACCTACTCGTTATTATCTTGGCGGTCTCTTTGTCGCGTTCTATATTTTATCCATTACCTGGATTGCACCAAAGATCGGTCTTGGTAATGCAATTTTCCTAGTGTTGTGTGGTCAAATAGTCGCTGCTGCAATCATCGATCACCATGGGCTGTTTTATGTACCTAAAACGCCGATTACGACAGCGCGTATTGTGGGAATTGGGCTGATGGGCTTGGGGTTATATATGGCAAAGAAACCACCAATCGTTATGTAACTTTACTATGTTGGTAAGCATTCTAGGCTCTGCTGGTGGTTAGCTCGACTCTGTATATCGTGTAATACATTGGGGAAAGAGGTGGATATGACAGAAAAAATTAACGGCGCATGTCTGTGCGGAGAAGTAAGTTACGAAATAAACAACAGGTTTGATCAGCTTTATCTTTGCCATTGCAAACAATGTCAGAAAACTTCTGGCTCGGATTACGTGTCTAATCTTATTGGTGAAGTAGGAAGCCTTAGCTGGTTATCCGGTGAGAACTTGATTGAAAGGTTCGACTACCCTGGTCGCGAATTTACCAACGCATTTTGTAAAGTGTGCGGATCAGGAGTTCCTTATTTAAATCTAACCGGCACGGCGATTATCGTACGCGCTGGATCCCTGGACGGAAAGCCCATTGTTGAAACCATTAGCAGAATCTTTTATGCAGAACGTTCACGATGGGCAGATGAGTGTGAAACGGCTAATACGTATACCGGCTTCCCGTCGGTAGCATAAGCTTACACAGGGGTTGGCCTGCACTGTTCCAGCCAAAATTAAAGTGACTATGCGGCTGGTAAAATCGGATTTTTACATAAGAAATTAGAGGGAATTATAATTCCTTGTAATAACAAGTTATAACGTACGGAGAGTGTTGTGATAAATAAAGGAAGTTGCTTGTGCAATCAAGTTCAATATGAGATTAGCGGTGAGTTTGAAGATGTATTGAATTGCCATTGCAGTATGTGCCGTAAACTACATGCTTCAGCATTTAGAACTAGAGCCAAGATTAAAACAAAAGACTGGAAAACAATCAAAGGTAACCAATTTATTAAGTTTTATGAGTCATCTCCTGGAGAGCACAAAGGTTTCTGTTCAGAATGCGGATCCAGCTTATTTACAAAATTTGATGAGCACCCTGATATTTTAGGTTTTCCATTTGGCACTTTAGATACAGATCCTAAAGTAAAACCTACTCGTCATATTTATGTTGGCAGTAAAGCTGCTTGGCATGAGATAACCGATAATTTACCGCAACAACAAAAGTACGAGTAAAGTCCGTTATAACAAGTTGCTGCACACGGACTCCGTAAGTTATCGCGGTTTTTGCAAAAAGACGCAAAAACGCGCGCCAACTTACTACGCCGGTGAGCAAGACATTATAGGCTAAGGAGTATTACTTTGACTATCTCGAAATCACTATCATCGGCGCTACTTACATTCCTTCTTTTCGGTTGTTCTGTAGAGCAATCACCTAGCCAGGTATACGTTGAGTACAACTCAAGGGTCATGGCTGGAATGAGCTTTGACGATGAAAAGCTTTACTTTTCGAAGAAAAAACAACAGGAAGTTGAATCGAAAATGCCTCAATACATGAAACAGATGAATAAATCCCGAGATGAAGTGATAACTGTCTATCTAGAATTCACAAAGGGCTTGGCGAGGTGCAAAGAAATCTCGCTGCTAAGTGAAACCATAGCAACAGAGACAGCGTCTCTTGAGTTTTCGCAGAGAGATGTATGTGGAAATGAATCGACATCAACAGAAAAGCAGGTAGTAAAAATGGTTAAAGAAGGCGGTTGGAAAATAGACGATGTTGTCATCAGTCTATAACAAGGCAATAAAAAATCGCTCACAAAAAACGTGGGCTAGACTCGCTAACGCACGCCTTTTATTGCGACGTTATGTTTAATGGAAATTAGTTAATGAATTTTGAAGTTAATATAAGACCAGTTTCTCCTAAAGATGCAGATCAATATTTATATCTAAGAGCTGAGTCAGAGGTAGAATATCCTGAATATGTTGGGCCTAGTGTAGAGAAGGAATTGCTTGCCGGGACGGAGGGTGTCGCAGAACTACTAACATCATATCCTGCGCAAGGCACTTTAATAGTAGGTGCGTTTTATAAAGAGGAGTTAGTAGGGGTAATCGCTACAAGTCGACGCTTAAGTCCAAAGATCCGCCACCGTGCTTTTATTTGGGGTATGTATATCGTCAAGAAATATCGCAAATATAATCTTGGTGCTTCGTTGTTGAAGTACTCGTTAACTTCGGCTATTAATTCTAGTGAGGTAAATATTGTTTGGCTTCAAGTAACCACAACAAATATTCCAGCAATTAGTTTTTATAAAAAGTACGGGTTCAGTATTTATGGAACTGAGCAACAAGCATTGTATGCGGCAGGTAAGTTTCATGATGTACATTATATGGAATATGTAATTGAAAAATAAAAATAACAAATAAAGGCAGTCGGAAAACCAAAAGCTTCGCTCTGCTACACTTTTGTTCACACGCCTTTTATTGCGACGTTATGTCTCCACAAGAGAGCTATTGATAATGAGAACTACACTATTTTGTTTATTTATACTATTTTCCTATTCAACTTTGGCTAATGACCTGGAGATTTTCTCTGTAAGTTTTCTTTGCAAGAAACAAGAAGAAGGATCTTTTAATAAGTACCTTTATCATGTCGGGTTTTATTTAAAGAACGTTTCAAATAAAGAGCTCAGTGTAGTTTCAAAAATAGGTGGTAAAAAATTAGTAAAAAGAGCGAATGAAAATCACGAGTTGGTTTTAGGTCTTAACCCAGTGATAGATATCAACGGAACTCCCCTAATCCCTAGCGCCGTCAAGTTTGAATTGGTTAAGTTGCAACCTGGAGAAGCGACAGACATTGGTTATAAATTTGGATCAAGGAAACTTTTATCAAACATTAGTTTAACTTATGGTATTTCGGATCTTTATGGTGGTCGGTTTGGGTTTTGGAGTGGTCAGGTAACCTTATCCAAGGTAACTCTAAACAAACGAGGAGATTGTAAATAATACATAACAAACGCATGCAGTCGGATCTGATCTACTGACAATTCAGCTCGTTTGAACGGCTTTGTGGCAGAAATATTATGGAAATACAAAGAACATGAATTCAATCATCAAGAGTCCTATTCCTATGCTTGACCCTACGACCGTTAAAATAATCAAAGCCACCGTGCCTGCGTTACAAATTCACGCCAATGCCATTACAGAACATTTTTACCCTTTACTGTTTGCACAACACCCCGAAGTACTCCCTTATTTCAATCAAACAAACCAGGCCAAAGGCACTCAACCGAAGGCGTTAGCAAATGCAGTATTAGCCTATGGCGCCAATATCGACCAGCTGGGAAATATAAGTGACGCTGTCACCAAAGTTGTCCACAAACACGTCTCTCTGGGCATTGCTCCCGAACAATACGACGCAGTGGGTTCCTGCCTACTACAAGCAATTAAAGCCGTCTTGGGCGAGGCGGCAACTGATGAAGTAATCAATGCCTGGGCATTAGCTTACGGCCAGTTAGCTGAAATTCTTATTAAAGCCGAAGAATCCGTATACCTTAACAATGAAAAGCAGCTTGGTGGCTGGCGTGGTGAGCGGGAATTTATCTTAGCCAAGCGAGTCGACGAAAGTGCAGTGATTACGTCTTTTTACTTAGAGCCCGCTGATGGAAAGGCGCTGCCACTATTTGAAGCCGGTCAATACCTCACCATCGTGCTGGATAATGCCAACGGTCTTTGCGCACGCCGTAACTACAGCTTGTCTGATGCCCCCGGTAAACGCTACCTGAGGATTAGTGTCAAGCGTGAACCCCAAGGTGCCGTGTCAAACTACTTACACGACCACTTAACCCCTGGGGGCAGCGTCAACGTACTTCCGCCTTGCGGACAATTCACGTTGATTAGAAATAACCGTCCCTTGGTACTACTCACCGGAGGGGTAGGCATTACGCCGGCAATTAGCATGCTCAATGCGGAGGCTGGCTCGGGCCGAGATATTCGGTTCATTCATGCCGCCCAAAATACCCAGGCCCATGCCTTTAAAACACATGTCGACCTGCTTGCTAAAACCCATGAAAATGTTTCGGCCTATTACGTCTACAGCGACCCAACGCAGCAATGCAGCCCAGATGCTACTGGCTACATAAGCAAAGCCTTCATTGCCAAGCAGATACCCGATAACGGAGATGTGGAATTCTATTTCCTCGGTCCAAAGCCATTTATGGTTGCCGCATTAAAAATTGCCCAGCAACTTGGGGTTCCAGAAAAGCAGATTCATTATGAGTTTTTTGGCCCGGAGGAAGCCTTGAGCGCCTAGATACTTGCTGGCGTATTGATAAATTTGGGGTAAATAGGGGGCAGACCACGAATAATCCGGCTACAACCGGTCAACGCAACTAGCTATTCATACCTAATGCTCCGTCGAGCTCGTTTGGTTGTGCCGAAGATCCCTCTGCATGTCATCCAGCGGGGCAACAATCGGCAGGCCTGTTTTTTGACGATGATGATTACCTCATTTACCTTGATTGGTTGCTGGAGTATTCGAAAAAAACGGAGTGCACAATTCACTCTAATGTTCTGATGACTAACCATGTGTCTCTGCTACTAACGCCTAACAAGAAGACAGTATTGGTAGCCTGATGAAGCGGTATGTGCAATATATCAATCGAACCTATCGGAGCAGTGGTACGCTTTGGAAAGGGTAGTTCCGAAGTTTTGCGTAAAATAATTGCCGGGATGTTAATGGTTCGGTTTTTGATGTGGTTTACCCACCCCTGTATTGAGATACAGTTTCAAGCTGTCTACAAAGAACATATCCCAACCCGCCTCACAAATTTCGTAGCAATGTAGAGACGGAACAAGGCCAATATGTTCGATACGGATATCAGTGTGGCTACTATTACGGATAATTTCCCAAATGACTTTTGTTCCTAGCCATTCTTGTTCAATTACTTTTGGCATTGCGTCGTGTAGGTGTAAGGCCTTCACGCATTGCATCTCGACTCGTTTCCCCGGTTGGAGTTGAGTTGCTTCAAATATCCAAAATGTTTTTCCCGGAGAAAAGGTGAATTTAGCTAGATCTCCCACTGATGTCAGGGGCGTATCGGGTTTTGTCCACCAGTGTTCAATGTCTGCCGTCAACGCCTGGTAGGCTTTATCTGGAGTGGTGTTCACGGAGATGGTGCGGCTGTAGTTTTTGGTATTCATTTCAAGCCTCCCGGCGTTTGATAATGTTTTATTGACTGTTGGCGAACAACTTTTTGTCGGTCATATTCCAACTTCGTTCTGTTGCTCAAGTAGATTCAGCCCAGTGAGGAGGCATTGTTTTGTCGACACTTGGAAGTTTACTGACACGGGTTTTCCATGCTTCCAATCTGGGATATCTCTTTGCCATCGAGGCCAAATCTAGCGCCTTCATATCTGTATATTTGGTATCAATGGCACGCTCTATTAATCGGATTTCTGGAAAACACACCGCGTCAGCAGCGCTTGGTGCATCGCCAGCCAGGAATGAATTCTCTCCGAGCAAGTTTTCAAGCCACTGATATTCTTTTTGAAGGTTGTCAGCAGAGGTTTGCATCGCGATCCGTTCCACACTGCCGGCTTTGGGCACAGACTTTCCTTCTACTAACAGCGGCATAAGGATTTCATCCGTAGCTGCTCGGAAATAATCACAGGATTCCAGAGTGATTTGCCAGACGAGAGCTGCTTCGTCAGGGGTCGCACCGAACAATGGTCGATCTAGATATTGCCGATCGAGCCAGGCAAGGATGCCGATAGAATCTCGTAGAATCAGTCCGTCCACATCCATCGCCGGTACAGTGCCGCGAGGATGTATATCCAGGTATTCGGGAGATTTGTGCTCCCCCTTTGAGGCCTCTAGCAATATTGTGTTGTGATCTATGCCTTTAAATGTCAGTCCAAGCAGAATGCGCCACGCCCTGGGCGCGCCTGAAATCGAGTACACCGTAATCGCCATAATATTCTCCGTTTTGTAGGGTGGGTGGTGTTGTGCATAGGATACGGAGAAGGTGCAATTCTACAAGTAGGCAGAATAAACATACATAGTATGTTTATAATACTATTGAGAGGATGGTGGAGATAACTAAGGGTATGAAGATGGATATGGAAAAATTTCCAGCTAACGAGGACGGTCTATGCCCCATGCCAGGTATTGCTAAACTGATTGGCGGTAAGTGGAAGTTGATCATCCTGCAAATTTTGATCTTCCGCGGGATGAAGCGGTTCAATGAACTACGTCGGATGATAGATGGCGTGACTCAAACCATGTTGACCAAGCAATTGCGAGCCCTGGAAGAAGACGGTCTCGTCGAGCGTAAGATTTACGCAGAAGTGCCTCCGAGAGTGGAATATACGGCAACACAGCGGGCCCATGAGTTGGAGGAAATGTTTTTGGCAATGCATAATTGGTGGCTAAAAGAAAATCCTGAATGAAAAATGCTGTACGGTGCTTAGCTTCCTAACTAAGCTAACGTAATATATTTTTAATTATTTTTGAACATGGTATTTTTCATGGTATTAGCGCTATCGGCTATCTCAAGACCCGCGTCGCTATTGGGTTTCATGGGCTTATTGATAATCGAGTGGGAGTGACTTTAATTCATAACATACTGAAATATAACAATAAACTGGGCCTGATAAACAGTATGGCTCGCATCGTCAATGGTGTTTTTCATGGTGCTTATTGCGTGTAGTAAGGCAGAAAACATCGATACCATGAGAGGGGGGTAGATGCCGGCATGGTACAGAGAAACTGAACAGCGTGTGCTCTTTCAAAGTCAACGAGCGCTTGTGATTTAATATCTCGTAGATACGATTACTTTTGCCAATCATGGCCTCCAGCTCTTTTACGGTTAGCCCGTGCCTTCCTGAGGTCCTGCTTGACATCGACAGGTGAGTTTCAGTCGGTATGCGGGGCATAAGGTTATCCGAACATGACAAGAACAAGTCGAAGGGTCGATAGAAGGTTAGTGCACCCTGATCAAGCGCATCAAGAACGACACCCAGAGCAACATCCAGAGCAACATCCAGAGCAGGTATGCCATTCGGGTTACTCGTTAACTGATAGGCATGCATTGGATCTAATCCAAACAAAGCTGGATATAAATTCACTTGAAGGTGGTAACTAGGTACGTTACAGTGATCCAGGCTTAGGGGTTTGCTGGTTGATCAAGAGTTTTAAACATAAATGGTTAAAGGATTTTTATTTGGCTGACAAGGTCAGTAAGAAGATTCCTGCGAGCATTAATAATCGCCTGTTCAGAAAGTTGCAACTGATCGATGATGCTACCAGTGATCTGGATCTTCGCTCCCCGCCCAGCAACCATTTTGAAAAGCTGAGTGGCCAGTTGGCAGCCAGGCATTCTATCCGCGTCAATAAGCAGTGGAGACTAATATTCGAGTGGTCTGGTGAGCGGGGAGAGGCTTGTAATATCTATCTAGATAACCACGATTATCGTTGAGGCAGAAAATGAATATCACAAAACGACAGCCCGTCAGTGCGGGTGAAATGATTACTGAAGAATATCTGGTGCCACTGGGAATCACCCAGGGGCAGTTGGCCCAAGCCATGGGTGTGAGCCGCAAAACCGTGAATGAGTTATGCACTAATCGTCGATCCGTGACAGCGGATACTGCGTTAATGTTGGCTGCCGTATTTGGTAATACCGCAGATTTTTGGTTAAAACTACAACAGCGTAATGATATTTGGAAAGCATTAAATACACCCAAGCGACGAGCTCGTATTGAAAAGGCCAGACCAATAGCAGCGTAAGGTGTAGGTGATCGCGTTGCGAATGATAGCGGTAGCACTCAGTTTTAACCCTGCTTGCCTGGCTGTTTCGCCACAGTATTTAAGGACTTGAATTAATTATTTTTGATCATGGTATTTTTCATGGTATTAGTGCTACCAGCTAGCTCAATACGCCGCAATTGTTGGGCTTCAGAGCCTCATTGATAATCGAGTGGGAGTGACCGGCACTCACAGGCAATGTCTGGCATCAGCTGGCAAATGATGACGGTGAAATGTCGCTAGCCTACGAAGAATAGTCTGTACTTTTTCTCAAAAGAGGGGGTTGTGTTAGTTCAATGAACTTCACTTTTTGATGATAAATCGATTTGAGGCATTATCGATAAGTAACAATTAGTAATGCCTAATTCAGTTCGACCGCTCTTGCACTACCTACCTGCCCTTCTTCCTGCCTACGCGAATGGCACAAGAGGTCGCGGAGGGGATTGAAAATCGGCCGTGATACACGTAACCATCCGAGCTTTTCTGTTTTGACCATATCTCCGCCGACGAGCGCCCGGAAGGATCACGACGACAGGGAAATTCGGTAGCTCCCGCGCGACAGAAGTCCTGCATTGCATCACTTGCCACAGAACACGCTTGAGCGCTATCCATCACTGAATACGCGATGCTAAGCGGGAGCGTGTCCTTGTTGAGCTCCGTAACACGATTCCTGTACGAGGCCGACTTTTGTTGGTGTTGTATCTTGAGTGTGAACTCCGCGTCTGAAACCTGGCATTCAATACTCCCCGCTCTGCACTCAACCACGTAGCCCGATGACTCCAGCGTGGATATGATCTCACCGAGCGTCATCGTCAAATCAATTCCTTGAATTACGATATTCTTTAGTTTCATCGCCTCTTCAGGATTGACCCCCGTAAGTTCGGTCGGCGGCCCAGCAGGGAGGCGGCGCTGTCGTTGGGCTGGTGTCGGTTCATTCGGAAGCTCGGAAACTTGCATATACGCCGAAAACGCAGCGTCACATTTCTCTGCCATATCATCAGAGGGATTTTTATTCGCGCCGCCTCGTCTACAAAAAATAAGGCACCGCTTTCTATCCAAACTTTCGCTTTCGTCTACCCACTCCTTGGCCCAGCATGCTTCTCCCTTCTCTCGCATGGCAACACCGTGGTCCTCCTCAGCTTGAACGCCAATAAATATTAGTAAACCAAAAGAAACTGACAATAACCTCTTCAAGATAGTTCTCCGAATGTTAGTCTGATGGACGAAATCTGGTCAATGAAACTCAAGCGAGTTGGTGGTCTGCAGAAGCGCGACTGCTCGGCAATGCGACCTTAATATCCTCCTCGTGACGGCAAAGCCTTTGCGGCAATCACGGATAAGCCTCCTTCTTCCTGCAGTACATCGTCGCACCAAAACTCGCGCTGCCTTTGACAGAGGCGCCATACTTGCCCTTGTGTTGAGCAAGGGTCTCGACCATCTTGCGGGACTGGCACTGGCAATATTGCTCCAGTTCAATTCCGTTGGTGTCTTCCGATGAAACTTTGCTGATGCACTGGGCATATTCCTGGCGCTGAAGGGAAGGAAAATTCAGGCATTTAACCGTTCGCGTGATCGACGCTATGATTCCCTCCTTCCCCTGATCGGGTCCCAGCTCAAGACGTTTCTCCGCAAAAGTGGTCGCCAGGCATTCGCAATCGATTTCTGAGCGCAGGTAATTCGTCGAGTAGCAGCTTGTTCTGACTTCGTCTGCCTCCGTTTCAATGGCGCTGCTATCCTGCGCAACGGCCTGCGACATCGAGATGACGCCGAAAAACAGTGGGACGATCAACCCCGCGCGTATGACATGACACACGTTATTCAAAGACTTTTTCATCGCAGATTTACTCCTGTTCATTCTGTATCTCATGTCTGTGTTTCAAGCAAAAATGGGATATGGGGTGCCACCTAGTCGCACTCTCTGGCTATCGATAAGTCAAAACCGATCCGAGGTGCATCATCCAGGGCGGGACGCTCTTCGTTTACATGCCGGCAGCTGGACGCTAACCACGCCAAGCAATACCCGTGAGCCGGGACCAAAACTTCCTCATTGCGAACGCTACTCATAAGACGAAGGCCGAGCGCAATACCCCAGCGCATATGAGCCGAATTTTACTTTCAGTCGCGGATCGAATTTGCCCGGCAGGGCGGCGAATCTCTCAACCCATTTATCGGCATAGCAGTTACAAAACGTCTCCCGCTCTATGCCGCCGGTATCTGGTATGGCGCCTGGCGCCATACAATGGGCGTATTGAACTTCTTGCTGCCGTTCCAGGTTCTTGCACTGACCATTTAGCGAGCCAAGCACAATATCGCGTCCGATGTCCGGGCCTAACTCGCGACGTTTGAGCAGGTACTTCTCAGCAAGACATTCACAGTCAATTTCGTTTCTTATATCTTTCTTTGAGTAGCACCACTGCTTAACTGAATCGGCTTCATCCTGTTCTGCATTCTTGACCAGGCCCTCAGAGGAGGGCGCCAGGCCTGTCGTCTCGCTGCTGACGCTAGACGCCTCTACCACAGTATCGCTGCGAGACAACGTCCGAAGAGTGCTGGGCAGCGTTACCTCATAAGGATGCAGGCGACGCAAACGAGCTTGTCCCGAACCCTTTGTGCTTCTGGGCATGGGCTTTCGCAACAGATCCCCGCCATCGAGCGACACGCTTACCAGTTCCTGCGTATCACCTCGCGTCACACTGAACACCACGCGGTTTTTGTCCGGCAACACGAGGTACAAACCAGTGATGTACAGCGGATCGGTCCATATTGTCTGTTCCGGGCCGGTGAAGGCATGGTTGTCGGCATACAGGCGCTCATCCTGAAAAAACGGCGTCAAGCGAGTCTGCTGCCCCGATCGAATATCGTATAACCAGGTGCCGACCTCGCTCAGCGAGCCTTTTCGTCTTGGATAGACGTACCGATTTTCATCCACCCAGGTAATCATCAAAGGGTCGTGCCGGATATCGGCTTCCATTGGCAACTGTACAGCGGAGCGCTGCTCCCGATCGACGCGAAAGCGCTTCTTCAGCGTTTGAGACTGCCCGTCCGGAGGCTGCATGAAACCGTCATAGACGATATCCAGGAACCGCCCCCCGGGGATTTCGGTGAACTGATTGGAATAAATGGAAATGTTATACGGCAGGGCCTTGACCAGGTCCGGGAACTGGCCGGGCACAATGCGCTGCCTGTTTTCAAGGTCGAACCAGGCAGTATCCGCGGTGGTATACGCCCGAAAAAGAGTGCGCCCGGGCCAGACCCCGGCGCGAATATTCCAGCCCACTGGAGCCTGTTTCTGGGTGCCAATGTAGATTCTTCTATCAAGCGTGGCATCGAGTGTAAAAGACGTGTTCTTGAGGGCATCAAAAACATGTACCAGGCTCTCTTCACCCGCTGCCGAGTAAGTCATCTGTCCGCCGTCGCTGGCAAACAGAAATCGCCCATCCGGGCTGCCCTGCGAATGTAGATTCAGTGCCTTGCTCTGTGCCAGTTCGAGTATTTCGCCACTGTCGGTATCGATCCGCAGCATTGGTTTGTCTGTGCTCTGGGCATTGTAGAAATAAAAATGATTGCCGAACCAACTGATCGGAGTGAGATTATTCAGCAAGCCAATATTGGTAAGATTTCTCGGTGCACTGGCTGAGTTGTTTTGCCAATCAAGTGTTCCTGCCCAAAGATCACCGTCATGCAGGCGCACGTAGCGCGACAGGTCAGCAGCGACCCAGACCTGGCCATCGAGGTGCGCGAGCGGATTCAGAGATACCCGTTTGCGATCCTCGGTATGCACGTCGCTTGCCAGATAGGCGCCAAGCGGCTGGACCGACAGAGAGTAGTTGGTGTTGACCGGCCAAAAACGGCCCGGCATATTCTTGACGCGTGCCAGTGGCTGGTTGCTCCAGCCATCGCTCACCATTTCGAGCGTGTTCAGGTTGATCAGCATGCCGCCGAGTTGAGCGTAGTCGCTGATGTCACCGTCAAAATCCCATGGTGCGGATTCGCGGGCGAAGCGGTCCTGAATCGACGTACTCTGGACCACGCTGAGCGCGATAATCGGGCCCCGCCGGGCAACAAAAGTCTCTGCCTCCAGAGAGAGTGCGTAAATCATCTGGCTGGTACCCGAAGCGGGCGGATTCGCAGTTTTTATCGTCAGTGTCCACTCTGGCGCAACGCCGACCAGCGTGAACGGGTTGCTTAGTAACTGGTAGGGACGGTCGATTATCCCTTCTAGCGTATAGGCGTCTACCTGGTTCAGGTCACGCAATATGACGGGGCTGCCCTCATAGTTCCCGTAGGTTTCCCTGCCCCAAATCTCACCCTGTTCGTTGTGAAGAGCAATAAGCTGCTGGAGTGGATCAGGTGCGCCGTTGGCACCTGGAACCGATGCACTCGCCGGGCTGCCGGTCGGTGCGGAAACAGCAGGGCTTGTAGCGGCGTTGGTATGGCCAATGGTATAGCCAGACGTGGGAAAGAGACTCAGCGGATTTCCGATCGGCCCCTGCGGAGGCGGTCCTATTACCACCTGTACACTAGTCTTTACCAAGCCCCCGGAATCGGCGACGATCACCGTGGCTTGGTGATCGACAATGCTGCCTTGCTCACGCGTCATCTCGAGAACAGCTTTCCCGTTCTGATGGCGGCCTGTACCCAGATATAACGGCTCCGTTAACTTCGCTTTTATCGTCACCGACAGCTGATCTATCGTGACTGGGCCTTGTATGGTTCGCTTGACGAGACTTTCGGACCACTCCTGAATTTCGTAGGTCGAACCCAGTTGCTCGCGCAACTGCCGCTCGATCTCCGTCCTCGGTAGACCGTCTGCCTGTGCCGCTAGTGGAATCCCGAATGCAATGAATACAAGTGAATAAAAAACGGCGCGAATAGAAATTGCATGCGTCCGTACAGACATCGATTTGCCCTGCATCTTCCAATGCTCCCTGTGGCGATGATTCGTTGTTGATTTGCTTTTGTTGATGGGCCTCGCAATTCTAATAGGCGAAAGTAAACATTAGCTGACTAAAGGCATGAAAACACCGTTAGCCTATTAAGATTCACTTGCGAGAATCAGAAATAACAGGAAGACAACAGAAGGCAGACCACGAATATATCGATTGTAATTAGTGAATACAACTAGATTTCAAATCAACAGCCTCGCCGAACTTGTTTGCTTGTGCCCAAGTTTCTCCTTCGTGCTATCCAGAGTGGGAATAATCGACTGCCCTGTTTTTCACAATGATGATTACCTCATTTATCTTGATTAGTTGTTGGAGTTTTCGCGAAAAACCGGCCGCATAATTCGTGCCTGTCATTCTGAGGGCAAACTATGTTCATCTGCTACTAACGCCCAACGATAAGGGGGGCATTGGCAGCTTTATGAAAGGGCTTGGGCAGCGGAATGTGCAATATATTAATCGAACTAATGCGCGAAGAGAGCCGGACAAAGTAGTTAAACCTCATTTTAAGTACGAGGGCTTAGGTTTATCAAAGGCGACGCGAGAGGCAAACTATCGTGGGTTATTCAGATACGACCTGGAGCTTGGGCTGGTTGATAAAATACGCAAGGCGATGAGGGATGATCTCGTGTTGGGAGACAACCGTTTTAGAGAAGAGATCGGCAAGACCTTAGGAAGGCGAGTTATCCCTGGAAAAGCCGGGCGCCCCATTAAAAGTGAAGCGTAAATATAATCCCCTGATTAATGGGTAAATATGTACCACTACCAAGATGACTGGATAGAGGCCGAGAAATAGAAATAGCAGGCTGTGTTGCCAATTACAACGGTAGAGCTAAATCCTACTTCCGTTTGCATGGTTGTTTAACCATAGTATTTAGCGGATTTAACTAACTATTTTTGAACATGGTATTTTTCATGGTATTASYRCTAYCGGCKAKCTYAAKACCCYCGYCATTGTTSGGYTTWAGRGCYTTATTGATAATCGAGTGGGAGTAGGACTTTAATAGAATTATAGGCATCTAAAATGAAAGTCATGGTTATTACACTGTTGATAATGGGGCTTTTATACCTGTTTATATTCAGAGAACAGGCGAAGCAAATGGGGGTCTTATCCGATACTTCTGTGGAGGCTGATACGAAAACGGCTCAACCATTCAAGCCTTACCAGCAGCAATTAGATCAAGCCAAGGGTGTCGAGGATATGCTCAATAAGGGGGTGCAGGATCGTATGCGCAGTGTCGACGGGCTCGACTAGTTTTTCTGGCGCAATGCTCTTCCCTTTTAATGTTAACTGGTTACTAGCCTCTTAAATTTAAAAGTATATTTGCAATGATAGATATTGAGGTCTTTCTAGCGGCGCTGATTATTTTCATTGGCTCCTTCGTACAAAGCTCTATCGGCTTTGGCCTGGCAATTGTTGCGGCACCTTTTTTATTTCTGCTTTCTCCTGACTATGTCCCCGCTCCAATAACACTTGTGGCACTGGTGTTATCAGTGGCTAATGCTTATCGCTATCGCAGTAATATTTCTTTAAAGGGACTGGGTGCGGCAATTATTGGTCGCATTCCCGGCACAGTGGCGGGGGGGKTGTTGTTGCTTTGGGTCGATGCGAAGTCACTTTCACTGTGGCTGGGTTTGACGGTATTAATTGCTGTGGCGGTGAGTTTATTACCCATGCGTATCGCTCCGACCACACCGCGAATGTTAATAGCGGGTTTTCTGTCAGGCTTTATGGGAACGAGTACAGCCATCGGTGGTCCTCCTTTGGCTTTGTTGTTGCAGCATGAGCAGGCTAACCTTATCCGTGCAAATTTATCAGTATTCTTTATTGTCAGTTGTATCCTTTCACTGCTGGCTCAGGGCTATACGGGTTATATGAGTTGGCATCATTTCAAGCTTACCCTGCCACTTATCCCAGCCATGCTATTGGGTTACTGGCTGGCGACACGCTATGTCGAGCGTATCGCCAATCACCACATCCGCATGGCCTCATTGTGCATTTGTAGCCTTTCGGGTATTGGTGCCATTGCACTTTATTTTTTAGTGTAGAACTTTATTCATAGGCTCGATAATGCGGTTGTAATAAGCACTTTTTTGCGAAAAACATGCGGTAATTGATCAGTGTCAATGTTGCGAACCAAAGAAACTTGGAAAATAGCCTTCAGAAGATTCGCTGATATGCTTTGCAACTCTTCAAGGTGTGCCGATTTACCCGATAGCTCTATAGGGCATTATTAGTGGGTATATAGCCTTGGTATTTGAGTTTTCATGAATTTGTAAGTTTTCTCGTTTCTGTCCTTTGGGGGTGCTTTTGTACCCCTCTTTTTTTGTTTCTACTTTTCTTTCCTGACCAGCGCTGACTTTTTATCGTGCAGGGGCCAACGTCGATGGCCGTGTTGAAACACCGAGAATTCCCCTTTAGCCATAGCCTGCCATTGTTCGTTTGAGGTTAAAGGTTGGGTCGCAATAACGGTTACCACATCGTTGGCCTGGGTGTGGTCGGCGAAATCAACTGTCATATCAGCATCAATGAGCTGGGCATTGCCGAAGGGGGCTTGTCGAGTTACCCAATTCAGCTTGGTGCTGCAGTGGGTATAGAGCGAGCGCCCGTCACTCATTAACATATTGAAAATGCCGAGACTGCTTAAGTCCTGTGCTTTGCTCTGGATAAATTTCCATAGCAGGCGTTGACTGCCAGGTACTTTGGGAAAGTGTTCACGTAGTTCGCCCAGTAGCCAGCAAAAGGCGTGTTCACTGTCTGTGGTGCCCACGGGTTTATAGTGCTTCAAGGCTAGTTTCTTGATGCCTTTTAGCTGGCCGTTATGGGCGAAAGACCAGGTTTGTCCCCATAGTTCACGCGCAAAAGGATGGGTGTTTTCAAGGCTCACTTTACCGCGATTGGCCTTGCGAATATGGCACAGTACATTGTTACTTTTTATCGAGTAGCTTTGTACAAAACGGGCAATTTCCGAATCGGCGCTGGCTCCGGGGTCGTGGAAGGCGCGGTAGCCCTTGCCTTCGTAGAAGGCGATGCCCCAGCCATCTTCGTGGGGGCCGGTGTCACCACCTCTGCGCATGAGCCCGGCGAAACTAAAACAAATATCCGTGGGCACACTGGCGCTCATTCCGAGTAGTTCGCACATGTTTTTTACTGACTCCACGATCTCGTTAGTTAATTCATTCGCGCCTCTCAGAGCTTGCGCAAATGTGATCTAAGACATATTTGTAGCACTGGCTTTATTTACTGCGTAAAGAGTGATTGTATACTCTGGCAACAGTGTTGAGAGGGAATCAGGATGGGAAATGTATTGATTGTTGTGAGTGACACGCAGCTGCTCGGAGATTTGAGTGATTGTTGTCGAGAGGAGGGCTTTACGCCCCACGGTTTAACCGATGGATCTTTTGTTGTGCCGTGGGTGGGAGAACGCGAAGCTATGGCTGTCATCCTCGATACGAGTGCTGAGGGTGTTAATGTGGCGGCTTTATGTCGCGAAATACCTGCTAGTTCAAATGCTTCGATTTTTGTGCTGACACGGGATGATGGCGAAATGGATCAGTTGAAGGTGGGGGAGCTAGGAGTGAAGGCTTTTTTCAGCAAGCCTTTAAAACCTGAGGTGGTATTTAGCCAAATTAAGTTCCTACTTGCTTAGTACTTTAGTTTTGAATTTAGCGCGCCATCGATACAGGATTGTCAGAGTACAAAGAATGAATTGGCGAAGGCTATTTTTTATCTGAACCTTCCTGCTCACTATGACTCACTAAGCAATCAATTTTTTCTTCAAGTTTCGTTAATTGCTGCTCGATGGCGCTTAAGCGTTTGTGTACGCCTTCTTCTGAGCTAATGATTTTTTCTTCTCGTTGGCTAAGAAAGAAGGAGGTAAAACTAGCAGTAAGTGCCGCAAAAAGGCCTAGGCCAAGAAAAATAATAATACTCGCAAAGGCTCTGCCGGCATGGGTTTCGGGTACCACGTCTCCGTAACCGACGGTGGTGATGGTGACCCAGGCCCACCAGATGCCTTCAAGGGGGTCGTTGATATTAGGTTCCAGGGCAGCCATTAATATCCCCGCCATAACGATGACAATTAAGGAGGCGAGTCCGGTGGCGGCTAGCTCGTTGCGGGAGAGCATTTTCTTCACCCTGCCGCCAATATGCATGAGTAGGGTGAAAACGATGATTAGGCGTAATAGGCGCAGAGCCCCAAGGTGGGTTGGCCAGCCCAGTAACATGGGAACACCCGTGATAATAATGATCAGATTGAGCCAGTTGCGGCGTAAATACTGCTTGGTGTCATTGACAAGAAAAGATAGCACCAGTGTTTCTACGATAAAAAAGCCCCATAGGTAAATATCGTAGATGTTGTAAGATGTCGATGTTGTCTCGCTTATCCAGTTGAGCAGTATCCACAGTGAGGCGATCAGCATGGGTAATTCGAGGATGATGCCGATGCGTCGTGCAGTGGGGCTTTCATTTCTGTCGACACCTGCAGCACCAATGAAGCGGGCAAAATTATAAATTTTTGGTGTCTCTGCCATTGCTGTAATCGACCAAATTAAAATTAAATATTAGCACAAGCTTTCTAAAGTAATGCCTATGGGCGGCCTCTTTTACGTGCTGGAGGCAAAGGAGGGTTTGATTAGCCCTGCCAAGCGATGCGACAATGTTGAAAACTTTTTTGGGTAAGATTGTGACAACAACAAGTACTGACAGAATAAGGCTGAAAAAGCAGCGCTTTCTCGAACGAGAGCAGCTCATCAAAGATACCACTCTGGGGCTGTTGATTCGTGACGGCGTAGAAAAGGTCACCGTGTCAGCGATTGCCACCGAAGCTGGTATTGGCAAAGGCACTGTGTACAAGCACTTTCAAAGTAAAGCTGAAATCATGATGCGCATAGTTTCCGACTACGAGCAGATGTTGGTAAGCAATGTGAACGAGGGAATAAAGGCGACTGAAAATGGTGACCCCGGGGCGGCGGCGAAGGCCTACTTTGAATCGCGTTTGGCCAACCCGGCACTCGACAGGTTGGTGCAGCAGCTCGAATTTCGTCTCGAAGCCGATGAGTCAGTCGCTACTGAAATGGCCAGTTTGCATAAAATTCGTCACTCGATGGTCGAGACTTTGAACAACATGGTGTCGAAGTTAATCGCACGAGGCCTGTTGGAAGATGTCCCCCCTCACTATCACTACCTAGCTTGCTGGGCATTGGCTCAGGGTGCCGTCGATGTCTGCTTTAACCAAGGCTTTGCTGACCAGTTCGACGATAAAGAAAAGCTACTCAACTTTATTGCCAATATCGGCGTAACCATGGGTAATCGTGGGCAATTTCGGGAGCATTAAATGTCTAATCATTCCCTCGATGACTGGTATAAAGAACTGCAAAAAAGCCAGCTAAAGGGCAGGGGGCTTCCCCCCGTAGAAAAATGGAATCCGGCTTTATCGGGTGATATTGATATTCGCATTACTCGTCAGGGTGTCTGGTTTCACGAGGGGGGTGAAATTAAACGTCAGCCTTTGGTGAAGCTCTTTTCCAGTATTCTCAAGCGCGAAAACGACGACTACTTTCTGGTGACGCCAGAAGAAAAATGGCGCATACAGGTTGAAGATGTGCCATTTTTTATTACCGGATTAAGTATAGAGCAGAAGGGTCATGACCAGGCTCTGGTGTTTAGCAGCACAACGGATGATCAAATTATTGCCGGTGAAGAYCATCCTGTSAGGGTTGTTGTCGATACCGTCAGCGGGGAACCTTCTCCYTACATATTACTGCGCGGTGGTATGGAAGGGCTCATTAGTCGYAATGTGTATTATCAGCTGGCTGATATTAGCGAAGCACGACAGATAGATGGTCAGGAAGTGTTCGGTGTTAGAAGCATGGGTGCTTTTTTCCCGCTGTACTAAAATCATCAGTGCAGCCTAGAAAAATATTTCTTGATCAAAAAATAATAGAACATTTTTTATGCCTTAAAGAGCCTAAATAAGTGACAGTATTTGAGTGAGTAGCAAACGTTCATTCAGCATTATCAAATTCTCTACAGGCGTATTACTTGCGTTGTACAGCCTGTATTGCTGGCCTGTGGAACGCGATACCCTTAGTTTACTGCGTGACTATATTCGTCTCGATACCAGTAACCCRCCGGGYAATGAAGCSYTGGGYRCYGWATTTTTTGCCGARATTTTTGCYGCCCATGATATCGARCACGAGGTTATTGAGGTTGCYCCCGGTCGGGCCAATRTYTGGGCGCGCCTGCCCGGTGGTGAGCAACCGGCATTGTTGCTRCTCCACCATATGGACGTCGTGCCTGCAGACYCTTCGCGTTGGCAACATCCCCCCTTTGCRGGKSTKRTTGATGSTRMTTATCTYCACGGTCGCGGTGCRCTGGATAGTAAGTCRCTGGGTATTTTTCAGCTGCAGGCGATGCTGGCACTGAAGGCGCAGGGCAAGYCCTTAAAYCGTGATCTGGTTTTTCTTGCGACGGCCGACGAAGAGGCCGGTGGTCAATACGGTGTTGGCTGGTTGATGGAGCAGCGTCCTGAATTGTTTGAGGGCATTGGCGCAGTCCTCAACGAAGGCGGCAGGGGTGATGTGCGGGGCGGGAAAATCACCTTTGGTATTGAAGTGACGCAGAAGCTCCCTTTGTGGCTGAAGATTAGCGCCAGTGGTGAGCCGGGCCATGGCGCTATACCTCGCAGCGATAGTGCCAGCCAGCGCTTGATTCGTGCGCTGGCAAAGCTGGAGCAATTTGAGTTTCCACCCCAACTACTGCCGGGCGTAAAAACCTATCTCAATAAACTGGCTGGCGACTTCCCTCCGCCGTGGAATAAGCGGCTGTCGAATGTAGAGGCGCTGATTAATTCACCTCAGCAAATGACTGAACTGCGTGCGTTCGACCACCGTCTGCATGCGCAATTGCGTAGCAGCTGTGCCATTACCCGTTTACAGGCCAGTGACAAAATCAATGTGGTTGCGGCTGAGGCCTGGGCTGAAGTTGATTGCCGGCTGTTGCCCAATCACAAGCCTGAGGAAGCCCTGGAAAGTATTAAAGTTGCCCTTGATGATGAGGGTTTGAAGATCGCGCCTTTGCTGTCTTTCGGGCCGGGCATATCAGCAGAAGACAATTTTCTTTATCAAGCGATTAAACGCAGTCTGGCTGAACGTTATCCGGCGGCTACGATTGTCCCACGCATGGCGGCCGGTTTTACGGATAGTCACTTTTTCCGCGAGATAGGTATTCCTGCTTATGGCTTTATTCCGGTTGTTCTAGATGCAGAGCAAGCCCGTGGGGTTCACGGCGATAATGAAAAGGTCTCAYTTGTGAATCTGAGTTTTGGTCGTGAGTTTATACAGGAGCTGGTCGAGCAGATTTGCAGCGGGGAGTCAGGACGGTAAAGCAGCTTTATTGTCACCAGCCCTGTACAGATATTTCATTGTTCAGGGTTGGCGATATCGTTGAAGTAAATTACGGCTCGGAGAGTATAGCAATGGCCGCCAGCGCCTCAGGATCTTTGGCTTTAATCTTATTGGCGATGTGATGCTGGAAGAAATAGCGGAACTCTACATCACTATCCGCTGCGTAAAGACTAGAATCACCGGGTAAAACAGGGGTAGTTACCACCTTTTTTTCATCGGCAACCAGGGCGTGAATCTCGCCGTTGTTGAGTAAGCGCCAGCTAACGACCTCTTTTAAACACAGGGTTTTAAACCCGTCATTGGAAAACACTGCATGGGTGCCAATGCTATCGGGTATTTCCTGCACCACATCGTCTATATTCTCGTAATCGCACTCGTAGTACTCGGCGGCCATTTCCAGCTCTAAGGCTTTGTGCAGGGGCGCGTCGTGGAAAAGCTCTTCCGTACCGGGGTCATAGTAACCCTCCCACTTACCGTCCAGCGGATCGCTGATATCGGGGCAGGGGGTGATGTTATTGAGCCAGGGCACCAGACCGACAATATCGCCATTCTCGCGTAGGCCCCAGCAGAGTATTTTAATACTRAAGCTGGTGTCAGGGTGGGCGCGATTGGTGTAAAGCATTTCGAGCCCATCGAGCTCGGGTGCAAGGCGAATAAATTGAGAATTAAGTGCGGGCGACCAGGTATGGCCGGTGAAGATATTTACAACGTTGTCGCTGTTGTGCTCGGGTAGGGTGATCGTCATAGCGTACTCCCCGTGGTTGGCAAAGCCATATCAGTCTGGAAGAAGTGCCAGCCGACACTACATACACTACCTTTCAATCTTCAAATACACAATGCCTTGTGTCATAGAGTGAGAGGGATGATTAGCCAGCCAGCCCGCGGGTAAACATCTCGGCCATTTCGTCCGCGACTTCACGGGTGGTCATTTCACCATCCACCTGATACCACTTGGTCATTCGATTGATCGCGCCAAATATAGTGAAGGCGGTGATCTTGGGGTTGCAGGGGCGGATGGATTTGTCTTCGATACCGCTGTTAATGATTTGCCGCATCGCCGCATCGAGTTGTTGATAAAGGGGCTCGATTTGCTCCAGATATTTGTCAGATAGAGGGTCGGGGCCAGGGCGAGAGAGGCAGCGACCGAATTCGTCATCGAAAATAGAGGTGAACAAATAGATAAAACGCCTCAGTTTCTTGAGCCCCGTGAGCTCCGCATTTTGTATGGCAGCGGTTTGCTCGAGCATTTGGGTAATGGCGGTGAGCAGGCATTGAAAAAGGATATCTTCCTTGTTTTCAATGTAGTAATACAGTGTGGGTTTGGTGACCTGTAGTTCCTGGGCGAGATCGTTGAGAGAGGTTTCGCGGAAGCCATTTTGATTGAACAGGCGGGCAGCGGTTTTGAGAATAGCGGTGCGCTTGAGTTCGTGCTGCACATCTTTGCTTTGAATGGTTTTGCCCCAGCGCGTCTTATTAGCTTTGCTCATTGTTATTGTTGGCCGCCTGTTGGTGAGCGCTCATTGTATCTTATTGGCATCGTTATGCCAATTCTCAGTAACTATTCATACCAGTGGGTAGGCGTCTTATTGAGACCTGATTATTGTTATAATAAACAGCGTGTTGAAGTTATTAGTTAATGTTRTATATCCGTATGTTGCGTTTTTTTGAACAGTGGTTCAGTAAGGAGGGTAATTGGAAGTGACTATCTAATACCCTGTAGAATGATGAAAGACCTGAAATGAGCTGATTTCAGGCCGTTGAGTTCATGCCTTTGATTATTAAATAGGTTAATTTACGGTGCTCAGCGCCTGTTCAACATCGGCAATAATGTCATCGATGTGTTCAACTCCCACCGAGATACGCACCAGGTCTTCGCTGACACCGGCCTTCGCTAATTCTTCGCTATTGAGCTGACGGTGGGTGGTTGAGGCAGGGTGGCAGGCTAGTGATTTGGTATCACCAATATTGACCAGACGCAGTATCATTTGCAGAGCGTCGATAAACTCGCCTCCGGCCTTAGCGCCACCCGCAATGCCAAAGCTGAGAATGCCCGAGGCGCGACCGCCGCAAATTTTCTCACAGGCGTCGCGGTAGGGGCTGTCGTTGAGGGCTGCGTAGTTCACCCAGGTGATCTTGTCGTGCTGGCGCAGATAGTTAGCTAGCGCGAGGGCATTCTCGCAATGCCTGTCCATGCGCAGCCCCAGAGTCTCCAGTCCCTGTAGAATTTGAAACGAATTTTGTGGCGAAATGGCCGCGCCGGTACTGCGCAGTGGCACTACGCGGCAGCGACCGATAAAAGCCGCCGGGCCAAAGGCTTCGGTATACACCACACCATGATAGGAAGGGTCGGGTTCGTTGAGTACGGCAAAGCGGGCTTTGTTTTTCACCCAGTCGAACTTGCCAGAGTCGATAATCACCCCGCCAATTGAGGTGCCATGGCCGCCAATGTATTTGGTCAACGAGTGGATGATGATATCGGCACCGTGCTCGAAGGCACGGCACAGGTAGGGCGTGGCCACGGTGTTGTCGACAATCAGTGGTACGCCGTGGCGATGGGCAATCTCGGCCAACCGTTCAATATCGACAATGTTACCCGCCGGATTGCCGATGGAYTCACAGAAAACGGCACGGGTTCTATCGTCAATTTGTGCTTCAAAACCGTCAAAGTCATCGTGGGAAATCATCCTCGCTTCAATGCCCTGGCGAGGGAAGGTATGGGCAAACAGATTGTAAGTACCGCCGTAGAGTTGACTGGTACTGACGATATTGTCACCCACTTCGCAAATGCATTGCAGGGCGTAGGTGATAGCGGCCATGCCCGAGGCGACCGCTAATGCGCCGACGCCACCCTCCATAGCCGCTAAGCGCTGCTCGAGTACATCCGTTGTGGGATTCATAATGCGGGTATAGATATTGCCCGGCACTTTTAAATCGAATAGATCAGCCCCGTGCTGCGTGTCATCAAAGGTGTAGGATGTGGTCTGGTAAATCGGCACGGCGGCCGCCTTGGTGGTGGCTTCCGCTTCGTAGCCGTGGTGCAGGGCGATGGAGTCGAGTTTCATATCTTGGTTTCCAGTTAATAAAACAAGGGCTTATAGATGTGTGCTGAGGATTCTATTACCGTATCTTGACGCGCCATTACTGCTAAAAGTTCTATGTCGCCCTAAAGCTATTGCACCGCCAAATATGATGACAGTCGAGGCCTCCACATGGCCRTGTATAAAGTGCCGCCATCAGAACCTTGGCGCTACCGGGCAGTCCGGCGAGTAGTACATAGTGATCACTTCTCGATGAAAATTCAATAATTGAGGYAGTGGCATATTCGGCGGTTTGCAATGCGTTATCTGCTAATTTGAGGGTGTCGCCCGACTRTTGAAAACCGTGATGCAAAGTAAAACTCTGGTGAGTATTGCAATCAAGGGTTTCGCCACTACCGGAAAGTCGCTTGGTGGAGATCAGAACACATTGAAGCGATGGGCGCGCTTGGCCGATAAGTATGGCCGCTCAYACCAGCTTGCCCTAGGGGCCGAGCGCAAGGCCGGTGTGTCGAGCAACAGGGGCGTATTGCCTGCCACTGTATTTGGTACTTTATGTCTCATCTCTTAGTTGTCGTTTTAATTTATAGGTCGACTGTTCCCTCTGGTTTGAATAAGTACGTAGTGTTGTTCTGGTGCTGACATCGGCTTCAAGAGTCGCTCGATTACTGAGGCTAATGGTTTTCTGAATACAGTCGAAATAAACATATAATATACTTTATAACTTCACTTCAAGCTATTAATAAATATATGTTTTACTAGGTATTCTCGAGGCTGTTTGGCTGTGACAGCCCGCGGTGTTTAGCTGATACTATTCGACAATAGGTAGGGTTTTAATATATCGAAGCAGCTTTTCTTTTGGCTTTTTTTCGGTTTTAAAATCACGGTATTTTTCGGCGAGTACATCGGTGGTAAAGCGCAGTACAGCGTTGATGGTGAGAGGGGTATTTCAGGGGGTATAACTCAATCATGGTTTGTGGCTGGATGGTAACTAGCGAAACTGTACGGACACAATTTCGCTAGTTATGACTTTATTATTGGTTCTTAAAGACGGGCTCGCGGCGTTCCGCGGTGGCTTTAATGCCCTCCGCAGAATCGAGGGTTTGTATCAGCCATTCCTGCTCATTGAGCTCGTGATCGGTAGCGGCGCGTACTCTATCGGCAAGCCCATTACGCACGGTGGCGCGAATGGATTGCACCGCGAGGGGTGCGGAGCCTGCAATTTCACTGGCCAGTTCAGTCGCCGCTTTCAGCACCTGATCCTGCGGCACGATTTGGTCGGCAATGCCCCATTCGAGGGCTTGTTCGCCTTTAATTCTACGCCCGGTGTAAAACATTAAATGGGCATTTTGCTGGCCAATGAGTGCTGGCAGTGTGTGGGACAGGCCAAAGCCGGGGTGGAAACCGAGGCGTGAAAAGTTGGCGGCAAAGCGTGCTTCAGGGCAGGTGACGCGGAAATCGCCGACCAGTGCTAGCCCCAAGCCACCGCCAATGGCGGCACCCTGCACCGCACAAACCACGGGTTTTTTATTGCCGAAGAGGCGTACGGCTTCACCGTAGAGGCGGCCCGAACGGCGGCGAAAGGCGCTTTCTTCAGACTTGCTCTCTTCGTCGTCTCGATTGATAGCATCATCACCACCAAAGTTGGCACCAGCACAGAAGGCTTTGCCCTCGGCGGCGAGCACAATAGCGCGGCAGTCATCGAGTTTATCGAGGTCGTCAAAAGCATCGGCGATGGCGCAAATCAAGTTGTAGTCAAAGTAATTAAAGGGCGGTCGTTGAATGGTGATGGTTGCGACATGTTGTTCCAGAATGACCTGTATATCTTGATATTCGCCGATAGTAGACATTGATTGTTTCTCAATAGATTAAAGGATGGGTTCGTGTCCCTTGTGAAAAGGGTTGGCTCTGGGCATACGTCTTTTAACACTCTTTTTATAAGGTGTTGTAGGAAACCATTGCCGCTGACTTAATTTAACCTGACGGTAGGAATATAGGAAGTGTTGCTTTATATCGGCCTTGCTAAGGGGGTGATCGAAGGGGCGCGGATTAGGTTTTTCTTAGTGAAGGTTAGCGCGTTTTGGCCACTTGTTTTTTATAGGAAGGGTTTTTAAATCTGCCGTTTAAAACTGGGAGGTGATTTATTTCAGTCAAAAAAATAAATCTACGGCTTATGGTGTCGGCTGAGCGGTGATTCTTTCAGTGATGTGAAAAACTTGCGTACCCTGGAAACGACTTATCGTGGCGGTATCGCTTATAATCCCGAGCGACTAATTGCCGATGCACCCCAGCATGAGCCGGATGGTTTGGATTGAAGTGTCTGCGTTAAGCAGACTTTAAAGACAGAGCGGCAAGGGCTGGGTGGCATTTACCCACCATTTATATTTAGACAGGAGTAGTAAAGTGAGCGCAGGAAAAAGATTGCCGGGCACACCGGAACCCATGCACCGCTGGCCGGGTGCCGATGGTGTCACCATTGCAGGTGACTCATGGGGTGACCCGAAGGGGCCATTGATACTATTGCAGCACGGAGGTGGCCAAACGCGCCATGCCTGGAAGGGCGCGGGCGAAGCGCTGGGTGCTGCGGGCTATTACGCCGTGGCCTTCGATGCTCGTGGCCACGGTGATTCSGACTGGGCGCCGGATGGCGTTTATGGCATGGATATCATGGTTGAAGATTTAAAGTGTGTGATTGAAGCCCTCGGGGGTTCGCGCCCTGTACTGGTTGGCGCTTCTATGGGTGGCGGTACCAGCCTGGTTGCCACCGGTGAAGACCACATCGATGCCACGGCGCTGGTAATGGTTGATATCGCACCACAAATTGAAGCAGCGGGCGTCGACAAAATTATGGCTTTTATGAGCCAGAAGCCCGAGGGTTTTAGCTCCTTGCAGGAAGTGGCTGATGCCATTGGTAGCTATCAACCCCACCGGAAAGCGCCGAAGAATCTCGATGGTTTGGCGAAAAATGTGCGCGAAGGTGAAGACGGTAAATATCGATGGCACTGGGATCCTGAGTTTCGCTCGATCCGCCGTGATATGAATAAACGTAAAGAGCGGCTCGAGGCTTGTACCAGCAACTTGTCACTGCCGACCTTATTAGTACGGGGTGGTCTGTCCGATGTGCTTAGCGAAGAGGGTGCCCAGGGTTTCCTTAAGCTTTGTCCTCACAGTGAGTACGTTAATGTGACTGACGCCGGGCACATGGTGGCGGGCGATCGCAATGATGTGTTTGGTACGAGTGTGATTGATTTTCTGTCGCGCACCGTACCCATTGCTGGTGAGCCGGTGCAGAAAGCGCATGAAGTGCATCCCCATCATGAAGGCCCCCCTGGCGATACGGTTGATATTCCTTGAGACAGGATTTCGATTGAGGTGGGTTTTGCAGTGAATCTGGTAAAAAAGGGAGCGTGCACCGCTTTTTTACGCTCAGAGCTTAGCGGCAGGTCGGGAAATAAAGTGCGGTTATTCACGGTTGGTTATTTTGATACGAGAGCCGGGACTGGGGAAAGTACTTTAATGCAGCTATTTTTGTTATCGCGCTTGACACTAAGGGGCTGTATTCATAGAATGCGCGCCTCTTAAATGATTAGCTTGTTTGAGAGTGCCTCGTCCCGTTCGTCTAGAGGCCTAGGACACCGCCCTTTCACGGCGGTAACAGGGGTTCGACTCCCCTACGGGACGCCATTTGCGGGAATAGCTCAGTTGGTAGAGCGCAACCTTGCCAAGGTTGAGGTCGCCGGTTCGAACCCGGTTTCCCGCTCCATTTTTCCTCATTAGTCTTCCTGGCTAATGAGTCGCAGGTGGCTCTGCATATCGACTATTTTTTATAGTCGAGCACTCCTTTTGTTTGCCACTGTTTTTATTTCGAATGAAATCTCTTCATCCCGTCGATAGGGTTTAGTTAGCTTCGTAACTAGAAGTTTACCCATCGTCTCGAAAAGCACTGTCAGTACCCTTATAATTGAACGTCATGCCCAGACTGATCGTCAATTTCGCTGGGTAATGTTTTTGCTCCGCAAGTCGGTATTGAAATGAATAGTGATCTTCCCGCTTTAAGTATTAAAGGTCTGACTAAGGCCTACGACAACGGCTTTCAAGCGCTGAAGGGTGTCGACCTGGATGTCATGCCCGGTGATTTTATTGCCCTTCTCGGCCCTAATGGGGCGGGCAAATCGACCATCATCGGTATTATTAGCTCGTTGGTGCGAAAGACCGCGGGATTTGTTGCCGTCTTTGGCCACGATATTGACCAGGACTTCCCCCGTGCCAAAAAAGATGTCGGCGTGGTGCCTCAGGAATTCAATTTTAATCAGTTTGAAAAGGTGTTCGATATTGTCGTCACCCAGGCCGGTTATTACGGCCTGACGCGGAAAGTGGCTGAGCAGCGCGCGGAAAAGTATTTGCGTCGGCTCGGTTTGTGGGACAAGCAGGACCAACGTTCGCGCATGCTCTCTGGCGGTATGAAACGCCGTTTGATGATAGCCCGCGCACTGGTACATGAGCCGCGTTTACTCATCCTTGATGAACCTACCGCCGGTGTTGATATTGAACTGCGACGCTCGCTGTGGGACTTCCTGCGGGAGATTAACGAGCAGGGCACAACGATTATCCTCACCACCCATTATCTTGAAGAGGCCGAGAGCCTATGTCGTCGTATCGCGATTATTGACCAGGGGTTAATCACCCAGAACACCACGACGCGAGAACTGCTGGCCCAGCTCGATAAAGAAGTGTTTGTGATTGATACTCAGGAGGTGCTTAGCACTTGTCCGCAACTTGATGGTTATGCAACAGAATTAATCGATAGCCACAGCTTTGAAGTGGTGGTTAAAAAAGGCCAGTCAATGAATGACTTGTTTGCGCCGCTCACCGCCCAGGGTATACGCGTCAGTAGTCTGCGCAATAAAGCGAACCGACTTGAGGCGTTGTTTTTGTCATTAGTCAGTGGCGGCTCAGGGCAAAGTGAGAGCGCGTCGGTGGAGGAAAGCGAATGAGTGCTCGCGAGCAGTGGATCGCCTTTATGACSYTRATGGTSAAAGAGATTCGSCGYTTTWCCCGWATWTGGCARCARACSCTGCTACCCCCGGCSATTACTATTGCSCTKTATTTYGTKATTTTCGGCACCTTRATYGGCCCSCGCATTGGCACTATGTCSGGCTTYACTTATATGGARTTTGTAGTGCCSGGYYTRATTATGYTKGCRGTKATYACCAAYTCTTTTGGCAATGTSGTGTCGTCTTTTTTYGGCAGTAAATTYGCYGGYAATATTGAAGAGCTACTGGTTTCGCCGACGCCGAATTACATTATTCTTATCGGCTATGTGCTGGGTGGCGTGACCCGGGGCTTAACGGTGGGCTTTATTGTTACGTTGTTATCCCTGTTTTTTACTAAATTACAAATTCAACACCTGGGGGTCACGATCGGCGTGGTGATAATGACCTCAATATTGTTTTCACTGGCCGGATTAATTAATGCGGTATATGCCAAAAACTTTGATGATATTTCGATTATTCCCACCTTTGTTTTAACACCCTTAACTTATCTTGGCGGTGTGTTTTATTCGGTGAGTTTATTACCGGAGTTCTGGCAGAAGGTTTCACTGTTAAACCCTGTGCTTTATATGGTGAATGCATTTCGCTATGGTTTATTGGGGGTGTCAGATATCCACGTTGGTTGGGCATTTTTAATGTTGTCGATATTTATTGGAGGGCTGTTTTTGTTCGCCATGCACCTGCTTAAAAATGGTAAAAACCTACGTTCCTGATGATGGCTAACGATATTAATAATCCCGCAAATGTTAACGATACTCCGCTCGGCAAGACGGTAGATTATCCTTCTGCCTATGCGCCAGAATTACTGTTTGCCATTCCTCGGGCTCCGGGTCGTGCTGAGCTGGGTCTTTCTCCCGGCAATGAAGTTGGCGATGTGTTGCCCTTTGCGGGTGAGGATATGTGGACGGCCTATGAAATAAGCTGGTGTAATTTGCAGGGTAAGCCACTGGTAGCAGTGGGTGAATTTATATTGCCCTGTGATTCGCCATTTATTGTCGAGTCAAAATCCCTGAAACTTTATCTTAATTCCCTCAATCAGCATCGCTTTGTTTCTGTAGCGTTAGCGAGACAAGCCATCGCCGATGATTTGAGCCGTGTCGCTGGCGCGCCAGTTGTTGTGCAGCTTTACAGCATCGACGAATACGCTAGAAAAGGTTTGACGGTATTTGACGGACAGTGCCTGGATGAGTTGGATGTGGACTGCTCTGTTTATCAGCCCGATGCAGATTTACTGAAGTTTGCCGATAGTACTGAGAGCACTGATAAGTCCGTCGATGAAACCCTGTACAGCCATTTAATGAAATCTAATTGTCCTGTTACCGGGCAGCCCGACTGGGCGACGATTGTTGTGCGCTACAGTGGTCGGCCGATTTGTCACGGTGGTTTGCTACGTTATATCGTGTCATATCGAGAGCATCAAGATTTTCACGAACACTGTGTGGAAAGGGTATTTCTCGATATTCTTAAGCGCTGCGAGCCCTCGAGTCTGGTGGTGAGTGCGCGCTATACACGCCGGGGTGGGCTTGATATTAATCCAACGCGAACCTTGGGCAGCGAGTCTACCGACTGGGCACGCACAGGTCGGCAATAAATGACATCGCTACAAGTCGCCCCTCAGCTCACATCTCAACCTACGCCAATTCATCGTAGTGTTGATTTAGAAACATTGTTTAAACAGTGTTTTTATAATGACTATAAAACGCTGTTAATCGGCGGGGCTGATGAACCCTTGTATCGCCCGACAACTTCAGTCGATAAGCCCCACTGCCTTTTTTATCGTGCCGATTATTTCGCTAGCGCCTTGCATGAAATTGCCCACTGGTGCATTGCTGGTGTCGAGCGTCGCCAACAGGAAGACTGGGGTTACTGGTATTGCCCCGATGGCCGTAGTCCGGAGCAACAACGCGCTTTTGAATCCGTTGAAGTTAAACCCCAGGCTGTGGAGTGGATCTTATCTCTTGCCGCAGGTGCTCCTTTTCGCATTAGTAGTGATAATTTATTGGGGTCGTGCGATAAGGCCGGGGAGGGTGATGCGTTCACCAATGCCGTCGCGGCTCAAGTGCAATGCTATCGACAAGGCGCTCTACCATCTCGTGCCCACCAGTTCTTTTTAGCCTTGAGTGAGCGCTACGGTATTGTTGAGCCTCTGGCAGATAGGCGCTATAGCCTTGATGCACTACAGGGGCGTAAACAGCAATGAAAATTATCGCCGATGAAAATATGAGTGCCGTGAACGAGACTTTCGCCCCCTATGGCGAAGTGACGACAATGGCGGGCCGCGATATTACTGCTGCCAGTGTGGCCATGGCGGATGTCTTATTAGTGCGTTCGGTGACGAATGTAGATGCGCAATTACTCGAGGGTAGCCAGGTTAAATTTGTCGGTTCAGCCACTATCGGCACCGATCATATTGATCTTGCTTATCTACAGAACAAAGGTATTCATTTTTCCCATGCGCCGGGCTGTAATGCCGAGGCCGTAGTGCAGTATATGTTTTCGGTTTTCTGCACCCTTGAACCCGAGTGGCACAAGAAACGTATCGGTATTATCGGTTGCGGTAATGTCGGTGGGCGGCTATTTAATCGCTTAACGGCTTTGGGTGTGGCCTGTCAGGTTTATGATCCTTTTTTAAATGAAGATGAATGCGCTTTGTTAACCGATCTGCAAACCGTACTCAGTGCTGACATTATTTGCCTGCACACACCACTAACACGGGACGGTCAGTTTCCGACCCAGCATATGATTAATCGCCAGGTCTTAGGGCAATGCATTCGTCCGGGTGCGTTATTGATCAATGCGGGTCGCGGTGCTGTTATCGACAATGACGCACTGCTCACCCACCTTCAGGGCGGAGCCGATTTAAAAGTGGTGCTAGATGTTTGGGAAGGTGAGCCAGATATCAATAGGGATCTGTTGCAAGTGGTTGATCTAGGAACGCCCCATATTGCAGGCTATAGTCTCGAAGGCAGGCTGCGGGGAACGCAGATGGTGCGCGATGGCATGTGTCGCCATCTCGTGCTGGCTGTTGAAAATACGGCGGATGACTTGCTCGCAGGAGAGGCCGTAGGCCGTGACGGGTTGATTTCTCTTGCGCAGGGGCAAGGACTCGATGAAGCGATTTTAGCAGCCTACTCAATAGCTCAAGACGACAGGCAAATGCGCAGTGTGTTGAATGACAGTGGCACTGAAAGCAGTAAAGGTGTGGGCATACGATTTGACGGTTTGCGTAAGCACTATGCTCAGCGTCGCGAGTTTAGCCACTACACGGTGAGTGACGTGGGTGAGCCGAGCTGTCATACAGAGCTGGAACTGCTGGGTTTTAAAACCCGCTAATTAGCGAGTCTTTTTAGAGCGCGCTTTTACGTTAACGATATGAGCTATCGATGAACGACGTAAAAGGCGCTGGCTTCCTTAATGCGGCTTCTCGTTTTTCTGTGAGGAGGGTTCAAGCGCATCGCAGGCCTTCTCAATCATCTCATCGGTGATAGGAGTTTCACTACCATCGGCGTTAATCACGGTAGCGCCATCAAAATCCAGTGGGCCAACTTCACGGTTTTTGATCGGGGTTTCTTTGTTCATTGTCTAAGTCTCTTGTGCAATATGTTCGGTAATTGATGACTGAACATAGCACAGCTTTATGACAATAAAAAAATGGCCATTTACAATTTCAAACGTATTTATCATAACTATTTGTTATGTATTAGAGTTTATGAGGTCGTCAGGACTCATCAGGTAAATAATATTAGCTGTGTCTAACAAGCTGTAAATGTGAACTATACTGATGCTGCTGTTAGCTTCTACGCCTGAAGTAACTAAGCTCCTCGAAAGGAGTGATACTTGTTGATAGGAGCTATGCGTAACCACCTCCACAAAATAATAATGAGAGGAAATAACGCCATGTCAGAGAAGCAAGAAAGTTCATCCACAACAATGTTAGGCGAACACGCGGTGGTGATCGGCGGCAGTATCGCCGGTTGTTTAACCGCTCGGGTGCTATTCGATTATTTCGAACGCGTCACCATTTTTGAAGCCGACACGCCGCCCGATGAAGCGGTGCCGCGCAAAGGTGTACCCCAGGGCGACCATATACATGCTCTGCTGTCGGGAGGCGCTGCTGTTTTACGTAAATATTTCCCCGCTATTCATGGCGATCTCGTCACTGCTGGTGCTGATTACGGTGATCCACAGATTAAATGGCGTTCGTACATGGGAGGCGTCTGGGTTCAGCGAATACCCAGTGGTCTAGAGAGTTATACGATGTCACGGCCTTTGTTGGAGGCGATGGTGCGTAAGCATACCCTGGCTATCTCAAACATAGCCTTGCATGTTGCCACTTAGGTGGCTGCCTACACCTGGGATGAATCCGCAACAAGGGTAACGGGTGTGATACTGGAGTCGTCGGGAGAATCTATCAAAGCCGATTTTATTGCCGATGTCAGCGGGCGTAACTCTAAAGCCTCCGACTGGGTTAAAAAGGCGGGTTTTACTTCTCCCGAGCGTTCCAACATTGGTATTGATGTGGGCTACACCACTTTTGTCGTCGCCGAAGCGCCCAATAACCAACGTGACTGGAATATGCTCTACACAATTCAAAAAGATATTCCGGCTGATACACGGGGTGGGGGTATTTTCTGTATTGAGGGTGGCCGTTATCTGGTTTCTGCTCAGTGTTACCACAAGGATTACGCGCCCACGGACTGGGAGGGTTTTCTCGCACACTTTAAATCACACCCCTTTCCCGTGATTTACGAAACGATTAAAGACTGCCAGCCTATCGGCGAGGCAATAGAATACCGCTATGCAGCTTACCTGCGCCGCCATTATGAAAAGCTTACTGATTTCCCCTCTGGTTTGGTGGTATTGGGCGACGCCATCTGTAGTTTGAACCCGGTTTATGGTCAGGGCATGACGGTAGCCGCAAAAGAGGTTGAACACCTTGATCAATGTCTGCCGCAGTGTGCTTCTACGGGGCATATTGCAGACAAGTTTGCCCTCGACTTTTTTAAAGGTGCAACAAAATTTATTGACGCAGCATGGGATGCTATCACCGTGGAGGACTTCCGCTATCCACAAACCCGAGGCCAGCGACCCAAGGGATATGCCCTCTTAAAATGGTTGAACCGTCGATTTTTTGCGCTAGCTGCAACAGATAAGGAATTCAGCGTAGCTTTGACTAAGGTTATTCAACTTGTGGAGCCGCCTGAATCCATCCTCAAACCTAAATATCTATTTAAAGCGCTGTTTGCCAGGCTGCCGGATTATCAGGGGGAGCCTTCGTATCGACCTGAGGCTGCGAGCGTAGGTGCTGTAAAACAACAGCCTGATGGGGCGATATAAAGTAATGTTCCCTGAAAATAATGTGCTTTGAGTTTGGCGTTTGGCGAGGTGCAGTGCGAATCTTAAAAAATAAGGCCTGCAAATAGCGGGCCTTATTTTATCGCTTGATTGGACGATAAAGACTAAGAACTTAGCTATTTTAATCCTTTGAGAAACAGCAAAATTTCATCAGTCGTTTCCTGAGGTTTTTCCAGCATTAACCAATGACCGGCGCCTTCTATTAATTTAATGCGGCGTAAATCCTCAAAGTGAGTTGGCATTATTTGAGCCCAATTGGGCACGTAGAGAAGAACATCATCTTCGGCCCCGGCAATAAAGTGTGCGGGTTGTGTGAGTTTCGCATCCGCCAGTTGTGGGGTGATGGCCCAGTTGCGTTCGATATTGCGATACCAGTTCACCGGGCCACGGAAACCATTATTTCTAAATTGCGCAAGGTGGTAGTCCAGATCCTCCTGACTTAGCCAGTCGGGCAACACTTCGGGTACATCAAACATAGCGGCCATGCTGGCATCGGCGGGAAAGGTGACCTGAGACATCCAGGTTCCCGATGGGCTATCGGCGGAAAAGACGTGATAGGTCATGCGTAACGCTGCTTCGGGATAAGCCTCTAATCCGAGTTCGGCACCCGCTTGTTGGAAATTACGGATATACCAGTATTTACCGTCGAGGCCCGGTGGATCAATTAGTGTGTCGGGGTTATTGGCGCGACCCCAGTAAGGTATCGATAAGCCCATTACCGCGCTGACTCTATCTGGATGTAGCAGTGCCGTATGCCAGGCAACGATGCAGCCCCAGTCCTGGCCAATAACAATAAAATCATCATAGCCCAGAGCGTCAGCTATCCCTACAACATCGTCGGTAAGGTGCAGAATGTCGTAGTCCTCTACGGCTTGCGGGGCATCACTACCGGCATAACCCCGTTGGTCGGGTACTGCCACCTTGTAGCCAGCCTCGACGATGGGATCTATTTGATGCCGCCACAAATGCCAGAATTCGGGGAAGCCGTGGAGAAGTATGACGAGCGCCCCCTCACCCTTGACGACAGTGCGTAAGGTGACGCCATTGGTTTTCAGGTATTGAAACTCGGGTTTTCGAATCATCGCTCTAGCCTTATTTTTAGGTATAGACCTTAAATAGGGTAGACCTTAAGAAGACGAAAGCACAGTTACACCCTGCGTTAACTCGTTTTCCTGTGAGTGAAGGAGGGCGAGCGCTATATTTGAAAGCAGCTCTTTGTTGCCCGCAACCTAAGGGCTATTGATTAGCGACTTTAGCCTTCACCTCGCAACCGTCCCAAAAAGCGCTCCAGCCGCTCGACGGCATCGTTCAGCTCATGCTCACGGGGCAGAAAGACAATGCGAAAATGCTGGGTGTCACCCCAGTTAAAGGCGCTACCTTGTACCAGTAGCATTTTTTCCTGTAGAAGCAGGTCGAGAACGAACTGCTCATCGTCGATAATGGAGTAAACCGCCGGGTCGAGTTTGGGAAAGAGGTAGAGGGCGCCTTTAGGTTTGACACAGCTAACACCGGGAATCGCGGTGAGATTTTTCCAGGCGAGGTTACGTTGTTCATAGAAACGGCCACCTTCACGTACCAGATCGTCGATGGTCTGTTGTCCACCGAGGGCCGTTTGAATGGCGTACATTGCGGGTACGTTGGCACAGAGACGCATGGAGGCGAGCATTTCCATGCCTTGAATATAGCTGCGAGCGCGGTGTTTGGCACCGCTAGCGACTAACCAGCCGGAGCGAAAGCCGGCCAGGCGGTAATTTTTTGACAGGCCATTAAAGGTGATGAAGAGGATGTCATCGGCGAGGCTGGCCATAGGGTGGTGCACCGCGCCGTCGTAGAGAATGCGGTCATAAATTTCATCGGCAAACATTACCAAGTCATGGACTCGGGCGAGTTCGATAATTTGCTCGAGGGTGTCTTTGCTGTACACCGCCCCGGTAGGATTATTGGGGTTAATGACCAGGATGCCCTTGGTGTTGGGGGTGATTTTACTGGCCATATCGTCGAGATCGGGTTGCCAGTCGTTGGATTCGTCGCAACGATAGTGCACGGCTTTACCACCGGCGAGGGTGACGGCGGCTGTCCACAGGGGATAGTCGGGGGAGGGGATGAGTATTTCATCACCATCGTTAAGCAAGGCCTGCATGGCCATGACGATCAGTTCGCTGACCCCGTTGCCGAGGATAATGTCGTCAATTTCGACATTGGCAATGCCTTGAATCTGGCAGCGCTGCATCACGGCTTTACGGGCACTGAAAATACCTTTGGAATGGCTGTAACCTTGGGCTTCAACCAGGTTGAGAATCACATCCTGAATGATTTCGTCGGGGGCTTCAAAACCGAAGGGCGCAGGGTTGCCGATATTCAACTTGAGAATACGGTGGCCCTCCTCCTCAAGCCGGTGGGCTTGATCGAGCACCGGGCCACGAATGTCGTAACAAACACTATCTAATTTGGTAGACTTTTGAAAATGCCTCATGCGAATTGCTTCCAGACGAATAAAAAATCGTTAAGTTTTGAACCGAAGGTGAATTGTAGCGTATTGTCTACACCTGCAGGCGCTTAGCGGGGCGCGGGCTTTAATAAATTGCGAAAAATCAATAGAGAGAAATACAGACCATGACAGACTGGAAAGAGAAAGGTGAAGACTACTGGCGTGAAAAATTGAGCGCTGAGCAATTTGAAATTTGCCGTGAGAAGGGTACGGAAAGGCCCTTCACGGGAGAGTATTACACCGAGACATCGCCCGGCAACTATATGTGTGCCTGTTGTGAGAATACCTTGTTTGAAGCCGAGGCCAAGTTCGATTCCGGCAGTGGCTGGCCGAGCTTTTTTGCCGTAGCCGATCAAAAAAGTATCGCGACAGAGACGGATGTTTCACGAGGCATGGAGCGCACCGAAATTATGTGCGCCCATTGTGGTAGCCATTTAGGGCATGTCTTCCCCGACGGCCCGAAACCCACCGGCCTGCGTTATTGCGTTAACTCGTTGTCATTGAAATTCGAGCCAGAAGCCGATGAGAGCTAATTGCCGATGATAGGTTTTGCCACGCTGTTGAGCTTGTTATTTGTGCTCGTCGGTGTTTTGAGTATACGTTTTGGCGTACTACCTTTTGGCCTTAGTTTCGCGACTTATGGCTTGGGTCTTGTTGGCTGTGCGATGTTGATGGCTGCAGTCGGGGCGTTGATTGCTCGACGATTGGCAAGAAAGCAGGCTTTAGCAAAACTGCCGCTTTGGCTGGTTCTTTGTTTTTTGCCGGTAGCGCTGGTCGTCAATCAGGTTGGCCTAGCGGGCTTTCAGGTACCACCCATTCACGATATTAGTACTGATCTCGCAAATCCTCCTGTTTTTGTTTTCGCCCAGGCTGAGAGAGGACCGGGCGAGAACAGTCTCGATCACGAGGGAGAGGTGCTGTCTGAATTGCAAAGCCAGGGCTATCCGCAACTGACATCACTGCATTTATCGGCGAGTAAAGTAGATGTCTGGGCTGCCGTCATGACAGTGATCGTTAAAAATAATTGGCGCGTGTTGGGAGAGGATAAAGCACGGGGCCATATTGAAGCCGTGGCTATCACGCGAATGATGGGCTTTGCCGATGACGTTGTGATTCGTATTAGTGCTGATGTTGATGATAAAAATACCAGCGATAAGGTTAGTCATGAGAAATCAGCAGCACGCAAAGGTGTTGTCGTTGATGTGCGCTCGGTGTCGCGGGTTGGCGAGTCTGATCTAGGTGCAAATGCGGCGCGCATCAAAAGCTTTTTCAAGGCATTGCAAAACCAACTGAAAAATTAATACTTATTGAATAATGCTCTTCAACGAAAGAATCAATGCTAAATAATTAACAAAAAATACTATAAAAAATAATTAGTAATGCCAGGTCATTAAAGATAAGTAGATCTCTGTCTAACGCGCTGCGTTATTTTGTGTCATCTCTACGCTTAAATTCCATAATTTTCTTAATTATTAATCCCAATTTTAAATCTAAAAGAGGTAATAACATGACAGTAGTTGATACCACGTTTGGCAAAGTTAAAGCGCAGGAACAAGACGGTATTTTGGCCTTTAAAGGCATTCCCTATGCAGCACCACCCATGGGTGAATTACGCTGGCAACCACCGCAAGATCCCTGGCCCTGGGGTGGTGTTATCGATGGTAGTGAATACGGCAAGTGGGCACCGCAGAATCATTCTGACATGGTGGCGATTATGGGCGCTGAGCTGGGCGAGCAGGACGAAGCTTGTCTGAGTCTCAATATCTGGACGCCCGCCGCCGACTTTGCCAACCGTCCAGTAATGGTGTGGATACACGGCGGCGGCTTCACTATTGGCGCCAGTAGTCAGGGGGTTTATGAGGGCCGTGAGCTGAGTCAGCACGGCGATGTGGTGGTGGTTACTATCAACTATCGTCTCGGGTTGCTGGGTTTTGCAAACTTGAATGAGACAACGGGTGGACGGATTCCCGCTACTGGCAACGAGGGCTTGCTTGATCAAGTGAAGGCTCTTGAATGGATACAGGACAATATCGAGTTTTTTGGTGGCGATCCTGACAATGTCACTATTTTTGGTGAATCCGCCGGGGGCATGAGCATTGGTGCGCTGTTGGGAATGCCGGCCGCGAAAGGCCTGTTTCACAAGGCTATTCCTCAGTCTGGTGCCTGTCACACCATCGCTACCAAAGCATCGGGCACTCTTGTCGGCGAGGCGATTATGAAGTTTACCGAGCTTGATGCTCAGGGCCTGATGGCGGCGAATATGGACGACCTGCTGCGCGCTCAGCGTCGCATTGAAGGCGGCAAGGTTGAAGGCTACCCCCTGTCTAAAATTGGTAGCCTGCCATTTCGTCCGGTTGTTGATGGCAAGGTCTTACCGGAATTACCCATTGAAGCTGTGCGTAACGGCTCCGTTGCACAGGTGCCGATTATGGCGGGTAGCACCCTCGATGAATGGCAGTTGTTCGGTGCTTTTCAGCCCGCGATCACCAAGCTGGATGAGGAGACGATGGCAAAGCGGCTCGGCTACCTGGTTGACCCTGCTTATATTCCAGGGTTGGTCGAGGCCTATAAAGAAGCACTGGTGCAGCGGGGCATTGAACCCACGCCGCCGCAAATATTTATCGCTATTCAGACCGATCGTATTTTCCGTATGCCGGCCCTGCGTCTGTTGGAGGCTCAGCAAAAGCATAATAGCCAGGTTTATTCTTACCAGTTCGACTGGCAATCACCTGCTGCTAAAGGAGTGATGAAGTCTTGTCACGCCGTCGAATTAGCTTATGTTTTTGGTACGCACAAGAAGAAGGGTGCGGCGAAGTTTTACGGTGAGGGGCCAGCGGCAGATACATTAGCTAAACAAACGATGGATGCCTGGGTGGCATTTTCTCGTAATGGTAAGCCGGGCTGGGATGCTTATGATAAGGAAAGTCGCAGCACTCATATTTTCGGTGAAAACTGCCGCAGCGAGAATGCTCCCTTCGAGATAGAGCGTGAAGCGTGGAGCGAAGTGCCCGATGCTTTCCTCGGTTCTCTTTAATTAAAGGGGGGGCTCGAGGCTTATGGGTTTGCTGGTGAACTAGAGGCTATCCGCAGCCATCGGTTGGTAGTCAACCAATGGCTGCGGGGCAGTATGAGTAACTAGTGAGACGTGGCCTTTTTAGCCTCTTCTTTTTCTACGTGACGAGCACCTGACAGCATACCTGCTGCGCCATGGTTACCTTCGTGACAAGCGTATTCAAATAGCTGGCTATCGCTGGCTTTTAAGGGAATGGCAACAGTAAAAGGTGTGGTAAAAGTACTGGGGTCAGTCACGGTGTATTCGTAAACGATGACGGAGTCACTGGTACGAGTGAAGCGTTCGATCAAGGTAAAGTTCTCGCCGGTGCCAACGACACCATTCATTGATGGGTCGGCAAGGTTAATAGGCATTTGGAACGTAGGTGTTTTACCGGTGAAGTTTGTTGTTTCAACAACCAGAGTATCACCTTCCCAGTGGCCCCGTGAGTCACCTGTCCACTTGGTCATTTCTGCCGGTAAGTGTGTGCTGCCATCAATGGGGATAACTCGCGCATCATGAATCATTTCAGTGAAGATCACGACATGCCTGGGCGATTGTATAATGCGCAGATTGTTGTTATAGGCACTGGGTGTTAATGGCGGGCCAGCGTTGAAGCTTAATAGGCAGCGCTCAGAGAGACCCAGGGTTTCAGGTCCAGTTGGACGAAAATCGACCAGACCAATGGAGAGAATGTCACGTACGGGAAAAGTACGTAAATGGTTTTGCTTCATTCGTGTTACGGCTTCTTCAGTTAAAGCAGGTAAGCGCCCGTTTGGCGGATCGGTGATCAGGGAGGTTCTTCTATCCTCGTTCATCGATGTGCCATAATCGAACCAGAAGTTGTTGTAAGCGCCTTCAATATCGGTGTTTGCATCGGTGACCGTATTTTCGTCTCTGGCCTTGTCGACATCGAGTACATCAATCGCCTTTGATTTGAAAGCTGCTTGCTCTTCTTCGGTGAAGGTCGCTTTATTGCCTAGCTCTTTGGGACGCTCGAGTGGCGTCAGTGTACGGAAATCCCAAACGCCTTGGAGGTCGGGTTGGCCGAGAGAGTTGCGGGGGGCTGTATAGCCGCTGCTTTTCGCTTCAGTTTGGCTTTTGGCTTCGACTTGTTGGCTTTCGCTTTTAGTCTCGACTTGTTCTTTTTCGGAACAAGCGGTAATAGAAAGAACAAAGACGGCTATAAGGCCTGCTTTTGGGAGAAGTTTAATGGCTTGCAACATACTGCACTCCTAGTTGGTGGGGAAATGTATAGAGCTGCGTAAACTACCATAATTTGATGGGTGAGGGCCATGTTTAGATGGTGGTTCGTGGTGTTGTCGGCTCGCTAAAACATCTGAAGTTGGCGTGCTGGTGCGTCTTAGAGACGGGTATTACTGTTAGTGGTTTGTGCTGTGTTGTTGCGAGTGCTAGAAGGGGTGTTGCCAGAGAGAGAGTTATAAGAGGTCAGAAAGGGAAAAGCTAAAAATTGGAAAGAAAAAAGGCCTGTATTTCTACAGGCCTTCTTCTATCACTGTATGGCTCCGTCTGCTGGGCTCGAACCAGCGACCCAATGATTAACAGTCATTTGCTCTACCAACTGAGCTAAGACGGAATCGCTAAAAGCGGCCGCCATGGTATAGTCCGGCCTATATTCCGTCAAGCCTTCTATAGTGCTTTATTGGCGAGTTTCTGTATTTATTTCTTATCAGGCCAGTAAATAGTCCCATGGGTTCAATTAGTTCTATTTCTTCCCAATCAAAACGTTTTGAAGTGGTTAGTCCCTATCAGCCTGCCGGCGATCAGCCAGAGGCTATTAAACAGCTAGTTGCTGGATTGGAAGCGGGCCTGGCAGGTCTCACTTTACTGGGAGTAACTGGGTCGGGTAAGACCTTTACTGTCGCCAAGGTGATTGAGAAGCTACAGCGGCCCACCATCGTTATGGCTCACAACAAAACCCTGGCTGCTCAACTCTACGGTGAAATGAAGGAGTTCTTCCCGAAAAATTCGGTGGAGTATTTTGTTTCCTATTATGACTACTATCAGCCCGAAGCCTATGTGCCAGCATCGAATACTTACATAGAGAAGGATGCTGCGGTCAATCAGCACATCGAGCAAATGCGCCTGTCGGCCACGAAGGCCTTGCTGGAACGCCGCGATGTGATCGTGGTGGCGACGGTATCGGCGATTTATGGCCTGGGTGATCCGGACTCCTATTTGAAGATGCTACTGCATGTGGTGCGCGGTGACATTATCGACCAGCGCAGTATTCTGCGTCGTCTCGCCGAGCTACAGTACACGCGCAATGACATTGCCTTCGAACGCTCCAATTATCGGGTGCGGGGCGATGTGATTGATATCTTTCCCGCCGACTCGGAAAAAGATGCGGTGCGTATCGAGCTGTTTGATGAAGAGGTGGAAAATATTTCTCTCTTCGATCCCCTCACTGGCGAGGTCTTGCAACGCCTGCCTCGGGTGACGGTGTATCCAAAATCCCACTACGTCACCCCACGCTCGACTATTATGGATGCGGTCGAGCATATAAAAGTGGAGCTGCACGAGCGACTGGAACAACTCCGTAGCAATGACAAGTTGGTTGAGGCCCAGCGCCTGGCCGAGCGCACGCGCTACGACCTTGAGATGATGCAGGAGCTGGGCTATTGCTCGGGTATCGAAAATTACAGCCGTTATTTATCGGGGCGAGAGCCCGGTGCCGCGCCCCCCACACTCTTCGACTACCTGCCCGATGACGCGCTGTTAATAGTCGATGAATCTCACGTTTCCGTGCCCCAGATTGGCGGTATGTACAAGGGCGACCGTTCGCGTAAGGAAACGCTGGTCAATTATGGCTTTCGCTTGCCGTCGGCGCTGGACAACCGCCCCCTGCGTTTTGACGAGTGGGAGGGCTTGATTCCGCAAACTATTTTTGTCTCCGCGACACCGGGTAAATACGAGGCCGAGCGCGGGGGGCAGGTGGTCGAGCAAGTAGTACGGCCGACCGGACTCGTTGACCCGCAGATAGAAGTTCGCCCTGCCAGTCATCAGGTCGACGATGTGATGACTGAGATTAATCGCTGCGTGGCCCTCGATGAACGGGTGTTAATTACCACCTTGACCAAGCGAATGGCGGAAGACCTAACCGATTTCCTCGACGAACATGGTATTCGGGTGCGCTACGTGCACTCCGATATCGACACGGTGGAGCGGGTAGAAATTATTCGCGATCTGCGCCGTGGTGAGTTTGATGTGCTGGTGGGGATTAACCTCCTGCGTGAGGGCCTGGATATGCCGGAGGTTTCGCTGGTAGCCATTTTTGATGCGGACAAAGAAGGTTTTTTACGCTCGGAACAGGCTTTAATACAAACCATTGGTCGTGCCGCTCGGCATATCAACGGTAAGGCGATTCTCTATGCCGATAAAATCACCGGCTCTATGCAGCGGGCGATGGATGAAACAGATCGGCGTCGGGCATTGCAGGAAGCTCACAACAAAGCTCATGGCTTGGTTCCCCGAGGTATTGTTAAGGCTATCCCCGACGTACTCGAAGGCGCAATGAGTTCGGCCAGGGGCAAGCGCAAGCAACAACGCGCGGTCGCTGAACAAAAGGTGCAGTATGAAGTGGGTGGTGAAGCCCACAGCCTTACCCCGGCTCGGCTAGCGAAGCGGCTGAAAACCATGGAAGAAAAAATGTACGAGCACGCGCGTAATCTGGAGTTTGAAGAGGCGTCTGTAGTTCGTGATGCGCTTGAAGCGCTCAAGCATGGAGAGTTTGGCGGCGGCTAGGCTAGCCATCCCCGTCACAAACTTGCTTATCTAGTCGCCGCGATAAATACAGGCACTGGTGCAGGTTTCGCGCACTTCCAGTTGGCTCAGTTGTGGGAGCACGGGTTTTAGCCGTGCCCAAATCCACAGCGCGATGTTTTCGCTGGTGGGGTTTTCAAGGCCGCTAATTTCATTCAGGTAGTGGTGGTCTAGTGCCTCGTAAACGGGCTTGCAGGCGGCTTTCACATCACCAAAATCCATCACCCAGCCCTGGTGTTTGTCCACCGGGCCAGACACCGTCACGACAACATGAAAGGAATGGCCGTGGAGGCGGGCGCATTTGTGCCCTTCGGGCACGTGGGGAAGAAGGTGGGCAGCTTCAAATGAAAAAGATTTGGTGATTTCCATAGTGTCGATGGGCTCGTATAAGCAGGGTAAAAGCGAGGGTGAAAAAAATCCTGACTAATTATAGCTTAAACAACTAAATCGTTTGACTCATCTACAGATTTGCGTAGAATGCGCATCTCGCTTCAAGGGGTGGTTAGCTCAGTTGGGAGAGCAACGGCCTTACAAGCCGTAGGTCACAGGTTCGACCCCTGTACCACCCACCATCAAGCACTAAACGGACCGGTAGTTCAGCTGGTTAGAATGCCGGCCTGTCACGCCGGAGGTCGCGGGTTCGAGTCCCGTCCGGTCCGCCATCTAAAGTTAATTTTTGTCTTCTTAATACTTACCATTTCTATTCTCGATACAAGTCTCGCCTCTCTAGTATATTAATTGCCCATCCTTCCGTTATTTATTTCACGATTTTTGTTTTCGGCCGAGCCTCAATATACTTAGGTCACAGTAAGCGGTCGTTTATTACTAAGCTCGCAGCTGGGTTTTGGGTTCAGTTTCACGTCCCTATAAGTCATTCATCGTGAGGCCATGCGGGGCATAGTTTTCCTGTTACAATAATGCGAAGCCACTCTTTTACGGAATTTAAATGTCATCCTCTTTTTATGAAATCGTTATGTTGCCCGACGGTGAAGTCGTGCTGCAGCGCGCTGATGAAAAGGGCGAGCCGTTGATACGAATCAACTTTTCGGAAGAGGCGCTTTATTACTTACGCGAAGGCAGTATGGATGTTGCCAAGGCAATGATAGATGCGGGAATAGACGCTGTGGAGGAGCTTGGCCACGAGCCCGCAGCAGAGGAAGAAGAATCGGAGCAACGGGTTCTTCACTAAGTAATTTTTTCTAGGTGTCCATCAGTGCCGTCTTTTTAACCGTATTAATATAACTGTCTTTCAAGCTTTAAGCTTTCAATGCGACTGTTTTTCAGGGCAATGGCGCCACCCTCTGTCGTGCTTTTCAGCTGCTAGTGTGTGCGGATAATACCGGCGTAAACCCCTTCAATTACAAAGTCCTGTTCGCGTAAATCAACCGTTATAGGTTCGTAATTAATATTTTCTGGCAGCAGGTTAATAATATAGCGGCTGCGGGTTTTTTTGAGTCTTTTTACCGTAACTTCATCGCCAATCCGGGCGACGACAATTTGGCCATTTTCGGCGACGGGCGTGCTGTGTACTGCCAGCAAGTCGCCATTACAGATACCAATTTCCTGCATACTCTCACCGCGTACGCGTAAAAAGAAATCTGCTGTGGGGTGGAAAAGATTAGTGGGTACTTCGCAGTAATCATCAATGTTTTCTTCTGCCAAAATGGGATTGCCCGCGGCAACCTGTCCGACAATGGGGATGCCTTTTGGTGTGTTTTTACTGCTGATAATACGAATGCCACGGGAGGCCCCGGGGATYATTTCAATAGCGCCTTTACGGTGTAACGCACGTAGATGCTCTTCAGCAGCATTGGCCGAACGAAATCCAAGTTCTTTAGCAATTTCCACACGGGTGGGTGGGAATCCAGTGTCATCAATATGGCGTTGAATAAGCTCGATAATTTGTTTCTGTCGAGTGGTTAGATCTTTAGCCATTGTTGCTTTCCTTATGCGGAGTGCTCTGTGTAGATATACACTGGTATTTTATCCAGTACTTTAAGATAAGCAAGCTTTTTAAAAAATGCTTTCTGAAAGTAAGGAGCGAAAGGCAGAGTCGGTTTTATATAAGAGGCATGCCGGTATCAAAAATGCTAATTTTGGCTGTAGTGACGGTCAATATTGTACTTGTACTTGTACTTGTACTTGTACTTGTACTTGTAC
>NVWE01000008.1:45929-108206 GCA_002746135.1 Cellvibrionales bacterium | reverse complement strand
CNTGTATCGTTGATGGTGATTTTGGTGGGTTTTAAAGGTGTTCCTTGCTAGGTAACATGTGGCCGTCGCGGTCGATAATAGCCATGGTGGAACGCACTCGTTGAGCAAGTTTTGTAATTGTTCGTGGGCAGTATTGGTGCTTTTTCATGAGATCTACCCTTCTGTAACACCATTGAAACCAGTACCATGTCATTTAGCTAAATGATGGGTGGCTGGGTTTGATTAGTGGTGTTGCTGCTACTGGGCTAGTATTCTGTTTATCAGGCTGCTTAGTGCTAGGCTTTGATGCGTTATTTCCATGAATTGCCAGTGTGGTTTTCTTGCGATGGCGCTTGGTGGCCTATTACTAAAAATAAAGTTTTTGAGTAATAGGCTCACTTTACTCTTGCTTACAAAATTAACATCCACTTTGTACTTAACTCAGGTAATGAGAGTAAGAAAAAGTTATTGCTGAGTTTGATAAGTATCAGGTTACAAAATACTAAATTGCTTTGAGAAAATCACATGAAGATTAATGCTTTAAAAATTAGTACGGCTCTGGTGTCTCTGATTATCGGTTATGCCATTGTTCATAGTTTAAACCCGCGGAAAGAGATTGTGGTGACTGAAAAAAAACTTGCTGCGGAGCAGTTCGAGTTTACTAATGATAATGAAGTTACGCTTGATTGTGTCTACGGTAGTGCACCTTACGAAGTGCGTTTTTCGGCCTATCAGCGGCCTAAAATTAAACAGTTAGGGGTTAATTACCAACGTGCCTTTTGTGAAAAACTGCCCAGCCTAGGGGCGACTAAAATTACTTTAGATTTTATCGATCAGAGCTTGCGTGAGCGCTCAGTGGCACTTAAATTCATTCGCCACCAAACGGGCAGTCCTTCTGTAGAGATGTTAGTCAGTGGTGAGGTTATTAATGAAAGCTTCCAGAAGGGTATTCCTCAGGGTCTTATTCAAAGTCGCCTCGATTTATCACAAGCCGGGTTTTATACCCTCGTGATAGAATTTGGAGGCGGGGTTGTCTCAGATAATGAGATTGTCAGAATTCCATTTGAAGTTGGCGTCACTTTGTAAACATTGTTTTTTATGAGCAAAATAATAACGAGTGCTTATGAGTGATTTTATTCTTACGCGTGATCAGAGCTCCATCCATTTTATTTCAATGAATCGCCCCGACAAGTTATATGCGATGAGTGAGGCTCTGGTTGATGAGCTATTAGAAAAATCGCGTGTAGCTGACACCGATCCGGCGGTGTCAGTGATTGTTATCAGCGGCGAGGGGCGAGCCTTTAGTGCGGGTGCGGACCTGTCAGGCTGGGATGCAGATAATCTGACACCAGTCAGAGAGGGGTGGTGGGCTTAATGCAGGGCTATGTGCTTGGTGGCTGCTGTAATTTGGCACTTAGTTGTGATCTGATTGACTGGAGAGTCGGTGATTTTTTATTATCCAGAGGTCCGTTTGAAGCTGGCTGCAAGGGGCGTGCCCTTGACTTTGGTACATCAAATAGGCCGCAAAACTGCCTTTGAAGTGCTCACTTTGTGTGAAAATATTGATGCACAGAAAACCTTAAGTTTCGGCATGATTAATTGTATTGTTCCGGATGATCTAGAGCAGCTAACTTAACCTTGGATCGGGCAATTCACCTCGTTTTAGATATGGGCTCTACAGTAAAAACCTATACGAATAAATTATTTGTTCCAACAATAAACCCGGAAATATTATCCCCGGGTTTATTGTTAATTACGGATAGATTATTTTGTATCAATATTGTAATTCTTAGTGATACTCATAAAACGGCTGGCTAACCAATGGACAAAACCCATGGTGGGGCGAATAGTCGGGCTATCACCGTGGCGATCAAAGTAATAGCTGTTTGATTTTGCACAGTCACCAAACTTGAAAATGGTTAGGTGGGTGCGGCTTTGTACCTTCTCAAAGTTGCGGTCATTGGCTGATTTTTTTACTTCAATGTAGTTGCCGCCACGCTTTTTAGCGGTGTTAATACAGCGCACCAAATGCTTGGACTGAGTGTCAACCATGCCGAACCAGGACGCGGTGCAGACACTGTAGGGGCCAAACATCAGGAAGAAGTTAGGGAAGCCGGGAACCGTCGAACCTTCGTAGGCCTGATAGCGGTTCTCTTCCCAGAAGTCGCTCAGATCCACACCGTTCTTACCCTCTACCTTAAAGGTAGGCACACTGCCTTTCTGGAAAACTTCAAAGCCGGTGGCACAAATCAGCGTGTCAATTTCGCGTACTGTGCCGTCACTGGTGACCATGGCATTTTCAGTGATTTCACTAATCGGCGTGGTCACTAGCTCTGCATTGTCACGGTTAAATACTGGGTAAAACTTAGAGGTGAAGCTGGGTCGTTTGCAACCAAAGTCATATTTTGGGATTAAAGCTTCCTGGGTAGCAGGGTCGTTGACCTGGCTGCGAATATGTTTAACGCACATGTTCTGTAACAGTTTACCGGCGGGGGCGAAGTACTTATTAAAAATAAGGAGGTTAATCATCACCACATCGGTAAACAGAATGGTCAGCTGACGGGCGATGTTTTGCAGGCCGGGGATTTTTGCAAAAGCTTTTTGTAGTTTCGGCCCGAAAGGTAGTTCTTTTTTCGGTAGTAACCAAATCGCAGTGCGTTGGTAAACGTCGATGGATTTCACCTGGTCGGCAATTTCTGGCACCAGCTGAATGCTGGTGGCACCGGTGCCGATAACGGCGACGCGCTTATTGTTGAGGTCGTAGGAGTGATCCCAGCGGCCGGTGTGAATGGTTTTACCTTCGAACTTTTCAATGCCCTTAATCAGCGGTAATTTAGGCAGCGTTAAAAAGCCGGTGGCGCTGACAATATAACGGGAAACATAGGTGTTGCCGGCTTTGGTACGAGTAGTCCATACATTGTTAAGTTCGTCGTAGATGGATTCGGTGACGTCCTCGTTGTAACGCATGTGGGGGCGAATACCGTACTTTTGCGTGCAGTGGTCGACGTAGGCTTTCATTTCCTTGCCGGGCGCGTAGAGGCTCGACCAGTTGGGGTTTTGCTCAAAGGAAAAGGAATAGCTGAGGGAGGGAATGTCGACAGCCAAACCGGGGTAGGTATTGTCGCGCCAGGTGCCGCCCACATCGTCGGCCTTTTCGAGAATCACGAAATCACCGAGGCCGTCCTTGATCATGCGAATACCGGCGCCGATGCCGCAAATACCGGAGCCGATAATCACAGTCTCATAATCGATCAGGGGTTTTTCCGCTTGTGGCGGTAGATCAAGTACATGATCCAGTGCTGTCTCTGTCATGGTAATACCTTTAGGTTTTGTTAGATGTTTTTTATTTATAGGTCTATTTTTATATATTGAGTGCTAATCAGAGTAGGATAAACCCTCCGGCTAATGGAGGAATCCCTTCGCTCGATGGCCTCTTCTACAAAATGTAACGGCGGATACTAGCATCCTTCCAGACGCCGCTGTAAGGCTCTTTTGTGACTCGATGGCGGGGCGTTCATGAGGTCTTTGAACGAAGAAATGAACACCTCGGTGAAACAGTTAATGGTACGGAAATCAGGGTTTTTAGGACAATGGCCTCAGAGAAGGGTAATGTTCTTGCTGCAGTTTACCCTCGCGGGTTAGCATGCCAGGGTAATTAATAGCCATTTCTTTAACTTAACAGGAAGAAAATAATTATGTTGGTAAGTGAAATTGAATCCGTGATTGAACAATTAAAGGCCAATCCTTTGGGAGGCACTCTCGAGGAAATGCGTGCCCAGTTTGATGGCATGGCCTCACCTGTGGCGGCTGATGTGGATGTTAAAGCCATCGATGCGGCTGGTGTGCCCTGTGAGTTGCACACGCCGCCGGGCGCCGATACGTCACGTATTATTATGTACGTTCACGGCGGTGGTTATGTGATTGGCTCTCTTAGTAGCCACCGGGCAGTGGTTGCTGAATTAGCCCGTGCGTCTGGTTGTCAGGCTCTGGCCGTCGACTACCGTTTGGCGCCTGAGCACGTTTACCCCGCAGCTGTTGATGATTCGATTTGCGCCTACCTGTGGTTGCTGAGCAATGGCTATAACGCCGATAAAATTGTCATTGCTGGTGATTCCGCCGGTGGTGGCCTGACCATCGGCACGCTGCTTGCTCTGCGCGAAGGTAAGCACCCGTTACCCGCTGCTGGCGTTTGCATATCGCCCTGGACTGATCTTGAAGCGACGGGCGAAACCTACCAAAGCCGTAAAGATATTGACCCGATGGTGAGTTACGAATTAATTGAACCCATGGGCAAAATGTATATTGGTACTGGCGATATAAAATCCCACACAGCCTCGCCAATTCACGCTGACCTGACGGGCTTACCCCCCTTGTTGATACAGGTGGGTTCTGCGGAAACACTGTACAGTGACTCTGAAACACTGACTAAAAATGGCAAAGCGGCAGGTGTTGAGGTGACATTGGAAGAGTGGCAGGACATGATCCATGTGTGGCATTTGTTCTTCCCGCAATTGACCGATGGCCGCAAAGCAATTTCCCGCATTGGCGAATATGTTAAAGAAAAAACCGGTGGCTAATCAGTTCTCGTAAATCAATAAAAAAGCCCTGGCTGTAAATAGCGCAGGGCTTTTTTATGGCTCTCTGTTTTTACAGTAGGGTGTCCTCAGTATTTACAACGGTTTTGTGGCCGTGGCAATAAGGGCAGGCCACGGCAGGTCAACTGGCGTTTTTGATTCCGAAACAGTGGTAATAATTTCACTGTGAATTTTCTCTCGATTGGTCTCCTCCTGAGCTTCGAGTAACAAGGCCGTACGTACGGTGCTCTTGTAAATGGCATCAAGCACTTCCTGACCTGACGTGGGCTGCCAGTGCAGTACCAATTCGCTAACATCGATGTCACTAAAGCCTGATTCTTCTAATACGTTCTTACTCTCTGCCGGTTCGCTAAAACGGAAAAAGGGTGGGGCCTCAGGTAAGGGCACGTCCAGTGAGCCGTGGCGCTCAATGGCACCGAATAGCAGTTTAAAGAAAGGGTGTTTTTCAACAGGTGACCACACCGTAAAAGCAAATTTGCCACCCGGTTTGAGAATCCGCCAGGCTTCGCTGATTGCCCTGTCAGGGTTGGCCATGTGCATTAATCCAAAGGAACACACGGCAGCATCAAAAAAACCGCTGGGAAAAACCAGGTGTTCTGCGTCACCCTCGTAAAACAGGGCATTGGCATAATTGCGCGAGGCCTCGTCAATCATCTTTGCCGAAAAATCGACCCCTGTGGCAATGGCCCCGCGCGCCTGGGCTGTACCCGCGGTGTAACCCGGCCCCGTGGCGATATCGAGAAACACACTCCCCGCTTCAACCTTGACAGCATCGAGTAGAGGCTCAACGGCTTGCCGGGTTATTTCGCCCACGTAATCGCCATAATCTCGGGCCTTCTGGTTCCAGCCTTTTAGCTCGAGATCTTTAAAGGTGTCAGTCGAATTATCCGCTGTTGTATTGACGCTCATTGTTGTTTCCATTTACCGGGCTTTGGATCGAATTATAACTGTCTTGTTACGTGCAAAGTCCAGTGGCATGCCCGGGCGGGCAAAGCTGACCTTCGTGGTGATGGATATTGCCACTGTGAAGCAGAAAATCTTCACCACAGAGGTTTTTTATACACGGATGTTTACTGCATTCTGGCTCAATGTGGTCATGCCTATTTCTACTAAATTGTGGAAGCTCCGGTTCCTCGCTACTCCGGCTAAGGTATCAGGCGATCGGTCGTTTACTCCCCGTTGCGATTGTAGACAGCAAAGCCACGATAGCAATGCACCACACAATCACGGCGCCGCTTGGCAAGTCTAAAATCGAAGATGAAATTAAACCCAGCCCATAGCCAGCCGCACCTATCAGGTAAGCTGTTAACAATCTGTTTTTGCTGCCAACACTGCCGAGAGCGGGAATAATCAGACTGGCAAAAACCAGATAAACACCGATTAACTGCACTGAACTAGTGATGGCCAATGCAAACAGCAGGTAGAAACCAAGATGTTTCAGGCGCTGTCTGAAGCTAAACCAGACCAACAGAATAAAGCCTGTCACCAAAGCCGTCGGCAGGAGTTGCTCCCAGGTGATCCAGAGAATCTGCCCCACCAGTAAATCTTTGAGGGATTCACCACCGTGAGGGTTGTCCGATAGAATTAAAATACTGGCAGTTGCGGCGAGGACAAATATCGCCCCGATGAGGGCTTCCTGATACGCCTGATAGTGCTTTTCCAGCGTGTTTAAAGCTACAGCTGCAATTAAGGCACTGCCTAGCGCCGCTAGTTGCACCTCCCGGCCATGAATATCCCCGCCGAAGCGGTAGGCAGCAATGACGCCCAATCCAGCGATTTGGGCAATCGCCAGGTCAATAAAAATGATACCTCGCTTAAGAACTTCTTGCCCTAGTGGTACATGGGTTGCCAGTATTAACAGGCCCGCTATAAAAGCGGGCCCAAGGATAGAAAGCTCCAAACCTTCAACGCTCATGACTCAGCACGTAAGAGCTGATTTAAAACTCCGTCGAACCACTGGATTAAACTATTCTTATTGGAAGGGCTAAAGTCCAAACCAACAACGGGAAGCCCTGTTTTTTGCGATAGCCAAAGGGCCGGCCTATCATTTTGATAGCTGGCGTGCAGAATCATGTCGGCCGGGTTTTGCTCTAACTGGGCAAGTACCTTCGCCAAATACTTACTATTGGGAGGAATACCCGGTCGGGGTTCCAGCACGGCAAGCCTTTCCAATCCTAGCCAGTGCTCCAGGTAAACCCAGTTGTTGTGACTGACGACGATGCGTTTGCCCCGCAATTTATCACTTTGTTTTTGCCATTGAGAAATAGCATTACGCCATTCCAGATTAAAATTTTGCAGGTTTTCCCGGTAGTTCTTTTGGTTCGCGGGATCAATTGTTGTCAGGGTGATGGCCAATGCCTCGGCAACCTGCTGCACGCGGTAGGGGTCAAGATGAATGTGAGGATTACCCGCAGCATGAATATCACCCAAACTACGATCAAGCACTGCTGGTTTTTCCAACAGGGATACGTGATCCGTTGCCATAAAGTAGCCCGCTTGCCCCGCTTGAATCTTGGCGTTGCCTGATTTTCGCAATAGCAAGGGTAGCCAACCCACTTCCAGCTCTGCCCCTGTGCAGACCAATAAGTCTGCACGCCGCACCTTGGCAATTAAGCTAGGGCGCGCCTGTATATGGTGGGGATCCTGTTGGGCAGTAGTAGCGCTATAAACGTTGGCCGCATCGCCTGCCAACGTCCGCGTGAGGGCCGCCCACTCCGGTTCGCAGGCAAATATATTGAGTTGGGCGTAGGCGGTGTTGGCACACAGCGTTAATAGCAACGCTGCGAGCCGATACGTATTTTTCCATTGATGAAACATGATTGTTTTCCCCTAAAATTGATGAGCGCCGTGACTGCCGAGGCTCATGGTGTATTGCAGGAGAAGCTGATGATCAGTCTCTTCGTAGGATTCATCCCGATTATATTGCAGACGCAGGCGACTAAACTCACTGGGCAACCATTCCAGTGTGGCACTGTAGCGCTGGGGATTGAGTCCTTCGTTATCCAGCCCAGCCTCAGCCAGCACATCAGTATCCGAGCCGCGATTGTTGCTGTCTAACCAGTCATAGCGAAAGCCCATCTGCCACTGTGGTTTGAATTTATAAGTCGCCTGGGCATACCAGCCTTTTTGATCACCGTCATAACTTGTCATCTCCAGAGGAGGGCCGCTATTGAGCATGGCTACGCTGCCGTCCTCTTGACGATCAAAATACTCAAACTGAAATTTGAAATTGCGATGGTTTGGATTACCGTTGGGTGCCCATTTGTACACTAGATCGAGCGCGCTGATTTTGCTGTCGCCACTAAATGAAGGCGTCTCTGCTTGACCACCTCCATGTGAGTGTCCGCCACTCTTTCGGTCTTTTATGTTATCTGACCGCCAATGGCTTAAACCTAATTGCCAGCTGTGTTCTATACCGATATCACCACCTATATCAGCGAATGCCGTCCAGGCGCCGACACCACTTGTTGTGCCGCCTGCAGGAAAGCGACTGCCGCCTAATAACTCCGCACCCAATTGTAGAAAGGTATCAGTCGGGGCAAGCCAGGTCATTTGCACGCCATCATCAACTAACTGGTCACCGAACAGCCCCCGGTAAATTAAGGGTGCATCGGCGAAATCCCATGCGTGTCCATGTTGCTGATTAAGGTAGCCTATCTCTGAAAAGAAACGACCGGCCTTTAGGGTAAAGCCATTGCCTAGCCCCAGCGTTTGAATAAAGGCTTCTTCTAACTCTGTTTCGGTCTCACCGTCGTGCTCGTCAAAAGCCAATGTCATTTTGCCAAAAAATTTATCATCAATATTGGCGCTCATCGTGAGTTCACTATGGCCTATCGACAAGCCCTTTTCTCTTAAGCCTGCTTCATTACCCAGGGAAAAGCCCGGTAATTCATAATCTTCAGGGTCGTTGTCGAAGCTGGCAAATCGGCCGTCAAGAACGAGGCTAATGGCTGGATTAAAACTATTTTTCGCTGAAGATGGCGTGCGTGCAGAGTTACTCTGTTCGAGTTGTACCGCGAGTTTTTGGGTTTTATCATTGGCCAGTTGCGTGCCTTTCTCTGCTTTTAGTAAGCGATCTTCCAGGGCCTTAATGGCCTGCCCGTATTCTTTTTTAATGGCCTCCAGTTGTTGCTGTATATCGTCGGTTTCACTGCTGGCGAAGGCCAGGCTTGAATTGAATAACGCGGCTGTTATCACAGCCATAGATAAAACTTTATGCATGAGTATTTCTTCCGTAAACGAAAACGTTCGCCACCAGGCTAAGTACTGGTGGCGGCTAAAAAACGTTATTTTCTTACGAAATAAAAGGCGGGGCGCGTGAGAGGTAGGGAACTATTGTTAGGCTTGATAGTGCCCTGAGTAAGCGAGCGGGTGGCTGTCGATGATTGGCCAGAGAGACGAGTTGTAGCTCGTGAGAAATTAAACCACTGTCTAATTTCTCACACTGTAAAAATATTTGGCACGACTGCTCATCAGCATGGGAAAGGTGCTCAAGAGAGTGAGTAACCACACCAAGCTGCCCTATAAGCAATAACATGCTTATAAGCGCTATCTTGATTCCGGTGTGATTTAAAGGGATCATTTATCCTGTTTTCACTCTGTTGAGATGTGCAGCTTGAGGACAGCGGACAATAAGTGGCGGGGAGCCTAGCACTGTTAGCCTGGCGTTGACAAGCCACCATTAACACTAAGGGTTTGCCCAGTAATAGCGTCTGATGCCGGGCTGGAAAAAAAGGCAATAGTCTCGGCGATATCTTCACATTGGACATCGAAAATCATGCGTTTCTTTAATTTATCGAGCATGCCTTTTTTGTGATTGCCGGCGGCATCTTTTTCGTCCTGCAGGGGCTCTGAGCTTTCACCCCAGCGCGGGATAGCATCGGAAATAAAGCTCATTGAAACCGTATTAATACGGATTTTATCCCGGCCCAGCTCGCGAGCCAGTGCCCGTGACATTTGCATCATGCCAGCGGTTGAGCCGCCAATCATCGATTCACCGACAGTCGCGATACGTCCGGCATCAGTACCGACGAGCACCACCTTGCCGCCACCGGCTTTTGCCATGTGTGGGGCCACGGCTTTTAGTGCATAGGCGCGGGTTAGCCAGTGGGTCTTAATGTAGTAGTCGAGATCATCGGTGCTCATTTCCTGAAACAGGCGAAAGGGCAGGGAGTCCTGGCTGGCACCCGCGCCGCTAGAGACTAGAATATCAATCTTCCCCAAACGCTCGATAATGTTATCGGCCATTTGCACCAGGGCCTCGGCATCGGTGAGGTCGGCCTGCTCAAAAATCGCAGTGCCACCGGCCTGAGTGATTTCTTCAACCACGGCCGCCCCCGCCTCTTTATTACGGCCATTGATTACAACGGTAGCACCAAGGCCAGCCAGCTTAAGGGCGCTGGCACGGCCGATATAAGCGGTGGAGCCAGTGACGAGGGCGACTTTGCCGGAGAGATCGAAATTGGGAAGTGATGGTGAGCTCATTTTGATTCTAACCTTGTGATGTTTAGTAGCTGGCTAGTCTAATCGACACCGCGTTATCGGTGAAGTGGGCAAGCGCGACTGTGTAGTACTCGATTTTGTGGTTTTGAATAATGAATATAGCCTAGAATACAGGACTACTTATTAGTATGAGTCTTGCCGCCTGGTGCTGTCGCTCATAATCAATTGCCAACAAAATGAGAAATTTATGTACTTAACACAAACATTACGCCGCTCTGCTCAGCGACGATGTTCCGACACGGTTCTAGTCTGCGGTGAAAAAAGTTTGACTTGGGGTGAGTTTGAAAATCGCTGTGCTCGTTTGGCGGCAGGGCTGGTGGCCTTGGGGTTAACAGCGGGTGACAGGGTGGCCATGCTGTCTCATAACTGCGCGGAATATTTCGAGTTTAGTTTTGCTGTACCCTGGGCGGGCGGTGCCATAGTGCCCTTAAATAATCGTTTAGGCAGCGACGAGCTTAATTATATTTTAGAAGATTCTGGCGCGCGACTATTAATTGCTGACGTACATTTTAAAGACGTGATTGACGGCTTTTTACCCCAATTACCCGGCCTTGAGCAGGTGATTTATTTTGACCCTAAAAATGACAGTAGTGATTATGAAAGCCTGATTAGCCAGTATCCTCCAATGGTAGATCAACAGCGCGGCTACGAAGATATCGCTGGTATTTTGTACACCAGTGGTACCACGGGGCGGCCCAAGGGTGCGGTATTGAGTCATCGAAATTTAATCGCCAATGCGATGGGCGCTTCGTTGAATTCCGGTTTAAATGAAGACACCGTCTACCTGCACGCCACCCCTTTATTTCATGCGGCTGGCGCCTCGCGGGTGTACAGCATGATTGGCGCAGGCACGACCAATATTATTCTTCCCTCTTTTGAAGTGGGGGCCTTGTTGGCCGCTATTGAAAAGCATCAAGTGACTGCTTTATTACTTGTGCCGACGATGATTAATCGTTTGGTTCACCACGAAGATTTACACAAGTTTGATTTGTCGAGTCTACGTAATATTAGTTACGGCGCTTCGCCCATGCCGCAAACAGTGCTGAAAAAGGCGCTGGAAGAACTGCCCAATGTCGCTTTTACCCAGGCCTACGGCATGACTGAATTGTCACCGGCGGCGACTTTTCTCGAGGCCCGTTACCATGTGCTCGAAGGCCCAGATGCCGGTCGCCTGGCCTCCTGCGGTCGCCCGGTATTTAACGCCGATGTACGTATTGTCGATGAAGGCGATCTGCCCCTGGCAGACGGCGAAGTTGGCGAGATTGTCGTTAAAGGCCCGATGGTAATGCAGGGTTACTGGCAAAACCCCGAGGCAACGGCGGAAGCGATACGCGATGGCTGGATGCACACGGGTGATGCGGGCTATCGCGACAGCGAGGGTTTTTTCTATATCGTCGATCGTATAAAAGATCTGGTCATTACCGGTGGCGAAAATGTCTCGTCGGTGGAGGTTGAGAACTGTATTTATCAGCTTGAAGCGGTGAGTGAATGTGCCGTATTCGGTATTCCCCATGAAGACTGGATCGAGTCTGTGCACTGTGAAGTGGTGGCTAAGCCGGGCTGCAGTATCACCGAAAGTGAGGTGATCGCTCACTGTAAAAGCCAAATGACTTCCTTCAAATGCCCGCGTAGTGTGGTGGTTCGGGATCAACCCCTGCCGATTTCTGGCACTGGTAAAATCATGAAAAATGAACTGCGCAAGCCCTATTGGCAGGGACGTGATCGGAAAGTGTAGATGTGCCTGATTTCCCCGGCCTCAGCATTTGCTGGTGGTGGCCTTGCCCGGCCAATCTCGCGCTTTGACCTGTATCTATTGGCCTCAATTGAAGACTATATTTGATAATAGTAGTGATTATCAAATGATAACTACTTGCAACTGGGTTTTTCGCTGTGTAATATCGCCCACGTTCGCAAGGCTGGACAGACTTTGCCAGCATTTACAGTTATGACATGGAGATTGAGCATAGTGAAAAATATCGTGACAGCCGCCATTCTTGGCACAGCCCTCTGCGTATCCACGCCGTTACTCGCCGCGGATAAAACCAGTGGCGAAGTATCGATGGCACAAATTATGGAGTTGCTGAAAAGTCAGCAACGTGAAATCGACGCCTTAAAGCAACAACTTGCCGCAACCAATAAGCAGGTTGTTATCAGCGAGCAAAAAATTGAAGCGACTGCTGAGACGGTCGAATCCGTCGCTACGGCCAGTGAAGGTCTGGCCAAAATTGCTGACTGGGCCGATAAAACTCAAATCGGTGGCTACGGTGAGCTGCATTACAACGACAAGAATGGCAGTGACAACCAGGTCGACGCCCATCGCTTTGTGCTCTTTGTTGAACATGAATTTACCGATGAGGTGCGTTTTTTCTCGGAAGTTGAATTGGAGCACTCGATTGCTGGCGATGGACAAAATGGTGAAGTTGAGTTGGAGCAGGCCTATATTGAATGGGACTACACTAACAATCACAGTGCCACCTTTGGCCAGTTCCTCATCCCCGTTGGCTTGATGAATGAGACCCATGAGCCGGATGCCTTCTACGGCGTTGAGCGTAACTCGGTGGAAAAAAACATTATTCCGGCTACCTGGTGGGAAATCGGCGTAATGCTCGGTGGCGAAATCGCTCCGGGATTGCGCTACGATCTGGCAGCCACCAGTGGTCTCGAAACGCCAACTTCCGGAAAAAATGCCTACCTGCCCAGAAAGGGGCGACAGAAGGGCAGCAAGGCCACGGCTGAAGATTTCGCCTATACCGGTCGCCTGAAATACACCGCTATTCCCGGTCTCGAATTGGCGGCAACAGTGATGTATCAGGAAGATCTCACTCAGGGCATGGGCGCTGACGATGCCAGTGCGCTGTTGTGGGAAGCGCACGCCGCGTATCAAAAGGGTGGTTTTGGACTGCGTGCACTCTACGCAATGTGGGATATCGACGGTGATGAGGCGCAAGCTCTGGGTCGCGATGAGCAGGATGGCTGGTACATTGAACCCTCCTATAAGCTGACCCCCCGACTGGGTTTCTTCGCACGCTACAGCGAGTGGGACAACAATGCGGGTGACAGTGTTGATACAGAGATTGAAGAATGGGATCTGGGAGTGAATTTTTGGCTGGTCGAAAATGTTGTTTTCAAAGCTGACTGGGCCGACCAGAAAAATGGCGAAGACAGCTTTAACCTGGGCATTGGCTGGAGCTTTTAATCCTTAAATTAACGCTACAAATACTGCGAGTAAGCAGTGGTAAAGACTTGCTCGAGGGGTGACCCTTGAGTACTCTTTTTGCCACTATGAAAAGATTGAAATTAGCTTGCGTGCTGCTGTCTTGTCTCTTGCCTTTTTCGGCCCTGGGTAAGGGTGTCTATATGACGCCGGAAGCTTTTTTGGCAGAGTCCTTTCCTTCGACGCCACCGCAGATTGAATCGCTGTGGCTAAGGGATGAAATTCGCGATGCCGCGAAACAGATACTCAATCACGCCTATCCTGGCATGCGTATTCGCTATTGGCGCAGTGGCGAGGGGGCGAATCAACGCAGCGCATGGATCATGAACGAGGTCGGTAAAACGCGGCCCATTACCATTGGTATTGTTATTGTTGGTGATCATATCGAGCGTGTGCGAATTTTAGAATTTCGTGAAAGTCGGGGTGCCGAGGTGCGCATGGCCTTTTTTACTCGCCAGTTTGTAGGCCTGTCTCTGCAGACAGATAAGCACCAACTCAGTGGCAATATAGATGGTATTACCGGCGCGACACTGTCAGTCAAGGCCGTGAAAAAAACCGCGCGTTTTGCCCTCTTCCTGCACCAGCTTGTTATCAATGAAGGGTTAGCAGATGCCGAGCAAGCGGTGCAGCAACCGTGATGTCACCTATTGCCACTGCAAGTCCAATAAAGGTTTATTCAACTCCTGTTAGATCATCTCCTGTGAGTTCAAAAGACAATGTCCGCTGAATTACTAAAACGCTGGCATGGGCGCATGGGTGTACTCGCCGCCGCCTTCGTCTTGTTACTGGCTTTTACCGGCCTGTGTTTAAACCATGTCTCGGGCTGGGGTTTTGATACGAAAGCTCTGCGCTCACCCACCTTACTGAGCCTCTATGGCATGGCGGAGGCCAGCACGGTGCTGAGTTACCCCCTCGGTGAGGCTTATATTAGTGAGAGCAATGGCCAACTTTTTTACCAGACTGAGGAAATCGCTCGCTGTGAAGGGGCTTTGGTTGGAGCGCTGGCTCTCAGCTCAACAAGTACCACGCCAATCGTCGTTGCCTGCGAGCGTGAGTTACTACTCTTTTCACCGACCTTTCAATTGATAGAGAAAGTTGGCGTGGCCTATGGTTTGCCTGTTGCGGTGAAACGGGTGGGCCTTGTTGATGGCGAGTTGCTGCTCGACACCAGCAGTGGGCTATTTGTTACCGACCTTAAAGCACTGCGCTGGACGGCGAAAGAAGAAGGGGCGCAAGCAAATTCTAACCAGTGGTCTACAGCCGAGCAGGCACCAGAGGCTTTAAAACGCGCCCTGGCTGAAAGTGTCGATAGCGAAGATATTACCTATGAGCGTCTGCTGCTCGACATCCACAGTGGTCGCATACTTGGTGAGTGGGGTGTCTATCTGGTTGACGCCATGGCCCTGCTTTTTATGTTGCTGGCCATTAGCGGCCTTGTTATCTGGGGCAGAGGTAAAAAGGCATAAAATACATTTAAAAGTTTCACCGCGCAATGACTTTATTCTTCCTCGCGTTGTTTCGGCATCAGATACCAAAAAACAAATGCCACGAGGAATAACGCGGGAATATCACCTAGCAGGTTGGCCTTCTCCGTTTCATCAGCCAGAGCCTGGGCGAGCATGATTGCGGCATGGAAAATACTTGACCAGATCATGAACTCTATAAGGCTGGTGTGGGCCATGGGCTCTTTGGCGGCGCGAATCAGGGTGACAGTAAGACCCCCGCAATCATTTGCTCGTGCTCGTGCTCGGGTTGTGGCGGTGCCCAGCCCCGGCCAGAGGCCAAATCTACATCGTCATTGCCGGTATGCCAACAATGAAGGCAAGACCGAACACCTAAAGGGCAATTTTCAAAAACCTGAGTCGTGTTTCGCGCTGCATCAATGCTCCTTAAACTCTCTCGGTGGAAGCCCGGTCGCAGTGTCGTTTTTTATTGTAGGTGTCGCTGACGTAAATAATAAACGCCGTCTTCAAAACGCTCAAATAATTGATCCACTCCCGGGTGCTTAATCGGCTCGGGATAGGGGTCAGCAATCAGATTTTGCTGGGCGACATAAGTGGTGTGAATCGCGTTGTCGACCAGCACGTGATACCAGGGCTCCTCTCGGGGTGGGCACGAACTGGCCATCTGTTGGTACCACTGCTCGCTGAGCATAAAGACCGGGTCGACCTCATAAATCACCCCGCGATAACCAAACAGGCGGTGTTGGATAAGTTGGCCAATAGTGAAAGTGGAGGATTCGCTCATGGCTTGCTCCGTCTCCTTCTAGGCGTCATCTTCATGACTTACCTGGACAGCGGGAAAGCCGCTAGCGTCGATCGAGATGTCGAGTGAAATGGGTCGGCAGCACACAAAGCAATCTTCTATATAGCGTTGCTCATCCTCGGAGCAGTCGATAACCAGCTCGATTGGCTCAGCGCAGTAAGGGCAGGTGGTGTTGATGGTTTCGAGTAGGGACATAGTGGCTAGAAATAAGGACTCGGTGTGAAGAAGGTCATTGTTGTGTTGCTTAACTTATAGTTGAACATCTCAGTGGATGCAATGGATGGTGGGGGTGAGGGAAGTGAGTCATTTTTATGTAATAAAGAAAATATAGTGGGAGCTGAGAAGGGCATCGCAGGTGGGTTCAGGGCTGCAGGCGTTTATACAGCCAGAAAACTATAGGAGGGAGGGATTGTTAACTGTAAAAACTGGCAGCTATTGCCAGTAGGAACTGCGTGCTATCAAGGCCTGTTTTTATAGGCCGTGGTATTAAGAGTAAATTTCTAGAGTCAAGCCCACACCTGCCAAAAAGGGTAGGTGTGGGTGAAATGTTTAGGCGCGTTTGCGGCGATGTAAGCCAAGGCCCAGTAAACCTGTGACCATCAACATAAGCGTTGCGGGTTCGGGAACGGGTGCGACTCTTTGCATCCAGTTGCGTACTGTGGTTTCTAATGGAGCGTTATAGTCTCCTCTTACGCCAAAGAGGGCGTGACAAGCCCAGTATGACTGCGTTGCGTCAAGCGTTGGGTAATCAGGGCAGTCCAAAACCACTTTGGTGTAATCTGAACCGCCATAAGCAGTTTCTCTAGGATCTTGTCCATTCACAGCATGAAAATCCCCGTCTCCAGCAATATCCAATACCGGTAACATTATTTGGTCGATAGTATTGAGGATATTAAATTCGCTTAAGCTTGGTGGTGACACGGGATTATTGATTGAGCTCATGTTAATCAGTCCCACAAGTGCGGGGTCGTGAGCACGTTCCCCGTTCACTTGAGTGTGTGCAGCAAACTCAGAGGCAAAACGAGAGCCTAAGCTGATGCCAGCGAGTACAACCTGGTTTATACCTAACCCTTTGAAGTAATCGAGAGACGCCCATATACGACTATGCATTTCATCGAACACGGTGCCTTCACTTGCTAAATAATCTGCGAATTCTAGTGTTTTGGTGAGGTCGTCAACATTAGTATCGGGTGTCGGGTTGTTAATTGACAAAGTCGTATAACCACTTTGGTTAAGGCTATCTCGTAAGTCTCCAACACCAAAGCCATCGGGCCCATCAGCACGTCCGTGCATCAATATAACGCCCACTTTTGGCGAGTTAGCACCTTCGAGTAATAGGCCATCAACCCCATCAGCGCCTGCTGTTAGAATTATTGTGGCGTGAGCATTAAACGCTGTACCCAATAAGCAGAATAGTCCTGCCGCCAGTACTTGTTTAGAAAAATTTTTCATCATCTGCCCTCGATCGTTGTTTTGAATAGCATAGTATTTACGTTAAACGCTGATTCTGAGAGTCCTGTCCCACCGGATTAACATCTAGGGGCATCAAACCCCTTCGCTTAACTACAGAGCAAGCTGTATGCCACACCTTTCAATATCGAGTTGTTTTATTCGGTCTGTGTGCCATAGAGGATGAAAAACAGGGCTTCATACAGTCAGCAGCCTACTCAAGTTGTAAGGGGATAAGCAACCGTTGCATGCTTTTTGTTATGGGTGGAATAATCGATAAGCCATTGATTATTAAAATAAATAACTCAGTTTTCGTATTAGATGTCGATTTTTTATGCTAAAAAGAGTAGCTATTGAACAATGAGAGTTGGTCGGATGTTCTGTTTCTGTTTTAGGGTTACGGCGCTTCGGCCTCGTCGTGATTAATGAGGCGTCTGAAAATAGTCCGTGTGCAAAATAGCGAAGTGTAAATATTTCCGACAGTTATAGCAAGTATGACAAGCCATTTACTTAATCTGTTTTTTTGTAAAAATAACATAATATATTGATTTTACTCACTATCTATTTGAAGTGTCTTTTTATTTGTAGTGTAAATAAACTTGACACTTTCTTCGTCCTGGCTCACACCTGAAGTGAACACGGTCTGGGCTGAAATCGAGAAGGCTCAATAGTTATGTGGCATAAATTGAACAGCCAGCCACTTTGCGCTTTAATGTCGGGCTCAGCGGCTGGGCCGTTGCAGAAACTAATTATTCCCGCTTACGGAGGCGAACATGGCAGAAGCATATATTGTCGGTGCATTGCGCACGGCGACAGGTAAAAATAGAGGGCGATTGAGCCAAACTCACCCGGTTGATCTGGGTGGCATGCTGGTAGACGGCTTGATTGATCAGGTCGGCATTGATCCCGAAAAAGTTGATGATTTGATTTTTGGCTGTGTTTCACAGAACAGCGAGCAGGCCGGTAACGTTGCGCGCAACGTGGCATTGGCCTCGAAACTGGGCGAGTCAGTGCCTGGTGTTTCCGTTGACCGTCAGTGCGGTTCCGCTCAGCAGGCGATTCACTTTGCCGCTCAGGCCGTTATGTCCGGTACTCAGGATGTGGTTATCGCCGGTGGTGTGGAATCAATGAGCCGCGTGCCCATGTTTTCCAATATTTCAGACAGTGCCGCGCAAGGTCGTGGCATGCCTAAAAGCGAACGTCTGGAAGAGCGTTACCCCGGTATTGAATTCAGTCAGTTTTTGGGTGCTGACATGCTGGCTAAAAAGTACGAGTTGACCCGTGAAGAGTTGGATAACTTCGGTTATCAAAGTCATATGAAAGCACTGGATGCCACCGAGTCTGGTCGCTTCCGCGAAGAGATTATGCCTATTGAAGTCACTCTCGAAGGCGGCATCTCTTTCACTCACGATGCCGATGAAGGCATTCGCGCCAATGCTAACCTCGAAGCGCTTGCTGGCCTTGAGCCACTGGCCGAGGGCGGCATGATTACTGCCGGTTCTGCCAGCCAAATCAGTGATGGCTCTGCGGCGGTGATGATGGCCAATGCCGATGCCGTTAAAAAATACGGTTTGAAGCCTCGTGCGCGTATCCACTCTCTGGCTGTGGTCGGTTCTGATCCGGTCATCATGCTCGAAGGGCCCATTCCCGCGACTAAAAAGGCGCTGGAAAAAGTCGGTTTGAAAATTGAAGATATCGACCTGTATGAAATTAACGAAGCCTTTGGTTCCGTTCCTTTGGCCTGGGCCAAAGCGGTGGGTGCCGATCTGGATAAGCTCAACGTTAATGGTGGTGCACAGGCCAATGGCCACCCACTGGGTTGCACCGGTGCCAAGCTGATGACGACTCTGTTGAATGAGCTAGAGCGCCGCAAGGGCCGTTATGGCCTGCTGGCAATTTGTGAAGGTGGTGGTACGGCAAACTGTACAATTATTGAAAGACTCGATAGCTAGTAAGGATAGTTAGTTGTCATCGATACATAAAAAACCCCGGAAATTTCCGGGGTTTTTTATGTCCGTGGATTGAATCATTAGCCGTTAAGATAGTCGAACTACAGCAGCCCTAATAAGAGCGTCAATTATGAAAGTTCATGTCGATTTATGCTTGATCCCAATGGGCGGTGATGTTTCTGTTTCTAGTGAGATAGCTGTTTGTCAGCAGATTTTTAAGGCTGCTGGTTTGAGTCATCAACTCCACGCATTCGGTACCAATATCGAAGGCGAATGGGATGAGGTGATGGCTGCGGTAAAAGCCTGCCATCAGCAGGTGCACCAAATGGGCCGTGCTCGCGTTACCTCGACGTTGAAAGTTGGTACACGTACTGATCGAGAGCAGAGCCTTGAGGACAAAGTGGAGAGTGTTACCGCGCGGCTGTAAGCGTGCTGGTTTATATTTGTATTGATTCTTTTATATTGAATGCATAGAACGGAGTTACATGATGTCGTCAAAATTAATAGTTTGTTTGTTTTTGCTGTTTACCGGCCTGGCCTCCACAGGTGCTCATGCGGACAGTTTGATTCCCGAAGACATATTACAGAGCCCCGATCGCACACCGGCCTTTGTTGAGCGAGATATTTATCGCCACCCCGCAGAAACTCTGGCGTTTTTTGGCTTGAAGCCTGATATGACAGTGGTGGAAATCTGGCCGGGTGGGGGTTGGTATACAGAAATCCTAGCACCTTATTTAGAAGGCGGTAAATTGTATGCAGCCCATTTTGCAAAAGATTCCGGTATAAAATATTTTGATAAATCACGGCTGTCTTTTGAAGAGAAAATAAAAGCTGACACCGAGCTGTATCAATCATTAGTGATGGGTGAATTTAGCCCAAAGATGAATAAATTAACTGCGCCCAATGGTAGTGCCGACGCCGTACTCACATTTCGCAATGTGCACAACTGGTTGCGTAGCATTAATGAGGCAGAGGCCTTCTCCCTGTTTTACAAAGCTTTGAAGCCGGGTGGTGTCTTGGGCGTGGTTGAACACAGAGCCAAACCTGACACCAGTTGGGAAACCATGAAAAAAAGCGGCTATATGACCGAGGCCTATGTTATTGCCCTGGCTGAAAAGGCCGGTTTTGTCCTCGATGCAAAGAGTGAAATTAACGCCAACCCTAAAGACAGTGCTGACCACCCCAAAGGTGTTTGGACATTGCCACCCACCCTGCGTATAAAAGACAAGGATCGTGAAAAATACCTGGCCATTGGTGAGAGTGATCGCATGACCCTGCGTTTTAAAAAGCCGGACTTAACGAGCGCTCAGGTAGTGGATCAATGATTGAAGTTCCGGCTGCTAGTATTGCCCCTGAAACCCTGCGTGCCATTATCGAGAGTTTTATTGTCCGTGAAGGTACGGACTATGGCGATGCCGAATACAGCCTTGATAACAAGGTGGATCAAGTCAGACGTCAGCTTGACCGAGGTGAAGTGCTTTTAATGTGGGATGAGGTTCTGGAAAGCTGTAATCTAATTACTAAAGCCCAGTGGCAGCGTTATTTAGCAGACCTGAATTCAAGTGATAATGCGGATTGAATAGCTCTTTTAGTTGTTCGCCACCGTAAAATTATCTACTCACCTCGGGTTTGATAAGCGCCATAAAATGCGCCAATAAAAAGCGATTGCCGTAAATGTTTAAGTGACTGGTGTCTTTGTAAAGGAACTTTCCGTCTGGATTAATAAAGTTGTTTTCTAAGGGGGCTGGTGCATAGGTGCGCCACATGGCTGCATCGGCGGATCGTTTAAGTCGTTCATTATCTGTATTTACATTGATGTTTTTGATCTCGTCAATGCAGTTTTTCTGGTCTTTATAAAAGGGGCTTATCAGCGCACTAAAGCGACTGTGGTGTTTAAACAGGCAGTCAATAGGGTTTTGGTTTAACAACGGCACTTGCAATAAAACGGTGACCTTATGTGCTTTTAGCCTGGGGTTGATTATATCGCCCAGTTCATCGCTGTTCGTCACACCGTATTTTTTGCTCAACTGGTCAGCCTTTATGGCCAGAAATACATGCTGCTTTGTCTTGCCCAATATTTCTGTGAAGGCCTGCTTTTTCTTTATGCAGACTTCTGTATCCGCTTCGTCTGTATTTGAATTTATACGTAGCCAGGTTGGGCAGCCACCCTGAGTAATAATCTTTACTCGATAATTATAGGCTTTTGCCCAATCGAGAATTAGTGGGGCATAGTGAGCGCCATGAGAATCTCCGGCGAGTAGTACATCGTAACTGCCGTCTTCATAAGGGGTGCAGTTTACTTTGAAGTCCTCTTTGCAGAGCTTTTTCGTATTGATGGCCATTGACTCATCAAGATCATAGCTGGCACTAGAGCGGGATGAATGGTGACCAAGGTGTTTCAACAGGTTGGTGAGAACAACGCCGCTGATAATAAAACAAAGGCTGGCAATGATAACGCTGCGCTTACTGGCTTTGATTTTGAGAAAGGGTTGCTCAATAAATTTGTAAGAGAGGGCCGCAAGTGAGAAGCATGCGAGCGTGATGACGATAATTGCTGATGTGCTTAAAGGCTTGCCGGTAAGGGTTTTGGTGAACGCAATGAGGGGCCAGTGCCAGAGATAGAGCGAGTAAGAACACAGGCCAATCGCTAAAATGGGTTTTGCACACAGTAAGCGATGGCCAATGCCCTTGTGTTGGTTGGCGCTATGGATAAACAGAGCTGCAGCGGCAACGGGAAGCAGAGCTTTTAGCCCTGGGAAGTCTCGTTCGGTATAGGTGAGGCAGCAGCCAATGATGATGAGCAGTGACGCCAGCGAAGCAATATCAGCTGTTTTTTTGCGGGTAAACTCGGGCAATTTGCCAAAGGCGAGTATGCCTCCCATCAATAGCTCCCAGCCCCGGGAATAGACCATGTAATAGGCTTGTTTGGAATCCACAGAAAGGAGTACTTGGCTGGCTACCAGACTGCTTACCAAAGCAAACAGAAAAAGTGCGGGCCGTAGCCCTGAGGGAACCCACTTGTAGCTAAGGACAATAAGCAGAGGCCATAGTAGATAGAACTGTTCTTCGACGCCGAGTGACCAGGTGTGTAGAAGCGGCGATGGCGATAAACCCTGTGCGAAATAATCAACTTCCTGGGCAAAATGGACATTACCAAACTGTAGAAATACATAACGCAGTGCTTTAAAAAAGCTCTTATAGTCGTCAGGGGGCAGGCTGATATAGGCAAACAGGCTACACAATGTAAGGATAACAAGGAGTACTGGAAAGATCCGCTTGGCGCGGCGGGCATAGAAGGCGGAGAAGCTAAACTCTTTTTTTATTAGCTCTTTATTAATGATGCTGGTGATTAAGAAACCAGAGATAACAAAAAAAATATCGACGCCGATAAACCCACCGGGCAACCAGGTAGCGTTAAGGTGGAAAATGAGGACAGAAACAACCGCGAGTGCTCGTAGACCGTCTATTTCTGGGCGATAAGCTGGATGCATAAAGTGAGGGTAACCAGGGGCTAGTGATTATTTATGATTTCTGTTAACCCCATGTAGTGCTGTTTGTACTGAGGTTTTTAGGGCTTGATTGTAGCACTGGGGTAATAGGGTCGGGGCGTGGGGCAGTGTAGGGCGATAGCTCTTGTCAGTCTATGTTCACTATCCCGGCTCTATCGTGTTGCGTATAGCAATGAGTCCAGACTAGAAAGCCCTTCGCTCTTGAAATATGACGATTTGCCCTTATCTAGGGCCTGTTAGTCAATTTTTAGCGAATTCATTAGTACGACCTATCAGGAGACCCGCATGTCCGCGACCCAGCAAGCTGAAACCATGGGCTTTCAAACAGAAGCCAAGCAGTTACTGCATTTGATGATCCACTCTCTTTACAGTAACAAGGATATTTTCCTTCGAGAGCTGATATCCAATGCTTCCGATGCCTGCGACAAGCTGCGCTTTGAGGGCCTGCAAAAGCCCGAGTTGCTAGAAGGCGGTGATGAGCTGGTCGTAAGAATAGAGGTCGACAGCGAAGCCAACACCGTGACCATTATTGATAACGGTATTGGCATGAGCCGCGACCAAATCGTTGATCACCTGGGTACTATCGCCCGCTCCGGTACGGCAGAGTTTTGCAATGCTCTCAGCGGTGATGATAAGAAAGACTCTCAGCTAATTGGCCAGTTTGGTGTTGGCTTTTACTCCGGCTTTCTGGTGGCTGACAAGCTGGTGGTTGAATCCCGAGGTGCGGGTTTAGCCGCTGATCAGGCGGTACGCTGGAGTTGTGATGGCGAAGCCGAGTTTACCGTTGAAAATATTGAGCAAGCTGAACGTGGCACCCGCGTTACTCTGCACCTTAAAGAAGATGCCAAGGAATACGCCGGCGACTGGCGTTTGCGCAGCCTGGTCAAGAAATACTCGGATCACATTGCCGTACCCGTTGAAATGCTCAAGCCGACACCGCCGCCAGCGGAAGACGAGTCTGAAGAAGATATTGTCGACGTGCCCGAGTTCGAGCGCGTGAATGCCGCCACGGCGATGTGGACGCGCCCGCGCAGCGAGCTTAGCGACGAGGACTACATCGAGTTTTATAAGCACGTTTCCCATGATTTTCAGGMCCCAWTGACCTGGAGCCAYAACCGGGTMGAGGGCAAGTTTGACTACACCAGCCTGATTTACATCCCCAGCCACGCRCCTTTCGACCTGTAYAACCGCGATGGTGCCAAAGGYCTGAARCTCTATATTCAGCGCACYTTTATYATGGATGACGCCGARCAGTTTCTGCCGATGTTCCTGCGCTTTGTCAARGGTGTGGTCGATTGYTCYGATCTGCCCTTGAACGTCTCGCGGGAAATTCTGCAAGACAGCCCTGCGGTAGACAGCATYCGTTCGGCRYTGACCAAGCGTGTACTTGATCARCTSATCAAAATGGCSAAGGAACAGCCYGATGATTACAAAAAGRTTTGGGAAGCCTTTGGYTCTGTMTTAAAAGAAGGGCCWGCTGAAGACTTCGCDAACAAAGAAAAGATTGCSGGTYTACTGCGTTTTGCCAGTACCCGTGAAGGTGGCGAACTGATCTCACTGGCCGATTACGTCGCGAAGATGAAAACCGGACAGGACAAAATCTACTACCTGATTGCCGAGACCGAAATTGCCGCTAAAAGTAGCTCTTACCTGGAAATCTTCCGCAAGCAGGGCATTGAAGTGCTGCTGCTCAGTGAGCGCGTCGATGAGTGGACCATGTCCAGCCTGCAAGAGTTCGATGGTAAACCCATGCAGGATATTAGCCGTGGTGAGCTGGACCTGGGTGAGCTGGGTGAGAGCAAGAAAGAGGATGACGAAGAAGCCAGTACTATCAGCGACGATCTTCTCGAGCGAATTAAAACAGTCCTTGCCGATCAGGTTGACGATGTGCGCTCCACCACTCGCCTCACCGAATCCCCCGCTTGTTTAGTACTGGGCGAGGGTGATGTAGGCCCGCAAATGCGTAAAATTCTTGAAGCGGCGGGCCAGCCAGTACCGGAAACTAAACCCGTATTGGAAATTAACCCCGACCATCAGCTGCTTGCGCAACTGCAAAATGAGCAGGACAATGACAAGGTAGAAGACCTGGTTGGTGTGATGTTCGATCAGGCCGTATTATCGGCGGGTGAGCAGCTGGAAAACCCAGCCTTGTTTGTACAGCGTCTCAACCGTTTATTGTTTAGCTAGCGCTCTGACAACGCATAAAATGATTGTGGCACAAGGACGTGCCAGCACAATTTGCCCAGAAGTCGATCTTACGGGGCTATTCTTGAGAAAATTTTTCCGGGGACGTTTTGAAAAATAATAAGATCACCGTGCTCGGTGGCGGCAGTTTCGGTACGGCTATTGCCAATATGATTGCCAGTAATGGCCACCCGGTGACACTGTGGATGCGCGATGCTGAAAATGCTCGCCATTGCATGGAGGTCGGTGAAAACACCCCGTATTTACCCGGTTATAAGCTGGACCCGCGTCTGCAGGTGAGTGCTGATCTTGAGTCCGCTCTGGCAGAGGCTTCGGTGGTATTTTTCTCCATTCCCAGCAAGGCTTTTCGCGGTGTTTGTCAGCAAGTGGCGGCGCTTATCCCCGCGCAAACTATTGTCGTGAGTACCGTTAAGGGCATCGAAGGCGACAGCTTTAAGTTGATGAGTGACATTCTTGCCGAGGAGCTTAATCAGCCTCGCATTGGTGTGATTAGCGGCCCTAATTTGGCTCGAGAAGTTGCCGCTCGGGAAATCACCGCGACAGTGATTGCGAGTGCCGATCAGGCCGTCTGCGAGACCGTGCAACATGTTCTGCAGACAGCCTTCTTTCGGGTTTATGCCAATAACGATATGTACGGTGTTGAACTTGCCGGCGCTTTAAAAAATATTTATGCGATTGCTGCGGGTATGGCGGCATCTTTGAAGGTTGGGCAAAACTCAGTGGGTGTTTTGATCACCCGCAGTCTTGCGGAAATGACTCGCTTTGCCGCTCATTTGGGGGCTGACCCCATGACCTTTCTCGGTTTGAGTGGCGTGGGTGATTTATTCGTGACTTGCGCTTCTGATTTGAGCCGTAATTATCGTATTGGTTATGCCCTCGGCGAAGGTAAAACTCTTGAGCAGGCTATTGAAGACGTGGGGCAGGTGGCGGAGGGCGTCAACACCACGCGTATTGTTAAAGAAAAAGCTGAGCAGCTGGGGATTAACATGCCCCTGGCGAGTGGCCTCTACGACGTGATGTTTAAAGGTGGCTCGCTACCACGGGTGTTGTTACGAGTCATGCTTTCTGAGCAGGCCGACGATGTGGAGTTTCGGGTTAATTCTTAACAGGCGGTTAAGCGGAGAAGAGTCGGAGGTCATTATGGATTTGTTTTTTCTACGCCACGGTGAAGCAGAGATTCGYGCTGCCAGCGACCCCGAGCGGCGGTTGAYGCCGCTTGGTGAAAACGATGTGCAGAGTGTTATCGAATCGCGCCGCAAAGCGTTAGCGGGGATTCAGCTCATCGTCACCAGTCCCTACCGTCGTGCACGGCAGACGGCGGAAATTGCAGCTCAGTGTCTGGGCTTCGATCAGGAATTACTTGTTACCGAGGCGCTAGAGCCGGGCGGCGACCCGCAAACGCTTTTTCGCTTTATTGATTCCCTCGATGTGGATTCAGTTTTACTCGTCACGCATCAGCCCTTTGTAGGCAAGGTATTGAGCCTGCTTAGTGGTGATGCTATTTGGTTGTCGACGGGTACGGCCAATTTGGTGGCGCTGCAAACGCAAGCCCTGGCACCGGGGTTTGCCGATGTGTGCTGGGCGCAGGTGCCGAAATAAACACGCTGTTTCACACTATCTTAATTGTAACGAACACTTTTCTTTACCAATGACTTCATCATCTATGCCTTTATTAAACAACACCATTGAACACCGCTTCGATAACCACGGCATTAGCCTTGCGGCTGTGGAGTGGGGTGACCCCGATGGTCTGCCGGTAATTGCCCTGCACGGTTGGCTCGATAATGCCGCCAGTTTTGCCCCCCTGGCTGAAAGGCTGGAGGGCGTACGCCTGATAGCCATTGACCTTGCCGGGCATGGTTTAAGCGACCATCGCTCACTCGATAATACTTACAACATCTGGCAGGACGTGGCTGATGTGTACTCTGTGGTTGAGCAGTTGGGCCTGTCGACCTTTGCTCTGCTCGGCCATTCTCGCGGTGCAATGATCGCCACACTGACGGCAGGTACCTATCCTGAGCGCGTTAGCCATCTTGGTTTAATCGATAGCTTTGTACCCCAGGCAATCGATGAGGCGGAAATGCCAGCACAGTTGGCATTGTCCATTGAAGATAAGCATTTACGTTTGCGGCGTGAGCCGCGTATCTATGCCACGCGGGATGAGGCGCTAGCTTCGCGCACCAGCAGGGGTGAAGCTCGCTTGTCGCTGGTATCGGCCCAGCTGATCGCCGAGCGAGGTTTGCGGCATGAGAGCGAGGGCTTTCGTTGGCGTGCCGATGAGAAGTTGAAGGTGGCTTCCGAGGTCAAGCTAACACCGGCCATGGTGCGGGCTTTTGTCGAGCGTATTACGTGCCCSAGTTTATTACTGCTTTCCGACCCGCAACGCACGGAACGATTTTACGGTATGGACCAGTTTGCGCAGCAGCTTACTATCGAAATTATTGAGGGCAGTCATCACTTTCATATGGAAGAAACCGTCGTCCCCACTGCTCGGGGCTTGAATCAATTTTTTGGCCAGTCGTGTGAGTAAACYCATCGCCACACCCTGCATTGGCATCTGTTCATCGAGCATGGGTGACGATGTGTGCCGGGGCTGTCATCGCTTTGCCCATGAGGTGGTCAACTGGARYGKYTAMSMYGRMKMKMAKSRYKTWRTAKTTNNKYYKWWWGRYTWGNCYMKYTRTTAATTCAAATTCTTAAAAACAAGATACAACTTGTTGATATTAAACTGTTAGGTGAAAGGCTGGTGGATGCAAATATCGCTTTTCGAAAACAGAGTGACCCCCACTGCTGGGTTTACAGCCTYTTGAAAAAAACCCGTGGTGAAGGGVTTGATGCGGCGCACTGGGGCTTTCGCCTGTTGCCTGCATTTRCCGACACAGCRTTGCCGCGGTTTTATGAAGCGCTTGAAGGGGAGCTGTATCGACTTTCACAGGCTCACTACCAGCGCTATGTTGCACCGGGTATAGTGGCAGCGAGTCGGCAGCAACCTTTAAAAAAAYAACGATGTGGAGAAAAGACGATGTTTAAACTTTATGGTTTTCCCGTGAGTAATTACTACAACATGGTCAAACTGACTTTGCTGGAAAAGGGTTTTGATTTCGAAGAGGTGATCACCCGCCCCTCTCAGGAAGAAGACTTCCTGAATATAAGTCCGATGGGTAAAATCCCATGCCTCGAAGTGAAAGAAGGGGCCATTAGTGAAACCAATGTGATCTTCGATTTTCTCGAAGAGCTGTCCCCTGATTTCCCGCTTTACCCCGCCGATCCCTTTGAGCGTGCCAAGGTTCGTGAGCTTAGTAAGTCCATTGAGCTTTATCTGGAGTTGGTTACCCGGCAGTTGCTGGGTGCGGTTTTCTTCGGTGCGCCAGCTGACGAGCAATTAAACGATAAGGTGAGTGCCGAACTCGATAAGGGTGTGGCGGCACTGAATCGCCTGCTAATATTCGGGCCTTTTGCCGCTGGCGATCAAATGACCTACGCCGATTTTATGCTCTATTACACCGTCACGCTGGGTAATTTGGCAACTCAAAAAGCTCTCGGTCGTGATCTCTGTGATGAATTGCCTGGGCTAAAAGCCTGGCTGGAATTAATGGAYAGCAATCCATGGGTGCAAAAAGTGAATGCCGACCGTGATGAGGCGCTGAAAGCGATGACGGCTTGATGGTATTGAAATCGAATGGGGCGTTTGCGGTTGACTGATCTTGATGAAATTGTCGCCTTTCTGCCCTGTGTTACCCCCGATGCGTGGATAGAGGCCGCTGTAAAGAATCAAACTATCTTGCTGATTGATCACGCCAATTGTGAGAAAAAAGCCGCCAGCACCGCGCTCAATTTAWTGTTTCGTTATATTGAGCAGTATCAGCTTCTGCATAAAATGTCCCGTTTGGCCCGTGAAGAGCTRCGCCATTTTGAACAGGTCATCGCGCTGATGGAAAAGMGMGAYATYSCCTAYGAGYMMWTSSMRGCWKSMMRYTATGCKGGWGWGYTRCGMAARCTRKKSKCSACYYRKGAGCCYMWGMRRCTSATCGAYAYWYTRGTKGYSGGMGCSWTSATYGARGCGCGTTCCTGCGAACGTTTTGCGAAACTCGCCCCCCATCTCGATGAAGAGCTATCGACGTTTTATTTGTCGCTGTTGAAATCAGAGGCGCGGCATTTTAAGGACTACCTGACGCTGGCTCGCGAGGTGGCAGCGGCGCACAGCGAGCCCGTCGATGTTGATCAGCGGATTGCCGTATTTGCTGAAAAGGAAAAGCAGTTGATTGAAGAGCCCTGTGAGGAGTTTCGTTTTCATTCCGGGCCACCATTAGTTCAGCAGCCATAATTTTTTTAAAATCATGATTTACGTAGAAGAGAAAAGTTTTGACCGACAGCTAGAATTACTAGTGTATTTATCKAAAAGTGAGCCCTTGATGATTTGTGCATGGCTCTATCCCGAATCAAAAGTTAGTCATCTGGCTGGGCTCAAGGTCAGCACGGGAGAATCTGAGCTCGTTGCAGTCACTAGTTATGACAATGGTTTTCGCCCCAAGYATACCGAGCTGGTATTTGCTTCATCCGTACATATATCAGCCCTACGTGATGCAGCTGTGGAATTAAAAGACAATTGCGATAGCCTTGCGTTATACAAAGAAAATGAGCAATCCTGGCATGCAGCCACAATTGGCCATGAGGGTATGTGCTTAGTTCAAAGCTCATCATTATGCCAGGAGCTTGTACTCGCTGGGTTTAGTGCTTCGGAAAAGCCACCATCATGGTGGTAGGGCATAACAGCCGAGTAAAACTACCCCCTGACGTTTAAATATCAAATGATGAGAGCTTCAATCCTTCATCGTTGGCGCTAACCACCCAGCCCTTACTGCCCCAGTCACCGAGCACAATACGTCGCGCCGCACTTCCTTCGTTGAGCACAAGCTCATGGCTACAGGGGCGGTGGGTGTGCCCATGAATCATCGTCGTAACGCCGTATTCATTCATCATCGAACTTACGGTGGCGGGGGTGACATCCATAATGCTGGCGCTTTTATTACTATTTGCAGCCATGCTTTTAGCGCGCCCTTTAATACCAATATTCTGGCGAGTACGTAGGGGTAGGTAGCGCATAAGGGCCAGTAGCAGCGGGTTGCGAATGACTCGGCGAAATCTCTGGTAGGCGATATCATCGGTGCAAAGGGTGTCGCCGTGTAGCACTAAAACTTGCTCGTTGCCGATAGAAATCAGAGCGTGATCTTTCAGCAGGATAGCGCCGGTCTCTCGGGCAAAGCGTTTACCGACGGCGAAGTCGCGGTTGCCGTGGAGGAAATACAGTGCGGTGCCTCCATCGGCGAGCACACGCAGGGCGCGAATCACTTGCTGAGAAAGAGGGGCCGGGTCGTCGTCGCCAATCCAGGCTTCAAATAAATCGCCGAGAATATAAAGCGCGTTGGCCTTTGCGGCACTCGTTTGTAAGAAGTGGAAAAAGGCGGTGTTCACCTCGGGCCGTTCAGGGCAAAGGTGGAGGTCGGAAATAAAAAGGATGGTCAAAGGGGAGACCGCTCGGTGAATGTGAAACGATCTCTCCCCATGGTTTTTAACGGTCAGCGTAGGCGTCAGAAATGGAGGTCTTCTCGAGTACCACAGTTTCTGTAGGCACATCCTGATGGGGGCCGTTGCTGCCGGTGGCCACTGCTTTGATTTTGTCGACCACATCCATGCCGTCAACGACTTTACCGAATACCGCATAGCCCCAGCCCTGGTCGGTGGGTGCCGTGTGGTTGAGGAAGTGATTGTCAGCGATGTTGATAAAAAACTGTGAAGAGGCGGAGTCAGGCACCATGGTTCGAGCCATCGCTAGCGTGCCGTTGTCATTGCTGAGGCCATTGTCGGCTTCGTTTTTAATCGACTCGCGCGTGCTCTTTTCGCTCATGTCTTCATTCATGCCGCCGCCCTGAATCATAAAGCCGGGGATGACGCGGTGAAAAATAGTACCCGCGTAGAACTCGTCGCGACAGTACTGCAGGAAGTTGGCGGCACTGATGGGCGCCTTGTCAAAGTCGAGTTCAATGGCGATGTCGCCATGGTTGGTGTGAAGAGTAATCATAATGGGGCCTGTTTGAAGAGGGTTGAAAACCACGAAAGAGGGCGATGATAAGGGCTTTGCCCGGAGATTGGAATAATCGGTTTATCAAAGCTGGTCGAGGCCGGTATAATTCGCGGCTGATTTTGCCCGGCGCTGGCTTGGCGACAAAATGTTAAAGGTGTCGGCATGTACAAAAGAGGCCTGGTCCTATCGCTTATATTCTTATTTGTTGCGCTACTGTCGCTGATGACGATACAGGCCCTGGTGTTTTTTGTTGTTCTGGGCCTCGCCCTGTGTACCTACGCGAAGTTTACAGCTAAGCCCCGCGATAGCTTTATCCTACTGTCGGGCCTGGTCATTTTAAGCACAGCACTAGCCGTTGTGTTATTGATAGCGGCCCTTAAAGCATGGCTGCTGAGTGCTCAATAAAAGCATTATGGCTGTGCTCAATACTATTCACTTTACCCACTAACAGAAGACCGTAAATGGACGATTCTAGCCCCGCCGACAAGCCGCTCAACTTTATTCAGCAAGTGATAAAGAGTGATCTGCATTCTTCTGTCACCAAAGAAGTTGTCACCCGCTTTCCCCCCGAGCCCAACGGCTATTTGCATATTGGTCACGCCAAGGCGATTTGCGTCAATTTTGGCCTCGCCGAAGAGTTTGGCGGTATCTGCCGCTTGCGTTTCGACGACACTAATCCTGATAAAGAAAGTGATGAGTTTGTGCAGGCGATTATTGAGGACGTGCGCTGGCTGGGCTTTCAGTGGCAAGGCGAAGTGCGTTATGCCTCAGACTATTTTGGCCAGCTCTACGACTGGGCTGTCGCTTTGGTCAATGCCGGCAAGGCTTATATCTGTGAGCTAACGCCGGAGCAGACCCGGGAATATCGCGGTTCGCTCACCGAGCCGGGCAAAAACAGCCCCTATCGTGATCGTCCCGCCAGTGAAAGCCTGGCTTTATTAGAGCAAATGCGCACCGGTGATATTGCCGAGGGTCTGATGACCCTGCGCGCCAAAATCGATATGACGGCCCCGAACATTAATTTACGCGACCCCGTGTTGTATCGGGTTAAACGGGTGCCCCATCATCGCACCGGCAGTGAGTGGAGTATTTATCCCTCCTACGATTTTGCCCACGGCCAGGAAGATGCCATTGAAGGTGTCAGTCACTCCATTTGCACGCTGGAGTTTGCCGACCATCGGCCGCTGTACGAGTGGTTTATTGACAACCTGCCCGTACCCGCTAAACCCCGGCAGTTTGAATTTGGTCGCCTCAATTTAAATTACACAGTGACCAGCAAGCGCAAACTCCGCCAGCTGGTTGAAGAGAATATCGTCGATGGCTGGGACGACCCGCGTATGCCGACATTATCAGGCCTGCGGCGTCGCGGCGTGACAGCAACAGCGGTACGTGAATTTTGCGATAGCCTGGCGGTGGCGAAAACCGACGGCACCGTCGATATGGCCCAGCTCGATCACTTCATTCGCCATGACCTGAACGACAATGCCCCGCGGGCCATGTGTGTACTCAATCCGCTGAAGGTGACTTTGACCAATTGGGTGGAAGGGGAGGTCGAAACACTGACGGTACCCTGTCACCCCAATCGCGAAGAACTTGGCGAAAGAAAGCTGCCCTTTGGCCGCACTCTGTTTATCGACCGTGCGGACTTCAGCGAAGACACCACTTTATCGCGTAAGAAATTCAAGCGCCTGGTGCTCGGCCAGTTTGTCCGTTTGCGTGGTGCTTATGTGATTAAAGCCGATGGCGTAGTGACCGACGAGGGCGGTGAAATCGTCGAAATTATCGCCAGTATTGTGCCCGGTACCGTCGGTGAAAATCCACCCGAAGGGATGAAGCCCCGCGGTGTGATTCACTGGGTCAGCGCCGAACACAGTATCGACTGTGAAGTGCGACTCTACGACCGCCTGTTTAACGAAGCCGATCCGGATGGCGGCGACAAAAACTTTCTCGACAGTGTGAATCCTCAATCCCTCGAAATACTGCAAGGCTGTAAGGCGGAACAGAGTTTGTCGAGTGCCACTGCGCAGAATCACTACCAATTTGAGCGCGAAGGCTATTTCTGCCTCGACAGCCGTTGCGCCAGTGAAGACAACCCGGTGTTTAATCGCACCATTGGTTTGCGGGATAATTGGCAGCAGAAAAAATAAATGCTTCAAGTGTTTTTTAACACAATTAATTTTTAGTTTAGTAACGGTGAGAGAAAAGTAACGATGGCCCTACAGTTATACAACACGCTGACGCGTAAGAAAGATCTGTTTAAACCGCTTAAGCCCGGCAAAATTGACCTCTACGTTTGCGGCATTACGGTGTATGACTACTGCCATATTGGTCATGCTCGTGTGCTTGTCGCCTTCGACGCCATTACCCGCTACCTGCGCTCCCAGGGTTGGGACGTTAATTACGTGCGTAATATCACCGACATTGACGACAAAATTTTACGCCGTGCCGATGAAAATAAAGAACTCTACACTGACTTAACCGAGCGTATGATAGACGCAATGCACGACGATGAGCGTGCGCTGGGTATATTGCCGCCCAACCTTGAACCCCGTGCCACTGCCCATATGGACGATATTCTCGATATGGTGCAAACCCTGGTCGACAACCATTACGCCTATCGAGCCGACAACGGCGATGTTTACTATCGTGTGAAACGCTTCCCCGATTACGGCAAATTAAGCAATAAAAACCCCGACGAATTGCTCTCCGGTGCGCGGGTTGAAGTGAGCGCTGTGAAAGAAGATCCCCGCGATTTTGCCCTGTGGAAAGCCGCCGATGAAAGCGAAACAGGCTGGCCTTCGCCCTGGGGCTATGGTCGCCCCGGCTGGCATATTGAATGCTCAGCCATGTCGACCTGTCTGCTGGGTTCTACCTTTGATATTCACGGTGGTGGCCCTGACCTACCTTTCCCCCATCACGAAAACGAAATTGCTCAGAGCGAAGCGGCAACCGGCAAGCACTTTGTTAATTACTGGATGCATGCCGGCGCGGTGCGGGTCGATAATGAGAAAATGTCCAAGTCGCTGAACAATTTTTTCACCATTCGAGACGTGCTGGAAAAATACCACCCCGAAGTGGTGCGCTACTTTTTACTGTCTAGCCACTACCGTAGTCCTATCAACTATTCAGAAGCTAATTTAATTGAAGCACGACAGGGGCTGGAGCGTTTTTATTTCGCCCTGCAAAACTTTGCTGACATTACGCCGACACCACTGCCTGAGCTTGAGAGTAATGCCTATTATCAGCGCTTTGTTGCGGCAATGGATGATGACTTCAATACACGCGAAGCTTTCTCAGCAATGTACGATTTAGTGCGTGAACTCAATACCGTTGCCGGTGATGATCAACCTAAAGAAAAAGTTTTAGCGGGCGAGCTAAAAGCACTGGGTGGCATTCTTGGTGTGTTACAGGAAACGCCTGATGTTTTCCTGAAAGGCTCCGCAGCAGAGGGAGAAGGTGTGTCCGATACTGATATTGATGCGCTTATCGCTGAACGCGAAGCGGCGAAGCTGAATAAAGATTACGCCCGAGCCGACGCAGTGCGTGAAGAATTAAAAGAGCAAGGCATTGTACTTGAGGATTCTCGCGAGGGGACGCGTTGGCGGCGGGCTTAGGGCTACTGCGTAAAGATATGGCGGGCAGCGATGCTTGTCCCCTGTCTCTTTTGTTGGGGGCCATTTTTCGTTAGTGCACACCTAACGAAGTTTTGAGGGCGAAAATAGATGCGCCCCACATTGTTAAAAACTCGAGAACTTAGCGTAATTTTTCTCCAGCGCCTTTGGCGCGGAGTTAACACACAGTAGTATTGATGGGTTGTAGCTCTATGATTTTAAGTTGGGAAGAAAACAAGTCGCCTGGCGAGTGTCCTGAGATTATTCGTCATCACTCGGAATATGCGGGCACAGAAGAGTCTGGTATTCGCTTGGCATTGGCTGAATGTGTTGAGAAATCAATAAGCCTTCTGCACACGAACATTAAAGATGAGTCGCTCTACTTGCTGTTTGAGTGGTGTGCTGCATCGTCTGTTCTTAGCATTGTAGTAACGGATAGCACGAAAAAAATTGACTCTCCCCAGGTGGTGAAATGTGGTTTCTCCAGGCTTGAATCTGAGGATCTTCAGTATTGGCTTGGGGATTATTTTACGACCTGTGAGTCATTTATGCGTTATTCATTGGTTGCAGCATTTCATAGCCAAACAAGAGCAGAAAGTGCCTTGCTGTGAATGTCGCGCCAAGGCTCGGAAGTCTGGCGATCCAGTATTCCTAACTTAATAGGCCCCCTGGCTCAATTTTTTCGATCTTAAGTGGGTTCTCAGTAGGTGAGAGGCCGCAGAAGTGTGTGAAATGGTGTATCAAGACGGAATGGATTACCGTTAATCGTTGGCGAATACGCAATGCTAGGCGAGTGCTATGGGATGGGGCTCTTGACCATCGCGCAGCAAGATCACTTAGAGGCTCTACTTGCAGCGCGTTAATATGCAATACAACATGATAGTGATTCGACATCACGGCATAGGCCGCAACATGAATACAAAAGACGCCGACCAATTTATTCTCGACCCAGCTACAGCGGTGCTCAAAACGCTCTTTTGATGACTAAACCGTGGCTAGCTTTACTTGGCTTCTATTGATTGCCCTCGGGATTTCTATCGACCTTTGACGGCAGAGTGTCCGGCTGATTTTTTTGGATTTTCTCTACTGTCCTGGCGCTCATTTCTTCGTTCCTGCCTTTGTTGTTCACGATGAACGCGTTTGGGATTTTTGTCATCATCACCCGCAATATTCCGATAAGAAATTTCAGGTTCGACGGGCTCGCTCTGCTTCGTTGTCTTCTTGATTTCCGGCTTGTCCTGGGTCGGTTTTGGGCTATCAACGGCATCTGCAATATTGGGTTCTTGAATATTGACGACTTCCGCGCCGGGACTGGGCTGGTCGGTAAACTCGACTCCCCCTTGTTTACCTTTCGATTCGTAGATTTCTTTTGCTTCGGTTAACAGAGTAAAGCTGAAAGTGGCGATGAAAGCTAACAAGTAATTAGGGTATTTCATGCTCAGTCCTTTGGTGCTGCGGTTGATTTGTACTTTAATGCAATGGGTAAGTTGCGAAGAATTAGTAAACTGCATTCCGCCATATCTGTCAGCTGCTTACAAGTGCCCTGGACACATGTCTTTAAAGGCGTCGAGTTAAGGTGGGTGTTTCGCATTAATTGTCCAGCTCAGGAAGTTGTTGACGGTGCAGATAAATACCGGTATGTTGCGCGCCTCGGGATGTGCCTCGTCTTTCAGACAATCTCATCCCCCAGGCAGGTGGGCGTCATCAACGCTCGCTGGTCATCTACAGAGAAGATCGTGTTACCCATTCGATCTTGCGGCAGTCCAAACCTCGCTTTGCGGAGACTGCGGTTGTTATTGCAAACCACCTGTAATGTCACAGCGATAGTGCATTGTCCTCCTGATAAATTGTTATTTTTTGTTTGAGGGTTTGCGTTGTGGAACTACTTTCCGGTGGTGATATTCTTATTCGGGCATTGAGTGATGCCAAAGTGAAGCATCTGTGGGGTTACCCCGGTGGTGCGGCACTGCATATTTACGATGCTATTTTCCGTCAAGATAATCTCAGTCATATTCTCATGCGCCACGAGCAAGCTGCCGTGCACGCCGCCGATGCCTATTCCCGTGCCACGGGTGAGGTCGGTGCAGCGCTGGTGACTTCTGGTCCCGGTGCGACCAATGCGATTACGGGTATTGCTACGGCATATATGGACTCTATCCCCCTGGTGGTGATTTCCGCTCAGGTGCCCCAGGAAAAAATCGGTGAGGATGCCTTTCAGGAAATTGACATGATTGGCATTTCCCGGCCGACGGTCAAGCACAGCTACATGGTTAAGCGACCGGAAGATATTGCCGAAACCATCGCCAAGGCTTTTTATATTGCTAGCACGGGGCGACCCGGCCCGGTGGTTGTCGATATACCCAAAGATGTCACCGACCCCAATAATAAGGTGGCCTATAAATACCCTGAAAAGGTCAAGTTGCGTTCTTATCAGCCGACGACTCGGGGTCATTCCGGGCAGATCAAACGTGCCGTTAATTTATTGATGTCGGCCAAGCGCCCTGTTATTTACAGTGGCGGCGGGGTGGTGTTGGGCAATGCTTCCGAACAGTTGCGGGCGCTGGCGCGTCGTCTAAATTACCCCGTGACCAACACACTGATGGGCCTCGGTGCCTTCCCCGGCACTGACCGACAGTTTGTCGGTATGCTCGGTATGCACGGTACCTTTGAAGCCAACACGGCGATGCATCATGCCGATGTGATTTTGGCCGTGGGTGCGCGTTTCGATGACCGCGTGACGAACGCGACTGATCGCTTTTGTCCCTCGGCAAAAATTATTCATATCGATATTGACCCCTCGTCCATCGCAAAAACCGTACGTGCTGATATCCCGATTGTTGGCCCCTGCGATGTGGTGCTTAGCGATATGCTCGACCAGATTCAGCAGGGCGATTTGCAAACCGACGAGTCGGCAATCGGTGAGTGGTGGCAGCAAATTGATGAGTGGCGTGCACGCCACGGTATTTATACGGCATCCCGTTATGAGCCGAGTACAGGCGATAACATTAAGCCCCAGGACGTGATTAAGACCTTACACAAAGTGACCAAGGGCGAGGCCTATGTCTCATCGGACGTGGGTCAGCACCAAATGTTTGCTGCGCAATATTATTTATTCGACAAGCCCCGACAATGGCTTAACTCCGGTGGTCTCGGCACCATGGGCTTTGGTTTGCCAGCGGCGATGGGTGCGCAAATGGCCCACCCCGATGCAACCGTTGTCTGTGTCACAGGTGAAGGTAGTATTCAAATGTGTATTCAGGAGCTTGCGGCCTGTACTCAGCATCAACTGCCGGTGAAAATTATCATCCTCAATAACCAGGCCCTGGGCATGGTTAAACAGTGGCAGGATATGCAGTACGGTAGCCGTTATTCCCACGTGCTTTATGAAGATTCACTGCCTGATTTTGTCAAACTGGCGGAGGCCTATGGCCATGTCGGTATGAAGGTAACCCGCTACGACGAACTGGAAAGCCGCATGGAGGAGTGTTTTGCGATGAAAGACAGGGTGGTGATTATGGACATTAGTGTCGACCACCACGAGCACGTTTACCCCATGCACGTCGCGCCGGGCTCCATGCGCGATATGTGGTTAAGCAAAACGGAGCGCACATAATGAAACGTTTGATTTCCGTTTTACTTGAAAATGAGCCGGGCTCTCTGTCGCGAGTAGTGGGCTTGTTCTCCCAACGGGGCTACAATATCGATAGCTTGAGCGTCGCGCCAACCGAGGATAAAACGCTCTCGCGTCTGACGCTGACCACCGTTGGTGATGACCACAAGATTGAGCAAATCACCAAGCAGTTAAACAAGTTGATCGACGTTGTTAAAGTTATCGACTTGAGTGAAGGTGCTCACATTGAGCGCGAATTAATGCTGCTTAAAGTGAAAGCCGGTGGTGCAGCGCGCGCCGAAATTAAACGTTGTGTCGATATTTTTCGCGGGCAAATTGTTGATGTTGGCCCTACGGTTTATGTGGTTCAAATTATGGGCGAGAGCGCCAAGCTCGATGCCTTTATTGAGGCTCTGGGCGATGCGGTTATTCTCGAAGTGGTGCGCACCGGTGTTTGTGGTTTGATGCGTGGTGAGAAGTCTTTAAAGATATAAGTGTAAAGTTTTAACCGAGGCGCGCTTTGGTTTTTAGATGAAGAATTTTTTAGGTGAAGGGTTTTCAAGTGAAAATCTTGAGTGCTTTTTGATTTTATTAATCAGTATTTATACGCAAGTGAAATGTACGAATCGTTCGTACGAACAATGAGGTGAAAAACATGCAGGTTTATTACGACAAAGATTGTGATCTTTCTATTATCCGCGGCAAAAAAGTTTCCATTATTGGTTACGGCTCACAGGGCCACGCCCACGCGCTGAACCTGCGTGATTCAGGTGTTGATAACGTAGTTGTTGGTTTGCGTAAAGGCTCTTCATCCTGGGCCAAAGCCGAAGGTGAAGGTCTTAAAGTGGCAGAAATCGCCGATGCCGTTAGCGGTGCAGACGTGGTGATGATTCTCACCCCGGACGAGCATCAAAAAGAGGTTTACTACAGCGAGATCGAGCCCAACTTGAAAGAGGGTGCTGCTCTGGCTTTTGCTCACGGTTTGAATATTCACTTTGAATTGATCGAACCCCGCGCCGATCTCGACGTGATCATGATCGCGCCTAAAGGCCCCGGCCACACGGTTCGTGGCACCTATGTTGAAGGTGGCGGTGTGCCGACATTGATTGCTATTTTCCAGAATGGCTCCAGTCAGGCGAAAGATATTGCTCTGTCCTATGCTTCTGCCAACGGCGGTGGTCGCTCCGGTATTATCGAAACCAACTTCCGTGAAGAAACCGAAACCGATCTGTTCGGCGAGCAAGCGGTTCTTTGTGGCGGTGCAACGGCACTGGTACAGGCTGGTTTTGAAACACTGGTTGAAGCGGGTTACGCCCCAGAAATGGCTTACTTTGAGTGCTTGCACGAGCTGAAGTTGATTGTTGATTTGATGTATCAGGGCGGCATCGCTGACATGCGTTACTCCATCTCTAATACCGCTGAATACGGTGACTACAGTAGTGGCTCACGGGTTATTACTGATGAGACCAAGGCTGAGATGAAGCGTATCCTGACGGATATTCAGAACGGTAACTTCGTTAACGACTTTATCCTCGACAACCAGGCCGGTAATCCTAAGCTGAAAGCCCGTCGTCGTGCCTCGGCAGAGCATCCCATCGAAGAAGTTGGCGCTAAACTGCGTGCCATGATGCCCTGGATCGGTCAGAACAAACTGGTTGATAAGTCACGCAACTAGTCGAAAGTATCAACAGCTCAAGGCTTGAGTGATTGAGCCTTGATAAGTCGTTGATCTTTAATGAAGCGGCAGCCTCTGGCTTGCCGCTTTTTTATTGCCAAAAATGTATGATGTCAGCAATATTTTTTACCTACGCAGCCAAAAGCCCGGCCTGCGACAAATTTGTAAGCTTTTGATCTGGAGTACGTGCGGACAATGTCTGATAGTCAGGATTCAGAAAATAAAGAATCACCGGACTCGGGTGGCTCAAAAATCCACGATAGCAGCGAGACAAGCTCTGTATCGGAGCTTGTTAACGTACTTCTTGAACCAGCAGAAGAACTTGAGCAGGATGAGGCTAAAGCTAAAGCCAAGGCTGATAAAAGTTCGCAAGGGCCCCGACATAAAGGGATTTATCTACTGCCCAACCTTGTTACTACTATCGCCCTGTTCAGCGGTTTTTACGCCATCCTCGCGTCAATGGACGGCAAGTTTGAAGCGGCAGCCATCGCTATTTTTGTGGCCATGGTTTTTGATGGTCTTGATGGGCGCGTAGCCCGCATGACCAATACGCAGAGTGATTTTGGTGTTGAGTACGACAGCCTCTCCGACATGGTGTCTTTTGGTGTAGCACCGGCAGTTATTTGTTACAGCTGGATGTTGTCAGACTTGGGTAAACTAGGTTGGGCGGCAGCCTTCCTTTATGTGTCCTGTGCAGCACTGCGGTTAGCACGTTTTAACGTGCAGGTTGAATCCGCTGACTCACGCTTTTTTGAAGGTCTCGCAAGCCCATCAGCAGCGGCTTTGGTTGCCGGTATGGTTTGGGTTGGCCACGATGTTGAGCCGAACACTTCAACCGCCATCCTCGCCTTTTTGGTAACGGCAGGGGCGGGTTTGCTAATGGTGGTGAGTTGCCGCTATCACAGCATGAAAGGTTTCAATTTTAAGGGACATGTGCCTTTTGTGACGTTTTTGGCCGTAGTGGTGGGCATGGTTATTGTCACGATTGACCCACCCAGAGTATTGTTGTCACTGGCTTTGGCTTATGCACTTTCTGGCCCGCTGTTTTGGTTGTGGATTAAGTTTTTTCGAAAAAGTGCTTAATTCATAGTGTCAATCTGTCTCAACTTATCGTTGATTGATTGTACGGGCGATTAGAGAGCTGGCTTTTTAGTAAAAGGCTTGGCAGTCGCGTAAAAATTTGTTTGAATACAAATTCTGATATTGCCGCTGTGTTCGAATGTAAGTGGCCCTGTAGCAAAGGTAGTAATGAACGTTAATCGCTTTACTGACAATGGTTCTTCGCAAGGCTTGCAACAAGCTTCGCGTGCCGCTGCTTGCCTGCTACGCCTTCTCCTGCCCTGAGGGGCATCTACGTTATACCTCATTTGTTTTGCATCCTTCTCTCTAAGAGAGGAAAATCCGCGTATAAATTTTTGCCCGCCGTGTGGCGGGAGTTGATGGAGTATTGTCATGGGCAGTGAACGTTTAATTATTTTTGATACAACCTTACGCGACGGTGAGCAAAGCCCCGGTGCCGCGATGACCAAAGAAGAAAAATTGCGTATTGCCAAGTCTCTGGAAAAGCTCGGTGTCGATGTTATTGAAGCGGGCTTTGCCATCTCTAGCGAAGGTGATTTTGCCGCCGTTAAAAGTATCGCCGATACGATTAAAGATGCCACCGTTTGCAGTCTGGCAAGAACCACTCACGGTGATATTGAGCGCGCCGCTGAGGCCCTGAAAAATGCTGTGGCACCGCGTATCCACACCTTTATCGCCACCTCACCGATTCATATGGAATTTAAGTTGCAGATGAATCCCGAAGAGGTACTCGAACAGGCCATTGGTGCGGTAAAAATTGCCCGTAATTTTGTCGATGATGTTGAGTTTTCCCTCGAAGATGGTAGCCGTACTGAATTCGATTATATGTGTCGGGTCGTCGAATCGGTAATTGATGCTGGCGCGCGCACTATTAATATCCCCGATACGGTGGGTTATGGTTCACCCGGTGAATACGGTGAAATGATTGGCCGCGTAATTGCCAATGTGCCGAATGCCGATAAGGCTATTTTCTCCGTGCACTGTCATAACGATCTCGGTTTGGCGGTGGCTAACTCCCTATCTGCCGTTTTGCACGGGGCACGCCAGGTTGAATGTACGATTAACGGCCTTGGCGAGCGGGCGGGCAATGCCTCCCTCGAAGAAATTGTGATGGCTTTGCGCACGCGTAAAGATATTTACCAGCTTGAAACACGTATTAACACCGAACAAATCGTCCCTGTTTCACGCCTGGTTTCGACCATTACCGGCTTTCCGGTACAGCCGAATAAGGCGGTAGTGGGGGCTAATGCCTTTGCTCACGAGTCAGGCATTCATCAGGACGGCGTACTTAAATTCCGCGAGACTTACGAAATTATGAAGGCCGAAGATGTTGGCTGGAATACCAATCGTCTGGTGCTTGGCAAATTATCTGGGCGAGCTGCCTTTTCTGCACGCATGGAAGAGCTGGGGATTACCTTTGATAACAAGGCTGAAATGAATACGGCCTTCTTACGCTTTAAGGATTTGGCGGATAAAAAACGCGAAATTTATGATGAAGATTTACAGGCCCTGGTTTCGGATGTGCAGATGGGTGAAGCCGAAGAAAGCTATGTACTGGTGTCGATGGATGTTGCCACCAAGACCGGTCGTGCGCCAAAGGCCGAGCTGGTCTTGCGTACACAGGGTCAGGATCACACGGTAGAGTCCGGTGGTAGTGGGCCGGTTGATGCGGTGTTTAAAGCCATTGAGAAGCTGATTCACAGCGGCACGGAACTGAAGCTCTACTCGGTTAACGCCATTACTAACGGCACCGATTCCCAGGGTGAGGTGACTGTACGTCTGGCTAAAGACGGGCGCATCGTCAACGGCCAGGGTGCTGACACTGACATTCTTGTCGCCAGCGCCAAAGCCTATCTGAATGCGGCCAATATTATGGGTGACCCCGACCGCGTTCACCCGCAGCTGGATGGCGTTTAGGTCGGACGCTCTTACAATGACAGCCTGCGTGCAGCCGTATTCACATGACTGAGCAACAGGATTGGTATCTGTCGATGCTGGGTATCAACCAGTATCGACAGCGCCTGCCCGGCGAGGTGGTATTTGCTACGGCTGCCAGCCAGGTGGCGACGGCAGCGAGTACTTTGCCTGCTAATATAGGTGAGGCTGCTGTTAACTCACGGGGCGGCGGGCAGGTTCTTCAGCGTGAGATTGTCACCTCGCTGGCCGGTATTCGTGACGCCTTACAGGGTGAGACCGTATCAGTAAGTCCCGCAGTGCCCCCTGTTGCGGTCAGTGACAATACACCAGCCCTCARCTCCAAAGATAAGCCTGCTGTAATTCCGTCTCAAATAACGGCAGTTCNAAAAGCACCGCAAGATGAACAGCCGGCTATAACTGAGCCGCTTGTAGAGCAGGAGAGCGTCCGTTTTACTTTGGCCTGTTGGCAGGTCAGTGACGACGTGTTAGTGATTAACAGTTTTGCTTACGGCGAGCGGGCCAATAGAACGCAGCTCGAACTGCTCGCGAACATCTTGCGAGCCATCGGTCAGCTTTCCGCAAACTTACCCACTGCCGAGCTTATTGAATGGCCTATCAGCCCTGGGGCTGAAAGTACTTTAAGCGGGGCGAGAACCCAGTTGTCTATGTTTCTATTCGGTCGCCAGCAAGTGCGCCCTTATCGYTGGTTGTTGGCGATGGGCGATGAAGCGGCTCGCTTATTGCCGAAAAATGGTGACTCTAGTTCTACTGAGCCGCGATCAGCAGAGACCCTCTTTATTCCCTCATTACAACGTATGTTGGCAGAACCCTTGTGTAAACGAGAGGTTTGGCAGGCATTGTGTCATTTGCGGAGCGCCTGACGGTTTAATGGCTGACAGCAGTTTAGTTGCCATTAAAGCGGGTTTTACGCTGCGGCCCGCGACGCCTGATGATATCGCCGGACTGGTTAAAATCGAAAGCGACGTGACCCCCTTTCCCTGGAACGCAAAACAGTTCGCCGATAGCCTGCAAAGCCATCGGAGTTATGTGCTGTGTAAAGGTAATCGGTTGGTGGGCTTTCTCATCTTCAATCAGGTGCTCGACGAAGCTGAGCTGCTGAATATAGCGGTTAAAAGCAGCTTTCAAGGAGAGGGTTTGGGTGCCTGCCTACTTGACTATTGCCTTGCGGARATTTCTAGCTCGGCAGTGAACCTGTTTCTTGAAGTCAGGGTCAGTAACTTTCCTGCCATTGCGTTGTACGAGGGGCGGGGTTTCCGCCATGTGGGTGAGCGNAGAGCCTACTACCACGGAGAAAGTGGCCGAGAAGATGCGCTGGTAATGCGCTGTGATCTGTCCTCAGGCTGAGTGCCAGCGCAAGCTCTGCCTATCTTGACGGGTATCAATGAGTTGCAAGGGGGCTTGGGTATAATCCTCAGCTGAGAAATTATTAATTACGGGGAGAACAGCATGTCCGGAGAATCCGTTTACGCCAATAAAGTTGTCGAGCAAGCCTGGCAAGATGCTACTGACAGAAGTGAAATGGACAGCGATGCGATGGGCCGTGCCATCATTCAGGCGGTGGTTGAACGCTACCTGAAATATCGCACCATCGGTGATGTTGGCCAGGAGTTAGAGTATTTAGTTGAGTCGATGGACGACGATGAACCAGTAGTGACGCGAGGCTGTTAATTAAGGCCTGGTCACACAGCTTATTGAGCCGTGGTAGAACTGCGTTAAAAGCGTCGACTGTCTTTAACATGATTGCCTTTCAAGCCTGTTTTGTGTAGAGTGGCGGCCGCTTCCACAGGCATCGGCTAGCGCGTTTAAAGCCTGATAAAACAGTGGAAAGCACTACGGTGAGGTGTCCGAGTGGCCGAAGGAGCACGCCTGGAAAGTGTGTAAGTCGTAAGGCTTCGAGGGTTCGAATCCCTCCCTCACCGCCATAAACAATAAACCCCGTCGCCGAAAGGCGATGGGGTTTTTTTATTTATGGCGGTGAGGACGCGTGGATTTGAACCCGATTCGACAAACTCAGCCACGAGTTTGGACGAGTCGCGAAGCGACGCTAGCCAAAGCACTTCGTGGGCTACGCTGTGCCCCGAAGGGATGATAAGAGCCTTTAGGCGCTTATCATCAATCCCTCCCTCGTGAGTTCTGCGCAGCGTTTTATCGCTTTACCTTCATCGGCTTAACTGACTTTTCATTGCCTTTCTTTCTATTATCTCGGCCTGCGTTTTTACGCCGTTCTTTTTTCTCAATTTCAAGGCGCTGTTTTTCCAGTAATTCAGCCAGCTCTTTTTCCACCATCTCCGGTGTTTCAAGGCTTATTCGCCCAATAGTCGCGGTGCGAAACTCGTGAATCAGTCGTGTTGATATTTGTTCGAGATCGACATGGCCACCAGCACGTAGACAGCCCCGTTGGCGCCCAAGGATTTCCAGCAGTTCAAGTTCACTTTGCGGCAGGGTGTCGAGCTTATAACGCTCTTGAATAAACGCTGGATAGTTTTCTAGCAAAAATTTCGCGGCGTAAAAGGCTATATCGGTATATTCAAGGGCGGTATCTTTTATCGCGCCAGTGATGGCGAGGCGATAGCCGCTGTCGATATGTTCGATCTTTGGCCACAGCATGCCCGGCGTATCGAATAGCACCACGCCATTGCGCAGGTTGATGCGCTGCTGGGATTTGGTGACGGCGGGCTCGTTGCCTGTTTTGGCAATAATKCGCCCAGCGAGACAGTTGATCAGTGTCGACTTACCGACGTTTGGAATGCCCATAATTAAACAATTAATGGGGTGAACGCTATCCACTTTGTCAGGTACCAGTTCGCGGCAAAGGTCGAGTAGAAGGGGGCTTTTGTCGCTTTTGTCGGTRTCGAGCGCCAGAGTCTTTATTGCCGAGTCCTGCTCAAAATAGCTCTGCCACAGSGCGGTGRTTRCRGGGTCGGCRAGGTCGCTTTTGTTGAGAATTTTAATGCAGGGTTTGTTRCCGCGCAGGTTTTCCAGCATCGGGTTCTGGCTRCTAAAGGGAATGCGYGCATCGACRACTTCAATCACYARRTCRATTYTRGGCAGTARTTGTTTCAGCTCTTTACCGGCTTTGTGCATGTGGCCGGGRTACCAGTTAATTCGCATRTTGAACCTGTTGCRGAGGAGTGARTGCCCTTATTGGCTGGAGTGATTATAWCAAGCCTGCTAACCTCTATGCGGACTCTASTRYTGATAATAATTAACGCCTTCGAGGAGAAYACCCGTGAAATTTGGACTTGCCTTTGCCACCGCTGGCCCCCTRGCCGACCCYGAYTTATTTGAAACYCTGGTCACCACTGCYGAAGAGGTRGGTATGGARTCTCTYTGGGCSGTCGAACACGTTGTGCTGCCTGTCGGCTTTCAATCGAAATACCCCTACAACAAAGATGGGCGCTTTCCCGGTGGCGAAAAGGCRGCMATTCCSGACCCYATCGTKGCRCTGTCTTACGCCGCAGGCATGACTAAAAATATYCGYCTKGCAACGGGTATTATGATTTTGCCCCAGCGCAACCCTCTGTATGTGGCYAAAGAGTGGGCKACCCTYGACGTGCTATCSCGMGGRCGGGCGATGATGGGCATTGGYATTGGCTGGYTAAAAGAAGAAATGGAAGTSGTSGGYGTRYCRTTTAAGCAACGYGCTGCRCGCRCMGAAGARTCKGTGCAGGCGATCCGCTCCCTGTGGCGTGAAGAGCCTGAGGCCTTTAACGGCAAATTCTTTAATTGGGAGCCCCTGCACTCCAACCCCAAGCCGGTGCAAAAACCCGGTGTCCCGATTATTGTCGGCGGTAATGTCGAAGGTGCTGCTCGCCGTGCCGCCCGTGTGGGTGATGGCTTTTATCCCGCCTCTGGCAGTCTTAAAACACTGCCGGGCCTGCTCGATGCAATGCGCGATGAATGTGCAAAGATAGGTCGCGATCCCCGTGAAATTGAACTGACGACGGCGGCGGGGCAGCTCGACCCGGGCCGCGTGCGCCAGTACGAAGATATTGGTGCCTCACGTCTGATGATTAATCCACCGGCCTATGATGCCGAGGGCATTAAGCGTGGGCTCAACGAGTTTGCCGAGTTGGTGCTGGCCAAGGTTTAGGGTCAGATACCGCCTGCAAAATTAAGCGGATTCCACAAAGTCCCATCAGTCACTTGCTGGGGCTTTGTTATTTTCAGAAGACCGCGAAGTCCCATTGTCTGTGTTAAAATTTCGCCGATTTTAACTATTACGCAGTAACTGCCCTTTTAATGATGAATGCCCCCACACGTATTACCGTTGCCGAGAACCCTCATTTTCGCGAATTAGTCGAGCGCCACCTCGACCGCGTCCAGCTTGAACCGGAGGAGTCAGCGGCACAGCAAGCGTTCTATCGCGAGAAAATYAAAACCCTATTAGTTGAGCGCGATGCCGTCATCGTCGCTCACTATTACACCGACCCAGCCATTCAGGCACTTGCGGAAGAAACCGGCGGCATCGTTTCTGATTCGCTGGAAATGGCTCGCTTTGGTAAGCAACACCCCGCATCAACCTTAATGGTTGCTGGGGTCAAGTTTATGGGCGAGACGGCRAAAATTCTCACCCCTGAAAAAACCGTGTTGATGCCGACGCTTGAAGCAACCTGTTCCCTCGATATCGGTTGCCCGATTGATGAATTCACTACTTTTTGTGATCAGCACCCTGACCGTACCGTGGTGGTTTACGCTAATACATCGGCGGCAGTTAAAGCGCGAGCCGACTGGGTGGTGACCTCCAGTATCGCGCTGGATGTGGTTGAACATCTCGACAGTGAAGGCCAGAAAATCCTCTGGGCACCGGATCAACATCTGGGCCGTTATGTGCAAAAGCAAACAGGTGCTGATGTCTTGCTGTGGGATGGTAGTTGTATTGTTCACGAAGAATTTAAAGTACGCGGCCTACTTGATTTAAAGCACGTGTACCCTGACGCTGCGATTTTAGTGCATCCCGAATCACCCGAATCCGTTATCGAGATGGCTGATGCTGTGGGCTCTACCTCGCAACTGATTGAGGCGGCGAGAACACTACCCAACAAGCAAATGATCGTTGCTACTGATGAAGGTATTTTTTATAAAATGCAGCAATCTGCACCGGACAAAGAGCTGATTATTGCACCCACKGCGGGCCACGGTGCGACCTGTCGTAGTTGCGCTAACTGCCCGTGGATGGCGATGAATCACCTGAAAAACCTAGCCGAAAGTCTTGAGCAGGGTAGCAATGAAATGCATGTTGATCTGGCCCTTGGTAAAAAGGCTATGTTGCCCCTGCAACGCATGCTCGATTTTCGTGAGTCGCAATTAGCGAGTATCTAAAATCACYCTGTTTAGGGTCAGGACTATTGCTGATAATAAAGGCGTCAGAATGAATAATGAAAACAACGATATTACCTATGAAATAAAAGACGAAATTGGCATTCTCACCTTCAATCGACCAGAGGCACGTAACGCTTTAAATACTGATATTCGTCTCGGCATTACCAAAGTCATGCTTGAGATTCGCGAAAAAATGAATATCAAAGCGCTGGTGGTTACCGGCAACGGCGGTAACTTTTGTGCCGGTGGTGATATTAAATCTTTTCAGGAAATGGCCCCTGAGCCGATGGCGCGGCGCGAGCGTGTGCGTCGCTCTCATATCTGGCTCGATGAGTTCGTCAATCTTGAAGTGCCGGTTATTGGCGCTGTAGACGGTGCTGCCATGGGGGCAGGATTTAGCATTATGCTCGCCTGTGACTTTGTTTTTTGCACACCCCGTGCCCGCTGTTCCGGCATATTTGTACGCACGGGTTTAATCCCCGATATGGGCTGCCTCTTCCTGTTACCGCGCTTAGTAGGCCTGCAAAAAGCCCGTGAACTGCTCTATACGGGTAAAATCCTCAAGCCTGATGAAATGCAGACTTTGGGTTTGGTGACCGATGTGGTCGAGGAAGATAAGCTATTTGACCACGCCTTTGAATTCGCCAGCCGTTTCCGCAATGCTTCCACCACCTCTATCGGCATTACCAAGAATATTCTTAATCAGTCTTTTCACAGCGACCACCGCACTATTTCTGAGCTAGAAGCCTACGGCCAGGCGGTGTGTTTCGATACTGACTATCACCGTGATGCGATCGATCGGTTCTTGAATAAAGAGCCAGCCCTGTTTGATTGGGCAAGTTTGGAAAAAGCGGGGAAGAATGGAGAGAAGGGCTAAATTGCTTTGTTGAGGCTAGAGCTAAAAAAGCGAGCCGSACAGAGCTTGTATTTATAGTTTGCGACCTTCYCTRAAAACGTKCCAGTACAGCGGATATGTACTCGCGCTATCCCTTCAAATACCTTTCGAGGCAATAACCCCCGCGGTTTCAAGGTCGGCTATTTTCTGTTCGCTATAACCTAATTGTTCACGGAGAATTTCGTGGTTATTTTGCCCCAGTGTGCCCGCTCGTAGATCGGGCGGTTCGGGGAATTCAGAAAAGCGTAGCGGGGTACGGGGAATGCGAATTTCACCAAAAATCTCATCTTTGATCGTTCTAACACAGCCCCGTGCTTTGACGTGGGGGTGTTCCATAAATTCGGGGATATTGAGGATGGGTGCGCAGGCGACTTTGTTGTCCTGGAGTGCGGCGATGGCGGCTTCGGGAYTCTCCTGGGCATCGAGCCAGTCTTGAATGGCGCCATTGATTTCTTCCCGGTATTTTCCGGTGTCACCGGGGTTTTTAAAACGTGGATCTTCAATCCAGTCATTGCGACCGATGGTTTTGCATAAGCCCGTCCATTGGTTGAGGCCGACGATGAAYAAATAGCGATCTTTACATTTAAAAATACCGGCGGGTGCTAGCAAGTGATGGTCGGGGCCGGCACGGGTGGCGAGCATTTGGCCGCCGGTGGTGTCGTAGAGCTGCACGCTTAATTCGTGGAAACTAAATAATACTTCGATCAGTGAAATATCAATATATTGGCCTTTGCCGCCGCGCATACGATGCATTAATGCGGTGACGATGGCGCCGTAAGCATGGGCACCCGTGGCGATATCGCCAAAGGCGAAGTCACCGAAAACGGGGGTTTCATTCTTTTTGCCCAGCAGGTCAATAATGCCGGCATAGGATTGGCCGATCCAGTCGAAGCCGGGGAGATTGGAAAGGGGGCCGTCCTGACCAAAACAGGAGATGGAGCACATCACCAGTCCGGGGTTGATGGCTTTCAGGGTGGCCCAGTCCATTTTGTGCTGCTTCATCACGCCGGGTGAAAAATTTTCGATGACGACATCGGCATCTTTAATCAATTCGTAGCAAATTTCCTGGCCTTCTTTGGTGGCGATATTAACCGCCATGTTTTTCTTGCCGAGGTTGTGCTGGATAAAATAAGCACTGCGACTATCGCGCAGCATAGGTAGAGTGCGTGCCAGTTCGCCGCTGAGTGGCTCGATTTTTATGACTTCTGCGCCGTGCTCAGCCATAATTTTGGTAGCGTGGGGGCCGGCAACCACATGGGTGAAGTCGACGACTTTAAAGCCTTCTAGCATACGTTTTGACATTCTTTTTCCTTATTATATTTTTATGACTTTTTTTAATATTTTCGTGCCTGGATGCGTTGGCTCTTGTGCTACAAAGAGTGATGCGTACCTGAGTTTTAACGCGATACCGATTTTAATTATCTGGGTCAGCTGGTGTTTTTTGTTTTTTGTTTTTGTCGCTGCTGACCTTGATTGAATGGTTTTTATTGATTCGACACTAACACTCTCGGCGGTGTTATGCCTAGTCTGTTTAATCTTACTGTTGCATCGGCCGCTTCTGTAATTTTCTTTGCAAGGTACGTCGGTGCATACCCAGGGCACGGGCAGTGGCGGATATATTGCCGTCGTTTTCTTTTAACACGCGCTGAATATGCTCCCATTCCAGACGGTTAACGGAGGGTGGTTGTTCGGCAAGCGGGGAGTCCGCATTGCCCGCGTTAGCATCAAAGGCCGATAAGATATCACCCAGTCCGGCGGGTTTGCAGAGGTAGTTATTGGCACCAAGCTTGATCGCTTCAACCGCAGTGGGGATACTGGAATAGCCCGTTAAAATGACAATTTTAATGTTTTTATCAATGGCTTTAAGTTGTTCGATTAAATGCAGGCCAGAGTAATTGACCAGCTTTAAATCGAGTATGGCGCGGGAGGGACGGTGCAGCTTACAAAGCTCCACTGCACGCACTTCATCATTGGCGACGTAGCAGGTTGGCCCTCGGCGTTGCAGGCTGCGGGCCAGGGTGTCGGCAAAAATCTCATCGTCATCGACAATTAAATAGCTCTCTTGATGGTCTGTAATCTTATTGTTCATTGCGTGTAAACCGCGCTCAGGGGCAGCACAACGGCGGTGAGTAAACCGCCACCATCAGCATTTAACAGACTCACTCGGCCGCCGTGACGGTTGAGACTACTGTGGGTGAGGAAGAGCCCGAGGCCGAGACCGCCAGGTTTATTACTGGGAATAGGCTTGCCCATTTTTTCAATTTGCTCGGGGCTGAGGCCGGGGCCGTGGTCGCGTATATCAATATAAAGACTGGCTTCATCCCAGTGGATGGTGATTGCCAGTTGTTCGGGGCTGGCCTCGGCGGCGTTGTTAAGCAGGTTGAGCAGGGATTGCTGGATCACCGGATGAAAACAGGCATTGATGCTGGGGCTGTCGCTGGCGATGTTAATCTCGGGTTTAACATCGGGGCGGATCAGCATCCAGTTATCGAGTAGATTGTTGACATAATTCTTAACGGGCGTGGGGCTGGAACCCTCTTCAACAATACTGGCAGCATTCACCAGGCTTTGTAGGGTTTTGCGACAGCGGGCAATCTGCTGGTTGAGAGTGGCGACATCTTGTTGTTGGTCGGGATCGGTCACTTCTTCGGCCAGGTTGTCGATGAGTAGCTTCATGGTGTTCAGTGGTGTGCCCAGTTCGTGGGCGGCACCGGCGGCGAGTGTGGCGATAGCGAGCAGTTGTTCATCTTGCATTTGCTCTTCTTTTTGGGCGCTTAGCTCGGTCTCCTGTGTGCGTAGGGCGGCGGCCATTCGCACTACAAAATAAGTGATAAGTCCGGCGCTGAGGGCGAAGTTAATCCACATGCCGAGAATGTGCAGATTAAAGCCGGTGTTACCGTGGTGGGGCGTGAGCTGGGTAAAGGGTTGGTAGTAGACCAGAAGAAGGCTGTAGGCGAGGACGGAGAGGCCGGTAATGGCCCAGGTCATTGCCATTGGCAAGCTGATGGCGGCGATGCTGATGGGTACTAAATAATAGGAAATAAAAGGGTTGGTGGCACCGCCACTAAAATAGAGCAGCACGGTGAGGGCGCTGATATCGACCAATAAGTGAGCGCCAAACTCCTTTTCAGAAATGGTCTTTGACCAGTGACTACGCCATTGGGTGAGGACGTTGACGATGGCAAAGGTGATCACTAAAGCGCTGATGATGCCGGTGGGCAAACCCAGAGGATAGATCTGGGTAAAGTAGTAGAGCGCGAGGATTTGCCCGCCGAGGGCGATGTAGCGAATATTGGCCAGGCGGCGGAGGTTTTGCCGGGCGGCGGAAATGTTGGCGGGGGACTTGCTCACAGGTGGGTGCTCATAGGCAAAATATTTTGGTCGTCGCAGTTTATAGCCATGCTAACAAATTGCCGTGCCCAAACGCAGTGTTGCGTTTCCGCGTAAAGCTTAAAGCCAGCTCTGCTTTTGCAGGGTGACTTTAAGGGGTGGGTATTTTTTGAGTTGTTTGCCAACAGCGTTCTAGAAGGACAGGGCGGCGCTAACAAAGAGGTTACGGCCCCGGCCCGGCAGACGATCGCCGACGGCAATGTCGCTATCGCCATTGCGGTTGTAGCCCGTGAGGTGGTCAACGTATTCCTTGTCGAGCAGGTTGGCTATGCCGGCATTAATCCGCAGATCAGAGGACAGTTGGTATTGGCTGTAGAGATTGAGCAGGCCATAGCCGGCGCTTTTCTCTTCGTCGTTATAAGAGGCTGTTTTCGACTGGCTGGCATAAAGCACTGACTCGATGTTTACGCTTAGTTTGTCCTGCTCCCAGGTCAGCGTTAAGCGGTTATTTAAGGGAGCGAGGCGATAGAGGTTGTCGTTGCCGTCTTTGTCTTTGCCGCGCACATAGCTGAGTACGCCGTCGAGCCGCCAGTTGTCATTCAGCACCATGCCGTAGCGACCATCGAGGCCGTAGAGCTCGGCATCGATATTATTAAATTGCAGGGGGGGCTGGCCGCTCATCATTGTCGACAGCATATTGGCAGTCATGTTGCTTGAGGGTGTGCCCTGAATAAAGTCATCCACCTTGCGGAAGAAGACCTGTCCGTTGGCGTAGAAGTCGCCCTCGCTCCAGTCCAGGCCAAGGGTGATCTCATGGTTGGTTTCACTGTCGAGATTGAGGTTGCCGATATAGGTGCGCCCGTCAGCCAGGCCACCGGTGGATTGGAGGGGCAGCCACAGGTAGAGTTCCTGATAAGACGGGGCACGGTTCTTTCGCCCCAGGCCAATATTGAAATCAGTACTGACGTTGAGGGCGCGAGTGGCTTTTAGCACGACATCAATATTGTCGAAGTTTTGTTCGCGATTAGCATTGTTGAAGTTATTGGCCAGTTGATTGGCCGCCATTTGCATCATTGGCATCATGCCACTGGCGGAGACATCATCGCTGTTCATCGCGACATGGTTATAGCGCACGCCTGTTTCTAATTCCCAGTCGCCCCGTGAACCTTTCCACTCGGTGAAAAAGCCGTAGATATCGCGCTCGGCATCGGCAAAATTATGCACCTGGAACATAGCCATATTAGGGTTGGTGATTACCGAGTCGTGGAGGGCATTGGCGCTATCAATGCCGACTGTTATAGAGTCCTCACCAAGGGGGAATTCGACGCTGGCCCCCCAGGTCAACTGCTGGCCGATGGCTTCATTCGCTCGATAGCCCATGTTGTTATTGTTGGTGCGCAGAGAGAAATTGTCCATTAAATGGTAAATGTGGCGATAGCCGATGCGAGTGCGAATAGTTGCACCCTCGATTTGAGTCATGCCGTTGAAATTGGCGATGTCGGTATCGATATCAATAATATCCATGGGCAGGGCGGGCGTGCCGGTATTACTGGTTTCCAGTTTGCCGAGAGACACTTCGGCTTCGCTCGTCGCATTTTGCCAACCGTAACTCAGGTCGTAGCGCGCGCGTTGGTAGCCGGTGTCGCGCAGTGTTTTACCGTCGCCGGTTTCCGCATCATCACCTTCGTCAAAGGATGCGAGGATGGCTAGTTTGTGCTGATTATTGGCGGCGACGACTTTTACGGCGCTGTTACTGCCTTCATCGACAGAGCCGTAGCGGGTCGCAATGTCGCCGGATATTGTGGCTTTACTTGTATCTGCAAAACTGCCACGGTCAAGTTTGGCTTGTATCAGACCACCGATGGACTCCTGGCTCTCGGCAACGGAGGCGATGCCGAGGCTGAGCTCGATGGATTTCAATAGCAGAGGTGGGGCGTAAGACAGGGGTGTGTCCATAGCGTTGGGGCCACCGCCGAGCACGGCTTCGTTTTCCATGGTCACCGCCACGCGGTCACCGAAAAGGCCCCGGTACTGGGCGATGCCGGTCACTGGGCCGTTGCTATTAATGTTGGCACCGGGCAGTGCTTTTAATACAGCGGCGCTGTCGGGCCTGTTCATAACAGTCGGCTTTATGCTCAGGGTTTCAACAGCGCTTGAGGCTTCACCTTCAACGATAATTTCTTCGATTGCTGCGGGGGTAGAGCTGTCTGCCCGGCTTTCGCCCTCGGCGTAAAGGGTCTGTGCAGTTACAGAAACGGCGATAACGATAAGCGATAAGGGGAAAGCTTTGTTCATTGTTGAATCCGTAAAAAAATAGTGGATTTATGATAGCTTTTTCCCAGGTTTGCACCGATGCGACAGATTGTCGCACTGTTACATGGGGCTATTTGTTATGGGCTGGCGCTTGTATTGGTGGGTCGATATCGATACATTGCGTGCTGAAAAAAAATACGGTAACGGTATGTTAGATAAGACCTTGATCGGCAAGAGTTTTCCTGCGCTGGTGGTGGATGTAGACAAATGGCAATTAAAGTTTTTTGCCAAGGCCGTGGGYGARSAAAACCCGATYTATTTYGATGARSAAGCSGCYATTGCGGAGGGCTATCGCTCCATACTGGCACCGCCGACTTATGGGGTGACGCTTGGTTGTGCCGTGCCCGACCCTTTTGCGCGCGCTAAAGCGGTGGGTCTGGATGCGAGTAAAATCCTTCATACCGCCCAGAGCTTTGAGTATTTCGAGCCCATTTGCGGGGGTGATAAAATTACTCTGGTAGCCACAATCACCAAGGTGTTTGAGAAACGCAAAGGGGCGTTTAAATTCATGGTGGAGGAAACGGTGGCAACGAATCAGTTAGATCAGCTAACCACGCGCTTTCGTCAGACCGTGGTAGAGCGCACTTAATTATTATTGGCGAATAGCCAGGTCGAGAATAAGGAAAGGATKAACAGCGATAGACATGAATGATATTTTTTTTGATCAGATCGCCATTGGCGACCAATTACCCAGCCTGACCAAACCGCCGATTAGCCGTACCACATTGGCTTATTTCTGCGGCGCTTCGAATGATCACAATCCAGTACATGTTGATAGTGACTTCGCTCGAGCTTCCGGTGCCGATGATGTCTTCGTCCACGGTATGCTTAATATGGCCTACATGGGGCAAGTGCTAACGGGCTGGGTATCCCCGCGGGCCATTATTAGCTTTGGCGTGAAGTTTGCCGCCATCGTTTATGTTGGCGACACAATTACCTGTCGGGGTGAGGTGGTGGATAAAGCTGACAGTGAGGGTATTTATACCCTGAAATTGAAGCTCAGCGCAGTTGACCAAAATGGTGAGTTAAAGCTGTCGGGCGACGCGGTCGTTAAGGTCAGCGCTCCAGCGTAGCTTGTCGTAGTATTCGCAGAACATTAGTCACGCATAATGATAATACTTCTGCTCGGGGCTTGAACAGGAGAGCTTACAGATGACTGATTACCGACCCTCGTGGATGGATGAAAATCTCGATATTTACCGTAACTCTGTCAGCCGTTTTGTTGAAAATGAAATGCAGCCCCATGATGAAAGATGGCGTGAGCAGGGGCATGTCGATAAAAAAATCTGGCGCAAGGCAGGTGCTCAGGGCTTTCTCTGTAGTGATATTCCTGCCGAATACGGCGGTGGCGATGCGGATTTCCGCTATGAAGCGGTGTTTTTTGAAGAGCAGTGGCGTCGCGGCTTAACCGGTATGGGGCAGGGGGTGCACAGCATTAGTGCCCACTATATTCTTAATCATGGCACAGAAGAGCAGAAGCTTAAGTACCTGCCAAAAATGGCGAGCGGTGAAATGATCGGTGCCATCGCCATGACAGAGCCGGGTACCGGTTCAGATTTACAGGCGATCACTACCAAAGCCGTGAAAGATGGCGAACACTACATTATCAATGGCTCTAAAATTTTTATTACCAATGGCTACCTTTGCGAGCTGTTAGTGCTAATCGTCAAGACCGACACCAATACAGGCGGTAAAGGTGTGTCGCTGTTGTTACTTGAAACGGCTGATTTGCCGGGTTATCGCGTCGGTAAGAAACTGAAAAAAATGGGCCAGAAAGCGCAGGACACGGTTGAGCTGTTTTTTGAAGACGTGCGTGTTCATGAGAATCAATTACTCGGTGGTGAAGAAAGTAAGGGCTTTTATCAGTTGATGAGTGACTTACCCTACGAGCGCAGCACGGTGGGTATTCAGGGCGTCGCATTAATGGAAGGGGCTATTGCCGAAACCCTGAAATACGTGAAAGAGCGCCACGTCTTTGGCAAGCCATTAATGGAGATGCAAAACACGCGCTTTAAACTGGCGGAAGTGGCTTCTTTAACCCGTGCTGCTCGAGTCTTTATCGACAGCTGCGTCGAAAAAGTGGTGAGTGGTGAACTAGACAACGCCACTGCCTCAATGTCTAAGTGGTGGATTTCAGAGCTGCAACAGAAGGTCGTCGATGAGTGCCTGCAATTACACGGAGGCTATGGTTATATGGACGAGTATTTGATTTGTCGCATGTATGCCGACAGCCGTGTTGCGAGAATATATGCGGGCACCAGCGAAATTATGCTAGAGGTTGTCGCACGCAGTTTGTAGCGTTTTACAGTAATGTTGACTTGAGTAACAATAGAGGCGATTCAAGTAAGTAGCGATCAGGGGATTGGATCGTTGGGCGGGTTTTGGTTTACGAAAGGAGGACGTAAAACCGAGCCATAACCGCGAGTGATAGCCGTTTGAGAAACGATTCAACCTTTGAGCGCGATAAGGCTCTTAAGACCTGTTGGCTAATAAGGGCTCTCCCTATACTCAAACCTTTATCGTTTTCGGCCTGTCGGCGATTTGAGAAGACAATGGGTTTTGCTAGTGAGTTGTTACATGTCGAACAGAAATTCCTGAACGTATCGATCATACTTCACGTGATTTCTATCCGAAGAGAAGGTCGCTAGTTGAGGCTAGCCCCTTTTTTCTCCGGCCTGGCTTTCCTGTCAGTGGCTATTGGCCTGCATTTTTTTGTGGGCTTCCCCTTTAGCCATAATATTCCGCTTTACCTGTTATTAGCATTGTCATGCGTGCTCAGTATCCTCTTGTTGAGGGGGTGGCAACGTCCCGTGGTTTCCACCCGTGTGCCCGATGAAGGCAGGGGTTCGCTGGAGGAAGTCGCCAATACCTGCAATATGGTGATATGGCAGGTCGATAAAAAGGGTGTGCTGACGCAAATTGTTGGTTGGCAGGGTATTAACAATGAGGTTGATACGGCCGATTTACTAGGGCGTGATATCTCTGTCCTGAAAGATGATTATCCCGATTTGTATGCTTTTATGCTGCGCGCTCAGTCTGGGGAAGAGTTTGTCGCCCACAGCGATTTTGGGTCGGACTCCTACCAGCACAGCTTCTCAGTACTTACCGATGAGGACGGGCGTACATCGGGCTTTCAATGTGCCTCTCTTAATGTGACGGAAGACCAACGACTCTATAACCGGCTTGCCTTTACCGAGCAGGTTATTGCTACTACCGGAGAAGCCTTGGCCATCTTCAGCCGTAAGCACAAAGTGCTCAGTGTTAATCATGCTTTTATTCGTATTACCGGTTTTTCCCAACAACACTTACTGAAACTTGCAAAGGATGGCGCTAGCCAATTAGGTCTTGTTGTTCACCCTGATACGGCTTTTTTCAGGCGTGTCTTACTGACGTTGAAGCGACAAGACCGCTGGACGGGAGAGGTGGCCCTACGCCGGCGTTCCGGAGAGCAATTTTCTGCCAATGTTTCTCTGAGTGTTATCCGGGGAAATGGCGGAACCTTGACACATTATGTGATGTTTTTTTCTGATTTAAGCCACATGAAGCGTAGCCATGAAGAACTGCGCTATTTGGCAACCCATGATAATTTAACGGACTTGCCCAACCGTCGTTTGTTGATGGACAGGCTCGAGCAGGGCATACAGCGGGCCAAGCGTAGCAATCGCCAGCTTGCCGTGTTCTTTATTGATCTGGATAATTTTAAGATGATCAATGACACCATGGGTCACCACTTTGGCGATGATTTGCTCAAGGAAATTTCTCGACGCTTGCTAACGGTGGTCAGACAAAGCGATACAGTGGCGCGACTTGCTGGTGATGAATTTACTGTCATTGCTGAAAATATAAGTGACCTAATTGAAGTCAGGGCTATTGCAGAAAAAATTCTCTCCTGCTTTGAAAAGCCTTTTGAAATTAATCAGCAAGAGTTAGAGACAACGGCTAGTATTGGCGTTGCGATTTATCCTAATGATGGGGACGATCGGACTAGCCTGATGAAGCAGGCTGATAAGGCGATGTATAAAGCCAAGGCTGCGGGCAGAAATGGTTATTACAGCTTGCATGATGGCGAGGGTAGTCGGGTTTCGGGGCGCTTATTCTATCCCTCTGAATTGCGTTTGGCTTTAAAGCGCAATCAAATGTCTGTTGTTTACCAACCCCTGTTTGATCTTAAGCGCCGCAGGATGGTTGGCTGTGAATGTTTATTGCGTTGGAAGCATCATGCGCGTGGCTTGATCAAGCCTAGTGATTTTATGATTATTTCTGAAGAAGCCGGGATTACCGGTGAATTGGGGGCGTGGACACTCGATGAGGTCTGCCGCCAATTGCGTAGCTGGCACCTGCAGGGCCTTGATGTTGGCTATGTGTCAGTCAATATTGAAATCTCCCAGGTCGAAGATCCCGACTACCCTGAGTTAATACTCAATACGCTGTTGCAGCATAAACTTGATGCTTCATGTTTGATGTTTGAAATTAGCGAGAGGCTGGTGCTTGATAATTTAGATAAAGTCACACAGTTTGTTCGTACTTTGAGCCAGATGGGTATTCGCTTTTGTGTTGATGGTTTTGGCTCCAGGGGTAAGAACGCTAACTATCTGAAAGATTTACCCGTTGAAGCCCTTAAGCTAGATCAGCGTTTGTTGATGCGGGTTAATGGCACGGGTCAGCATCTTGCTTTGATTCAGGCGCTCACAGGCATTGGTGATATTCTCGATAAAACAGTGATTGCCGTTGGTGTTGAGCGCGTTCAGCAAGAAGAGGCGCTAGCTGAAATTGGTTGCCATTTTGCTCAGGGTTACCTCTACGGTAAACCGATGAATGCGGATTATTTTGGCAAAGCCTACAGTCAGTTAACGGCCAATCGCCCCCCCCGATTAAATTAACCTCCCCCCTCCAAATCTTACTTCACCTCATGATGAGGTTGTCCGGTGAGGGGGTGGGAGGTGATAACTCAAAAAGTAGTAGGCAATTACCGCGCTTGCTACTAAAATCTCCGCCCAAATTTTAAACAATAGGCGCCAATGCTTTTTATTGGTGCTTGAATGATGGTAATTCGACGGAAAAAATGATGACAGATTACACCGCCCCACTCGATGAGATGAACTTCCTTGTTAATGATGTCTTGGGTATGGGCGATATCGCTGCCTTGCCCGGTTACGAAGAATGTTCAGATGAGCTGGTAGAAGCCATTTACGGTGAAGCCGGGCGCTACTTTTCAGAGGTTATCGCCCCGACTAACCAAAGTGCCGATAGTGAAGGCTGCAGTGTGGAGGATGCCGCCGTTGTCAGCGCCGAGAGCCTCGATGGCCTGTACCAGGGTTTTGTGGCTGCGGGCTGGCCTGCGCTCACCGGTGATCCGCAGTTTGAAGGTCAGGGTTTACCGCATTTAGCCGGCGTTGCCGTTGAAGAAATGTGCCAAAGCGCCAACTTGAGTTTCTCTTTGCTGCCCCTGCTGACGAAAGGTGTAATTACCGCTATTGAGCGCTTTGCCAGTGATGAGCAAAAGGCCAGCTATTTACCGCAGCTGATTAGCGGTGAGTGGACGGGTACTATGAACTTGACCGAATCTCAGGCTGGTAGCGATTTGGCGGCTGTGCGTGCCAAGGCAGTACCTGTCGATGACCACTATCTGATCTCCGGACAAAAAATATTTATCACCTGGGGCGATCATAGCTACACCGACAATATCGTGCATTTAGTGCTGGCTCGTACCCCTGATGCCCCCGAAGGCGTGAAAGGAATCTCTCTCTTTATCGTGCCTAAGTTTATTCTCGATGCCGATGGCAAGCCGGGTCAGCGCAATGATGTTTATCCCGTGAGCGTCGAGCACAAGATGGGCATTCACGCTAGCCCGACCTGCGTGCTCAGCTTTGGCGACAACGAGGGTGCTGTGGGTTATCTGATCGGTAACGAGAATGAAGGCCTGAGCTACATGTTTGCGATGATGAATCATGCTCGCCTGGCCGTTGGCCTGCAGGGTGTTTCTGTCGCCGAGCGCGCCTACCAGCAAGCGGTGAATTATGCTCGCGATCGTGTGCAGGGTAGTGTGCCGGGGCAGACCGAACGAGCGCCCATTATTCATCACGCCGATGTGCGACGTATGTTGATGATGATGAAGTCTCAAACTGAAGCGGCCCGGGTATTAAGTTATTCCGCCTTTTCTCATTGGGATTATCTCAGCCACAGCCCCGATGCTGATACCCGCGCTTACCATCAGCGSCGCGTCGATATACTTACGCCCCTGGTTAAGGCTTTGTCTACCGAAGTCGGTAACGAAGTCGCCTATATTGGGGTGCAGGTACACGGCGGTATGGGCTTTATTGAAGAAACGGGTGCCGCTCAATATATGCGCGATGCCCGTATCCTGCCTATCTATGAAGGCACTAACGGTATTCAGGCTCTAGACTTAATTGGCCGCAAATTGCTGCGTGACAAAGGCGCGGCTGCCGGTGAATTACTCGCCGATTTAAAGCAGGATTTGCAGTGCGCCAATGACCTGGGTCTGGAGCACCTGGCTCAGCCTGTATTAAACAGTTTTGACTTGTGTGAACAGGCGATTCAGTTTGTGTTTGAGCAAGCGGGCAGTGATGCCCACTTTGCCGGCGCTGTTGCTTTCGATTTATTGCTATTAATGAGTAACAGTGTTGCGGCAGCTTTGATGGTGAAAAGTGCTATTGTTGCCCAGCAGAAACTCAATGCTGGCAGTGATAAAGCCCTGTTCCATAAAACCAAATTGGCGACAGTGCAGTTTTATATTGAACATGTATTGCCGCGTACAGAGACTTATTTCCGCTCCCTTAAAAATGGTCATGCTTCGACGATGGCTGTTGATGTTGATGCTTTTTAAATAGGGCTACTCGACTTCAAACTCTTCAGYAATTTGCCGGCACCAGTCGGCAATGCGCTGCYCGCTGAGTTCAAATTCGCTGTCTTCGTCCAGAGCCAGGCCGAGAAAGAATTTACCATCCGGGGTCACGGCTTTTGACGCACTAAAGCGATAGCCACCAACGGGGGTGAGGCCGACGGTGCTGGCWCCAAGRCTGTCGACCTTTGTCCACAGGTAGCCCAGGGCATCCTGAAACCACTCAGGATAGCCTTCCTGGTCGCCGAGGCCATAGATGGCYACCGTTTTWCCGACCCAGTTGAYMGYATCAATCTCGTCCCAGATATTTTCCCAGTCTTCCTGTAGCTCACCATAATCCCAGGTGGGTATGCCTAGAATAAYGTATTGATATTGCTCGGCGGTTTTAATTGGGCTGGTTGCGATATTGAAAATATCGACCGTGTATTTTTGATTGAGAATATGGGCGATTTTTTCTGCGGCGATTTCCGTATAGCAGGTGGAAGAGCCGTAAAATAGCGCGATAGTGCTACGTTGGGCTGTAGCAGTGGTTTTGTTTTCTTCGCTGTTAAGGGGTGTATTTGGAACCATCAGCGACAACCCTGAAAATCGAGTTGGCGCCACACTTCGTAAACGATCACCGCAGCAGCGTTGGACAGGTTCATACTGCGGCTGTCGGCTTGCATGGGAATGCGCAGTATATTCTCCTGAGGCAATGCCTTGAGGAAATCGGCTGATAGCCCACGGGTTTCAGGGCCAAACACCAGTGTATCGTTGGCTTGAAAGCGTGGCTGACAGTGATTGTTGGTGCCTTTGGTGCTAATCGCAAAAATGCGTGGCGGGTTCTGTGGGTCTGAGGGTTGGCCTGATAGCTTTTGATTTGATAGRTTGTGATCTAATAGCTTTTGATCTGATA
>NVWE01000008.1:0-45922 GCA_002746135.1 Cellvibrionales bacterium | reverse complement strand
ANNNNATANNNNGTGCTGCCAGTTTTGATGGGTTTTGACCTGCTGCCATTCGCCATAATCGAGCCCGGCGCGGCGCAGCTTTTTGTCATCCATCGCAAAACCAAGCGGCTCTATCAGATGCAAATGAAATCCGGTGTTGGCGCAGAGGCGGATAATGTTACCGGTATTGGGGGGGATTTCTGGTTCGAAAAGGACGATGTTGGGCATGGGCTTCTGGCACAGTAAAAACGTAATTTTCGCCGTATTAATGGCTCGATTACAAGGTCTGTTTTTTTCTTATTGGTCTGAGAGTATATAGGCGCTTGTGCCTGACTCGACAGCGTGTAGAATCCCCTGTTGATATGCGCTGTGTCGGCTGACAAAGAGTGCTTTTAAACTTCTATTAACGAGTAATCGATGCACCTTAAATGTATCAAGCTGGCAGGCTTTAAGTCCTTCGTCGATCCTACGACCGTTTCTTTTCCCAGTAAATTGTGCGCTGTGGTTGGCCCCAATGGCTGTGGCAAATCCAATATTATCGATGCGGTGCGCTGGGTGATGGGCGAGAGTTCGGCCAAGCACTTGCGCGGCGAGTCGATGACTGATGTTATTTTCAACGGCTCCGGTGGTCGCAAGCCCGTGGGGCAGGCCTCGATAGAGCTGATTTTCGACAATAGCGACGGCACCCTCAGTGGTGAATACGCCAGTTACAGTGAAGTGTCCGTGCGGCGTATGGTTTCCCGCGAAGGACAGTCGAATTACTATTTGAATGGCAGCAAATGTCGGCGTCGTGATGTCACTGATGTCTTCCTCGGCACTGGTTTGGGGCCGCGCAGCTATTCAATTATTGAACAGGGCATGATTTCTAATCTGATTGAATCAAAGCCCGAAGAGCTACGGGTTTTTATCGAAGAAGCCGCCGGCATTTCAAAGTACAAAGAGCGCCGTAAAGACACGGAAAATCGCATTCGCCGCACCCGGGAAAATCTCGAGAGACTCACGGATATTCGCGATGAGCTGGGGCGACAGTTGTCCCGTCTCGAACGCCAGGCCGAAGCGGCTGCAAAATATACGACCTTCAAGCAAGAAGAGCGCCTGTTGCGGGCTCAGTTACAGGCCTTGCGCTGGCAAGACCTCGATCAGCAAGCGCAAATAAAGCGTGAAATTATTGCTGAGCAAAGCTTACAAATTGAAGCTTACCTGGTCGATAGAGCGCATCAGGGGGCAGAGCTTGAAAAATTCCGCCTGGAGCACAGCGAAAACAACGATAAGTTTAATGAAATTCAGAGCCGCTACTATGCGGCAGGTGCTGAAGTTGCGCGCATTGAACAGTCGATAAAGCACACCGAAGATAGAGCGCGTGAATTGCGTGAAGATCTTGAGCAAACCCAGCGCAATTTCGCGGAGTCTGAGCAGCATCTGCAAACCGATCAAAGTAAGGCGACGGGCTGGCAAGCTGAACTGGCCGAAATAAGCCAGCAGTTAGGTTCTATGCGCGAGGCTGAAGTGCTCTCTGCCGAGGCCCTGAAACAGTCTGAGCAGGGCATGCAGGCCTGGCAGAGCGAGTGGGATGAGTTCAATAAAACCGCCTCAACAGCCCAGCGTGAAGTGGAAGTTCAGCAGTCGCGCATTCAGCATCTCGATACCTCCATCGACAAACTCAGTCAGCGCATTCAGCGTTTCAACAGCGAGCGGAGTAACCTCGAMAAAAGTGTCGAGAGTGACGATGTTGAGCTGTTGGAAGCCAATATTGCCGAGTGCGGTGAAGAGTTGGCGGCCCATGATTGCCAGATCGAAGACGTACGTTTTCAAATAGAACAGAGCCGTGGTGAAGGGGTTGATATTGCCAATGCCCTGAGCAGTGCTCGAGAACARGTACAAACACTGAGTGGCCGGGCTGCATCCCTTGACGCCCTGCAACAGGCCTCGCTGGGTGATGACGACAGCCAGCGCAYCTGGCTGGAGAGTCACCARCTCGGTTCAGCCCCACGTCTGGCGAATGACCTGCGTGTCGACAGTGGCTGGGAAACGGCCGTCGAAACGGTACTGGGTGATTTCTTACAGGCGGTGTGTGTCGATAAAATTGAGGCCTATGCCGAGTCGATTGCCGCCATTAGTGCTGGCAGTGTTCTACTGCTTGATGGCTCAGCGCTCAATGATGCCGCTGTAAATACTTCTCCTAACCAGCTGCTGTCGAAAGTCAGTGGTGCCGACCACCGCGCGGAAGCGATTTTGGCCGGTGTGCTGACGGTGGAKAATCTCGAAGAGGCGCTAGCGCTGCGTACCAGTCTCGCCCCCCATCAGTCGGTGATCAGCCAGGACGGTTTGTGGTTTGGCCCCAACTGGGTGCGAGTCGCCCGCGAGGTCGATGCCTCGGCCGGTGTGCTGTTACGCAAACGCGACCTGGACGAAACCAATACCCAGCTGACTGTCTTGCGCGATGAMGTCGAGATACTGTTAGAGCAACAAGAGAGCAAACAGCAAGCCTTAAAAGCGAGTGAAGCGCAGCGTGCCACTCTCGATACCGGTAGAGACGTGCTGCAGCAACAAAGTGCTCAGCTGCAATCCAAATTAAATGTCACCAAAGAGCGCATTGGGCAAATTGCCCAGCAGAAGACCCGCATCGCCGAAGAGCTGGAAGAGGCGCGCATGCAGCTCGAGCAGGATAAAGAGCGCTTGCGCGATTCTCGTCAGATACTCGAGTTGGGTATCGAGTCGATGACCGGCGACAATCTGCGGCGCGAACAATTATCGACCCAGCGTGATCAATTACGTAAAACCCTCGACGACGACAGGCAGAAAGCGCGTCACGATCGCGACAAGGTGCATGAGYTGGCCATGCGCGAGCAGTCGGTGAGCACACAGCTATCATCGATCAAAGAAGGCATTGCCCGGCTTGAGGTACAGGTTGCCCGTTTGAAGGAACGTCAGCAAACCTTGTTGAATAACTCAGAGGGCGAGCAGGATCCGGGCGATGATCTCAAACGAGAGTTAGAGGCACGCTTAGAGCAGCGCCTGATCGTTGAGAAAGAGCTATCGGCTGTRCGCATTCTTGTTCAACAAGCRGAKCACRGCATGCGCGAATGTGAAAATGAGCGTAGCCGYCTTGAAGCCGMGCTGGAAAAACAGCGCAGTGCRCTMGAGCAGCAGCGGCTRACGRCCCAGGAGCTTGAAACACGGGCGAAAACTATTGCCGAGCAGGTGGCCGAGGCYGACTATGTRCTTGAYGAKGTGATAACGGAGCTGCCCGRTGGCGCCGATGAGTCGGAGTGGGTGGGCCGTTTACAGCAGGTGGAAAATCGYGTGCARCGYCTYGGGGCCATCAANCTTGSCNGCCGTRGACGAATTTAAAATTGAGTCGGAACGAAAGACCTATCTCGATGCCCAAGATGGCGAATTAAATGAGGCRCTSGAAACCCTGGAGAGCGCCATCCGCAAAATTGACCGTGAGACGCGCACCCGCTTTCGCGAAACCTTCGATGCGATTAACCACTCSTTRCAGGCKYTRTTTCCYAARTTGTTYGGYGGGGGKCATGCCTATCTGGCGTTAACMGGYGATGATTTACTGGAYACCGGYGTGACGATTATGGCTCAGCCSCCGGGTAAGAAAAACTCCACCATTCAYCTYTTGTCGGGGGGTGAAAAAGCGCTTACAGCAATTGCKTTGGTGTTCTCCATTTTCAAACTCAATCCYGCGCCGTTTTGTATGCTCGATGAGGTGGATGCACCCCTYGATGAYGCCAATGTGGGGCGCTATGCGCGYATGGTGAAAGAGATGTCAGAAACSGTRCARTTTATTTACATTACYCACAATAAAATTGCYATGGAAATGGCYCATCAGTTGATGGGGGTGACAATGAACGAGCCCGGTGTMTCGCGYCTYGTWWCTGTCGATGTTGACAAAGCYGTWGAGCTGGCACAATAATAGYGAAAACAAGTACCTAGCKRTAYTTTGTGAAGTSAATTACATWATATTTTATAAGCCTTTTGCCTTYGGCATYAGCACATTTGGAAAGGTTGRTATGCAATGGAACTAGGTGGTCGCGAAATYCTCATCGCCCTKGGCGCTCTGTTGATAGTGGCTATTTTACTGGATGGCTTTCGACGTGTGCGTCGAGCGGGCAAGAGCAAGCTGCGTGTTAAACGCCGTCGACAACCCATTTTTGAAGGCGATGATCTTGATGAGTTCGGCAGTGAGCTACCTGGRGGAGGCGCGCGCGTTGTCGCTTTTCGCGATGAARATAGCGCTGAACAGTTAAGTCAGACGATTAAGGCTAACCGTGAGCAGGATGCAAGTCGACTAACTGCACCTTTTCGACAAGTTGAACCGRCAGCGGCAGGTTTTGAAGAAAATGCTCCGCTGGATGATGCACCGACATGGCCTGGTGACGAGGAGGCCGAGCCGGCGTCTGTTAAAAGAAGTGATGAGTCGCAAATTTCTCTGTTTGGGGAAGCGCCTGGTGCGAGTGCTCAAGCGGATGGTTTTGATGAAGCCCCTTTTGTSGCAGACGGTGAGGAGCTGGGTGATAAGCCACCGGCTGAACCGCTTAAAAAGAGCCGTAGAAGAAAAGCCTCTAAAGACAAATCATCGAAAGGTCGATCCAGTAAAAATGAATCTGCAGGAGCCAGTTCATCAAGTTCAGCTAAACAGGCTGATATGGATGACGACATTATTATTCTCCATTTGATGGCTGAGCAGGGCGAGGTTTTCGAGGGTGATGACTTGCTAAATGCGGTGGTCAAAAATGGCTTGCGCTACGGCTCGTTAAAAATCTTTCATCGTCATGTGCGAGAGGATGGCTCCGGCGATGTGCTTTTCAGCATGGCGAACTCTGTGAATCCTGGTACTTTTGAACTTAACGCAATGGATGCATTCTCGACACCGGGGGTGACTTTTATGATGGTGTTGGCAGACAGTGATGACCCCCTTGGTACTTTCGATTTGATGCTGGAATGTATTCATAGCATCAACACGGCTATTGGTGGAGCGTTGAAGGATCAGCAGCGTAGCGCCCTCAGTCAACAAACGGCTGAACATTACCGCGAGAGTATTATGGACTTTAATCGTCGTCGTTTAGCGGCAAACGCTTAATCCACTAAATTTACTCGGGCCAAAACCCAGCCAAGTGACTGTCCGAGAACAGAAAGCCTGCTGTGGAAAAGCTGATTTTGGCCAGATTTTACAATCACTTGCATTAAATAGAGTAACTATTCGCTTCAAATGATAGCAACATCTGACTCAAAACAGCGTTCCCTCGCTACGGCTCCTGTTTTCGGGCAGCTRCCTCGGACTCTCTATCAAGGGATGCTTTCCGCCGGATGAGTGATACGCCCAATTCAGATTTTGATCTGGCTGTGAAAGCAGTGGACACATTACGGTCGCAACTCAACAGCCATAATTATCGTTATTACAGTCTTGACGATCCGAGAATTTCCGATGGTGAATACGATCAGTTATTGCGGCGTTTAGAGAATCTGGAAGCTCTTTACCCGGTGCTGCGTAGTGCCGATTCCCCAACCCAGCGCGTGGGCTCGGCACCCCTTGCTGAGTTTGAATCAGTCGAACACAAGGTACCGATGTTGTCGCTGGCCAACGCCTTTGATGATGATGAGTTACGTGATTTTGAGCGGCGTTTGCAGTCTCGGCTCGACGATGACAGTGCTATCAGCTTTGTTTGTGAGCCGAAACTCGATGGCGTGGCGGTTAGCCTGCTTTATCACGACGGTGTATTGGTACAGGGTGCGACTCGAGGGGATGGCTTTCGGGGTGAAAACATTACGGCCAATGTGCGCACGATATCTTCTATTCCACTCAAATTGCACGGTGATGATTTCCCGCCGGTGCTTGAAGTGCGGGGGGAAATTTACCTGCCCCGCGCCGGCTTTGACGCGATAAACGCCGAAGCACTCGCCAAAGACGAAAAGCCTTTTGTTAATCCTCGCAATGCAGCGGCGGGCAGTTTGCGCCAGCTGGACTCGCGCATTACTGCGAAACGGCCCCTTGAAATGTGCGCTTACAGTCTTGGGCTGGCTGAGGGTGGAACCTTGCCCGATACCCATCTGGCAACCATGCAGCGCCTAAAAGAGTGGGGCTTTTTAACCAACAGCTTAATGGAGTCAGTGGTTGGTATTGACGCCTGTGTCGATTACTACCAGCGACTGGCAGCGTTACGTGCTGGCCTTGCCTATGACATTGATGGCATCGTTTACAAGGTTGACAGTTTCCGTCTGCAGGAGACTCTGGGTTTTGTCGCCAGAGCACCACGCTGGGCAATAGCGCGTAAGTTTCCTGCGGAAGAGGCTAGTACCCGTTTACTGGATGTGGAGTTTCAAGTCGGTCGCACCGGTGCCATTACCCCCGTGGCGCGACTTGAGCCGGTATTTGTCGGCGGCGTAACGGTGAGTAATGCCACGCTACACAATGAAGATGAAATCGAGCGCCTGGGTTTGCGTATTGGTGATCAGGTGGTGGTGCGACGGGCCGGTGATGTGATTCCGCAAATTGCTCGGGTGGTGACGAGTGAAGTCGATAGGGCTGACTTGCAGGCAATCGTCTTTCCTGCCACCTGCCCGGTTTGTGGCTCAGCTCTGCAACGTAGTGATGAGCAGGCGGTGCTGCGCTGTACTGGCGGCCTGGTCTGTGCGGCTCAGCGTAAAGAAGGGATCAAGCACTTTGCCTCTCGCAAAGCGCTCGATATCGATGGCCTGGGCGATAAAATCATTGACCAGCTGGTGGATGCACAATTGATCCATACCGTGGCCGACCTGTTTACCTTAACGGTTGAACAGTTAGCAGGTTTGGAACGTATGGCGAGTAAATCCGCCACTAATCTTGTTACTGCCATTGCTGCTGCTCGGCAAACCACTTTGCCCCGTTTACTTTATGCGCTAGGTATACGTGAAGTGGGGGAGACCACGGCAAAACGACTCGCCACTTACTTCGGCTCTCTGGAAAAGTTAGAAGAGGCCAATGAAGAGGATTTATTGGCTGTACCCGATGTGGGCCCCGTTGTCGCCGATTTTGTGCGGCAGTTTTTAACTAACCCTGACAACCTGGCCGTTATTGCTAACCTGCGTGAGGCCGGTGTCGAGTGGCCCGATATTGAAGCAGCGGGCGACCAGGTATTGCCATTGGCAGGGCAGGTTTGGGTGTTGACGGGTACGCTAGCGGCGATGAGTCGAGGCCAGGGTAAAGAGCAGCTTGAAGCACTGGGGGCAAAAGTGACCGGCAGCGTATCGGCTAAAACAACCTGTTTRGTGGCCGGCGAAAGTGCGGGCTCGAAGTTAGAGAAAGCCCGCTCACTCGGTGTCAGCGTTATTGATGAAGCTGAATTTCTGGCCTTGCTGGCGAGTGAAGCTTGATGTTGTTCCGCTTGTATTAAAGAATTGCTAGCGCTTGTTAAAGGTCTGTCGTTAAGACTTACAGTCTGGAATAYAATGCGTGCGACACGTTTAGAATTTGACGTTATTTGGGGTTGATCATGCAGGAAGAATCCGTTGTTTACGGTTGTATTAAAGATGCGGTGTATCGGCCCGATGGTGTGGATCGCATTAAGGCCAACCGTGAGGCAATGAACTCCCTGCCCAGTGCTGAAAGTTGGCCTCTGTTAAGCCGCGAAATGTTTACTTCCTCCAGTCAACTCGCCGGTGATATTAGCCAGCACACTGAAATTGTTCACTTTGGGGCRCCCTATCAGGGCATTGAATACGAGTGGCAAATGTGGATCGAGCAGTTCGAAGCACTGCTGCATAAAATGTACTGGGTCAGTGCCTACGTGCATCTCGAAACAGAAATGTCTGGTGTGCATTCGTTTATCTGGGAGAGCATTGAAGCGGAATATCACAGCCCCGGCAGTGATGATATTCGCCTGCGTTGCGAGTGGGTGAAAGAAGCCATTTGAGAGCAAGCCCTCGGTATTTAATGTCTTTCGTTAGCCTCTCCTCGACCACGTTAGGTGTGTAGCGCTTATGCGTGAAGGCTCAGGGCCAGACCGCTTTCAATTCTATCTGGCCGGGCTCGGTAGCAGTGCGGTGGCCATGGGCTTGCAAGTGGTCATCTTCCCCTGGCTGGTGGTTGGTGTACTAAATGAGCCGGCAGATCGCGTCGGGCTAGCGCAAATGGCGGTGATGCTCCCCAACTTGCTCCTTATTTTACTGGGTGGGGCACTCTCCGATAATCGCCATCTTGGTAGTTACCTTTTTCGTCTTTATCTCTTGTATTTATTGCCCTTTGGCATGATGTTTATTGCCGTTAATAGCGGCTATTTAAGCTATCAGCTGTTGATTATTTTTGGCGCKAGTTACGGTGTCATTACTGCATTTATTCAACCGGCACGGGAAAGTCTGTTATCTCAGGTTGCCAGTGAGGATTTACAGCGCTCAGTAGTACGCACCACCCTTGTTCAATTTGCGGCACAAAGTCTGGGCTATTTATCGGCGGGTTTGTTTGATCGTATTGGYCTTAGCGTTTTGCTCATTTTTCAGATGTTGATGTTTATCGTTGCAGGCTTATTTCTCCGTGCTAGCCAGCCTGCTGGTGTGGGGCTACCTAAAGGGCGACAGCACCAGAGCCAGACGATTACCGCAGGCTTGCGGGCAGTGTGGCGCCATGCCCGATTACGACCCCTGATGCTGCTGGTGGGGGCAACGGGCTTTCTTGGCTTTGGTGTGTACCTGGTGGCGATGCCACTGATGACGCGAGAGGTCTACGGGCAGAGTGCCGTTTTTTATGCCGCCCTGCAGCTCAGTTTTACCGCGGGCGTATTACTTGCCAATGTGCTCTATCTGCGGCTCAGCGGCGGTTTTCGTCAGCCCGGTAGAGTGTTGGTGATCAGCCTTTTTTCCCGCGGTCTGATTATGCTGCTGATTGCCACGCATCTCCCCGTTAATCTGTTGTTTCCAGCGGTGCTGGTGTGGGGCATGTTCTCCGGTATATCGATCAGCCTGGGTCGTATGATGACCCATACCGAAGCGCCGGAGGCCTATCGTTCGCGAGTAGTATCAATTTATCAGCTAGCCTTTTTTGGTACTGCGCCTATTGGTGCCTGGGTGACAGGGCAGTTGATCAGTGCACAGGGTGTGCTCGACACGTTTGCGGCTCTCGGTGCTCTTACCCTGCTAGTGGCATCTCTTGGTGTATTTAGTCAACTGTGGCGATCACCTGCCGGAAAGCCAGTAGAGCCGCAGTAACGGCGACATTGAGTGATTCAACACCATTGGCCATGGGGATATTGAGCTGCTCGGTAGCCAATTGATTAACCTCTTTAGACACCCCGTCAGTCTCATTGCCGAGCACATAAATCGTTCGTGCCTGGGCTTTGTGCTCGGCCAGATTTGTACCTTTCGCTGAGTTTAAGGTACAAACACTGGTGCCCAGTGCTGCAAATTCTTTCAGTGCTGCAGGCAGGCTATCACAGCGATAAATAGGGCAGCGAAACAGCGTGCCTGCACTGGCTTTAATGACGAGGGGTGACAGTGGCGCACAGCCTTTACTGGGTAATAGCAGTCCGTCGATAGGGCTGGCACAAATGGATCGAATCACCATGCCGAGATTTTGCGGATTAGTGATGCGGTCCAGTGCGATTAAGCAGAGCTTCTTCGGTAGCTGTTTAGTCAGGCTTTGATAGTCACCGTAGTTGGGGCACTGCAGGTCAAGTGCAACACCTTGATCCTGGCGCTGATTGCGCGAAATCCGAGACAGCTCCTGGCGACTGTGGTGTTGAATCTCAATCTCGCGAGCCTCAGCCAGAGCGATTATTTTCTTCATGGTCGCATCACTACGATTGCTACTCGCAAGGTGTAAGCGATAGGCGGGAATAGCTGTTTCCTGTAGGGCTTCCAATACGGTTTTGCGACCGAAGACAGTAAGTAATTGTTTGAAAAATTGCTGGCGTTCGGCGTAGCTCATGAGGAAGTATTCGTGGGTAGTGGGAAAGTGAGGCCGCATTATATCCTTTCAGGGCAGGACTTAATCAAACAGAATTGGCTAGTCTTAATGACAGGGTCAATACTGCACAGAAAGGCGTGCTTTTAATTTTCGCTGAGGACTTTGTTATCGGAAGTAAGAAGAAAGGCGAGTAGGTCTTCTTTGCTAAGCGGCTTTGAATAATAATAACCCTGAATTAAGTCACAACCGAAAACCTGAAGTATTACCAGTTGCGTCTGTTCTTCGACGCCTTCGGCAATAGTCGTTAGTTTTAGATCCTTGCCGATGCTAATAATACTGTGTGCGAGGCGTTATATTTCCAAGTTACCCATGAAAAGTAGACACCTCACTACTACCTAATGAGGGTCTGATAATGAAAAAGAAGAAGAACAAATATAATCACTATACTGAGGATTTTCGACGCGAGGCGGTGCGCCGTTCTGATGATCCCAATACGAGCGCTGCGGAAGTTGCCAAAGAGCTAGGGATTCATCCGGGTCAGATTTACAACTGGCGTCGACAATATAAACGCCTCTCTGATAAGCAATTCAATAGCCTTAACGGAGTAGATTATTCCATGGAAGAGAGCGAGGCAATTCGAAAATTGAAGCGTCAGGTCGCCGATCTTAAGGAAGAGAATGACTTCTTAAAAAAAGCGACGGCGTACTTCTCNAAAGACCAGTGGTGAAGTACGCCTATCTTGCGTCCCTCCGTGATTGCCATTCGGTGCTTAAAATGTGCCAATGGTTGAGGGTTAGTCGTTCCGGTTATTACAAATAGCGCAAACGAATTATCAGCCCCCGAGAGCAACAGCGCCACTGCGTTGAGCAAGCCGTCGTCAGTACATTCGAGGCGTTTAAAAGGGCGGTGGCAAGTCGCAGGGTGGAGCCAGGCCTTCTCCTGCACTCTGATCGCGGTGTACAGTACCGCTCAGGTGAATATCAATATTTGTTGTCCAGGTCAGGGGTTAAGCCGAGCATGAGCCGTAAGGGCAATTGTTGGAACAACGCAGCAATGGAGTCCTTCTTTGCACGACTCAAAGTCGAATCGATTTATACTGAGGACTTAAAGGATAAGAAAACAGCCTACTCGTGCGTGTTTGACTACATAGAGATGTTCTATAATACGATTCGCCGACATAGTGCTAATAACTACCAAAGTCCCAATGATGTTGAACGACAATATTATGACAAGTACGCCTAAAATCGYGTCTACTTTTCGTGGGTAACATCAATGTAATTCAGGAATTAAAGTGAATATTAAAAAATATATATTAACTTTCTTTTTTATAACAGTAATAAATTCCGGATGCACTAGCAACAAAAAAAAGGAAATACAGTTTCAAGCTTGTACCAATGACTGGTTTTTACAGGTAGAAAAAGAAATTTTAACCGGAGATKACCAAGGGCATGGCCCCGACTTTGGGTCTTTAGAATGGCGTTCTGTTATTGAATTCAAATTAGGCATTAGAGATGACCCTAAAGTGCCATCGTTGGAATCTACACAATGGTGTAATTATATAAATAAAGTATTTATTACTGACATATAACCAGTTGCTCAAGCATCGTTCCGGCGCAAAAATCCGCGCCTCCACTGGACAGCCAAAGCGCTGGTTTTTTTATGAATTTTCTTCGCAAATTATTGCAGAAAACCYCCATCACTTTATCTGCCGCTTAGAAAAGCGTTATGTTTCCTGGGTAACATCAATTTCGTCACGAAAGAACTCAAAGAAACCATCGGTGAGCAGTTGTTGTACGGAAACATTAATGGAGAGACGCAGGAGGCCAACTTGCTTGCAGACTTCTGCCGTTTCTTCAATGGCTCTGTAAGTAATAAGTTGTCCGAGGTCATTCATGATGCCAATACTTTCGGCGATGGGGATGAAGTCGCAAGGTGGCACGATGCCGAGTTGGCAATTATTCCAGCGTACGAGAGCCTCAACGCCAATCACTTTGCCACTGTTAGTCTCGATCTGAGGCTGATAGACCATMGACAGTTCTTWGCGCTCAATAGCGGAGCGCAGCTCTCTTTCAATGGCTGTGTTATAAGCGCTACGCTGTTCGAGTTCATCGGGAAATAAGGAAGGCTTCGTTACGGCGCTTTTTGGCCTCATACATGGCAATGTCGGCCTTGTTCAGCAGTACTTCAAGTTCGCTGCCATTCTTGGGTGCGGAGACAATACCGATACTGAATGTGTCAGAAAATTTAGTATTGCCCGCAGTAATGGGCTGCATCAAGTCATTAATAAAGTTGTTGGCGAGTTGCACCAGATAAACTTCGTCATTGTTAGGGATAACAATGATAAATTCGTCGCCACCATGTCTTATATTTTAATCTTTAAACTGGGTTTCAATGCGTCGTGCCTCCTTGACAAGTATTTGGTCCCTGTTGAATGGTCATAGTGGTCATGATGACTTTTAAATTATCAAGATCAATGAAAAAAGCGAAAACTTTTCTTCGTAAGATTGAGGCCAGTCATCGAAGTGGTTAGCAAGGTAGTAGCGATTGGGTAAGTCTGTTAACTAGTCGTGACGGGCCTGAAAAAGCAGGCGCTTTTGCGAATCTTTCTGCTCCCGATTAAAGAAATTAAACATCAGGAAAAGYAGTAGGCTCAAGGTGCTTATTACCGCAACCTGCAAGATCAATGTTGGCAGGAACTCATCGTAAAGGCTGGATCTTTCTATAGAGCTGAGTGTGTAGTAACGGTAATAGGGTTCGTAACGAATAGTGAACAGGGCGTCTATGCCGGGTTCGTGTAGGGCGTTGACGGAAATTAACTCGCCCTTGCTACGAAGTTCTTCAGGTGAGACCCCCGCCTGTATCTGTGGTTGGCCAATAATTTGCTTGTTGAGCAGGGGGATAAAGCGGTTATTGTCAGTTGATAATAGGGATCACAGTCGATGCGTGAACTAAAAAATAGTGGGTATGTGGGCGAGGTACGGTGTCATTTCTGTTGTGCAAGTCGATTCACTTTTTCTCTACTGACTCAGTACTCAGGCCTGCTTTTGTCCAGGCTTCAAAACCGCCATCAATATGACAGATGGGACTTAATCCCATATTTTGCAAAGCGAGTGTGGCGAGGGCAGAGCGATGACTTTTGGCACAATAAAGAACAAATTTTTTGCCGGATGAAAAAATATCCCGGTGGTATTCACTTTCCGGGTCGACCCAGAATTCAAGCATGCCCCGCGGTGCATGCATGGCTCCGGGAATTTTACCGCCACGCGGGAGTTCACGCACATCACGAATATCGACAAACACAATCTCGTCATCATTCAGTAGTGACGAAGCTTGTTCAAGACTGAGAGTTTCAATTTCTTTCAGGGCATTATCGACAAGCTCTTTGACACTAACTTTCATGGTTTTTCTCCGGTATCTATCTTTACAATGAATTATTTTACAGCTGATACTACCTGATGTTGGTATTGGTTTTGTAGTGTTTTGTTTTACCCAATGGGGTTAAATAGCGCTTCTAATAACTAAATGCGAAGCGGAAGCTTGGTAGCTGCAGGGAATTATTAAAATGGAATATCGCACACTCGGCCGGACTAATCTCAAGGTCAGTGCTATTTGTCTGGGCACTATGACCTGGGGTCAGCAAAACACCCTGGATGAGGCCTGTGAGCAAATGGACTTTGCCCTTGCCGAAGGCGTTAATTTTTTCGATACCGCAGAAATGTACCCAGTGCCACCAAAGCCTGAAACCCAGGGCCGCACGGAAGAGTATGTGGGCGAATGGTTTGCCCGGCGTGGCAAGCGTAATGAGGTGGTGCTGGCGACCAAGGTGTCCGGTCGCTCCGAAGCCACCGGCGACTGGAAGCACCTGCGCGGCGGGCCACGATTGAATCGTGAGCATATCCACCAGGCGGTGCGTGATTCTCTTAAACGTTTACAGACAGATTATATCGACCTCTATCAGGTGCACTGGCCCGAGCGTACGACTAATTTTTTTGGGCAACTGGGTTATCGCCACAAAGAGCAAGATGATCTTGCTTCGATTGAAGAAACATTGAGTGCGTTATCGGAGCTGGTGAAAGAGGGTTTAGTGCGTCACATTGGCGTGTCTAACGAAACCCCCTGGGGTGTCATGGAGTATTTACGTCACGCTCGCGAGGATGATCTCGAACGTATCGTCAGTATTCAAAACCCYTACAACCTGCTCAATCGTAGCTTTGAAGTCGGCCTTGCTGAAATGGCGATTCGTGAAGATGTCGGCTTGTTAGCCTATTCACCGCTAGCGATGGCCATGTTGTCGGGTAAATATATGAATGGCCAGAAGCCGGCAGGTGCGCGTTTGACTCTGTTTGATCGCTTTCAGCGCTATTCCAGCCCCCAGGCCGTTGCTGCTTCGGAGGCTTATGTGAAGCTGGCGCAGGAGCATGGATTAGATCCATCAACGATGGCCCTGGCCTATGTGAATAGCCGGGAATTTGTCACCAGTAATATTATTGGCGCCACTAATCTTGAACAATTGAAGGCGAATATTGCGAGTATTGATTGTGTGTTATCGAAGGAAGTGAAGCAGGGTATAGAGGCCTTACACCAGCGTTATTCAAACCCTGCGCCCTAACAGTTGGTTTTAATTGACGATAGTGGGGCGGACTACTTTACTCAGGTTCGCCTCACTAATTTTTTTAACCACATTACTCCTGATCTTTCACCATCATCGTCAAGCGCGAAATACACACTGTTTTTCCCGCTTCGTTACGAATCATAATTTCCCAAACGTGGGTTGACCGACCCAGGTGCATGGGTTTGGCCGTGCCGTAAACAAAGCCTTCAGAKACCGAGCGGATGTGGTTGGCATTAATCTCCAGGCCCAGGCAATACTGCTTGTCCATATCGATGCACAACGACGAGGCGTGACTACCGACGGTTTCGGCAAGTAGACAGGATGCGCCACCGTGCAGAATGCCGTAGGGCTGGCGGGTACGCTCATCGACTGGCATGCGGGCGGTAATATAGTCATCGCCAAAGTCGGTGTACTCAATGCCGGAGTTTGTTGCGGCACCATCGGGGAAGTCATTATTCAGGACATCGAGCGACAGGTTTTTTTTCCAGATTGTCATTAAGGTTCACCTCTTCTTGATAAAGTAAAAATCAACTTCAAGTGTTCTCAGGGTAGAGCGATTGCAAGTGCTGTCGTCGATCATTTTTAGCGGACGAATTGTTTTTTACGCCACCTTTTCTCAAATCTTCCAGTTGTAGAAAAATAGCATCGCTATTCACCGGTTGTTGAGTATCGCTATTGCTGTAAAGCCGCGCATCAAGGGCTTTAAATTCAGCGCTTAATTCATCGTTATCGGCAAGTTCGGCCACTTGCTCWAGACTGTGTAAGTGTTCTTGCTGCCAGTGTACGCGTGCCCAGTCGATAATGGCCTGGCGCAGGCCCGGGTAGTTATCGACGGCGCAGGCCATACGGATTTCTTTAAACAGTGCTTTATCCGGAATGGCTTCTGTATTTTGTGTCGTTGCCAATACAGCGGTGGGGCGATTGCGCCACCATAAAACAGCAAAGATCGTGGCGATAGTGAGCAGGACAAGGTTGCTTGCAGCCAGGAGCCAGAAGTAAGTACCTGTTATCGGTGAGATCGTATTTTKAAGYGCTTCGGRTGACAGMGTGCTTGCATCACTTTYAGGCGTTGGCGTTACGGRGTCGTTGGCYAATTGAGTTGAMGTACTTGCAGGYAGAACGTTCAGTGTRCGTCCCTTGAGAACAGTGCGCTGYACTTTGTYAGCCGTTGTATCCCACCAGTCGACGGTAATATCGGGTAGGGTAATACTACCGGTTTGCGTTGGTACGATGGCAATAGATTCAATGCGCTTACCGATAACACCGGCCTCGCTAACCGTGTTCTCCATTTGCGCCTGGTCGGGATAGAGTTTGTAGCTTTTGCTATTGGGTATTTGCAGGGGCGGCAGTTGACTACCCATCAAACCCTGCCCGGTAATGGTGATGGTACGGGTCAGGGGTTCACCGAGAATGATGTCATCGGTGGTATTGCTCCAACGCTCCGCCAGACCCAGGCCTTTGCCGGGTAGCCAGTGCTGCAGAGGGTTATTGCTGGGCATGGGCTTAACCTGCAATTGCTTGGCTTCGCTGTTGAAGTAAGCCTGTCGACCCCGTTGCCTAAAGAGTGAGCCGCTACGGCGTGCGCTTCGGTCTGCAATAACYCCYCGRTATTGAATYGCCGGTATWTCCARWGTCGAACTRCTMTCGGCAAAAATAGCGTAGCGGGTTTCGACCACGGTGTATTGCTGGCCATCGATCTCTTTTTGATATTGGCTTTCGGCCACCTTGATAAGTTGYGCCCCCGGCACGGCGAGTTCGTCGAAGGCAAAATTACTCATGGGCACAGAGGTATATAAACGCAGTGTCAGCAGGGCTTGCTCCTGTACATAAACACTATTTTTGTCGAGTAGGGTTTCGGTAAAGACAGCAGCTCCGACGTGTTGGGTACTGGCTTTTGGTTTACTGACTTTTATCTCGAGTGCGTTGCTAACCGCATCTTTGAAGGTGAAAGAAGGGATAAGTAAACGGCCGGTGTGCTTTGGTGACAGCGTCAAAACCCATTGTGTGAAGGAAAGGGCATGACCATTCCTATTTGAATACTTGTTTTGCTGGTTGCGGCTTAATATATTGAAGTCCTTTTCCAGCGCGCTGAAATCTGGCTCGCCAAACAAAGCCTGTTGACTAAAAATAATATTCAGTTCGAAGCTTTCACCGAAATTGACAGCACTGCGATCGACCTGGCTTAACAGGCTTGCGGCGTTGCTATTAATGCTCATCATCAGTAGAAATAAGCCAATAAAATAGCTGCCGAAGTGGTGTATCTGAGTAGCTCGGATGGCGAATTGTTTACTTACCAACGTTCTGTCTCCTGCTGATTAGACGGCGTCTGGTTTGYTCGACCTCGGCCTTGCATTTGTTGATTGTGCTGCCAGGCTTCATATTCAAATTTTCTACGCATTAATCCACTGGGGTCGTCGGGTACACGGCGCAACCATTGCTCAAGGGCCTGGCGTTGCTCATCGGGCATTTCGTCGGCGGCAGAGGTTTGTGCTTCCTCCGTCTTTTGAGATTCTGCAGCGTCGGTTTTTTCTTCATTCTCTGCCTTGGCAGAGTCTTTCTCTTCGGCATCATCTTTGTTTTGCTCAGCACTTTTTTCAGTGTCTGGTTCTTTATTCTCCGGACTATCCTCGGGATTATAATCATCGTCGTCGGCCTCTTGTTCGCCAGACTCGCCTTCCTGTCCGTCTTGCTCAGAATCGGACGACGGCTCTCCATCCTCTGCATCGTCTTTATCGGCGTCGCTTTTATCACCCTCTTCTGAGTTCTCGTCATCTTGCGACTTATCTTTTTCTTGCGGCTCTTCCTGTTCTTGCTTAAGGGCTTTTTCAACCAGGTCTTTATTAAAGCGGGCGTCTTCGTGTTTGTCCTCTAATTCGAGGGCCGCCTGATAGTTTTCCAGTGCTGCTTCTAGCTGTCCGGCGTTAGCCTGGGCATTGGCCAGGTTGTAAAGGCTGTCGGCAGAGGCTTCGCTGTTTTTAAAGTGCTCTTCGGCGGCGACAAAGTCACCCTTTTTATAGGCTGCCGAACCTTTCCAGCTCGGGTCTTTGAAGAGCGCTTCAGCTGCCTCCGCGTCGCCAGCGGCCAGTGCCTTTTGCCCTTGCTGGTCACTGCGCAGCCAGAGGTCTTGCCATTCCATGGCGTAGCTTTTATCCGGCGCAAAAACTAGCGGGGCAAGAATCAATATAGCCAGCACATTGCGCCGAAAGGCTAAGACCAGGAAGGGCAGTAGCGGCAAAGCTAGCCAGAAACCACTGTCGTGCCAGGTATCGAAGGTGCGTTCTAATTGCTGGCTTTGTTCGCTATCAGTACTATTGAAAAGCTGGCTTAGAGCTTTAATGTCACTGTCGTCGAGAGAGATTTTGCGGTAGATGCCGCCATTGTTTTGCGCCAGTTTACGCAATGGCGTTTCGCGTAATTGGGCAATGACAATATTGCCTTTACTGTCTTTGATAAAGCCACCTTTACCGGCGGAAGAAACAGAAGGAATGGGCGCACCCTCTTTTGTGCCAAGGGCTAATACAGAGGTACTAATGCCGGAGTAGTTTTCCAACTGCGAATTCATTCCTGGTAAGTCAGTACTGGGCAGCCCATCGGAAACTAGCAAAATATGACCATTTTGAAAGCCACTTTTACCGATTAACTCGATGGCTTTTTCTAGCGCCTGCAAAGGTTGGTTACCCGCCACGGGCATTACCGCCGGCGTAAGGGCGGGCAGCAGGGAGATAATGGTTGCTGTGTCATCTGTGAGAGGGGTGACGACGTGGGCATCGCCAGCATAGGCGACCAGTGCCGTTGTGCCTTCCTGTCGTGTGTGCAACAGGTCGATGAGTTTCAAGCGGGCGCGAGTCAATCTGTTGGGTTTGACATCTTCCGCCCACATAGACGGTGACAGATCGAGCAGAATAACCAGCGGTGTCTGCTGTTTGTGAATGGGCAGGGGGATTTTATTCCAGCTCGGCCCTGCGAGGGCAAGACAGGCGCAGAGCCAGGGCAGGAGCAGCCACCAATGCAGGCGCTGACGCTTTGTACTGGGGCCTTGTTCGACCAGATAGGGCAGTAACTCCGGGGCGATAACCCCCTGCCAGTTACTGTTGTTAGCACTGCGACGAGCGAGCAATAAGGCCAGGGCAATGCCGGGTAACAGGGCTGCGAGCCACCAGGGGCGCAACCAGTGAAACTGGGCGATAGCTGTTGCGATCTCGGCAGACAAAAAACTCATGCCTTAATGCCCCGGAAAAGCAGCAAGGGGCCGCTCAATAGTAGGGCTACACCCAAGGGCCAGTAAAACAGCGCGCGGGTGGGGCGAAAAGTTTCGGCGTCCTGGCTGACGGGTTCAAGCAGGTCGAGGCTGGCGTAGATTTGTGCTAATTCTTGTGGATTGCGGGCGCGAAAGTATTGGCCTCCTGTCTGCGCGGCGATGGCGCGGAGGGTGGTTTCGTCAAGGTCGGCGGAGGGATTTATGCGGCGTACGCCGAACAAGCTACGGCGCAAAATTTCATCGGCACCGACGCCAATGGTGTAAATCTTAACCCCGTAGGCGGCGGCTAACTCGGCGGCTTTCAGAGGTTCAACCTCACCTGCGGTATTGGCACCGTCAGTGAGTAAAATAATAACGCGACTGTTTTCGTCTTTATCTTTCAGGCGCTTCACGCCGAGGCCAATGGCATCGCCAATCGCCGTGCCTTTACCGGCAAAGCCGATTAAGGCCTCCTGTAATAGTGTATTGAGGGTTTGCCGGTCAAAGGTGAGAGGGGTTTGCAGGTAGGCGTGGTCGCCAAACAGAATAAGGCCGAGTCTATCGCCGCTGCGTCGTTCGACAAAATCGCCGACCACCGCTTTAACCACGCTTAAGCGGTCAATCAGCGAGCCCCTGACTTCCATGTCTTCGACTTCCATGCTGCCGGAAATATCCACCGCCAGTAGCAGGTCGCGGCCACTGATAGGCAGTGCGATGGGTTCGCCAATCCACTGGGGGCGGCTGGCAGCGAGCAGACAGGCAAGCCAGATTAAGGTGAGCAGGACAAGGCTCGGCCAATTGTGGCGATTCACCGCCGGGCTGCTTTGGCTGTCGTTGGCAAGCTGGGCGTAAACGGGCGACAGCAAGGCCGCTTGTTGATCGTCGGCGGGCTTGCGCCACCAGCGGTAGAGAAAGGGCAGGGGGGCGAGTGCCAGCATCCAGGGCCAGATCAAGCTGAGCATCAGCTATCGCTCCCGGATTGTTTGCTCGGTTTAAAATTTTTCGACTTGAGCCAGCTTTTTGCCACCGCGTAAAAGCACTGTATCTGCGCTGGTGTCAGCGTTTCACTCTCGGCGCGGTAGAGGCGTTCGGTAATGGTTTTCAGGTCGATGGCAGCAGATAGAGTACCGACACTGTGTTGGTCGAGAGCTGCTAGCAGAGCTGGGCCGGGCATTGAATCGAAATGTTCCGAACTATCGTCGCTTATTGCGGCGTCAGCTGTTTTACCAGCTCGGCGTAATAGCGCCAGCGTATTTTCAATAAAGTCACGGTCGGCATTGGCGGTGTTCCCCGACTGTTGTTCGTAGTCCAGCCAAACTTGTTTCAGTAAGCCCTGGCTTTCGCCGCGAAAATACTGACGGCGATAGCGCGCCTGCAAATAGCGGCTGAGCCAGATTGTCAGAGCCAGCAATAAGGCTGCGACTATCCACCAGCCAGGTGCGGGTGGCCACCAGGGCACAGCCTCGGGCAGGTGAATATCTCTGAGCTGTTCGAGCATCGGATTATCCACTAGCGCTGCCGTCGACCTTGTTTGGCAAAGGCCAAACGCAGGGTGTCGAGTACCGGTTCATCCGTTGAGAAGCTGAGTAGCGGTAGCTTCAGTCGCAGGGCCGTTTGCTGCAAGCGTTGTTCTTTGTCACGATAGTGTTGTTCAAAGCGGCTGCGTAGACTCGCTTTGGTCGCGTTCAATAAAAACCGTTGTGCGCCATTAAAAACCTGGTATTGCCCGGGCGGCGGTAGCTGGCTTTCGAGCTTGTCGTAGATGTGAAACAGGCTGAGGTCGCAGTGGCGAGCCAGTTCAAACAGGTGGCGTTCACTGTCTTCGTCGAGATCGTGAAAATCGCTGATGATCATTAAGCTGGTGCCGGGGCGAGCAACGCGGCGCGTGTCTTCGAGAACTTCACTCAGGCTGTAGCGCTCTAGCTTATCGGGTGTCGGCGATGCCTGTTCGGTTTGTGCTTTGCCCGCTGGCAGCAGCGCCAGGCTGGTTTCGTGCAGAGCCTTAATCAGCTGAAGAACACTGTGCTGGCTGCGCCGGGCGCGGATGTCCCGGTGCTTGTCGGGGCCAAATACCAGTGCGCCAATGCGCTCGCCGGCATTGAGTCCGGCCCATGCCAGTAGGCTGGCGATCTCGCTGGCGCAAACCGATTTCAAGCGTCGAGAGCCAAAAAACATGCTTTGGCGCAGGTCACAGATCACCATCAGTGGGCGTTCGCGTTCTTCGCGAAAAACCTTGGTGTGGGGGCTGGTGGTACGCGCCGTCACCCGCCAGTCGATAGAGCGAATATCGTCACCGGGCTGGTAGGGGCGTACTTCGTCGAAGTCCATGCCGCGGCCGCGAAAGCGCGAACTGCGGGTGCCATTCAATGCGCTTTTTACGGGGCGTTGAGGGAATAGCGTTAACTCGCGAGCGGCAAAACGCAGCTTCGCGAGATCGGCGACAGAGGCGACCACACTGGCGGGCAGCTTCGACAAGGGCGCTGGGCTAGACAAGGGCGAGACAGGCCTTAGTGGTAAAGAGCAATATTGACACTAATATAGACGCTAGCATTGACACAACGGCGCTCAGGCAGAAGCAACGTTGGCAAGCAGGGTATCGATCACGCGGTCGGTAGTAATGCCATTGGCTTCGGCTTCAAAGCTGAGAATTAAACGATGACGCAGGATGTCGTGGGCCACGGCGCGAATATCATCCGGGGTAACAAAGTCGCGCCCGTCGAGCCAGGCATTGGCACGGCTGCAGCGGTCGAGGGCAATAGTGGCACGCGGGCTGGCCCCGTAGTCGAGCCAGCTGTCGAGTTCTTCACCATAGCTTAGGGGCTGGCGTGTGGCTTGAATCAGCTGAATTAAATACTCTTCAACATTGTCGGCCATGTGTACGCCGAGCACTTCTTTTCGGGCGGCAAAGAGCGTCGCTTGATCAATTTCAGGGCCGGGAGCCTGAGTGCTACCTTCGGCTTCATCTCTCACCAACTTGAGAATCTGTCGCTCGGCATCGGTGGCGGGGTAGCCAACGGTGACATGCATTAAAAAGCGGTCGAGCTGGGCTTCGGGCAGGGGATAGGTGCCTTCCTGTTCAATGGGATTTTGTGTTGCCATCACCAGAAACAGTTCGGGGAGGGGGTAAATTTTATTGCCGATACTGACCTGTCGCTCAGCCATGGCTTCAAGCAGGGCCGACTGTACTTTGGCGGGGGCACGGTTGATTTCGTCGGCCAGCACCAGGTTGTGAAAAATAGGCCCGGCCTGAAATTCAAAGCTGGCATTCTCGGGGCGATAAATATCGCTGCCCGTTACATCGGCGGGCAATAGATCCGGGGTGAACTGTATGCGGTGAAAGTCAGCATCAATACCCTTAGCCAGCGTGTTAATGGCTTTGGTTTTGGCGAGGCCGGGTGCGCCTTCAACCAGTAAATGGCCATCGGCCAGTAGTGCCATGACTAGCCGCTGAGCGAGATGCTCCTGGCCAACGATGGTTTGATTGAGGTAGGACAGTAAAGACTGGATCTGCGTGGATACACTCATGGGTACGTTATTTCGGCCTTATTTTAATCGTGAGTTTCAAGCTAGTGTTATGGGGTCGATTGTAATATTTACCAGTGCTTGGGCAAAGATTTTCTGCTCAAACGCAGTTAGGACAGGATGCATGGCTTTAGGTTCAGCATTGGTATTTTACTGAGCAGCGTTGATGACTTGCCCTTCACCTTGGCTTATCCTTGCGACCCTGTTGATCTTCGTTGAGAAGTGGCACATTCATCGGGCCCGTCGTCTGCTCAGTCGTTGAAACAGCAGTTGGGCAAATCAGTCGGCAATAAATACGTGAGATCACTATGTATCAGCTAGCGCGCAGAGCTTTATTCCTTTTACCAACAGAGACGTCCCACCATCTTTCTTTAAACGCTATCGCGCTGTCATCGCGGCTGGGTTTGTTGAAGCTCCTGCCTAAACCTGAGGCCTTGCCCGTAGAGGTGATGGGTCTACGCTTTCCCAACCCTGTTGGCTTGGCGGCTGGCCTCGATAAAAATGGCGACTACTTTAATGCGCTCTCTGAACTGGGCTTTGGCTTTGTTGAAATCGGCACTATTACGCCTCGGCCCCAACCGGGCAATCCTCAGCCGCGCCTGTTTCGCCTGCCGGAATATCAGGCCATTATTAATCGCATGGGCTTTAATAATTTAGGTATCGATCATCTGGTATCACAGGTGCGCGAACGAAAATTTAAAGGCGTACTGGGTATTAATATCGGTAAGAATTTTGACACGCCCGTGGAAAAATCCAGTGATGATTATCGCCTGTGTATGGAAAAGGCCTACGCCCACGCCGACTATATTGCCGTTAATATTTCCTCGCCCAATACCCCGGGTCTGCGGGATTTACAACACGCCGAGCAGCTCGATGAACTGCTGGTAACACTGAAACAAACCCAGGCTCGCCTCGCTGATGAGCAGGGTCGCTATGTACCCCTGGCATTAAAAATTGCACCGGATTTGGACGACGAGAAAATTGCCGATATGGCACGCCAATTGATTAAACACGGTATGGACGGYGTTATTGCCACCAATACAACCCTGTCGCGAGAACAGGTTAAGCGCTCGCCATTAGCGGGTGAGCAGGGCGGCTTGAGTGGTTGGCCCGTGCGTGAACGGGCGACTGAAGTGATTGCTAAACTTGCGAAAGAACTCGATGGCGCACTGCCGATTATCGGTGTGGGTGGCATCGTCAAAGGTGAGGATGCCTGCGAAAAAATCAAAGCCGGGGCGAGTTTAGTKCAGGTTTATACCGGGTTTATTTATCAGGGGCCGGGGTTGATACGTGAAGCAGTTGAGGCTGTGTCCAATATGCGCTAGTAGATTTTATTATGTTTTGCTATCGGGCAATTTGAGTAAACGCTCGCTCCGCCACACKCGTATCACATGAATTGAATCCTGTTCCCGCAAATAGACAATACGAAAAGGGGCGTGAATAAGCTCTCTGATTCGTTTTTCGCCAAATTCGGGCACGACTCTTCCTATACTCGGATTGTCAGTTAAGGTTTCAATATGTTTAARAATGGCCTCTAAAAAGGCCTTGCCGACTTGTGGGGCTCCCTCGCCTTCGTAGTATTCCTTGATAGCGTCGAGATCGCTATACGCCGAGTTGGCGACAAAAATTTGCACTTATGCGATGCCCAGTTTTTTCCTGACTTCATCCAGGGTTAGCTCTTTGCCTTCGCGTATCTCCATCAGACCTGTGGCCACAGCTTTCATGAATTCCCGTTCCTCTTCACCTTTTTCATATTCATCAAGACCCTGCACCACGGCGACACCGCGCCCTCGGCTGGTGAGTAAGATCGGGCGATGGGTATTTTTGGCATGGTTTACCACCTTGCCGGGGTTAACCTTGAGGTCGGTAAGGGGAATGATGTCTTCGGAGAATTTAATGGGCATGGGTTTAGCTCACAAAGAAAACAGTAACAGGTGCTAACTATAGCACCTGTTARGRGGGCTTTAAAAGTTGAATGCGTAGCAGTTAGGCTAGTTTCTATCCTCGACATAATATAGATTGGGCTTGATTTGGGGCTTCAGACTATTTGTGTGGCTGTTGCCAGTAGCGTGTATGCCTGCGACAAGATTAGAAGCCGGGGCCAGTTTGGTGCAGGTTTACATAAGCTTTACGTCGTTTGTGATCTGTTTTGCCGCYATGGACAAAGCTTCTAACGACACCGTTTTATAGTTGTATTTTGGCTGTTCAAAATYCCACCGTRTTTTTTTACCGTAAAATTTTACTACGGGAAATCTATGCTGCCATTTCGGTGGGATAAAATTTCCATCGCGGATTTGATTATGCTCGAAGGTGGCTTGTACAAATATTTTCCCGTTTTTGTATTCAATGGGTATATCTTCAATATCCCAAGCATAGCCCCACCAATATTTACCATTTGAATCAACAATAATAGGGGRGATATCTAAAATCACTGAATACTGCCCGCCTTCACTTAGTTTATAGAACCTACAGTCTGAACTGTCGTGATAGCCACTGATTAMAAAACGAATGCTCTCATCACCCTTCAGCTTCCATTCGTAATAAATGCATTCTGGTTCAGTACAAGAATTATTAGTCAGGTTTTCCACTCGGAWGAGCTCGGTTGCCAAAATTGATGGGYTTGAAAATAATAAGATAATCGTAATAATTTGCTTCATGGTTTTATAGTGCTCGAAATGAGCTGGTTTGTGATTTTGTAGGGTGTGACTTAGTCAGAGCCCATTAGTCTCAGCNACTTTCCGTTGTGACAATAGTGCACAGTGGACGCCTTTTCAATAAAGGCTTCGTCAATTGCGGAGTGTTCGATTGGTGGAGGTGTTTCTCCACCATAGGCTTCAAAATGAGACTGAATAAATACTTTGTCAACAACACTGATCGCTCTTGAATAAGCAATCCCGTTAGCTGTTTCCTGCAGCCAGTCCCTGTCTTTACTGACATTGAATTCAGATTGACAGGAGCTATCGCCACCCCAGAAAACCAGTATTGTAGAAGAGTGGTTAATAGAACAAAGTATCGCCCAGTCGCGCTGCCCTTTTTTTGCAAATTCGCCACTGATTATATTATGTGCTTCCGTCGTTTCAAAGCTCTGTGGAATGGTGCAGCCACGTTGTTTTAATTTCCTTATAAAGCCTTCTGGTAAGCCTTTATAGATCGTTGGGCTCAGGTGTTTTATTGCTTTTTCTGCATTATCCCACTTATCTGCTGTTGCGGTGTAGGTGATGATTAGAAAAGCTATTGTGATAAAAAAATAAAATCCATTTTTATTTTTCATTATGGTTTTCCCGCGTATAACAGTACTTGCTAAGAGAAATTGATTATATGGAAGGCTTTCAGTTCCTTCTCCTTCAGGGACAACTGTTTGTTTAGCCCAGGGGCCGAAACGGCTTCAAGGTATACGTAACACAAGCCCCAAACACAAAGGCCGCACCAACAAAATAAAAGGCGTCGTTATAGGCCATAACCATGCTTTCGCGCCGGGCGATGGCATCGATGGTGCGAATGGCTTGTTCCTGGGCGAGGAAGGCGATGCCCACAGCGCCGCCGAGGTTGCGGGTCAGGTTATAGAGGCCCGAAGCCGAGCCCACTTGCGTCTTCTCGATGCCGACGGTTGCCATCACCGCGAGGGGGATGGAGAGGAAGGGTTGGCCGATGCCGCGAATAAAGTTGGCGAGCAGCAGTTGGTCGTAGCCGGAGTCTGCGTTCATGTGGATGTTAATCAGGCAGCTCCAGGCAAAAACTACGCAGCCAAAGGCGACGAGGTGGCGCAGGTCGACCGTTTTCATCAGACGCACGATCAGGGGCACGGCGATTAACTGGGGGAAGCCAAACCACATCATGGTGACGCCAATCTGCAGGGCGTTGTAGTCCTGTATTTGTGCCAAATAAAGGGGGGTAATAAAGATCGTGCCGTATAAGCCGAGACCGAGAATAACGCCAATCACATTGGCCATGCCGAAGTTCCAGCGGCCCAGCAAGCGCACGTTAATAAAGGGGTTGGGGCCTCGTAGTTGGCGATAGAGAAAGATAAAAAAGCAGGTGCCCGCAAACACGCAGCCATTAAGTACGGCCTAGGATTTGAGCCAGTCGAGCTGGTTGCCTTCTTCAAGAATGATAATCATTGCGCCAAGGGCGACAGACAGGCAGAAGATGCCGGTCCAGTCGGCTTCTTTGAGCATTTCCATTTACTGGTCGACTGGCTCAAGCCCCAGGACAGAATCATAATCATCAGTGAGGTGGGAATAACCTGTAAATAAAAGATCGATTCCTAGCCGTAGTTCTCGGTGAGAAAGCCACCGAGCGTTGGCCCTATGGACGGCGCCTGGGTGGCGGTGAGGGAAAACATGGCAATGCCCAGCGGTTGTTTGCTGGGCGGTAGCAGGGTGAGGATGACGGTAAACGATAATGGAATAAAAGTGCCACCGGCAAAACCGGCGATGGTGCGGAACACCAGCATTGATTCCAGGCTCCAGGCCATGGCGCAACACAGAGTTGCTACGAGAAAAATGCCGGATACGGTGAGTACAAAACGGCGCAGGCCAACGACCTGTATCAGCCAGCCGGTGAGGGGGATTACCACGACTTCCGCCGTAAGATAGGCGGTCGAAATAAACGAGCCTTCGTGCAGCGTTGCTCCGAGTGCGCCCTGAATATCCTTCAGGGAGGCGTTGGTGATCATAATGTTGAGCACGGCAATAAAAGCGCCGATAACACTGGCCCACACGGTAAACCAGGTTTTTAGGGAAACGTAGTCTTCATCGACCACTGGTGTGGTAGGGCTCGTCTCTTCCTCAACCGTTGCTGTTGTATCACTCATGAACGCTTGCCAATATTTATTATTTTTTTGTCGAGAATATCGCTAGCCGGGCTTCTTCATCAGCGCGATAAAACCGAGGCTGACGATAAAGGCCGCGCCCATAAAATAAAAACAGTCGTTGTAGGCCATGATGAAACTCTCACGCCGGGCGATGGCATCGATCGCTCGAAGGGCTTGCTCCTGAGCCAGTATGGGGTCGGCACCCAGGTTGCCAAAATGATTGGCAAAGCCTTGCAGGCGCTCCATGGTGAAGGGGTTGTAGGCGCTGACATTCTCAACAATATGGCTGGAGTGGTACTGTTGGCGCAGGGATAAAAAGGTTGCCAGCACGGCGATGCCAACGGCACCGCCTAAATTACGCAATACATTAAACAGGCCCGATGCCGAACCGACGTCTTCCTTGTCAAGACCGGCGGTGGCGATAACATTGAGAGGCACCATAATAAAAGGCATGCCCAGGCCGCGGATAATATTCGGCCAAATGAGGTGGTCGTGACCGTAGTCGGCCGTCATATGAATATTTAACAAGCAGCTCAGGCCAAAAATAAAGGCGCCAAAGGCGAGTAGTATGCGTATGTCAATGTGAGGCATTAATCGTAGAACAATGGGCACGACGATTAATTGGGGCAGGCCAATCCACATCATTACCAGGCCTATCTGCATGGCATTAAAGCCATGTATCTGGGCGAGAAACATAGGCATGATAAAGACCGAGCCATAGAGGCCAAGGCCGAGAATAATGCCCACCAGATTAGAGAGTAGGAAATTGCGCCGTGCCAGTAGGCGTAAGTTAATAAAAGGGTCTTTTCGCTTTAATTCTATAACAACAAAAGTAATGAGGCAGGTCACGGCGAGGAGGGTGCCGTTGAGAATAAAATCAGATTCCAGCCAGTCTTTGCGATTGCCTTCTTCAAGCACAATGATCATCGCACCCAGACCCACGGCCATGGAGAGAATGCCAAACCAATCGCCATTTTTGAGTAGTTCGAGCTGGGGTTTGGTTTTTTTCAAGCCCTGAAAGAGGATTAAAAACATAATGCCTGTGGGCACAATTTGTAGGTAAAACACTGACTGCCAGCCAAAGGCCTCGGTTAGATAACCACCAAGCGTAGGGCCAATTGATGGAGCCTGCGTTGCGGTGAGGGCAAACATGCCCATGCCAATCGCTTGTTTGGACGGTGGCAGTAAAGTCAGGATCAGCATAAAGGACAGGGGTATTAGCGTCCCACCGGCCAGGCCTGCCAGTGTACGGAAAACCAGCATGGATTCCAGGCTCCATGCCGAGGCGCAAAGGAGGGTGGTTAAGGCGAAAACCACTGTGTTGAAAAGCATGTAGGGACGCAGGCCAAAGACCATTGCCAGCCAGCCGGTCACCGGAATAATCACCACTTCGGCCGTGAGGTAGGCGGTGGATATAAACGAGCCTTCTTCCAGTGTTGCGGAGAGCGCGCCCTGAATGTCTTTTAACGAGGCATTGGTGATGTGGATATTGAGAACGGCAATAAAGGCACCGAGCACGCCGCCGAACACGGTAAGCCATGTGCCTACGGAAACAGACTCTTCATCGGTAGTGGGTGGGGCGTCTTCAGCCGTAGGGTTTGTTGCGTTACTCATAGTGGTCGTCCGTACTCGCCCCGTCTGGTAGCGGACAATTAATGCAGGTCTCGTGAATAAATCGGGCTATGTATTACTCAGTATTATTTGGATAGAACGACAGTGGATGTGTTTTCTATATCTGTAGTTTCTTCATTTTCATCAGCGCGAGTGTCGATTTTGGCGAGCACAGACATGCCGGGGCGGAGTAATTTGACGACGGGGTTATCCTGGTCGAGGAGGATTTTAACCGGCACGCGCTGCACAATTTTGGTGAAGTTACCGGTGGCGTTATCCGGTGGTAACAGGCTGAACTCCGCACCACTGGCGGGGGACAGGCTTTCGACGACACCTTCGATCGGCTGGTCGGGAAAGGCGTCGATTGTCACAATTGCTTTTTGTCCCGGCTCCATTGCGGTGAGCTGGGTTTCTTTGAAGTTGGCGCTAACCCAGATATGGTCAAGGGAGACAATGGCCATCTTGCGGGCGCCAACGTGGATGTATTCACCATTTTCTACATGCTTGGCGCCGACCACGCCATCGCGAGGAGCACGAATATCGGACAGGTATAGCGCAATCTTGGCAAGGTTAGCCTCGGCTTCAGCGCGGGCCTGTTCGGCATTAATCTCTCCCTTTTCAGCCGTTAGTACATCGAGTTGAGCAATGGCCGCTTTTACATTGGCATGGGTTTTCGCTAGTTCAGCCTCTGCACTGCTAACGTCGGTGAGGTCGTGGTCATAGCGCTGTTTTTCAGCATAGCCTTTGTCTTTCAGTATTTTGGAGCGTCCCAGATCAAGGTTGGCTCGCTTCAATTGCGCTTCAGCCGCTTTGACGTCTGCACGGCTGGCGGCAATGGTGGCATCTTGCAGGCTGGTTTGGGTGTCTACCCGTGCAAGGCTGGCTTGCGCTTCGGCGACCTCAGCCTCAGCGCGCGCCACAGATGCATCAAAGGTGGGTTTGTACATAGAAATAAGAATATCACCGGCCTTCACTTTCTCATTGGCGCGGACATTGACCTTATCGACAATTCCTGGGACTTTAGCGCTGATGATAGTGATATCACTCCGGGTATAGGCATTGTCTGTCGATTCCCAAAAGCGTCCCTCAAACCACCATTCTTTGGCCCAAAGGCCGCCAAAAATGATACCGATTATAAGAATCCCAAGAAGAATGATTTTACGCATTGTGCTTACCATTTCGTCAAAATTAGAAAATGCTTACGAGGTCAGCTTTCGTTTACCACCCCGTATTTAACCGCTAGCTAATTCAAGAACCTGTGTTTATTAGCTATTATTCTTCAAGCTGTTGCGTTGTAAAGCTAGCCTATAAAATACTTGATTAATCGCGGTACTGCCCCGTACCCTAGCATCGCGCCTAATGTGATGCAAGCTGTTGCCAGACTATTTAAATCTGTTGGGTAGATGGCCTAAGACTGTGTTATAAGTCATTTTTCAACAGACGGGATGGGATTAATCTGCCTGTCCGACAAATATTTGTGTGCCTTGACAGGCTGGCTTAAAGGTGGCCTTGGGTACTAATTATAATAAGGAATAATATTTAACCATGGTGACAGCTGAGAAAAGTACTGAGCAAATTCGCCGCGACACTATCCTGCAGGCGGGTGTTGAGGTTTTCCTTGAATACGGCTATGTCAGTGCCAGCGTTGATGAGATCGTACGTCGTGCTGGTGGTTCAAAGCGTACGGTGTACAAGTATTTTGGCAATAAAGAAGAATTATTTGCCGCGATTATCGGCAGTCTTGCTACGCAAATGTTGTCGCCTCTTGGCGCTGCTTTTGATGGTGATAGCAATTTGCAGGAAACCCTTGAAAAACTGGGTAAAGTCTATTTGGATGTGTTGTTGCGAGAGGACAGTCTGGCGATATTTCGTACCGTAGTTTCGGAGGGGGTACGTTTTCCCGAGCTGGCGAAGACCTTTTTCCTCAATGGCCCCAATGCGGCGGTGACGCGGTTGTCGAGTTACCTTGGGCAGCAGGTTAAAAGCGGGAGTCTTAAGCTCGGCGACACCCATGCAGCCGCACGGCAATATTTCGGCATGATTCGCTCTGACCTACATATGCGTGCAGCACTGGGCCTGGATTTGCCCACAGAAGATGAGATCAACACAGAGGTGAACAGGGCGGTAGCCATGTTTGTGCGTGAGTACAGCATAAAATAATTGGGCTTGATTAGAGCTTTCCTAGCTATTGAGTTCCAGCTCGACGATCACTGGCAAGTGGTCACTAGCGACTCTGGCAATCTGATGTCGGCAGGGAATGGCCGAGATAGCACGTAAATTACCCCGGTAATAAATTCGGTCGAGGCCACCACGGGGTGCAAAGGAAGGATAGGTTTTAATCGGCCGGGTGCGCAATCGAGTTTCTGTATCGGTGGCGCAACGCAGCGACATACCTTCAACGAAAAGCGCTCTTAAACGTGATAACCAGTCATTAAAATCACCACCGACGATGCAGGCCGCATTCTGGTCTATATCCGTAAACTCTTTACTACGCATCAACATACCGGCCTGACGCTGTCGCTCCAGGGGCGACAGCCCAAGGTGGAGGTTGAAGACATCGAGGTGAGTCGAACTCTGGCTACCGGTAGGGATTTCTATAGCCGTATGTTGGCAGCCGCGACGCTTGCGATCACCGATGGTTAAATCAATGTTGCGCTCACGTGTAATGGGGTAGCGGCTTAAGGTGGCATTGCCATAGCGGCCTTTTCGTAGGCTGACATTGTGTCCGGCTGCGTAATGGTCGTAGCCTAGCTCTGCGGCAATTTCGCGCGCCATATCCTGTTCTCTCGAACGGGGTGCGCCTTCGTCAACTTCTTGTAGTAAAACAATATCGGCATCGTGATCACTGAGTATTTTAATAATACGCTCGGGCTGATAGCGCCTGTCAAGACCAATTGCACGGTGGATGTTGTAGGTAATAATACGCAGTTTCATTGCGGTAAGCCCATGGCGCAGTCCCTTGTAGATAGGGTGATTTTATCATTTGTCAGGGAGTACATCGTATAAATATAAGGCCGTGACTAGCGAGAACAGGGTCTAGGAATTGACTGATAAATAGAGAAAGGATTTTGAATGGAGGACGACACTCCCGCTGCCGATGTGTTGATCGACAGCGGGGGTGTAGTCTCAAGGTAAGGGGTTTGGCCAGTAGCGTAATCGACAGCTCTCAACCTGCAGAATAACCCGCATCAATCACCAGCTCAGAGCCGGTCATGTATTTGGACTCGTCAGATGCCAAATAGAGTACGCCATTGGCGATATCGTTGGGCTCGCCCAGCTCGCCGAGGGGCGACATGGCTTCAAATTTCTGTTTAATTTTTTCCGAACCGCCGTATTTTTTAATGGTAGCTTCGACACCGGGTGTGCGAATAACACCGGGGTGAACAGAGTTAATGCGCACTTTGTTTTTTAATTGTGCAAATTCAACAGCGGCTGCTTTGGTGAGCATTTTTACCCCACCTTTTGCTGCACAATAGGCCGCCGATTTGTCGAGGCCAATAATGCCAGCGATGGATGAAATGTTAATAATGGAACCGCCACCCGATTTTTCCATTGCCGCCGAACCGTATTTAACACCGAGGAAAACGCCATCCAGGGCGATACTGTTTTGCCATTTCCAGTCTTTTAAAGTGGTGTCTTTTATCGATTTGGCAATAATGACTGCGGCATTATTCACCAGTACGTCGAGTTGGCCATAGGTCTCGAGGGTGGCGGCGATAACCGCTTGCCACTCGTCGTCACTCGATACGTCATGATGAAGATAGCTCGCTTCGCCACCCGCTTGCTTGATGAGTTCAACAGTGTCATTACCGCCCCGGTCTTCCCAGTCGGTGACCATGACTTTGGCACCTTCTTCGGCCAGGCGTATTGCTGTTGCTCGGCCAAGACCTGATGCGGCACCGGTAATGAATGCCACTTTTCCTTCAACGCGTCCCATATTTTAATTCCTGATTAATTGGATTTATTTTCCTGAAAAATTAGGCGCGCGTTTCTGTAAAAAGTGAGAAACACCTTCTTTAAAATCTTCGCTGGCGATACTGGCTTTCATTTCAGTATGGGCCATGTCCAGCGCTGTATCGAGGTCTTGAAATAGGGATTCCCACAACTGTTGTTTAATAATGCGCATCGAACGGGGCGAATTGTTATTGGCCATATCGTGGGCAATTGCCATGGCATTTTCGAGAAAATTTTCCTGGGGCAATACGCGATTGACCACGCCCAAAGCTTTGGCTTCGGTGCCATCGAAAACCCGACCGGTGAGCCAGACATCCATAGCGTTGCCAAAGCCAGCGATGCGGGGCAGTAACCAGGAACCACCGTATTCAGTGATCAGGCCGCGTTTCACAAAGGCTGAAGTGAACTTGGCGTCGGCAGCGGCAATGCGCATATCGCAAAACAGGGTCAGTACCAGACTGATGCCGGCACAGGGGCCATTAATGGCGGCGATAATAGGTTTGGGTACGGCGGGAAAGTAGGAGTAGGCCTGCTTAAAGTCGGGGCGTACATTCTGGGGCGTGGGTTTGGGCTTGTCTTCTTTGGCCGATTTTTTCCCGCCTCCATCACCGAGGTCCTGTAACACGCTCATGTCTGCACCAGCAGAAAAGCCTCGCCCCGCGCCGGTGATGACAATGACGTTAACATTATCATCGTCAGTGGCTGTCATCGTCGCATCCTGAATTTCCTCCGCCATGCGAGTGGTCCAGGCATTGAGCTTGTCGGGTCGGTTCAGTGTGATTACGGCGACTTTTCCATCCACGTGATAAAGCGTTTCGCGGTACTCCATTTTGTTCTCCTAAGTTTATCCCTGTAGGGGAATTGTTATTTTTAATATTGTTTTTTAAGAGGCGTTTACCGGTCTTTAATCCATTTCGGCAAAGGCTTTTATTAATTGAAAACCGATGGCCATTGGCGGCGGTAACAACACGCCCTGGTCGGTAGCGCCGTTGAGCACATCACGCAGTACGCTGCGAGATACCCAGCGTGCTTCTTCCAGCTCTAAACCATCGATGGTAATTTCTTCGCTTTCTGCTTCGGCAAAGCAACCGATCATTAGCGATGAAGGCCAAGGCCAGGGCTGGGTGGAGTGGTAGCTCACATCGCCGACTTTAATGCCGGCCTCTTCCATAATTTCGCGGCGTACGGCTTCTTCGATATTTTCACCCGGCTCAACAAAACCGGCGAGGCAGGAATACATGTGCTGGGGGAACATCGCCTGGCGGCCAACCAGACACTGGTCACCGCGCACGGCGAGCATAATGACTACCGGGTCGGTGCGGGGGAAATGTTCAGCGTTACAGGTGTCGTCGCTGCATTTGCGCATATAGCCAGCGTCGCGCATTTCGGTTTTATTACCGCAAACCGCACAGAAACCGTGGCGCGCGTTCCAGTCGAGAATGGCTTTGGCAGTGCCCAGGGTTGAGGGGTCGCCGAGGGGTAGTTGCAGGGCGATGGAGCGCAGGTCCATAAAACGCCCGACTTGAATAAAGGGTTCGCTCTTATTGGCTTCTTCAAACACGGTGATATCAATGGCGAAATGGGCGATGCCGTCATTGTCATTACCGAGGAAAATAGTCGGTACACCGCTGGATAAATAGTCTGCGAGGTCGACGGGCGACAACCAGCCAATACCATCGCGGCGGCGAGTGACTAAGGGCTGTTGCTTCCATAACGGCACGATACGGGAGGCGGGGTCGGCCAGTTGTGTACTTAACCACTCGCTGTTGGTGCGTAAATGGCTGGCTCTATCGAGTGGGCCGCCGGCAAAAGTATGGACATCAGACATTTTTATTCCTTTTATTTATCAAATAAGGGGCATTGGTAATTCAGGGTGTATTTAATTGCAGGGACTACATACGATCGGAAACAAAGCCGTTGGTTTGGCGCTCCTGGCCGAACGTTGACATGGGGCCGTGGCCGGGAATAAAGCTAACATCATTGCCAAGGGGCCAGAGCTTTTCGCGAATCGAGCTGATTAAGGTATCAAAGTCGCCTTTGGGGAAATCGGTGCGGCCAATGGAGCCCTGGAACAAGACGTCGCCAACAATGGCCAGGCGTTCTTTCGGGTCGAAAAAAACCAGGTGCCCGGGTGTGTGGCCGGGGCAGTGAATAATATCGAGGGTTTGATTGCCAACAGTGACGGTATCGCCATCGCCGAGCCAGCGGGTCGGCACAAAGCTTCTGTATGTTTGGCCATCACCTAGACCGAACATTTTCCCTTGCTCGGGCAGGTTGTCGATCCAGAACTTCTCCTCTTTATGCGGCCCTTCGATGGGGATGTTTTTTTGTTCGGCAAGATCGGCAACCGCACCGGCATGATCCATGTGAGCGTGGGTGACCAATATTTTTTCGAGTGTCACGCCGTTGTCTGTGATGGCCTGTTCTATGCGCTCGATATCGCCGCCGGGGTCGACAACGGCAGCGCGTAGGGTTTCTTCGCACCACAGTAAAGTGCAGTTTTGCTGAAAGGGCGTGACGGGAATGATGGTGAACTTCATGGATACATCCGTTAGTTAAAGAGGCGTTAATTTTAGAGGTGTTGGTTAAGTGAGCGCCAGCTATTAGGCGCTCGGGGCAAAAGCCTCAATAACCCGGGAGTCGTAGCCGGGTTCACCGTCGGGGCGCAAGGCTTGTATGCAAACGTGGTCGGCACCGTTTTGCCAGTGAGCTTCCAGGCGCTTTAGAATTGTTGCTTCGTCACCCCAGGCGACAATGGCATCGACTAATCTATCGCTGCCACCGTTTTCAAAATCATCGTTAGTGAAGCCGAGGGTAAGCAAATTATTGCGGTAGTTGACGAGTCCAAGATACATAGCCATAAATTTTCGCGCAATGGATCGGGCTTTACTGGGGTCTTTAATCAGTAAGACTTTTTGCTCGGGGGCGAGAAATTTGTCGGGGCCGATAATTTGCCGTGCCCGTGCTGTGTGTTCGGGCGTGACAAAGTAGGGGTGGGCACCATCGCTAGCACTGCCCGCTAGGCCGAGCATTTTTTCACGCAGTGCGGCTAATACAACTATCCCTTGTTTTGCCGGCGGTGGTGCGGTGTACATGGCAGCGTTCATGGCTTCAAGATACGCACGCATGGTGCTGACGGGCTTACCGTAGTCGTGGCTGCGTATATCGCTAACCAGCTCCCGGTGTGAGACCCCGAGGCCGAGAATTAATCGGCCACCGCTTAGTTCATCCACCGCATTGCGCGCCGAGGCCATGGCCATCGGGTCACGGGCATAGACATTGGCGATGCCGGTGGCGAGATAGAGTTTTTCAGTTTCTCCGGCGAGCATAGTGATGGTGACGAAGGGGTCGCGGCCAAAGGCCTCCGGCACCCACAGGGTCGAATATCCGAGCCGTTCGACAGTTTGGGCGAGTTCAATGCACTGTTTGTAGTCGCAGGCATCAAGGAAGCCCCAGACGCCAAGTTTGCCAATATCAGCTGCGTTCATAATTTGTCCGTTTCGCGGTTACTTTTCATTTGGCATTCAGTCTACCCTTTGGCAATCGCTGATTTCAACGCTTGGCTACAGACACTTGAAGTGTGCACCGTCATCAAGGTGACTGGGGTGATAGCTTTTCTTCATGAGAAGCAGGTAGAGTAGACCCGCAGATCCTCCATCCACTGTTTCGGGAACATCCTTATGATAAATATAAAAACAGCCAGTTCTGAGCAAATGGGTAAATTACTGCCCTATCTGAAAGTGTTTTCATCCTTAAATGAGAAAGTGTACCGCCTGACCAATGGGCGGATGATGGGGAAGTTGGGTGGTTATGACGTTTGCCTGGTGACGATGACGGGAGCGAAGTCGGGTAAACAGCGGGTGATTCCCTTAATGCACGTGCCCTACAAAGAGGGCGTGATTATTGTCGCCTCTCAGGGTGGAGCGCCGAAAAATCCTGTCTGGTTTAACAATCTGGTGGCCAACCCCGATGTTGACGTGCAGTACAAAGGGAAGAAAATGAAATTGCGAGCCCGCCGTGCCGATGCTGAAGAAAAAGCGGCAGTATGGCCAGTTTGTTGTGAATATTACCCTGACTACGATATTTACCAGAATAGGACGGGGCGAGATATCCCAGTGTTTATCTGTGAGCCGCGTTAGGCTTTGTTTTTAGGTGTTGCTCGCACAAACATTTACACAAGCCTAGTTTTGTTGTTTGTTAGTTAAAGCCCATAATGTAACAGCTTCACCGGCTCGGGAGAGGAGCCCTGGTGAGTTGTGACATTCGGCGACGAGGTTTCAGTAATCGTCGCCACTGAAGACCGACTCTGGTTCTATATCTCTTAGCGGGTCATCCACTGGCGCCATGGTAAAGGCTTTGTCGGGATCAACACTGTCTTCCTTTGCCAACTCGTAGGGCGCACTCCAGTCTTCTGGGGGCTGGGCGGGTAGCACCAGCATTTGGTGCCAGGTGTCGTAGTCAAACTCGCCGATTTCACCATCGGCGTATTGAATGTCGATGCAATCGCCGTCTTCGTCCAGAGCCACAACTTCAAAGATTTGATTTTCTTCTATGTCCTGATACCAGGCGCCGATAACCGGTAATTTCCTGCTCATATTTTCTCTCCTTTGTAAGCGATAAACCTACGATAGCACTGCCAAAACGTGATGACATTAGTATTTCAATAAGCAGAAACACTGCTATTTCAGGGTGTAATCAATATATCCGTTGATGCTTCAGATGTAACTTGCTGATATGTATAAACATGTTCGAAATCAACTGTTGGTTGTTAATTGCCAGTGGGAATATCAGCAAAATTGTAAATGCGCAATTTGTCTAATGCGGCATGATAAGCGGTAAAGCCATTGACAATTATGGGTAGCGTTTCTATTGTCCGGCCCACTAATGAGTAATGGATAATGACAATGGCTCCAGGCCCCTTAATGCTCGATCTGGAAGGTACTTCTCTTACCGATGGTGAGCGAGAGTTACTGACACAAAGCCCTGTGGGCGGCGTGATTTTTTTCGCGCGTAATATTAGCTCTAAGGAACAATTTATAGCCTTGACGACGGAGGTCTCTGCCCTGCGCCCAGAACTGCTGTTGGCCATCGATCAGGAGGGTGGCCGAGTGCAGCGTTTGCGCGAGGGCTACACTATCCTGCCACCGATGCAGGTTCTGGGTAATCTGCTTGTTGAGGACAGTCAGCGAGGGACTGAGTTATTGCGCGATACGGGCTGGTTACTGGCCGTGGAGATGATCGCCAGTGGTCTCGACTTTAGTTTTGCCCCGGTGCTTGACCTGGATAGCAGTCATTGTGAGGTAATCGCCAATCGCTCCTTTTCCCTCGATCCCGGTACTGCCAGTGCGGCGGCAGGCTATTTTATCGAGGGTATGGCGGAGGCGGGGATGGCAGCAACGGGTAAGCACTTCCCCGGCCATGGTGGTGTGACGGCCGATAGCCATCTCGAAATACCCTATGACTCGCGTAGTCTCGAACAGCTGCAGGATCGCGATCTGCTGCCCTTTAAAGCCTTGAGCCATAAATTGCAGGGCATTATGCCCGCGCATATTGTCTTTCCAGAGGTGGATGATAAGGCTGTCGGCTTTTCGTCCTATTGGCTACAGGATATATTGCGGCAAGAACTGGCTTTTGATGGTGTGATTTTCAGCGATGACCTGTCGATGAAGGGTGCTGACCAAATGGGATCTTATGCCGAAAAAGCCGATGCGGCATTACGTGCCGGCTGCGATATGGTACTGGTGTGTAATAATCGCCAAGGTGCATTGGAGGTGCTCGATTTTCTTCAAGCGAGCACAGAGCATGTCACCTCACCCCGTTTGCCAGGGATGAAGACACAAGCGCAATGGCAGTGGGCTGAACTAATGAGTGACGTCCGTTGGCTGGCGACGCGCGAGGCTTTGTCGATACTGAATTAATTTTTACATGAATAGTTTGTCTGCCACCGGTGAAAACAACGGTGGCTTAAAGCGGATGTTTTGAGGAAAAAATAAATGATTGAAGGTTTTGAAAGCTGGCTGCTCGAAATGACAGGTGCGGAATCAACCTGGTGGATTCAGGTTTTTCTGGTTGTTTTTGCGTCGCTTTTATTAGGTTATATCGTCAGTCGAATTATTAATCGTATTTCAGCCCATACTACAGCCACTAAAACGCTCTGGGACGACGCGCTGATTGAAGCAGCACGCAGGCCTTTTGTCTGGTTGGTCTGGGTGCTGGGTATTAATATTGCCGCAGGTATCGCGGCCAGGGCGGTTGACTCTGGCTGGACTGATTTGATTAACCCCGTTAATCGGGCGGCAGTTATCCTGCTGTTGGCGATGTTTTTATTAAACTTTGTCAAACGGGCAGAAAGTAATTTGGTGAACCCCGATTACTTGAAAGAACCTCTTGATGCGACAACAGTACGTGCTATAGCCAAATTGCTTCGTGTCTCCATTATTATTTCCGCCGTGCTGATTGCCTTGCAGCTGTTTGGTTTTAGTATTTCTGGCGTACTGGCCTTTGGCGGTATTGGTGGTTTGGCGGTCGGTTTTGCGGCAAAAGATTTACTGTCGAATTTCTTTGGCGGTTTGATGATTTATCTCGATCGACCCTTTTCAGTGGGAGACTGGATTCGTTCCCCCGACAAAGAAATTGAAGGTACGGTGGAAGATATCGGCTGGCGTTTAACGCGTATTCGCACCTTCGATAAACGACCGCTGTATATTCCCAATGGTATTTTTGCCAATATTTCCGTTGAAAACCCGTCGCGTATGCTCAACCGCCGCATCTACGAAACCATTGGCTTGCGCTATGACGATATCAACAGCATGGGCGTCATTGTGAAAGACGTAGAGGCGATGCTACAAAACCATCCTGAAATTGATACTACGCAAACCCTGATGGTGAACTTTAATAGTTTCGCCGCAAGCTCGGTAGATTTCTTTATTTACACCATGACCAAAACAACTAACTGGGCGAAGTATCACGCCATTAAACAAGATGTGCTTTTAAAAATTGCCGATATTATCGCCAGCCATAAAGCGGAAATTGCCTTCCCTACTTCAACCTTGCATATTGCTGATCAAGCAGATGGTTTTGTGGTGCCGCGAGTTAAGAAACAGTGAATCGAGTAACGATAAAACCGGCCATTATTGCCGGTAGTGGTTTGTTGTCTATGCCTGGATTGGTTATTGATGACACCTTGCTGGTTGATACCCGCTGGGGGCAGCCCTCAGGCCCTGTGTATTGCGGACGACTGAGGGGTGTTGAGGTGCTATTTATAGCTCGCCACGGCGATACTCACGCTATCGCACCCCATAAAGTCAATTACCGCGCCAATATTGCCGCTCTAAAACAAGTGGGTGCAACTCACCTGTTGGCCTTCAACGCGGTGGGTGGCATTTGTGCCGATTGTGATGTCGGGAGTTTGATCGTGGCGGATCAAATTATCGACTACACCTGGGGCCGTGAACAGACTTATTATGATGGCGAAGAAGGGCGTGTTGAGCATATTGATTTTACCTCCCCCTATGACGAGGCTTTACGGCAAGTGCTTATTACTGCCGCCGATAGTGCTGGAGTAACCATTATTAGCCAGGGTGTTTATGGCGCAACCCAGGGGCCGAGACTAGAGTCCGCCGCTGAAATAACAAGAATGGAGCGCGACGGTTGCGATATCGTTGGCATGACAGGTATGCCCGAAGTAGCTCTTGCGCGGGAAAAAATGCTGCCCTATGCCAGCCTCTCGCTAGTGGTTAATCCGGCGGCGGGTAAAGCGAGTGGGCCTATTGGTATGGCTGAAATAGAACAGGTGATTGTTGAGCGCATCCCGGTTGTGTGTGACATTCTGAGTCATGCCTGCGCGCTTGTCAGCGAACAAGCCCGCGCCAGTTGATAGAATTTTTTGCCACATTATTAAGTGAGGAGGGCGGTTTACTCGGCTTAGCCCTTAGCGCTTTTTTGTCCTCGACACTCTTGCCCGGTGGTTCAGAGGTATTACTGTTGTGGCTGGTGGAGCAGGGTGAAAGTCGATTGCTGGTTTTACTCCTTGTTGCCAGTATCGCTAATACGGCGGGTGGCCTACTCACTTTCTGGATGGGCCGTTGGGCAGAAAAAGGTGTTGAGCGGCTGAGGCATCGTCCGCCGCCATCGGGTGCTGTTATTGGCTATATTCAGCGCTGGGGTTACTCCGTGCTATTACTCAGTTGGCTACCGATTGTTGGCGATGGTTTATGTCTCGCTGCGGGCTGGCTACAGCTACGCTGGCTGCCGAGCCTGGTTTTTATTTTTATCGGTAAAACCTTGCGCTACGGGCTGCTGATTTACGCGTTTGAAGCATTACAATAAATTTCTCTGTAAATAAATTGATAGATTATCTTTCACATAAAATTTGAGTTGTTAAAAAATAATGCGAAATTTTTACACTTATCAGCAGGGTGTTTCCTTACTGTCAAAAATATATATCGTTTTGATTCTTAGTGCTGGTACATTGTTTTTTTATTTATATGACAGCCATACTTTTGGTGTTGAATATACAACGCCGGGTGCCTTTGCCTACCCTGAAAGCTATGAAGCCACTTGTGCTGATAAAAACAGTGCGGTGGCCGATCATATTCAGCACAAAGATGACCGCAATATGCATTTTAATGTCACGACGCCGACTAACTATCGCAGTGACTATGCCCATCCGCTGTTGGTCGTGTGGGCGCCATCGGGTATGAGTGAAGGTTTGTCAGAGAGCTTTACGGGCCTCACCCGGCAGGCAACAGAAGCGGGTTATGTGGTGGTGCATGCACGTAGTATTCCCCTGGGTTTTAAATCCTTAACGTCTTTGAGTTTCATACCCGCAGAGGTGATTGAAAGCTGGTGTATTGATCCCGCGCTGGTGTTTTACACCGGCCACTCCGACGGTGGCACGGTCTCTAATGCACTGTCCGTTATGCCCGAAAGCGCCTTTCGTCCACGGGCACTGGCTCCAAGTGCTATGGGTATGCAGGGCAAAGACATGCAAGCTTATGAGTGTCCCAGCCCCACCAGTGTGATGTTGATGCACAATAAAGGCGATGGCCATTTCCCCAATTATGGTAGTGAGGTTGTCGCGTGGTGGGCGGGTTGCAACCAATGTTCGCAGAAAACGGTGGCATCAGACTTTACAGGCTGTGTTGAATACACCTCTTGCGCAAAAGGAATAACAACACTTTTTTGCGAGGCCGAGGGCAATCATGCCCACTGGCCTGGGCCTGAGCACGACCCTGTTCGTTTTTTTTCAAATATTGTTAAGGTTGAAAGGAACTCTGTGTCAGTCGAGTAATGCGATAAAAAGTAAGGTTAATTGATTTCTATCAACTCTTTGTGGCCTCTTTTTTATTATTATTTGCCAATTAAATTTAGCGAATAAAATAACGAGAGGCGTAAGGTGTGGAAGAAACAATTACAGATAAGCAGGTGTGGACACGAATTGCCATTACTATTGGTAGTCTTGTTGGGGTGATGATAATTGCCATTATCGTTTCCAATATGATTGGCTAAATAATTTTTTAAAATAGTACTCTTGGCTGTTTATAGTGCTCGGAGTTATTGATGAAAATAAAATGGCGGCGCATAAGCCACGGGCTGTTCTTTACTGACATTTTTGGCACAATAACTCTGTCGTTTATTCATCGGGAGTAGAAGCTGTGTCTGTACAGTTAAGCAAAACCACACTAATAAAAACCAGGATCAGCGTCGAGCCTGAGTGGGTTGATTACAACGGCCACATGAATTTGGCGTTCTACGTTCTGGCCTTCGATAAATCTACCGATACCTTTTACGATCAACTCGGTATTGGTCTCGACTACCGTGCTGAGCAAGACAGCTCGATGTTTACTTTGGGTATTAATGTCGATTATTTGCGTGAAGTGTTTCAGGGCGATGAGCTACTTATTACCACACAATTACTCGAGGTCGATAAAAAACGCCTGCGCTATATACATCAAATGTATCAGGGCGACGCTGAACAGCCCGTTGCTGTAAATGAATGCTTGGCCATTCACGTCAATATGAGTAGCCGAAAAAGTGAGCCTTTCCCTGCCGTTACCCAGTTGCGTATTGATGAGGCTATGGCTGCGCATCAGCACTTAGCTCAGCCTGCAAGTGCCGGTCGGCTGTTGGGTAAAAAACTGTAATAAAATATTACCCTTAGATTCAAGTCTGTTTTAAGGCCCTGTCGTGCTTAAACCTCTTGGGGCTCAAACGACTGGCCGCTACACTGTGCGGCCCTAAACAGTTGCGGCATTATTTATGAGCTTATTACCCTGTGAAATCGTCGAAACCCAGACGCAAAATATTAATGCCTGCGTGATTTGGCTACACGGCCTGGGCGCTAGCGGACATGACTTTGTACCCGTGGTGAGTGAGCTGCGCTTGCCCGAATCCATGGCTGTACGATTTGTCTTCCCCCATGCGCCCGCCATCCCCGTTACTATCAATGGGGGTATGGTAATGCCAGCCTGGTATGACATCCTCACCCTGGCCGGCGCAGAAAGGCAGCTCGATACCGCGCAACTTATGGCCAGTGTTGACGCCGTCGCCGCACTCATTGCGGATCAGCGTAAGAAGGGCATAGCAAGCGAGCGTATCGTGCTTGCCGGGTTTTCACAGGGCGGCGCTGTTGTCTACCAATCAGCGCTGACTTATGCCGAACCATTGGCTGGTCTGATGACAATGTCGACCTATTTCCCCACCAGCGAAACCCTAGTTCCCAGCTCTGCCAATGCCTCATTACCCATCCATGTTTTCCACGGCAGCCGCGATCCCATGGTGCCAGAGAGTATGGGGCTTGATGCCCTGACCGCCCTTAAAGCCCTGGGCCATGAGCCCGAGTACAAGAGCTATGCCATGGAACATGAGCTTTGCCTTGAGGAAATTCAGGATATTTCAAGCTGGCTGCAGCGGGTGCTCGCCTAAGCAAATAGAGCGCTTCGCTAGCAGACGGTTGAAATTCTACTGACCCGGCCATTTACGTCGTCGCCTAAAGTGCCTACTTTTGGTAAAACCAAGCTCAAAGTGCTCATTTACACGAGTACCAAAAGTAGGCCTCATGAGAGGAACTCCGCTTTTTCGTTTGATTTTGCCTTGTATCTGGCTCGGCTCAGCGAATTTCAACAGCCTGCTAGAGGCTCCCTTCCTTTTGAATTTCAGCTAGAATGTTCACCCTTAAAAATTCTAATACGACTTCTATAACCATAATAAGAGCATTAACATGACAGAATCTCCTGGTAAGACCCCGAATACGGATTACGATGTAATCATTGTCGGTGCTGGCTTTGGCGGCTTAACAGCCCTCCATCGCATGCGTGAACTGGGCTTCAGCGTACGCCTGTTTGAAGCCGCCCCCAATGTTGGTGGCACCTGGTACTGGAATCAATATCCGGGCCTTAAAGTTGATGTGGAGAGCATTGAATACTCGCTGTCATTTTCCCATGTGGTTGAACAGGAATGGACCTGGTCCGAACGTTATTCAGGCCCTCAGGAACTGTGTCGTTACGCTAATTTTGTTGCTGACCGTCTCGATTTACGCCGTGATATACAGACCGGTACGCGTATTGATGTCGCCGAATTTGACGAAGATACGGGCGTTTGGGCCTTAAGTACCAGTGGCGGTGAAACCCTGCGCTCACGCTTTGTGATGATGTGCACCGGTATGCTGAATCAGCCGATTAAACCGCAATTCCCCGGTCTAGACAGCTTTGAGGGTACGCAGTATCACAGTGCTCGCTGGCCCAAAGAGGGTGTCGATTTTACGGGTAAACGCGTGGGTGTTATTGGCACAGGCTCTTCCGGCGTACAGATTATTTCCACGATTGCCAGTGAAGTTGGCCATCTCCATGTCTTTCATCGCACCCCGGGTTACTGCTTACCTCTGCGTAATCACGCGATGCCTGAGGAATACTCAACCCGTGTTAAGGCTAATTATGGCGCGTGGAGGGCCGCTGAGCGCTATAACTCCTTTGGTGGCTGGGTTGCGCTTAATTATGAAATCGGCGAGCCAGTGACAGGCTCTGCTCTTGATGCAACACCCGAAGAGCATCAAGAACTTTTTGATGAGCGCTGGAAAAGCGGCGGCCTGAGCTTTTATAACGTCTATCCGGATACCTATACAGATTTGGAGGCGAATGCTGTGTTAAGTCAGTATTTGCAGGCAAAAATTAGCGAACGCATTAAAGATCCAAAGCTCGCCGAGATCCTCACACCCAAGTACCCGGTGCTGACCAAGCGTCTTATTGCCGAGACGAATTATTACGAAGTTTACGAGCAGGATAATGTTGAACTTGTCGATCTACGTGAGAATGGCATTGATGAAATTACACCCAAAGGCGTGCGCGTTGGCGATACTGAATACGAGCTCGACAGCCTAGTTTTTGCAACCGGTTTCGATGCCATGATCGGCTCACTGAAGGCGATGGATGTCCGTGGTCGTAACGGCCTGACCTTCTCTGAGCACTGGGATGACGGTGCGCGTACCCACATGGGTTTGATGAGCGCCGGTTTTCCCAACCTGTTTATTATTAACGCCGCCGGTAGTCCCGCGCCTTTATTCCAGCCGATTATTCTTGGTCAGGAACAGGTGCAATGGGTGGCTCGATTAATAACCAAGCTGACTGAGCGCAACATTAACTGCATAGAGCCCACGTCCGAGGCGGAAGATATTTGGGGTGGCCTGTGTGAAGAAACGGTGACCGCTACATTATTTCCACTGACCGACAGCTGGTATCTCGGTAAAAACGTACCCGGCAAATCACGCACCGGCCTGGCTTATTTTGGTGGCATGGAAAATTATCGTCAGATAATGACCGATGCGGAAGTCGGTGATTATAGCGATGGTTTTGTTTTGAGCACATTGCCAGCGAGTAACTAAGGGGCTTCAAACTAAGGGTTTTAATAAGAGGCCCGTCCATTCGCTTAGTATTTCTGAAGTTAAGGGCCGGGTCTTATTATTTTATAACTGTATAAATATGAATAGAAAAAAGAAAGTTCACGCCATTTTCAAGAAAAAGCTGAAGAAAGCGAAGGCGCGTATGCATCCTTCAAATAAGCCTAAATACATCAGCAAAGCCGAGCGGGCGAAGCTTGAGTTAGAGGGTGGCGTTGCTACTGACGATATTGAAAAGGGTGAGGTTTAAGGTCCGTTTTCAGTCGCGTATTGGCGGCAGATAGCTCCTTTAAAATATTCATTCCTTTGCTGCGTTGGGTGATCTTGTACCACTTTCGCGGACACTTTTTATGCACACAGCTTTTCATAATTGACGGGCGATTGATACCCCAAGCTAGAATGCAGGCGCTCCCTGT
>NVWE01000007.1 GCA_002746135.1 Cellvibrionales bacterium | reverse complement strand
CGGCAAGAAGAAGGATAAGTCCATGTCTTATATACAGCTCACCTATGAAGAAAGAGTAACGTTATCGGCCCTGTGCCAGCAAGGATTTTCAGTGCGTGCGATAGCACGTATCTTGAAACGTCATCATTCCACGCTGTATCGGGAGCTCGATAGAAATCGCTGTCATGTGACTGATGGTGCTTACCGGCCATCCAAGGCACAAAGGCGTACACGGGCAAGGCGTAAACGATCACGGAGAAACCGGCACTACACCAAGATGGATTTCTTGTTGATCTGCAAGCTGCTTAGGCAAGCCTGGTCACCGGAACAAATTGTAGGGCACATCAGGCGTTTTCATCTGATGGCACGACGCATAAGCCATGAAACGATTTATCAATATATTTGGCGAGACAAAGCGAGGGGTGGTTCACTTTGGACGCATCTGCGGCAGTCTTCCAAACGACGACGGAAACGCTATAAAGCCTATGATAGTCGGGGTCGACTGGCGGATAAGCGTCATATTACAGAGAGACCTAACAGTGTTGAAACGCGGCGCTATAAAGGCCATTGGGAGATAGACACGGTGCATGGGAGGGGCAGCAATCACTGTATCGTGACACTGCTCGAAAGGAAAACAGGATTCGTCATGATCGGTAAATTACCTAACAAAACAACGGCCTCTTTAAATAACAAAACGCTTCGCTTGATTGGTCGAGATCCGTTGAGCTTCAAAAGTATTACTGCGGATAATGGAACAGAGTTCCATCAATACAAGAAAATTGAAGCGCGCTGCAGTGCCAAATTTTATTTCGCGAACCCTTGCCACTCGTGGGAACGAGGCAGTAACGAAAACGTCAACGGCCTCATTCGCCAATACCTTCCCAAAACAGAAAGCATGGCCAGGTTAACGCAACAGCAATGCAATCAAATCGCCGACAAACTTAACCGCCGGCCTAGAAAGCGCTACGCTTATAAAACACTAGAGGAAATGTATTATGGTATTTAACCGCTACTGTCGCAGTTCAAACTTGATACTAGGTGTTTTTCGAACCAAGTGAGTTACTGCATAGATCGCTAGGAGGGTTACCGAAGCTATGCCGTAATTGATAGCGGCAGCGACAAATTGTGGATCACCGCCATCTGCCATGCCGTAGCCTGCCAGAATGGTTGAAAGCACCCATGCAATTGGAACGGATAAATAGTGCTTCTTAGGCTTTTCCATTTTTCGAAATGCAACAAACCCCACCAAGCTTGAGATTAAATACATACCCAATACTGCTCCTAGTATGAATGCCATGCTTTTTCTCCTTTAGACAGTTAACGCCGCAAACAAAGGCGAGCGAAGCGAGTCCAGCCAACTTGTTGGCGATTTTGCTTTGCCTTGTTAAGCACTTTTATTACCTACGAAGTGCTGTATTGATTTTATAATTACTGAAAGCTCACTCATTGGAATGCGTGCTTTTCGACTGCTGTCATCGGTGCTGTTTGCTGAGCACTCCTGTGATTCTGTAAAATCTATGAGCGCCTGCTCTGTGGATTTTGTTTTTGACCAAATTGTCAAAGTATATTTTCCACCTGTGCGACCACTTAGCTTCAAGTAATATTCACCAACTTTAAAAGTAATAGCTTTTCCATTTTTAGTGATGGAATATTTTATTTCCATCTCTTCTAGGTTAGGAACAACTTCAGTATAAATTCTTTGTGAGTTTTTCTTTTTAACAGCCTGTGTTGCAGCAACGACATCAGAGTCATCTGTTACTGGGACTTCTTCTGCTTCTGGATGATATGATTGAATAAAGTCAGTGACCGCATCAATTAATGTTTCATTGCCATCCCAAAAATACTCGCCGTCTAGGCGAGTATTATCAAGGATTGTATGCAGCATTGATTCAATTTTTCTTGCATCAACATTTGTCCATGCTTTTATAATTGAAACTTTTACAGGACTTACCGTGCCAAGTAATTCTTTTTCTCTGCGTTCAGGATGATCGGTTGTTATTCCAATTTTTTTAATTGGCGGGAAAGATGATTCCCCATCAAATTTCTGAAGCTTTTCAGAAAAAATTGGTTCTGCAATATAAAGTGTATTTTGGCTCATAATCTGAATTCTTGTGTGTGTGCTTAACGACATAGCTCACTTGCCGACAAAAGCAGAGTGTAGCGTAGCGAAACGGCGCTTTTAGCGGTCAAGTGCAGTGCCTTGTTATGCGCTTTTAACAACATTTGCACAATGTCTATCTAGGAACTCTATCAGTTCTTGGAAACCATTATGAACGGTTTGAATAAAGTTATTAACCTCTATATCTTTAAATATTTCAATGGACAAAACACCAAGCTCATTTTCTTTGATTGTAAAGTGAATAGAGCCAAAATGAGCCAAGTAGTCTCTTACATCTTTTAGTAAAACAAACCATTCCATTTTAGTGCTAATAAACTCTCTCATTATTGAGTCCTCAATAATGCTTTTATTTCCAGTGATGTATTTCATGAACCCGTTGAAGCTTATGTGCTGCCCAATTTGTGGGCCATATATGGTTTGAAATAAGCTTGCGATTGTATCCAAAGTTGCCCGAACTGAAAAAACAAAGGTAAAAATATTTGACCTTAATTGGTATATTTCTCTATCAAAGGACAACTTAGTTTGCCCTCTTGGAAGTTTCTCATCTTTTGTTTTATAGATACTTTCGATTGCTTGTTGTGACTTACCAATTTCATCTAAAGAAAATTTAATTGTATGGATATTATCTCTAATCATTCGGTGCGCTATCTTGTAATATTCCACTGCTGGGTAGTATTGGTGCAAATACCCGCCGTTACTTTCGATTTTATAGTAGCGCCCTTTTAGTTTAGATAATGAGTTGCCTTTATATATTGCCTCTTGAAGACGGGGGAACGGTTGTTCATATAATGGCTGGTGATAACAGACTGTTGAGCCATCACTTGCAGGAAACACATAGCTATCACTTCGAATACTAGCCCTTTTGGATGCTTTTTCTTGGCAGCTGATTAGCTCAAATTTCATTTATTACACAGCTCCCTTTAGGCGCATAACAGTTAAATCTGCGTCACCCGACGTAAAAAACTACGTCAGGTGACGTGCTTATCCAATTTAATTTTCCACTACCATACCCAAGCCTTTGACTTTACACCACATTATTGTTCATCGGCCCCAATAATTCTCGAAAAGTACGTCGGGTGACGCAAAGTTTTACGTCACCCGACGYACTCTAGCTAACAGCCCAAGCCTGAGCAGAAAAAATCCTGTTRAATACAGGTGGTTAGCGATAGGCGCTCGGTTTTACTTCAGCATTTTACGTCACATGGTGTAAAACTCTGCGTCACTTTCTTAATTGCGCCATTCTGCCCAATACTTGATTTGGCAATGGCGGCCAACAYYCCCCTACATCCGCTCCATAGTTTGAATCCCCAGCAACTCCAGCCCCTTTTGCAAAGTATTAGCGGTGGTATCACTAATCCGCAAGCGACTAGCACGAGTCTCTGCATCAATATCAGAGCGCAATATGGGGCAGTGTTCGTAGAAACTCATATAAGCGCTGGCAAGGTCGTAGAGGTAGTTACACAGGGTGTGTGGGTAACCCTCTTCGGCAACGGTTTTTAAGGTTTCATCAAAGCTGAGCAGGGCCAGTGCCAGGGTTTTTTCCTGGGGGGTGGTGATGCGAATGTCGCCGTCGATGTCGCCGCGTTCTAATTCGGCTTTGCGAAAGACACTGCAAATACGGGAGTAGGCGTATTGTAGGTAGGGTGCGGTGTTGCCTTCAAAGCTGAGCATGGCATCCCAGTTGAAGATGTAATCGTTGGTGCGAGTTTTGCTGAGGTCGGCATATTTCACTGCGCCAATGCCGACTTTACGGGCGATTTCTTTGCGCGTGGCGGTGTCGAGTTCAGGGTTCTTTTCTTCGATTAATTGTTCGGCACGACTTAAGGCTTCGACTAATAAATCAGCCAGTTTTACCGTGCCGCCGCTRCGGGTTTTAAAGGGTTTGCCGTCTTCCCCCATCATGGTGCCGAAGGGCAAGTGTTCGAGTTTCATCGGGTCGTTAACAAAGCCGGCTTTGCGGGCGATGGTAAACACTTGCTTCATGTGCAGGCTCTGGCGAGCGTCGATAAAATAAAGGGCGCGGTCGGCTTTTAAGGTTTGGCTGCGATAGCGTAGGGCGGCCAGGTCGCTGGTGGCGTAGAGATAGCCGCCATCGGACTTTTGCACAATCACCGGGCTGGGATTGCCTTTTTTGTCGGCGAGTTCGTCGAGAAAAACGACCTGTGCGCCTTCGCTTTCACAGGCCAGTCCCGCTTTTTGTAGATCGGCAAGCACCTGGGCAAGGTCGTCGTTATAGGCGCTCTCGGGGCGAATATGCTCGTGGCTAAGGGTGACGTTAAGTTGGCGATAAAGGGCTTCGCTGTGTTCGACAGAAATGTCGATAAACTGCTGCCACAGTGCCCGGCAATGGGCATCGCCCGATTGCAGGCGGACCACATATTGTCGGGCCTTATCGGCAAAGGCGGGGTCTTCGTCAAAGTGGCGTTTCGACTGCTGATAAAAGCCTTCGAGATCGGTTAATGCTAATTCGGGTTTTTCGCCTTCGCCCAGTTGCTCTTCAAGCTCGGCGATKARCATGCCGAATTGYGTGCCCCAGTCGCCCATGTGRTTTTGGCGRATAACGGTGTGGCCGAGGTGYTCRAGCACRCGGGCAATGGCGTCACCAATAATGGTGCTGCGCAGGTGGCCGACGTGCATTTCTTTCGCCAGGTTGGGCGATGAATAATCGACAACAACGGTTTCTGCTCGTTCAGGGGCACTGGCTACGGCGGGGTTGCTTTGACTCAGCGTGGTGGCAAGGTAGTCATCGCTGAGGTGAATATTGATAAAGCCCGGCCCGGCAATTTCTACTTTATCGGCAATGCCCTCCAGCTTGAGATTGGCGACAATCTCGGTGGCCAGATCCCGGGGCTTGCGCTTGAGTCGTTTGGCGGCAGCGAGTGCGCCGTTGGCCTGAAAGTCGCCAAATTCGGGCCGCGTACTGGTGGCGACATTGGCGGGCATTTCCGGGGGAATACCGGCGGCTGTCATTGCCAGCCTGACTTGTTGGATCAGTGTTTCGCGAATATTCATGCTTGCTCGGCCTGTGTTTGGACTGGGGATTTTAGTGCCAGTGGCGTCGATTGCAACCGGCATTTTGTTTAAGGCTGGCGCGGCCATGTATTTGCTATTTAAACACGGTTATATTGATCCTTTCAGGTCATCAAACGAGAGAAGAAACAGCCCATGGTTTCATTTCAAACACTTTATGACGCCGCCCGGCGCAACTGGGGTGAAGAGAAGGTGACGACTTTACTGCCCGAGCTTAATAGCGCCGACGAGTTGCGAGCCATCGGTGATGACCGTTACCTGTCGGCAATGGCGCGCTGTGTGTTTCGAGCGGGCTTTTCGTGGAAGGTCATCGCCAAAAAATGGCCAGATTTTGAAACGGTTTTCGGTGGTTTTATACCTCTGGCACTGGCGAACTATTCCAACGACCGCATTGATGAGTTAATGCAGGACACGCGCATTGTGCGCCATCGCACCAAGATTAACTCGGTGCGGGACAACGCCCTCTACATTTGCGATATACAGCAAAGTCACGGCAGTTTTGCCCGCTATATTGCCGATTGGCCTGAAGAGTCTATTGTCGAGCTGTGGTTTGAGTTGAAAAAGCGCGGTAGCCGTTTGGGTGGCAACACCGGGCCGGGGTTTTTACGGCTGATGGGTAAAGATACCTTTATGCTCAGCAAGGATGTTACGGCGGTATTGCTCAATCACAAATTGATGGACACTTTGAGTCCGAATTCAAAACGAGATTTGCTCAAAGTGCAGGCGATATTCAATCGCTTTCAGCAGGACAGTGGTTATCCGCTGTCACATATTAGCCGCATTATGGCRCTGAGTTTGCAGCCGCAAAACTGAGCGGGGGAAAAGTTTACAGGCATAAAAAAACCCGGCAATTACCGGGTTTTTTGTATTGATCTTTATAAGACTTTAGCCTTTAAAAGATTAGGCTTCGTCTTTCAGGTAGCGCTCGCGTGAAGACAGGATTTCAGCGTGWGCATCGGCCTTAGTGCCCCARCCGCTAATTTTTACCCACTTGCCCGCTTCGAGATCTTTGTAGTTTTCAAAGTAGTGCTCGATTTGCTTGAGTAGTAATTCGGGCAGGTCGGTTGCTTCTTCAATGTCGTTATAAATAGTGGTCAGCTTGCTGTGGGGTACGGCGATYAGCTTGGCATCAACACCSGACTCGTCGGTCATGTTGAGCACGCCAACAGCGCGGCTRCGAATYACAGMACCGGGTACCACGGGGTAGGGKGTWACMACSAGTACGTCGAGGGCATCGCCATCTTCAGACARTGTYTGGGGGATGTAACCRTAGTTGGCRGGGTAGAACATGGGCGTGGCWACAAAGCGATCGACGAACAGTGCGTCACAGTCTTTYTCMACTTCSTATTTGATCGGCGCGTGRTTGGCGGGGATTTCAATGACGACGTTRATATCGTTGGGTAGATCTTTACCAGCGGGGATACTGTTGTAACTCATGAACGATGCCTTCTATAGGTTAACTAGTGTGGTGAATAGTGCCGGTTGCCAAGGCCAGTTAGTACTCGCCTTTTTGTACCTGCTTTAAATCCGATAATCCATGGCCTGCGCCAAGCGAGCGCAATTATACCGACGACTATTTTCCATTGCCAATGGTCAAATCACCATAAGCTTAGATTGTCCGTGATAATTTGTTCGTTGCGCTATTGATAAACTGGTTTAGAATACGCGCCTCGTAAATAACACTTGCGAACTCCTAAGGGGTGGCTACGGCCTGAGACAACAATTCTGGCGCATTATGTGAACATTATGTGAAAGAGTTGATGGACCCTTGAACCTGATCCGGGTAGTGCCGGCGTAGGAATAGGGTTGTCACAATCTTGCCTTTTTACGCGCTTTTTCTTTATGCATCTCCGGGTCTCCATTTTTATGCACTGCGGCGACTCWAATGAAAAACACTTGTTTTACYGGCCTTTTGGTCACATCCCTTAGTTTTATTAGCCTTAATTCTCTATCTGCTGTCGCAGATGATTCCAATGCGGGCTTGCTGCAGGAAGTCGTCGTTACTGCGACCTTTCGTGATCTCGACATCCTCACCGTACCCGCCAGTTTGAGCGTACTCGACCAGCAGCTCATCGCCGAGCGTGGGGCAGAGCATTTACAAGATGTGCTCAACGCCGCGCCCAATGTGAATTTTTCCAGCGGTGCCTCGCGAGGGCGTTACCTGCAAATTCGCGGCATTGGTGAGCGCAGCCAGTTTGTTGATCCGGTCAATCCTTCAGTGGGCATGTTGATTGATGACATTGATGTTAGCGGTATGGGCAATGCTGCAACGCTGTTTGATGTGCGGCAGGTGGAGATTCTTCGTGGCCCCCAGGGCACGCGCTTTGGTGCTAATGCCCTCGCGGGCATGGTGAATATTCGCTCCAATGATCCAAGCGAAGAGTTTGAAGCAGCGCTGAGTTCGGGCTACGGCAACTACGATAGCTGGAACATGGGCGGCGTGGTCAGCGGGCCGCTGGGCGAAGGCCTGTTAGGCCGCCTGGCTGTGCAGCAAAAGCGCAGCGACGGTTATATCGATAACGATTATCTCGGTCGGGATGACACCAATAACATCGACGAGTTGAGTACCCGGGGCAAATTGCGCTGGCTGGCTAGCGATGACCTGAGTTTTGACCTTACCGGCATGTATGTCGATATCGACAATGGCTACGATGCTTTTTCACTCGACAATACGCGCCATACTTTGTCCGATGAGCCGGGACATGATACTCAGGAAACGACAGCCTTTGGCCTGACCAGCACCTGGACAGGGCATCGGGCTTTCACGCTTAAAACAATGCTTAGCTGGTCCGACTCTAACCTGGAATACGGTTACGATGAAGATTGGAGCTATAGCGACATCTGTACGGGCACACCCTGTGCRGGTTGGGCGTATTCTTCTACCGATAATTATATTCGCGATCGTGATGCTAGCCGCTTTGAGCTGCGCCTCACCTCAACCGAAGAAGGCCAACTGGCGGGCACTATTGRCTGGGTGGCCGGAGTTTATTACGACCAGAAAGATGAAGACTTAACGCGTGAATTCTTCGACTGGGTACTTTATACACCCGCAGAATTTGATAGCCGCTATGAAAGTGAAAATATCGCGCTGTACGGTCAGCTATCGAAGCCTTTGAGTGATCGTTTAACGCTTACCATTGGTGGCCGCTGGGAGCGTTTCGAGGCCGACTATAAAGACAATCGTGGAGTAAAATCCTCTCCCGATGAAGACCTTTGGGGTGGGCAGATCAGCCTTGAATACAGTGTCGATCACAACACTCTAGTTTATGGTTTGGTGTCACGGGGTTATAAAGCGGGTGGTGTCAATGGTGAGGCCGTAGGGCGAGCAGCGAGCAATGGTTTTCCGCCATCTGTTATCGCCTTTCTTAATGAGCGTTTAGAGTTTGATACCGAAACTTTGCTTAATTACGAAATCGGATTGAAGGGTTCTTATCTCGACGATACTCTGCAGTTGCGCGTCGCCGCCTTCTTTATGGACCGCGACGATATTCAGTTAAAGGGCTGGTATAACGAGGGTGCAAATTTCGTAGGCTATATCGACAATGCCGCTAGTGGTGAAAACTGGGGAATGGAGTTTGAAGCCGTGTGGCAGCTGACACAGCAGTTAACCGTGTTCGCCAATCTTGGTTGGCTCGATACTGAAATCGACAATTTTATTGTTAAGGGCGGTAGTGGCTTGATTGATAAAAGCGGTCGCGAGCAGGCTCATGCGCCGAATTATCAATTTAATATTGGTGGGCACTATGATTTTGGTGATGGTTTTTACGCCCGACTTGAAGCGGAAGGCAAAGATTCTTTTTACTTTTCCGACAGTCACGACCAGCAGTCGGATAGTTACGAGCTGTTTAATGCCTCTATCGGTTACCAAGGTTTGCAATGGGACATTACGCTTTGGGCGCGCAATCTGACAGATGAAGATTATGCCACTCGCGGCTTCTATTTTGGCAACGACCCGCGTAAATTTTATGCCGATGAAAATTATGTGCAGTACGGCGAACCGAGAGTTTTTGGGGCCAATGCTACTTACCATTTTTAAGGAGTTTACGACCTATGCTACTCAGTGCTGAAATTAGTATGTATCCCCTGGCGGAAAGTTATATCCCGCCGATTGACGGGTTTATTGAAAAATTAAATAGCTACGCTGGCTTAAAAGTTGAAACCTTTCCCACCTGTACGGTGATTATGGGTGAGCAGCCAAGGGTGATGGAGGTATTGCAAGACGCCATGGCCTGGAGCCATGAAAAATACGGCAAGGCTATTTTTGTCACGAAATTTATTCTCGATTACGAGGCGCTGTAATTGCTCGACTTATTCGTTACTGCACAACAGCAATTGCTCACCACGTCGGTGTGGGAATTGCTGGCAGTGCTGTTGTCTATTGCCTATCTATTACTGGCGCTGCGTGAAAACAACCTCTGCTGGTATTGCGCTCTAGCCAGCGCAGCCATTTACACCGGTTTATTTTGGGATGTGAGTCTGTTGATGGAATCTGGCCTGCATGTTTATTACACGGCCATGGCCGTTTACGGTTGGTGGCAGTGGCGAGGTGATAAAAGAGAGGGGGTCGCCGTAAATGCTGGTGTCATTGAAATAAGCCGCTGGCCATTCAAAAATCATTTGTTGGCCTGGACGGTGATTGCTGTATTGACTTTAGTGTCTGGTAGTTTGTTGGCCAGTAATACCACGGCGGCCTTACCTTATCTCGACTCCTTTACGACCTGGGGCAGTGTGTTGACGACCTGGATGGTGACACGAAAAATCCTTGAAAACTGGCTCTACTGGATCGTTATCGACGGTATTTCCATCTTTCTTTATATCGACCGGGGCCTGTATTTGACGTCGCTTTTATTTGTCGCCTATGTGATTATTGTGGTGTTCGGCTTTTTCGCCTGGCGTAAGCGTATGTCTGTGGATGAACCAGAAGGTTTGTCTACATCGTGCTGATAACAAGGTGCTTGAGTTGCTACTGAGGGCATGATTTTGATGTGCTTGGTAGGCGGCACCTGTGCCCAGAAACTCAGGATCAAAATAATAAATGCCTTTCTCTGAAGCTGCTCGCACTGCCTTCGATACCTGGCCCCAATGGCGCCTGGCACTGGATTGCCCGCCGACCATTATTCGTCGTCTGCCGGGTGGTTTGACCAATCAGCACTATTTACTYAAGGCCGGTGGTTTACGCGTGGTAATGCGTATCAATAATCCCGATGCGACACGCCTGGGTATTAATCGGCAGCGCGAACAAAAAATCCTTGAACAAATTAATGGCAAAGCTTTCGCCCCTGTGGTTTTTTACTGCGAACCCCAGGACGGGGTGCTGGTGACCGAATATGTGGAGGGCACACAGTGGCAGCCAGATAGTTTGGATAACCCCGTCAAAATTGATATGTTACTTGAGTTGATGACTCAAATTCACGCGGTGAGTACGGGCATCCCCCTCTTTGATTACAGTGCTCACGTGCGCAATTATTGGCAGCGTTTGTTAGATAACGATCAACCCTTCCCGATGAGTGCTCAGCGCTTGTATCGCCGTATCGAATCTCGGCTATCGGCTTTTCAGACGGCGATTAAACAGCCTGTACTTTGCCATCATGATTTAACGCCCGCTAATATTATCGAAAATTCCGAGGGTCAACTAATCGTTCTCGACTGGGAATATGCCGGTGCTGGTTTGCCTCTAATTGAGGCCATCGGTGCCAGCCGCTATTGGCAAAATATTGCCTTTAGCGAGTGTATACTCAAGCACGATGAAGAGAACGAAGCCTTGGAATTAGCTGGTGATATTGTTGATTTCTATGAGCTAGCCTGGCAACACTTGCGTTGATTTTTAGCCTACCCGGCAAATAAATTCATTTTGTTCGCATCCCCTTCGTAGACAGACATTGCATATTCCCAGTTCAGCAGGTTGAATAAGCCATTCAACGATTAATATCGTCTCTCTGTTCAAAAAGGGCTGGCGAAACAATAACAAATGTTTCACAAATTTTAGGGGAGTTAATATGCAACCGTTAGAAGGCGTTCGAATTATTGAAGTCACAACCAATGCCTCCGGGCCACTGGCGACCGGCCTGTTGGCTGATCAGGGYGCCGATGTGATTCGGCTGGAAACTATCGATGTCGGTGACCCATCCCGCCATGTGGGCGGTGTGCGCGGTGGTGTGACGGGTTACAACGGCTATATGAATCGCAATAAGCGCTCTATCGCCGTCGATTTAAAGGACGAGGGTGTGCGGCCTTTGATCTATGACTTAATAAAAACGGCAGATGTTTTTGTACAGAATTCTCGTCCCGGTGCGCTGGAACGCTCGGGCTACGGTTTCGATGAATTACACAAAGTGAATCCTGACCTGATTTATCTGTCCATTTCAGGCTTCGGCCCTGACGGCCCGGCTGCGGGCTTGCGTGTTTATGACCCGATTATTCAGGGCACTTCAGGCTTTGCCTATGCCCAGGGTGTGGGTGGCGATGCGCCAGAACTGGTGAAGACCATTGCCAGTGATAAAATTGCTGCGTACACCGCAGCGCAGGCTATATCTTCGGCACTGTTTGCCCGTGAGCGTGGGACAGTGGGTGGCCATAAAATTGATGTGTCTATGCTCGATGCTAGCCTCGCTTTTTTGTGGGCCGACGTGTACTGGAACCACAGCTTTGTCGGTGATGAGGGCTTTCAGCCGAAGCCGTTGATCTCCGAGTTTTATCGCGTGGTAAAAACGGCCGATAGCTATATCACCACGATTATTGTTGGCGATGTCGAGTTTAAAGGCGCGTGCGATGCCCTTGATATGCCAGAGTTATTGGAGGACCCTCGCTTTAATACCCTGGTGGAACGCTTTGCAAATTATGGGCTGATGCTCAATGTCATTGAGAAGAAAGCGGTGTCTATTAGCACGGCTGATCTGGTGGTAAGACTGGAAGCCGCTGGTGTGCCCTGTGGTGCGATTAATACTTTTGACGAAGTGCTGGATGACCCGCGTGTTGCCCATTCCGGTTCCATTATCGAATACGACCATCCTCGTGGCGGGCGTATGCGCCAGGCCCGTCCACCGGCCATATTTAATGATGAGCCCGCTGGTGTGCGCCTGCCGTCACCGGCTTTGGGTGAACACACGGACGAGCTGCTGGGCTCTATTGGTTGTAGTGCTGATGAGCTCGCCCGTTTGCGTAAAGCAGGGGTGATCGCTTAGTCGCTGAAATGTTGAGCTATTCAGTTCAGTGATGSTACCCCCCGACTGCGGCTGAGCCATTTTATTTGCATTGTATAAAAGTGGCTCGGTTGTACGCCTCTAATCAGTTAAAATGCCCGTCGCTAAACAGGCCGGGCAATGACGTGAACAATGATCTGCAGAACCAGGAACACGCAGCGCTAATCGACAGCGTGAGGCGATGGCTGCTTGAGGTGGTGATTGGCTACAACTTTTGTCCCTTTGCAAAGCGCGAAGTTGATGCAGGTCGAGTGCGTTATCAGGTTTTTGAGGGCCGCAAAAGTAAAGCGGCCATTGTTACATTACTCGATGAGCTGGCTTTTCTGGATGCACACGATGAAATTGAAACGACTTTGCTGATACTCGCTGATGGCTGGCGTGATTTTTATGAGTATTTGGCCTTGCTCGATATTGCTCAGCAAGCGCTGGAAAATGCTGGTTATGAAGGGGTTTATCAGTTGGCGAGTTTTCACCCCGATTATATGTTTGATGGTGAAGCCGCTAATGATGCGGCCAATTACACCAATCGCTCACCACTACCGTTGTTACATTTACTACGCGAAACTAGTATTGAACGAGCTATTGCCAGCGACCCGAATGTTGACAAAATTCCCGCGCGAAACCAACAGCTAGCCCGCGCTAAAGGCGCTGATTTTTGGCGAGCCCTGTTGGCGAAAATTAATTCCTAAACTTTTCAATGTGTACTGATATGCAAGGTGTTTTTAAATGTTAGAAGAACTGGGTTTACATCACGGCTTACAGGGTGCTCTGAAGGCGCTTAAATTGGTCGAGCCGACTGATGTGCAAGGGCAAGTGATTCCAGAAGCTTTAAAGGGGCGAGATCTTTTGGTCAGTGCCAAGACCGGTAGTGGTAAAACCCTGGCCTATCTCATCCCCAGCGTGCAGCGAATTTTGTCTGAAAAACAGGCAGCGAATGCCGGTACTTTGGTRCTGATTTTGGTGCCGACACGCGAGCTTGCGCGACAGGTCGAAAAACACTTTGCTCAGCTGGGTAAAAATACTGGGCTGCAAGCGGGAGTGATTATTGGTGGTAGCGATTTTAAATATCAAAAATCGATTCTACGCAAAAACCCCGAATTTATTATTGCCACACCGGGGCGTCTGGTCGAGCTCATTAAAATCGGTAGTGTCGATTTAGAATCATTACAAACGTTGGTGATTGACGAGGCCGACCATATGCTCGATATGGGTTTTCGTGGGGATGTCTTGTCGATAGTTGAGGCCTGTACACCCGATCGGCAAACACTGTTACTTTCAGCGACTTTGCGCCATAGCGGCGTGACGCGCATTGCCAGCGAAATTCTTAACGATGCTGAGCAGATTACCGTGGGTAGTGAACGCAGTCGCCATGTGCATATTCATCAACAGGTGATACTCAGCGACGATAAAAGCCATAAAGAAAAACTATTGGTACATTTGCTTAATTCTAATGCCGATGTTGACCGGGGGCGTGTGGAAAATACGATCCCACCGGTAGAGACTGTCGTCGCTGAGGCAGATCCATCTGCGGACAAAAGTCCTGAAAAATCCCCATGGGGGCAGGCCAAGGTGAGAGTCAGGCCCCGGCAAGTTGACCCCGAGGAAAGTGCCGATGAACAAACTGATGTATTGGACGCAAGTCCCGCACCGGGCCAATCCAGAAAAACYCTCGTTTTTACTAACAAGCGCGTTACCGCTGGCCAATTGAGTGCATTGCTTCGTTATCATAAGTTTCGTGCCGGTGTGCTGCACGGCGAATTGAGCCAGGAAGAACGTAACTTTATGGTCACCCAGTTTGCCGAGGGGAAAATAAACGTACTGGTTGCCAGCGATGTGGCAGCGCGAGGTCTCGACGTTAAAGATATTGATACCGTGATTAATTTTGATTTCCCCCGGGGTGTTGATGACTACATTCACCGCATTGGCCGCACGGGCAGAGCGGGACGGCAGGGCCTGGCGATATCTTTTGTTAGTGCCAATGACTGGAATTTAATGGCGGCGATTGAACGTTATACCGAAACTGCTTTTGAACGACGCACGGTTAAAAGTTTAAAAGCAAAATTTACTGGGCCGAAAAAACTAAAATCCAATGGCAAAGCGGCGGGCAAGAAGAAAAAAGTTAAAGGACAGGACAAGAGTGCGAGCCGTCATCGCAATACCAAAAACAAGGGTAAGCGCAAAGCTAAACAGCCAGATTCCGAAGGCAATAAAAGGGCGTTACCTGTTAATGACGGCTTGTCGCCATTGACGTGGAAGAAAAAATAGAAATTTTTGCAGGAGGTGCGGTATTAATGTCTCGCTACAACTTGCGTTATGCTTTTAGTTTAGGTTGTTTCTCTAAATTGCCGATAGCATTAGGAATTTCTAGTTAATGCCTGCAAGTTGAAAAAAGCAGGCATGGCTACAGTTTTTTACGTTTTTGTAGTTCAGAAAAAGCGTGGGTCAGTGTTTAAACCACGATGCCGTTTTCTTTAAAGTGCTGGCCGTATTGGATGTCTTCGTTACGTATGTGCTCTTTTAACCAGTTGGTTAGAAAAACAATAATTGAAATCAGATCGCATTTTACATCATTGGTGATATCTGAAATGGTCTTCCCCAGAGCATTCAAAAGTGCCGTATGAGCACGTTTCTGTCTGTCAAAGTGAGGATAAGAGTGCTTAAGCATCATTGCCTCTTCAATATCAAAATGCTCAGTTGTGTAATCGGCGAGAGCCTTTAGGGTCGGCAGTACCTGATCTTGTGTTCGCCCTTCTTTTAGTTGTGAATGAACCTGGTTGGCATAATCGAAAATTTTGGCGTGCTGCTCATCCATATCATCAACAAGAACACTCCACTTTGGGCCAAAACGAAATAAGCCTGGCGAGGTGTTCAGGTTGAGGGTGCTTTCATCCACAGCGATACTACTGAGCTCAGAGAGCAGGTCGTCGCTTCTATTTTCAAGAATAGCCATGTCGGCAAAACTGGAGGCGGCCGCACTTGCCAGCGATTTTTGTTCATTTGCAAAGCGCATTAAAACCTCGGTGATGCTATTCGAGTTCACTGCGGCTTTAGACAGGCTGGTTTTCATTTCATCTACTGCACTGGCACCCTCTGAGACGGCTGTTGTTGTTTCCGTAACTCGGGCAGTAATGGTGCCGATGTTTCGAGAAATATCACTGGTTGCCAGTGACTGCTCATGGGCGGCCGCGGCGATAGTAGAAACAACGCCATTGACCTCGCTAATGACCTTGCTTACAGAGCTAATTGAGTTGATAGCTGAGCTAATGGCTTGTCGGATAATATCTATTTTTTGTTTTATGTCTCTGTTKGCATCATTGGTTTGTAGTGCTAGTTCTTTTACTTCGCTGGCGACTACGGCAAAGCCTCTTCCGGCATCACCTGCGCGAGCAGCCTCAATTGTTGCATTCAAGGCGAGTAGCTTTGTTTGGTCGGATACTTCTGAAATTGTATTGGTCACCTTGCTAATTTCAGCTGCAGCTGATTCAAGCTCACGAAACTGAGTAACAGCCGATTCCACATCGTGCACGGCCTTCCTGCTGATGGTGCTCGCTTTTWCGGTGTTTGTTGCTATTTCCTCAGATGCACTGGTGAGTTCAGATGTTGTTGTTTCAATCGTTTCGACATCTTCAGTTAGGCCGCCAGCCCGCTCTGATATTGCAGAGACACTAACGCTCACCTGCTCGGCCGACGCGGCAATAATGTTGAGACTGTCAATGACTTCTTTCGACCGCCGGATATCTTCATCGGCATTAAATGCCAGAGCGTCTTTATAGAGGGTCTCAGAGAATTTCGCACTTGTTACCGTACTTGACTGTAGCTCTTCTRCCATTTTTTGGCTGCGACCCACCATGTTGCCAATGTTTATTCTTAGTTCTTCAATTTTGTTYCCAGCTTTGGTCGTTGATTGTGCTTGAAAGGGGGTGAAATCACCCCGAATCAGCTGCTCAAGCATGGGCATAATTGTGTCTTCAATGTCTATAATATGTCGGGAGTTTGTAGGTAGGTCTCCATTTGAATCTGTAGTAATGTCATTTTCATCTGTTTTATTTTTTGTTTTTATTGAAAGTCGCATTATGTGCTCTCTATGTTGTTTAATGCTTTATTGGTGTTTGCGTTTAAATTATTAGCCCATTATTAAAGTAGGCATGATTTTTTCTATATCTAGGAGGAACCCTGAAGATGAAGGAGGTTTATTTTCATCGRCGGATAAAATCAGTTGTTTCTTTTTCTACAGATTTAGGCATTTCTATCCAGAAAGTGGAGCCTTTGTTAGGCTCACTTTTAAAACCGATGGCACCGGCCATACTCTCGACAAGCCCTTTTGCTATCACCAGCCCAAGACCACTTCCTTCAACGTTAGAATATTCCGCACCGAGTCGTTCAAAAGCAGAAAAAAGTTGACCCTGTTGTACTTTAGTTAAGCCCTTGCCAGTGTCGGTTATAAGAATGCGTAAGTATTTTCCAGCAGGCTCGCAGTTAATGCTAATGCTGCCGCCGTGGCGGTTATATTTGACCGCGTTACTGAGTAAATTAAGTAAGACTTGTTTGAATCGTTTGCGATCTACTTCGATAAAAATGGGGTGCTTGGGAGGTTTGTAGGCTGTCGTGAAGCTGATATTGCGCTCTTTTGCCAGAGGTGAAATAAGCGCTTCACATTCTGCTACTAGTTCATCGGCCTGAATGGATTCCAGGTGCAGTTTAATATGCCCGCTCTCTATTTGAGAGAGGTTGAGAATTTCGTTGATAAGCTCCAGCAGGTGCTCGCTGGCTTTATTGATTTCTTCGACACTATCACTCTGCCTTTGACTTAATGGTGAGCGCTTGTCCATGCCCAGTAATTGCCCAAAGCCCATAATAGCGTTTAGGGGTGTTCGTAAATCGTGGGTGATACGCGACAAAAATTGGGATTTTTCCTGGTTGGCTTTATCCGCCTCTTCTTTTGCTTTAGTTAACGACCACATAACCTGCTTTTGTTCCAGCGCGATGGCTGTGAAGCGAGCTAGCTCAGTTGTAAGCAGTGCACAATCACTGTCAAGCGAATGTGGGCTAGTGCTATACATCAGCAGAACACCCAGTAGTTGCCCGGAAGAAGATGGTATTGTTCTTGAACAGCAGATGTAGAAACCCGCTTCAGAGGATACTTCGCGGAAGCGCTGCCAATCAGTGTGGTTTGATATGTCGTTGGTAATGCTTTGTAGATGGCGTGCCTGGCGAGCATCAATGCTTATATCCTTTAAGGCGCTGCTTAAAGAGTCAGGTAGACTTGGTGCGGCTCCGCAATACAACTGGCCCGTTGCAGGGTCGACCGTCAAAATAGCGCCAAACCTGTTTGCCTGTAAGGTTTCAGCCTGTTGAAGCATCAGACGGAGGGTGTCTGTAAGGGGCGCATCTTTGGCGATATTTTCGAGAATATTATTATTATGTTGCTGCTGTTGTTCGGCCTCTTTACGCTCTGTTATGTCTTGCACMGTGCCACGAAAGCCCGTGACTTCTCCCTTTTTATCTTGTATTGCACGCCGTACTATCTGTACCCAGCGTGGCTTTCTTTTATTGGGATGGAAGCAAAAGTCAATCTTACTGTGACCGTTTTTAACGACATTTTTACTATCTAAGTCGATAGCCTTGAGGTTTGAGGAGTCAATCTTTGCCAGTAGTCTATCCAGATCGAGTTCCTCTTCAGTGGATTGTTGGTCAAGAATCCGTGCAGCCTCTTTTGAGTAGTGGGGTTGATTGTCTCTAAAGTCTAGCCACCAGTCACCGATAACCCCTATTTGCTGGGCTTCTTTTAATCGCCTCTGCTCTTCTTTTAAGCCTAGCTCGATTTGTTTGCGCTGGGTGATATCCTGCACAACGCCCAGCATGCGTACGGCATCGCCTCTTCTGTTACGTATGGCATCACCTCTTTCATGGGCCCAGTGTACCGAACCGTCAGGCCAAACTATTCGGTGCTCAATGTTGTATTCCAGGCCGTGTTCGACGCAATCTTCAATAGCATGGTTTACTAGCGGGAGGTCGTCGGGGTGTATTGCCGCCATGAAAKTCTCAAAATTGGTTTCTATGACACCGGGTGGGTAGCCGAACAAGGTGCTAATACGCTCTGACCAATGCAATTCATCGGCGCAGATATTCCAGTCCCAGGAGCCAATATTGGAGAAATCCTGAGCGCGTTGCAGGCGATCTTCACTGACCCTTAAGGCCGTAATATCAGTGCGAACAGAAACGTATTGCCAGGGATCACCCCTGCGGTCAAGAAAGGGGACGATGGTCGAATTAACCCAGTATTCACGTCCGTCTTTTGTGTGATTGCAAATTTCACCATGCCAAACTGTTCCCGTACTAATGGTGCGCCACATTTCTTCGTAAAGGGATTTGTCGTGGTGACCCGACTTAACCAGGCGGTGGTTTTGTCCAATTAACTCATCGCGCCGATACCCGCTAATGGCGCAAAACTTGTCGTTAACATCGGTAATGCGCCCGCTGACATTTGTAATGCTGACGATGTTGTGTTGATCCATAGCCAAGTGATAGAACTCGCTCCTATTCAGGCTGTGCTGTAATTTATGCTTCAGTTCTTTTTTAGCGCGTGCTTGCTTTGCTTGGTTAATGGTTGTGTCAATTAGCTGTTCGAGCTTTGTCGTTTTACTGAGAAAGGCATCGGCACCGGCGTTAATAGCTTCCAGTTGTAAATGCTCGTCAGTACTGGGATATAAAAAAATAATTGGTATATGTGTTGAGGCGTCGTGCTGTCGAATGACCTGGCTCAGCTCCTTTCTTGAGCAGTTAGAATTGGTGAGGCTGATGACAATCACATCGGCGTTAAAGGCATTTAATGCGTCGATTACGTCTAAGGGCTGTGACAGTATTCTGAGATTTAGTCTGCCATCATCTAACGCTTCTTTGTAATAATGTAACTGCACGGGTGAATCATCAACGATCAATGCCTTGCAAGGCGTTGATTCGCGGGCCTCCGACAGTGAATGATCAAGGCTGTTGACTAATCTGGTGTGATCGATGGGTTGGGTGAAATAGTATTGGCCGCCTGCGCGTACAGCTGCAAGGCGAGTGGCCATGCTGTTGTCGTCAGTAATAAATATGACAGGAGGCATTGTTGGCCAATTTTGTTTTATTTTTGCGATTGCCGCGATACCCGCGAATGGATCTTTTAGAAAGGAAGTGTTGAGAACAATGGCTATTGGTGTTTGACGATATTCAAGGGCAGTGACGAAATCATTGAAATCGGTAAACAGGCGGACGGCATAGTTGGCGTCAGTTAGGTGAAGTAATAGCGCTGCGGCTTTGTCGTTATCTTCTTCAACCAGATAAATCTTCCCATTTCGGGATAATGCGTCATCCGTGACACTTTGCAGTGTCGTATTCATACTGTTGGTCCGGTAATAGTTCTTAAGGTTCGCTTGCCAAGAGCAAGTAAGCTGAATTTAGAGGGGCTAAATAACCATGTATTTATTGTGTGTATAGAAAAGGGGTAGGGTCAAGCTTTAATTTGTAAATTGTTTACTTTAAGTGCTTGCGGGGTTGATCTATGTCATGTGCGTTTAGCTGCTTAGTGGCTGTTTTCTTTAGATTGTTATAGGAGTGCTTGAAAGATGCAATGCCATATTACCTGGCTATGTATCCGTGTGATTAATATCACAAAGTGTTTGATTTGTAATTGAATAGATCGCTAAATCTGCGCAGGTGCGCATTGCTGTAAAGCCTGGTTATTGCAGTTTAGAGATACGCTGCTTATCACTAGTATTGAGGAAAGCAATATGCCCCCGGCTCTTTTTATTGCCTTAGGTGATTTGGCAAGCTCGTAGTAAGGCCTTAAAGTTGTATGCGATGAGAGAATGCGTTATGTAAAATATGCTGCTATTGGGCCTTAAAAGGCCGCTTCTTTAAGGGGGTCTTCGCCTTCAGATTCGGAGTACTCACCCATAATATCGATGATTTCAGGAACTACGGACATAAAGTGTCCGGTTAAGACCGGATCAAAATGTTTGCCACTCTCATTGCGAATCAGCTCCAATGTATCAGCTACCGACCAGGCTTTTTTATAAGGTCGCACGGATGTGAGAGCATCAAAAACATCGGCCAGGGCGGTGATTCTCCCCATGACAGGAATTTCTTCGCCAGCCAGACCATGAGGGTAGCCGCTGCCATTCCACTTTTCATGATGAGTCAGGCAAATTTCTTTTGCGCAAAGTAATAAGCTTGATTCATCTCCTTCTAGAATTTCAGCCCCAATTTGAGAGTGCCCCTTCATTATCTCCCACTCTTCAGCCGTAAGTTTTCCGGGCTTTTGTAATATCTGATCGGGGATGCCGATCTTACCAATATCGTGCATGGGGGCCGCATTGAGCAGAAGGTCGCAGTTAGCTTTGCTCATGCCGCTAGCTTCGCCAATTAATGCGGCAATTTTACTCATACGAATAATATGCAAGCCGGTTTCGTTGTCTCGATATTCAGCTGCACGGCCCAAGCTGCGGACAACCTCAAGGCGAGAGTTGTGTAATTCATACGTGCGTTTAGTGACTTCAGCTTCAAGAAGCTTGTTCTGGTTGTGCATGTAATTTTGAGCGCGGCGAACCTCAAGTAAATTGCGGATACGTGAAAGAAGCTCGTGGGTATCAAAGGGCTTCGCGACAAAGTCGAGAGCTAGGCTGTCAAGGGCCATATAACGGTGTTTGCGTTCGACTTCAGCGCTTAGAACAAGAACAACGGGCTTGTCGCCTTCAATTTCATGAAGTTGCTCCATAACCTCATGCCCGCTCATGTGAGGCATGTTGATATCTAGGAGAAGAATGTCTATTGCGTGATCTTTACAGAGGGAAAGAGTTTCCCGAGGATCTTGAGTGGACAGTACATTCTGATAGTCATCAAAATCAAGTAGAGTCTCGAGTAGCCTGATATTGGCTGCTTCGTCATCAACAATGAGAATGTTCATTGATTTTATATCATTAAGAGCTTTGCTGCGCGATTCCATTTCTGTCCTGATAAAATGGTGGAATTTATATCTATTGCCATTCTAGTTGTTTTTATTCGATTACTGTCGTTCTTTTACTATTTCTGCTAGCTGGTTCCGAAAGTAGGAACTTGAATGTTCAATTTAGGTAGATCGACGGTTCTATGTAACAGGCAGCCCTACTTATTACTTGAACTCAGGTAGTAATAAAAATAGCCAGTTCTTAACGAGGGCTGGCGCTATGAGTTTCATGGAAGGCGAGGTCGTTTGATTGGGCTGGTGTCGAAAGGCCTTTTTAGTAAGTATCGAGTAAAAAATAACGGGGTCGTGATTGTGATGGATTGTTTTTTTTAGATGACTCTAACTTCCTTAAGAAAGCTGTTTACTGCGTTGCTAAGACTTCCAGAGTGTTCGCCTAACTCTGTCGCCACCCGCAAGCTTACCCATGGCACTTACCATACTGCCGATGGGCTGGGTAATTAATTTTCTTGATACGAAGACACCTGCTAGACCCACAACAATGGCAACCACCAAAGTAATCAATGCTGCGACATTGCGCAGTGTAGTGACACCTGCCAGGGCTTCATTCGTATCAACTTCGGCCATTAATGCCCAGGTCACGCCTTGAAACTCGAGAGGGGTAAAAGCGGATTCCACCGAAATTCCTCGATAGTCTAAGGTTTGTTGAACGTCACTTTGTCAGGCAATTGCTGCCTTTACTGTTTCAGTGTCAACTTTTGTTTTGAGGATAGTGGACTCTTCGGAAAAGCGTGAATCGCTGCGTATCAGGTAGTCTGTGCCAACGAGATAGGTTTCACCGGACTCACCTATGCCCTCTGAGGCTTGTATGATCTGGTTGATTTGCTCAATGGGCATTTGGAATATCAGTGTTCCCACCGGGGTGTTGTTAGCTCCCATAACGGGGGCCGCAATAAAACTTGCCAGTGCACCATAGCTTGGTGCGCAGGGTGCAAAGTCGGTAAAAGCAATGGAGCCTGGCTGTGAATTGCTTTTGGCCATGCGATAGACCTGGCCCAGGTCGGAGTCTTTCCACTCGCATGAAGCAGATTTGTGGCGTAATCCAATTCCTTGAAAACGGAATAAATAACATCACCACCTGTGCTTCTCTCCCGTTGGAAAGGCGTTGTTGGTAATGTAAATATCCTGTAACACTGTGATCCCGCGGTTGTCGAACTCCTCGAAGGCAGGCGATAACTCGTTGAGAGCGCTGCGAGCGATCTCACTATCGGCAATAACGGTTAAATCTTCTTTGATTGATTCTAAATAGCTCGACAGGGTGGATTTGCGAGCTTCGCCAAGTGCCGAGAGCTTGGTATGAGCAGAATTGGTTAATTCAGAGGCAGCAATAATGTAAGCAGCAATGGCAGTAATCAGGCAAGCTGAAGTGCTTAAAGCCCGCTAGGAGTGCAGGCAGTTTCTGTGAAATTCGCAAGGTAGATCTATGAGTCGCTTAAGTTTCAGTGTTTTTAGGTCTTTGATTGATTAGCGCTGGTATATGGCCGCTATAATGGTGATTGGAAAACGATTGGTGTGAAATAGAAAATGATCAGTATTGGAAAACTTTGTGTTTTAGATGTCGTAAAAAGTGTGGCTTTCGGTTTTTATCTGGATGCCGATGAACTGGATAATGTCCTGTTGCCAAGTAAATACGCGCCGGAAGGCTTGGCTGTGGGTGACTCAATTGAGGTCTTTCTCTATCTCGATTCTGAAGACAGGCCCGTAGCCACCACGCAAAAGCCCAAGGCTTGCGTCGGAGAGTTTGCCTATTTACAAGTGGTGGATAGCACCGGGGTTGGCGCATTTCTAGACTGGGGCCTGGAAAAAGATGTACTGGTGCCCTTTGCAGAGCAGCACCGGCCGATGGAGGTGGGAAAGTCCTACCTCGTCTATCTATATGTCGACAGGGTGGATGGGCGGATTGTCGCCTCATCGAAAATTGACAGTTTCCTGAGTGATGATGAGCCTCATTCTTACAATCCGCAGCAGCCGGTTGATTTGATTATTGCCAATAGTACTGAGCTGGGCTACAAGGCCATTGTTAATCATGGCCACTGGGGAGTGCTGTATAAAAATGAGGTCTATCAGCGTTTAAGCTTTGGGCAGTCAATAAAGGGTTTTATTAAATACATTCGCCCCGATGGCAAGATTGATTTGAGCCTGCAGGGMGGTAAAGAGGCCCGTGATAAAAATACCCAGACCATTTTGAACCACTTGCAAGAGCAGGGTGGTTTCGCAGCCGTACACGATAAGTCTGATCCGCAATTGATTGCTGATCTTTTTGGTATGAGCAAAGGGGCCTTTAAAAAATCGATAGGCGGCCTCTATAAACAGCGAGTAATCCGTATTGAAAAGGACGGCATACGGCTACTTGACTAATAGTGCGAGTCGCTAAGCCCCTGTTATTGGCGTGTATTAAATACAGACATTAATGATTGCTGATACGTTCCACGGCCTTGATCCAGCCCTYATAAAGGTTGGACCTTACATCAGATGGCATATCGGGTTTGAACTGCTGCTGGCTTTGCCACTGTTCTGAAAGGTTTTCCAATGAGTGGTATATACCGCCCTCTAAGCCCGCTAAATAAGCGACGCCGAGGGCTGTTGTTTCATTCAGGGCCGAGCGATGTATATCCATATCGAGTATGTTGCTGGTGAAACTCATCAGGTAGTTGTTAGCGACCATGGCACCATCGACGCGCAGGCTTTGTACTTTTATATCGGTATCTTTACGCATGGCATCAATCAGGTCTTTGCTTTGATAGGCTACCGCATGCAGGCTTGCGGCAACGATTTCTTTAACACCGGTATCTCGGCTTAGGCCAAACAAGGCGCCGCGGGCATCGGGCTCCCAGTAGGGCGCGCCGAGGCCGGTAAACGCGGGRACAAGATAGACCTTGCTGTCAGGGTTGGCCTCGCGTGCAAGGGCCTCGGTTTGCGCAGCGCTATCGATAATCGTTAAGCCATCGCGCAACCACTGCACGGTGGCTCCGGCCATAAATATACTGCCCTCAAGGGCGTAGCAGGTTTCACCCTTGAGCCGGTATGCAACGGTACTGAGGAGTTTTTGTGTTGATTGTAGAGCCTTGCTGCCGGTATTTAGCATCATAAAACAGCCGGTGCCGTAGGTGCTTTTCAGCATCCCTGGGCGCGTACAGGCCTGGCCAATGAGCGCGGCCTGCTGGTCTCCGGCCATAGCGCTAATCCGCATGGGGCTGCCGAATAATGACGCTTCACTGTCGCCGAAGTTGGCGGCACAGTCTTCGACTACGGGGAGTAGACTTTTGGGTACATTAAATAGACTCAGTAATTCATCATCCCATTGTTGCGTGTGAATATTAAAAAGGCTGGTTCGCGAGGCATTAGTGGCATCGGTTTTATGACTTTTACCCGCAGTTAAACGCCATAGCAAAAAGCTATCGACGGTGCCAAAGGCCAGTTCTCCACGTYCTGCCTTTTTTCTTGCACCTGCGGTGTGATCCAAAATCCAGGCGATTTTTGTGGCGCTAAAATAGGGGTCGAGCAGCAAGCCCGTTTTTGCTTGAATAAATGCTTCCATACCCGCTGCCTTGAGATCCTGACAGCTTTTGGCGGTGCGCCTGTCTTGCCAGACGATGGCATTGTRCAGGGGTTTACCCGTATGACGATCCCAGATAATACTGGTTTCCCGCTGATTACTAATCCCCATTGCGGTGATCTCACTGGCCTGAAGCGAGGCTTTTCGCAGAGCTTGCTGACAGACTTCGACACAGGCTTGCCAGATTTCTTCGGGGTCGTGTTCGACCCAGCCGTCTGCGGGATAAATTTGTTGTAGCTCACGCTGGGCAAGACTCATAACCTGCCCTTGCTCATTAAAAATAATAGCGCGGGTACTGGTCGTTCCCTGATCAATACTAAGGATATAAGGGGGCATTTTCGCCTACTCTTTATGACATTCGTTACAGTATGGCTGTTTTTAGTGAGTTCATTTTCACATTGTTACGGGTAGGATCTTTAGCCAGGCGTAAAAACTGGACTGGGGCGGGTTGATGGTCAATTATTAGCGTATGTCTGATGTTGTCGATTTACTCATTGTTGGTGGCGGTATTAATGGTGTCGGTATCGCCGCCGACGCTTCGGGGAGAGGCTTGTCGGTCTTACTCTGTGAGCAGGGCGACCTTGCCAGTGCAACCTCCTCTGCCAGTAGTAAATTAATTCACGGTGGCTTGCGTTACCTGGAGCACTGGCACTTTCGTCTGGTGCGCGAAGCCCTGGCCGAACGRGAGGTRTTATTRCGAAAGGCCCCGCACCTGATTCAGCCGCAGCGTTTTGTRCTGCCCCAYCAGCCSCACTTRCGCCCACGGTGGTTAATTCGYRCGGGACTCTTTYTCTACGACCACCTGACTCGRCGKAGCCAGCTTCCAGCATCAATGGGCTTACCCTTRGCGGTCGATGACAATAATCCAYTGAAARAAATATTCGAYTATGGTTTTCARTATTTTGATTGCAARGTTGATGATGCCCGCCTGGTCGTGGCGAATGCTATGCAGGCGCGAGCACAGGGCRCAACAATCTTAACCCGTACCCGYTGTCAGTCTGCTRTTCGGCAGGRGGGGCTTTGGCAKGTGACTTTAGAAGACAGYYATRGCGGGATGCAACAGTACCGYGCCAAAGCTTTAGTGAATGCGACGGGCCCCTGGGCGCAGTCATTTATTGAAGWGCAGTTAAAGCAACAMTCACCACAACATGTTCGYCTTGTGAAAGGCAGTCATTTKGTCGTTCGGCGTTTATACCCCGGTGATCAGGCTTATCTCTTGCAAAATGATGATCAGCGTATCGCTTTTGTCATCCCCTTCTGTGACGACTTCACCCTRGTMGGCACTACAGACACAGAATACAGCGGCGGCCCCGCTAGTGCAGAGATGGATGAAGGCGAAGAGGCATACTTGTTAGACGTAGTTAATCACTACTTTACCCAGCAACTATGCAGTGACGATATTGTCTGGCGCTTCGCCGGTGTCAGGCCCTTGTGTGAAGATGATTCCACCAGACCCAGCGATATCAGCCGCGACTACATTCTGGAATTGGGGGTGGATGAAAAGGCTAAAGCACCGCTGCTCAGCGTCTTTGGTGGAAAAATAACGACGTATAGAAAACTGGCTGAAATAGCACTCGCGCAACTTCAACCCTTTCTACCAAAGATGACACGAAATTGGACTGCAGGCGCTTCATTGATGGGGGGTGATATAGCAGGGCATAGTGCTGTGGCATTCGAGAAGTGGTTGCACTCTCAGGCAAGCGCCTACCCGTGGTTATCGACAGCATTGTTACTCAGGCTTGGCCGAGCCTACGGCTCACAATTAAGTGAACTACTTGGCGGTGCAGCAGCAATGGCCGACCTGGGTTTGTGCTTTGGTGCTGATTTACACCAGCGGGAAGTGGAATATCTGATCGAGCATGAATGGGCCTGTAGTGCTGAAGATATACTTTGGCGTCGCAGTAAATTAGGCCTGCACTTTACTAACCAGCAGGTCGAAAGGCTGGATGCTTTTGTCAGCCTGTTCACGGCGGGTAAATACTAAGCGGTCTTATATAGGCCTGCGGCCATTCGTTTTAGCACGTATTATCAGTATCAATAAAAATAAACCTTAACTTTACTATTATTCAAAATAAGAGGAACTAAACGTGGAACGTGACTTATTTAACGAAGAACAGGCAATATTTCGAGATGCCTACCGTAAGTTTCTGATCAGTGAAATTGAGCCCCACCGTGAAGGTTGGCGCGAAGCGGGTATCGTGCCTCGGGAAATGTTTAAAAAAATGGGTGAGCAGGGTTATTTATTAACCTGGGCCGATGAGCAACACGGTGGCCTGGGTATTGAAGATTTCCGCTACCAGCAAATTATGATGGAAGAAGATGCCACTTATGGTGAGGCCGGTTTTTTTCATACCCTGCACAGTCGTCTGGTCGGCCCCTATTTAAAGCACTTCGGTAATGCCGAGCAGCACGCGCGTTTTATTCCCGGTGCGGTATCGGGGGATAGTATTCTTGCCGTTGCCATGACCGAGCCTGATGTTGGCAGCGATTTGGCGGGGATGAAAACCAATGCCCAGGATAAGGGTGATCATTGGTTGCTGAATGGCTCAAAGACCTATATTTCCAATGGCATTAATGCCGACCTGGTGATCGTCGCAGCAAAAACTAATCCCGATAACCCTCGCCAAATTGGTCTCTTTGTCATTGAACGGGGGATGGAAGGTTTTGAGCGCGGGCGCAATCTAAAAAAAATGGGCCTCAAAGCGCAGGATACAGCCGAGTTGTTTTTCAACGATGTCAAAGTCCCCAAGGCTAATGTATTGGGCGATGCTCACAAGGGCTTTCATTACTTAATGCAGGGCCTGGCGGAGGAGCGCTTAATCGGTGCCGTTGGCTACGTCGCCTGTACCAAGCGTGCTTTTGAGGTCACTCGGGATTTTGTTGTTGAGCGTAAAGCCTTTGGCCAGCGCATTGCCGATTTTCAAAATACGCGCTTTAAACTGGCYCAACTCAGTACTGAAATTGATATGGCCCAGGTCTATATCGACCACTGTGTGCAAATGCACAACCAGGGTCGGCTCACCGGTGATATGGCGGCTAAGGCCAAGCTCTATTGCAGTGAGCTGGAAGGGCGGATGATGGACGAAGGCGTACAGCTACACGGCGGCGCTGGGTATATGGATGAATACGAGATTTGCCGTCTCTATACGAATGCGCGTATCTCGCGTATTTATGCCGGTAGCTCTGAAATCATGAAAGAGATAATTGCGCGTTCAGTTTTCGATTAATCGCCCTTTGCAATTACTTAGGGTTGTATATTYACTATCAAAGGCTCGATCAGGGCCTTCGTTGCGGGGTCTTTCCTCGTGTAATTAGCATCCAGCGGTACGACGGTGATATAGCCCTGACGATAGGCTAGGGTGTCCGACTGTGCAATATCATTGGTGACAACCTGAGTTGTWAAGATCGGTAAATAGACCTTGTCATCATCTTTTGATGGTGCATAAGAAATTTTAAAATAGGGCGTCTGCCCCTGCTCTTTCATCACAATGCCTTTAATCTCGCCGGATGGTAGTGGTGGATAATTAATATTTAATGCCAGGCCTTTTGGTAATAGCTCGCCGCTTTTACATTGCGCCTGTAAGAGCCTGTCGACAAGCTTGACGATAAAGGCTGAAATACGCTGTAAGTGTTCAGTGTTTTGTTCCTCGCTAAACTTCGGGCCGAGAGGGTCGGTGCTAATGGCTATGGCAGGAATTGGTGGGTTGACAACTTGTATCGCCGCGGTGGTCGCGCCTACCGTACCGGATATGCCCGTGGCAGGGCCGAGATTCGCCCCTTTGTTAATCCCCGAAATCACCAGGTCAGGTGGACTGCCTGGTGGGTAGAGGGCGCTAACAGCGAGTACTACGGATGTTGCCGGGCTTGCACTAATGGCATAAGTATTAGCCTCAATTTTCTCGACGTTTACCGGGGCAAAAGTAATCGAGGCGCTGCTACCGCTGGCATTGTGGGCCGGGGCAGCGAGCACAACACGGTGTTTGGCCTGGCTGAGGGCCTGTTGCAGGGCGACAATGCCAGGTTTATCAAAGCCGTCATCATTGCTCAGTAGTATGTTTAGCGAGCCATCGCAGGCTTCGCTCACATTGTTGTGTGGTGGCGATATATCCGTTCCACTTCTGGCGGCCAAGGGTAATAAACTGGTCAGTAGCAAGTGGGCCGTGATACTGATTCGAATAAGTACTATCATTATTATCCTTATTTTGTTGCCTTTTATTGATGCTCGCATCGCAAGTACATATTACAAGTTGCCAATAAGCCCTTACAAGAAACTGAGTTGTTTATGCRCAATAATTTATAGGGATTTTGGTGTGCGCCAGGTGCTTATTTTGTTTAATATTCGTTAATGCTTTAATCATTAAAATAATAATTAGCACTATGCATAGTGTAACAACAGGGGAAGGGAAGGATGAAAATAGTATTATGCAGGCAAGGTTTTAGTGCCATTCAGAATATGTTGCAGGCTCTTTTGCCCGACGATGAGGTTGTTTGTTGTGCACCTGAAGAAATCTGTTCGGTGGGTAAAGATGCGGATGTTCTGATTCCAGCGATTACCCCCCTTGGCGACGCTGAATTGTCGCTGCCAAAACTCAAACTGGTACAGCAGTTTGGCGCCGGGCTTGATGCCGTTGATATTCCCGCCGCCAGTCAAAATGGTGTTTACGTTGCCAATGTACCGGCTGCTGGCACCGGCAATGCAGAATCCGTTGCCGAGGTCGCGGTGATGTTAATGCTAACCCTGGCGCGGCAATTTCCCAAAGCTCAGCAAAATATTCTCGATGGCGTGGTGGCCGGACCAACGGGTTGGTCTTTAAAGGGGCGCACGGCGCTGATCGTTGGTTATGGCGGCATTGGGCGAGAGGTGGCACGCAGGCTCAGTGGTTTTGAAATGGAGGTACTTGCTGTATCGCGCAGTGGGCCAAAAAACACCGAGGAAGAGCGGGCCATCCCCCTTGCCCAGCATGCCAGTGGCGAGGCGCTGCACGAACTGTTGCCCCGAGCGGATTTTGTCATCCTCGCGCCACCGCTGAATGACGATACTAGAGGCTTGATGGCTGTGGACGAATTCACCCTGATGAAGGCGACAGCCTTTATTGTTAACGTGGCTCGCGGTGGTGTGATCGACTACCAGGCACTGTTAGATGCTTTGAAGAACAAACAAATTATGGGTGCCGGRCTTGATGTATTTTGGCAGGAGCCTGTTGATCCGAGTGATCCTCTTTTCGATCAGAATGTGATTGCTACGCCCCATATTGGTGGCGCAACGGATTTAAGCTTTAAGGGTATCGCCAATAAAGTCGCAGAAAATATTCGCCGGATGGGGCGCTCTGAAATGCCGGTGAATTGTGCTAATACTCATGATTGTCGTGTTGATTGATTGTGGCCATGGAAGTCATACATAAAATTGATGGCCGAAACAAGCCTGGTCTTATGAGGCTACTGGTTTTTTGTCTTTTACTCACAGGGCTATCGGCCCATGGCGAAATTTATAAGTGGACCGATGAACAGGGTCAGGTGCATTTTTCGGACAAAGCACCAGAGGCGGTTGTAGCCGAATCCATTGGGGATGAATTAAGGACTAACACTTACCAGGGCACCGAAGTCACAACGTCACAATTTCTCGGTCAACGAAATACGGGTAGACGAGAAAAAGCACACCTTAATCGCCCTTCCGTAGTGATGTATAGCGCCGTTTGGTGTGGTGTATGTAAACGTGCAAGACAGTATTTTAAWAAYAATAAAATTTCTTTCAGCGAGTACGACGTTGAAACATCAGGAAAAGGCAGAAAAGACTTTCTGCGTATGAAAGGCCGCGGTGTGCCGATTATTTTTATTGGCAAGAAACGGATGAATGGCTTCGATCCCGCCCGTTTTAAGAAAATGTACGGCGCTTGATAGCTACTCGATTGATTCCAGTTGGCTAGAGGTCTTATTTTCAGGTATTGGCTAGTTGCTGTAGGCCGGGAACATCTAAAATTTCAATTTCTTTTTTATCAACAGCAAGAATATTTTGTTTTTGAAAGCGGCTGAAAACCCGGCTTACCGTTTCGACGGTTAGGCCAAGGTAATTGCCGATATCGGCTCGGGACATGGGTAGGCGAAAGCGAACGTTCGACAGGCTGCGTTTGGCATTGCGGGCGGAGATACTCAGTAACAAAGTGGCGACGCGTTCTTCTGCGCTATTTTTACTGAGCAAGGAGATTAGCTGCTGGTCATTGGTGATTTCTTTGCTCATCAATTTGAAGAAGTGGCGTTGTAGCGAGGGCAGGGTCATGCTTAATTCTTCCATACGGCCGAAGGGGATTTCGCAAATGGCGGCGGTCTCCATGGCAATGGCTGAGCTAATATGATGGGTGTGAGCGATGCCGTCCATGCCAAATATTTCACCGGGCAGGTAGAACCCCGTGACTTGTTCTACGCCCTGGTCGTTGACGCTGTAGGTTTTTATCGAGCCGCTGCGCACTGCGTAAACAGAGCGAAATTCGTCACCGCAGTTGTACACGTAGTTGTCCTTTTGCAAGGGACGGCCGCGCTGGACAATGTCATTAAGACGGTCAACCTCATCAAGCTCGAGGGCGATGGGCAGACAGAGCGCATTCATGCGGCAATCCCGGCAATTGATTTCGGAACTGTGTGGACATCGCTGTGACATGGTTAACCCTCTGCTAATCTCTTCGATTCTTATTGTAACCCGTTTGTGGTGCTTTCACGTAGCCTGTTGAGGGTGGTTGCCTGAGGCTGCTAATTAGGCAGGTAGGGCGTCGAACAGCKTCTCGCAGATAGTTGAAAGGTTGACGATACCCTTTGAGCTTAATACCAGGTTGTCAGCTTTACCCTGTAGCCATTCGTCGGAAATTAGCGCGCTCAGTTGCTGGTGCAGCCTGGGATCTGTGGAGGTAATAACGTGTTGGCAAAGGAGTTGCTGAATAAGTAGGAAATTGGTTTTATTTTTGCCAGCTAAGCGAAAGTGACTTTGTACCGGCGATTTTTTATCGCCGAGTAGAGCCACGTATACGTCGCTGGAAGACGTATTGTATTGATAGTTATCTGCGCGCAGGCTCAGTGCAGCTACACCAAAGCCTAGCCAGAGGGGGATTGATTTGGCTAGATAGCCCCAGGGMGTCGCTTCAAGATTTACTTGCCGAGGTAAGCGAGCAATAGGGTGGGAGGGGGCGAAAAAGCTGTTATTGCCGCAAACGCGCCATCCGCAATCGTTGAAATACTCATTAATACGGGTCAGCTGGCCTTGACTGATGAACTTATCCTGTAGGGACACGGGCCCATTTTTCTGGCTCGAGACCTCTATATGCGTGCAGTGGGAGTTTTTAAGTAAGTTAAGTAGACGGTCGATAAAGCGGGGGTGAGTCTGGTCGCTGAGTTTGATCACACAGCTAAGGTCGAAGGACTTGTAATCGGCGAGCATTTGCRGAGCAGTTTCAATGTTTGACAGGCTGCGATCACAGCTGGCAACTTTGGCATCAATATTTAATTGAATGGCGTTAAAATTTAAACCTTTGATGAGGGCGAGATTGTTTTTGTCCAACTCCATCGGCGTTACCGCCATGCCACGTGTTGAACCCTCTTGATGATGGGTGAAGTGGCTGCTGAGACGAAAGCATAATTCGGTGATGGCCTCGGGTGAAAACTGTTGTAAGGGGCTACCTAGCCACCAAACGGATGCCACTGGCTGGTGGCGCTTGTAGAGCGAACGCCGGAGGGTGACCTCCTGGCAAATGAGGTGTTCGTAGTCGTCGACCCGCTGTTGAGGACAGTAAATATTGATGCCAATTGGCGCGATACTACTTAGCTCAGAGCAAGCTATCTCTTCTGCTGCTGCAGTCTCTTGTGGTTGACTTTCAAAGAGGGGGAACAGCGAGGATTTAAAGCTGGTCGTGAGGGAGCGCTGAATTTGAGCATCGCTGAAATCTGTCATCTTGGTTATTGGGTGGGCCACGGGGTGACTCTTTTACCGTAATAATATGAGTGCTGACTCTAGAGGGCATCCACAACAGGGTATATGACTTGTATCAAACAGCTCCTTGTCGTTGCTATATTAAGTGGCTCTAATTGATATGCTAGCATTTGGTGTCTGATTGGTTACAGGCCGTGATTTAGGCACTTTTAATTAATTATTAAGGTATAAGGCTTAAGCAATAATATAAGGGAGTCATCGATGGAAAATATACTGGCCGTGATAACCCGCTGGGATGATGCCGAGGCCGTTCTCGCCGAAGCTGAAAATCTTGCCGCACAATTTCATACTGGCCTTGAAGTACTATTGCCGGTTCATGACCAACTGGGTGAGTTAAGCAAGTATCTTAATTTGCAGGATTATAGCCAGCTGCAGGCGGAAATTGTTGACGCCGAGAGTGCTCGTCTCGATAGTCTATGCGCGGGTAAAAATTATCGTCTGCATGTGGAATGGACGACAAAAGTACATGCCACTATTGTTGAAAAAGCTCAGGGTTATGGCGCYGGYTTAATTGTCATGATGGCGAGCCACGACCCGGTGTTATCRGTRCTCATTCATACCCCSGATGACTGGCAYCTGTTCCGCGATACGCCTTGCCCGGTGCTGGCGATGGTCAAAGAACGAAAAGCTTRCCARCARGTGATAGCGGCGATTGATGCSCTGGATARYCARGAGSCYCAYCAGCAACTYACTGCRCGCCTRCTCGACAATGCGGCWGCCCTGGCYAAGGYCGAMGGTGTKCCYCTSAAGGTTTTAAGTGTAGTRCCYGATCCCGCTCTGGTTTATGCCGGTATTGCTAATGCGCCGATGAGTGGTGAYTTTTTACTCGATACCMTRGCCATTGCCGAGAAGAAAGCGCAGGCGCTGGTTGAGCATTTGGGTATCARTCCCCAGACTATTGAAGTGGTGACTGGTCGGGTTGAAGAGGTGGTGAGTCAGAAGGCTTCACAGGAAAATGCCTTRCTAGTKATTGGCAATGCCGCTAATAAAGGCCTGAAGGGTTTATTAATTGGGAATACCGCGGAGCGTATTCTGCGCGGTATGAAGACGGATATGCTGGTGGTTAACTAAGGTCGACTTTCAGGCCATTAGTGCGAATCGTAGGGCTTACCCCAAAGTCGCAGTAGTCGTTGTGCACGGCCACAGTTCCAGCTGTAAAACTTATAGCGCTTGGGATTCTTTTGGTAGTAATTCTGGTGGTAGTCCTCGGCGGAATAGAACGGGCTTGCGGCGGTAATCGCCGTTTGCACTGGCGCGGGTAGTACAGCGCTGGCATTGAGCTGCTGCTTACTGTTTTCAGCTAACTCGTGCTGTTGATTACTGGTGTAAAAAACTTCACTGCGATATTGGCTGCCTCGGTCGCAGAATTGCCCACCGCCATCGGTGGGATCAATGTTTTTCCAGAAAATTGCGAGTAATTCCTCGTAAGTGATTTTGTCAGGGTTATAGACAATCTGYAGGGCTTCAGTATGTCCCGTTTTGCCGCTGGATACTTGATTGTAGGTGGGCTCGACAACCGTGCCRCCGATATAACCYGAGGTGGTAGAAATAACCCCGTCCAGRGCATCAAATGGTGGCTCCATRCACCAGAAACAACCRCCGGCAAAGATCGCTTTCTGAGYGTCTGGCTGTGCGTACAGYRCTGGTGTTATWGAGCAGGACAGYGCAAGAATKGCGAATAAGCGYCCCAATTTTTGTTGCAATCTACTACTCATTTTCCTTTCCTTCTCATGTCCAGTGGCTAGCAACCCAAGGGGTCGACTGTAGGTTTGATGAGCACTTTGCTAATTCGTTCCCGACGGAATCTGTCTTTATTATTTGTAATAAGGGTTGTTTGATCGGCAGCGTTAGATAATAAACCCGGATGCCATAATATGCTATATGGCGATGGCGGCATGTGCGTTTTCTGCTCATCATGCTGTTCCAAAAATAATAAACGTAATAAAAAGGAATCAATATGACTTCTCTCGAAGCGCGCATACAGGTACTTGAAGATAAAGATAGTATTCGTGAACTCACGGCGAAATATTGCTATGCGGTGGTAAGACAGGACTCTGAAGCTTTATTGAATATGTTTACTGAAGACGGTGAATTTCATATGCCGCCACAGTTTGATTTTCGTGGCCGGGAGCAATTGGCCCAGTTATACCGGGACAAAATTGAAGAGGTTGGCCCCAAACCCTTTATCCAAAATCACGTGATTCAGGTCGACGGGGATAGCGCCACGGGTAACTGTGCGGTTGAAATTCGTCTGATTGAAGAGGGCAAGGCCTTTACCGCGTGTGGTCATTACAATGATATTTATCGGCGAGTTGATGGCGAATGGAGGTTTGCCCGCCGCGATTTCGAACTCTATCACTGGGTGCCTTTGGCAGAGGGCTGGGCGGGCTAGGTTTAGCCTTCTAATGACAGGCCAATACTGAGAATAAGATGCGTGTGGCGGTGGTGCAAAGACCTGAGTTCAATATAACGGGCTTCAGGTCTTTACGGGCAATGGTRAAAAATTATCGCGTTTGTTTTTTGTTTGGTGGCCATCGATTGACTGGCCTTGCCCCCGTGATTGTATCGCTTATTTGCCAGTATAGACCGGCGGGCGCTTTTCAATAAAGGACTGGACACCCTCGACGGCATCATCGGTATTGGCTAGCGCTTTCATCACCGGAATAAACTCATCAACGGCGGCTTTAGGGCTGTCGAAATAATAGGCACGAGAGCTTTGCAAAGTGGCTTGTACGGCCAGCGGTGCTTGTCGGGCAATTTCTTCTGCCAGTTCCAGGGCACGATTAAACTCTTCGCCATCGTCGACAATTTCCTGAATAAAGTTGTAGCGCAGGGCTTCTTCGGCATTAAATTCATAGCCCGTTAACAATACCTTCATGGCGTTTCCCCAGCCCGCACGTTCAACCATGCGGAAGGTAGCACCGGCGGCGGCCATTACACCGCGGCCTACTTCAAGCTGGGAGTAGCGCGCACTTTTTGCTGAGACAACAATTTCAGTGGCCAACATTAATTCAATAGCAGCGGTGTAGCAGATGCCGTTCATTGCGGCGACGATGGGCTTGGTGCGGAAAGGGGGCTTGAGCGAAAAGGGGTCAATGCCATTGGTGGGTAAAATGGCTTCACCCTTTTTCATGGCGTCGGCAAATTTTGGCAGGTCGAGACCGGCGGTAAAATGTTTGCCGTGGGCGAAAAGTACGCCGACCCAAAGCTCGTTGTTGTTTTCTAGTTCGGCGTAGGCATCGGCTAGTTCGCTAAACATTTTTGGCGTAAAACCGTTGTATTTTTCAGGGCGGTCGATGCCGATCAAAAAAATGTTACCGCGTACTTCAGTGCTGATTTGTCCGTCGGGATGGCGTTCGTTTTKCTCGGTGGTGCTGGCCATTACATAAGTCCTGTGTTTATGTTTTGTAAAATTAAAATGACTTAAAAAGCGTTAGACAGTTTCTGGCTTTTATACATCGTTATGTGCCCTTAAATACCGGTTCGCGTTTTTCCATCATCGCGGCAATACCTTCGCGGGCATCATTGGAATTAAACGTTGCCGATTGATGTAGAGCTTCTTCCGCTAGTCGAGAATGGGGATCCCAGTCGAGGTTTTTAATGATCGACTGTTTCATTAATTGCACCGCGTTTGGGGCACAGGTGGCGATCTCTTCCGCTAATTCAAGGGCTTTAACCCACACTTGMTCGGCGGGTAGMGCATAATTAAARAGRCCGATCYTTTCGCCTTCACTGCCGCTAAAGCGCCGTCCGGTGAACATCAGTTCATTGGCTTTTACCAGGCCAATAAGGCGCGGMAGAATGTAGGACAGGGACATGCCGGAGTGCATGCCGAGGCGGGCAAAGTTGGCGCCGTAAAGGGCATCGCTGTTAGCGATACGGATATCACTGAGCAGGGCAACACCGAAACCTCCGCCAATAGCATGACCGTTGAGTGCGCCGATCACTGGCACCTTGATATTAAGCAGYTCCATGCACGTGCTGTAGGTATCGATCAAGCCTTGTTGGGTGAAAGGTATTTTTGAGTTTTCAGCGCCGCCTTTAAAGTCACCACCGGCGCAAAAGTTTTTCCCGGTGCCGGTAATAATAAGGCAGCGAATATCGGCGTCTTTTTTTGCATCGGCTATCGCTTCCTTCAAGGCCTCAAGCATGTCGGGGGTCAGACTATTGCGATTGGCCGGACGATTAAAAACAATCTGTCCAATTAAGGCGTGTTGGGGGTTGTCGGCGTCTTGACCGTCATTAAYAGTTTTGTCACTTAAGCGGGCATACCAGGCAGCTTTGTCGCTCATCTTTATTAGGCTCAATCAATAATGTGGASTGGCGACTTCGCGGTGTTCATAGCCGTCATCACCGGGTATCAAGGGTGGAGCACCTTCTTTTTTAGCTTTGACGGGTAGAATTCTAGGTATGTCGCCGTATTGGGCCACARCCTTTAACAGGCTTTCGCTTTGGTCGTGTCCGGTTAAACCCTGAATRTTTTTGATGGTGGGGAAGAAAATCTGGAAGCCTTCCTCCTTACGCTTACGCAGGGCTTCGGCGGGATTTATCCAGCATTGGGAGACCACTTCGTGATTGTCGATAATGGGTTCTTGTTCGGCGGGAGCACGGCAAATAAAGAAACGGGTATCGAAGCGGCGAGGYATTACGATGGGGGTTACCCARTGGCTGTAATAGAACATCTGGTCGGTGGCCAGGGTCAATTCTTCTTTACGGCATATTTCTAGCAGACTCAATTCGCCTTTGTTTAAAGCATCGCGATAGTCGACAAAGCGCTGTTTAACGGCGGGGGAATTAAAGCTAATGATTTTCCCGTTCTTGTCGTAGGCCAGCAAAATACCGGCCTCCTCAAAGCACTCACGAATGCCGCCCATCCAGTAGGACAGGCCATATTTTGGCATGCCGAGTATCGCGCTGGCGTCTTTGTCGGTATGGCCAGAATAGAGGGCTTCATATTCTTTGTCGGCGTCATGTAAATCGACTTTGCCGCCGGGGAAAACAAAGGCACCGCTAAAGGATTCCGATTTRCCGCTGCGYTCCTGMAGTARTACTTCAATCCCRTTGGGGGAATCCCGAACTAAAATCACAGTGGCGGCATAGAGTAGTTCGGGGTTATTCATGGCTTTTCCCTGGGGTTGTCCGTTATTGGCAGAATAAAGCTCAGCTTATCAGTTAAAGCGCCTCTGATTAAGTCGCTTAGGATTAGYCAACGTAAAATAATTGGACTCGTTTAGGGTTTCTTAGCCATAAGCCAGTCCATCGCCTTCTTCACCGAAGGCTTTGGCCTCTTCGCGTAATTTGAATTTCTGGATTTTACCACTCGGGGTGCGGGGTAGTTCGCTTCTTACTTCTAGTCGTTCGGGCCAGTACTGTTTGGCCATTTTAGCTTCGCCGAGGTAACGTTGTAATTCTTTTTCGTCAAATTCCCCGCCAGGAGTTAGCGTCACAAACAGGCAACCTCTTTCGCCCATACGAGGGTCAGGCATGCCGACCAGTGCACATTCCTGAATGGCGGGGTGCTTGTAAAGAAATTGCTCAACTTCGACGATGGGGACATTCTCGCCACCACGAATAATGATGTCTTTTGAGCGGCCAGATATTCGAATATAGCCGTCTTCATCCATTCGGGCCAGGTCACCGGAGCTAAGCCAGCCATCGCTGTCGATAGCCTCATCTGTCAGGTCTTTACGGTTTAAGTAGCCGCAGCAATTGAAGGGGCCGGCGGTCTGCACTTCGCCTTCCTCACCTTGAGCGACCTCATTACCCTGGCTGTCGACGAGGCGTAGTTTGACACCCATCCGCACACTGCCGTCGGTATTAAATATTTTATCGTCGGCGTCTTCAGGCACGCAAATACAGGCGATTAAGCTTTCGGTCATGCCGTAGGCGCCGTAGACGCCACAGCCCAGCGCTTTGCGTGCATCTTCTGCCACAACACGCGGGATGGGTGCGCCGCCAGTGACAAAGGTGTGGAAGTGGCTGGTATCGTATTTGCTCAYGTCGGGGGAATAACTCATATCGGCGACAAAGGGGGTTGCGCCCATAGTGAAGGTAATGTGTTCATCCTGAACAATTTGAAGGGCTTTGCTTGCCTCCCAAACATCGCTATAAACCACTTTTGAACCGAGGTACATACTGATCAATATACCGACCAGAAAACCAGTTTGATGGGCCAGTGGTGAGCCCATATACAGGTTGTCATCCTTGTTTAGGTGATAACTTGAGATAAAGGTTTCGGTACATGAAAGCAGGGTGTTAGAGGTGTGCATCACGCCTTTTGGTGAGCCAGTGGTGCCAGAGGTGTACATTAACTGCACTACTTCGTTCGGTGTTGCGGCGAGGCCTGCGAGGCTGGCTTGGGCATCCATTTCATCTTCCCAGCGGGTGTTGAGCAGGGCCTCTTCGAAAGAATCGGGGTTGCTGGGGCCACCAATAACGAGTGTATGGGCCAGCTGTGGTAGCTCAGGCTTAATCTCGGCCATCATGGCCGGATAGTCAAAACCCCTGAAAGACTGCGGCACAATGGCAATTTTGGTTTCCGCAAAACCCATCATGTAAGCGACTTCGCGGTGGCGAAAAATGGGCATCATCGGGTTGGTCACCGCGCCAATTCTTAAGGCCGACAAATGAATCGCTAAAAACTCCCACCAGTTGGGCAGTTGGCAAGAAATGACATCGCCGCGATTAATGCCAAGTTTGAGTAAGCCCAGAGCCATGCGCGTAACGGTAGTATTTAGCTGGCGGTAGGATAGTGTGGTGCGCAGCCCGGTTTCGCTAYTGTGGTCGACAACGGCAATGTGTTCGGGGCGTTCGCTGACATGGTGGTCGAAGTGGTCGAGTAATGTTTTATTTTTCCAATGACCCGCAGCGGTCATATCGTCAATGCGTTGCTGGGTGAGAAACGGCGTAATGCTCATAATGTTGGCTCGATTGATTATTATTGAATAATGTAAAGAGGCTTACATTATTCAATAATGTCACCGTTCCTTCAACACCATTAATTCGGGGTGTTTTACTGAACACATTTGTGGCTTTTTTAACGGGAGGGCAGGGTTAAACGTCGATTAGCAAAGAGCCATTGTCTAATAGAGTGTCGAGTAAAGCCTGATCTCGGGGTTCAAGCGTCCCCAGTTCGCTGATTGAMAGGCGGTGAGAATCGGCCAGTAAGGTGGCAAATGCCTGTGAGCAGGGGTGGAGTTCACCGTCCACAGCCAGGTTTGCAGGGTCACCGGCCAGCGCAGCGAAGCGCGAGGCGGGGTGGCGAGAGAGTCGTGTATCCCCATCGAAATTAATACTGGAGGGGCTGTGTTCTTCGGCGTCGTCAGGTTCAAGTTCTAAATCAAGATCAGGGTATTTTCGCGTTGTCATGAAACGAGCAAACCATTGGGCTAATTGTTCTTTGTCGTCGAGCTGGCGCAAAAGCAGGTTTTTGACTTCATCAATAAATCGTTCGTCAATAACACCTTTCGCCATATTGGCTGTAAGTGCAGGGTCGCGGTAAATCAGTTCGTCTGCACCGCTGCCGTTGCCTTTGGATAAAAGCTCAGTGGCAAGGTCACCGAGTAATTCACTGGCGCGGGGGGCGCGAAAGCCAATGGAGTAGGTCATGCCCTCGCCTTCGGCAATACCCCAGTGGGCGAGGCCGGGGGGTAAATAGAGCATGTCGCCGGGCTCGAGTAGCCATTCTTCACTTTGTTCAAAGCTGTTGATGATRCTTAGTTCTGGCCCCTTTAATAAAGGGGTGCTGGCATCGCAGTGTTGGCCGAGTCGCCAGCGCCGTTGACCCTCGGCTTGTAGTAAAAATACATCGTACTGGTCAAAGTGGGGGCCGACACTGCCCTGATCGACGGCGTAGCTGACCATTATATCGTCGACGCGCCACTGGGGTAGAAAGTCGAAATGGCTAAGTAGTTCGTGAACCTCGGGCACCCACTGGTCGACAGCTTGCACTAGTAGTGTCCAGTGACTGGCTGGCAGTGACTGGAAGGTCTCTTCGGCAAAGGGTCCGCATTGCAGTGTCCAGTAGGGTGAGGTTTTACTCYCAATAATCAGTCGCGATTCAATGTCTTCTTCCAGCGCCAGTCCGGCTAATTCRTCAGCCTCTAAGGGAGAGCTGAAACCGGGTAGGGCCTGGCGAATTAGCAGGGGTTTGCGCTGCCAGTACTCGGCAAGAAATTTGTCGAGTCCGCCGCAGTTGGCAAACCACTGTTCAGACATTGAATGCTCACCCAGGTCTGGCAYTTAAATATTGCGGGCCTGTTCGCTCGCGTTGCCGGTATAGCTTTGCGGTGTCATGGCCAATAATTCTTGCTTGGCAGACTCGGGGATTTCCAGGGTTTTAATAAACACGCTGAGAGTGGCCTGAGTAATATCCTGGCCGCGAGTCAGGGCCTTGAGTTTTTCGTAGGGCTCGGGCACAGCGTAGCGGCGCATCACCGTTTGAATCGGCTCGGCGAGAACTTCCCAGGAATTATCCAGGTCATCACTCAGGTTCTGTGCATTGAGCTGCAGTTTGCCGAGGCCTTTTTCAATTGAGCTGTAGGCAATCATGCTGTAGCCGAGGCCGACACCCATATTGCGCAGCACGGTGGAATCGGTCAGGTCTCGCTGCCAGCGCGATACCGGCAACTTGGCGGCCAAATGACTGAGCAGGGCATTGGCGATGCCGAGGTTGCCCTCAGAATTTTCAAAGTCGATGGGGTTCACTTTGTGGGGCATGGTCGATGAACCCACTTCGCCAGCAATGGTTTTTTGCTTGAAGTAGCCGATGGAAATATAGGACCAAATATCGCGATTGAGGTCGATTAAAATAGTGTTTGCCCGGGCGATGGCATCGAACAGCTCGGCAATATAATCGTGGGGTTCAATTTGTGTGGTGTAGGGGTTGAGGCATAGGCCCAGCCCGGTGATAAATTGATCGGCATTGGCTTGCCAGTCAATATCGGGGTAGGCGCTGAGGTGAGCATTGTAGTTGCCCACGGCACCGTTGACCTTGCCGAGAATTTGTACGGTGYTAATTTGTTCGATTTGGCGGCGTAGACGGGCGACCACATTGGCGAACTCTTTACCCATGGTTGTGGGCGAGGCAGTTTGTCCGTGAGTGCGCGATAGCATCGCGTTGTCAGCAAAGTTGTGGGCGAGAGTGGCCAGCGTACTGCAAATGTTTTCTAGCGCTGGCAGCAGTACTTCGTCGCGGCCTGTTTTTAACATCAGRGCATGGGAGAGATTGTTGATGTCTTCCGAGGTGCAGGCGAAGTGGACAAATTCACTGGCGGCATTGAGTTCTGCATTGTCAGAAAAGTAATCTTTCAGGAAGTATTCTACCGCTTTCACATCATGATTGGTGGTGCTTTCAATGGTCTTTACCGCGGTGGCATGGCTCTCGTCAAAGTTAGCGAGTAACTGCTCGAGAAAATCATTGGTGGCCGCAGAAAAGGGGGGCACTTCGCTAATGGCGGGGTGCTCGGCGAGTTGTTGCAACCAGCGGACTTCAACCTGAACACGGTATTTAATTAAGCCGAATTCGCTGAAAATAGTGCGTAATGCACTGGTTTTAGCGCCGTAGCGGCCGTCGATGGGAGAGACAGCTGAGAGTGCAGAGAGATCCATAAATGTTGTCCAGGTGCGAGTAAATAATAAAACGATTAGTGATGAGCTGACTGATTGAAGCTGATATTAYGCTTAATTCGATGGCTATTTTAGCGGATTTTGCCGAACTCTGGGAGCTTAGCGGGCCTCCTGGCTTAAAGTCTCAAGGTGCTTGAGTATATGACCGCGATAAACAATAAAATGCCAGCGCCGACCACCGAGCTGGTGCCAGAGTATGGCGGAGCGTATCGCCGCGAATAATAGACAACGCACGCGATTGGCAACCGAGGTTTGCTGCAGATGGCCAGCCTGGCCGCTGACCTGAATGCGATAGCGTTGGGTGCTGATGGTGTTTTGATAGACATCAGCAATATTGGCGATAACATTTTCGTGGTTTATTGAGAAATGCTCAGATTGCGTTTTGGCGCGCTCAATACCCTCGCCAATTTGTTCGAGCATGGCCGGGTTTTTAGCGACTTTGCGTTGTAGGTGCATTACCCCAAGCACATAGCGCAGAGTGTCGGGACGGCGACTTTTTGTCTTGTCGCGAAATAACTGCTGAATGGTTTCTATACCAATGGTGAGATTGCTGGCGGCGTTGTGCTCGCCGTAGCTGAAAACGGCCTCGGTCGATGCCGGGTTCTGTTCCAGCAAGCTGTTGATTTCAACACTCARCTGTTCGCTGGGGATACTGCCGGTGCGCGCTAAATTGTCGACTAACTGGCAGGCCTGAAAGACGCCCGCCAGAGCAATGGTCTGGTCTCGTGTTGGGGTGTTTAACATTTTGGGTTCCAGCTACTTTCGATAACGCCACCACCGAGGCAAATATCGCCCTGATACATCACCAGCGATTGTCCGGGTGTCGCTGCCCGTTGTGGCTCGTCGAAGGTGGCAATGCAGGTTTCGCCATTCTCGCTGACGTCAATATGGCAGGCCTGGTCACTTTGGCGGTAGCGCACTTTTGCCATGCAGGAAAACGTTGMGCTAGTGGGCCGGGGATTGATCCAATGTAGCTGACCAACCTTGATGACAGAGGTGAACAATAGTGGATGGTTATTACCCTGAGCAACAATCAGTGTGTTGTTCGGTAGATCTTTGGCGACCACATACCAGGGTGCTTCGTCAGCCGTTTTAACGCCGCCAATACCCAGGCCCCCGCGTTGCCCGAGGGTATAAAACATTAAACCCTGGTGCTCGCCAAGTAGCGTTCCCTCGGGTGTTTTCATCGGGCCGGGTTGTGCGGGTATGTACTGTTCAAGAAAATCTTTAAAGCGGCGCTCGCCGATAAAACAAATGCCGGTGCTGTCTTTTTTATTGTGAGTAATTAAGTCGTGCTCTTCGGCCAGTCGTCTGACCTCCGGCTTTTCCAGTTCACCCACAGGGAAGAGCGTTTTTGCCAGCGCTTGTTCTTCAACGGCATGCAAAAAGTAGCTTTGGTCTTTGTTGTTGTCGAGGCCTTTGCGCAGCAGGGTGCGGCCATTTTCAAGGTCTTTACGCACGTAGTGGCCGGTGGCAATAAAGTCGGCGCCCAGTAATTCAGCGTACTCGAGAAAGACTTTAAATTTGATTTCCCGATTGCAAAGGATATCAGGGTTGGGGGTCCGCCCAGCGCGGTATTCGTCGAGGAAGTACTCGAAAACATTATCCCAATACTCAGCGGCAAAGTTGGCGCTGTGCAGGGGGATACCCAAGGTGTTGCAGACCTTTTTCGCATCGCTCAAATCTTCTTTTGCGGTGCAGTATTCGGTGCCGTCGTCTTCGTCCCAGTTTTTCATAAACAGGCCTTCGACCTGATAGCCCTGTTGTAGTAACAGCAGGGCGCTAACGGAGGAGTCGACACCACCGGACATGCCGACGATGACTTTACGGGCTTTATTGAGAGCTGGGTTTTGACTATTTGGCATGAACTGGAATACTGACCTGAGAGGCTAAATACAAAAAAGCCATTCTACCGATAATCGTTAATGATCTCTAATGGATAGCGCTTACCTTCGTAATAATCGTCGAGTGTTTTTATAACCATTGGGCTACGCATCTCAGTTTGCCGAGCACGTAATTCAGCCTCGCTGAGCCATAGTGCTTCGATAATATCGCTGTCGAGTTCCGCGTGCTTATCCTGTTCTAGCGCTTCACAAAGAAAGGCCATGCGGTAGTAGGTGACTTTATTGTAAGGGGAGGTGTAAATAYTMATGCCGAGYARGTGGCTSGGTTCAACCCGCCAGCCCGTTTCTTCGTAGGTTTCCCGTTTGACCGCTTCAATCAGACCTTCACCGGGCTCCACATGGCCCGCTGGCTGGTTGATAACGATGCGCCCATCATCCTTTTCTTTTACACATAAAAAGCCTCGCTCGCCGGGTACGAGTGCGGCGACAGTTAAGTGGATTTGATTGGGCATAACTGTGTTCCTGAGCTAGTCGGTGCGGGGGTGTTTAAGAAGGGGGCCTTTTTCTTGCGGGTCTCGGCTTGCGTTTTACAGAGTGGCTTCGTCGGGGTTTGGCTTTGGGCGAGGCGACATTCATCTGCCGATGCTCCCCAGGTTTGAGTGCGTCAATAGACCATTCGCCGATTTGGATGCGCACTAGTCGCAGCACAGGAAAGCCGACATGGGCACACATGCGTCGCACCTGCCGGTTGCGGCCCTCGCGGATCGTAAGCTCTATCCAGCTTGTTGGAATGTTTTTACGCTCGCGAATGGGTGGTACGCGGGGCCGAATATCGGGCTCATCGATTCGTCGCGCTTTAGCGGGAAGGGTGGGGCCGTCTTTGAGCGTGACTCCAGTCGCTAATTGCTCCAGCGCGAGTTCTGTTGCATCACCTTCGACTTGAGCGAGATAGGTTTTTTCCAGCTTGAAGCGGGGGTTGCTGATGTGTGCCTGCAGAGAGCCATCGTCGGTTAATAGCAGTAGGCCTTCGGAGTCACGGTCAAGGCGACCTGCAGGGTAAACGCCAGGAAGGTCAATGTAGTCGGCGAGTCCGGGATGTCCGTCAGCAGGGGTGAACTGGCTGAGTACACCAAAGGGTTTGTTAAGTAGAAGCAGTCTGGCCATAGCTCGCAAAGGGGAGTTTGTAAGCGGGGCATTTTAATTGAGCCGCAAGGGTTTTCACAGCAGCTAACCAGCTGTTGAGGAGGATGAGTATTACGCCGCGGCTCTTTGTCGGGTTGTTAAAGTCTTAATGGTTAAAGTTTTCGACCGCGCTAACCGGGGCTTCACGATTGCAGGCTGGGGGTTGATCGCTACCTGAGGTGCCCGAACGAATATTCGCAGCATGTACGCCTTTGCTGCCCTGGATGAGATCGAAAATAACACTCTGCCCAGCTTTGAGGGTTTTGTAGCCCTCCATTTCTATCGCTGAATAGTGGGCGAAAATATCGTCCCCCGTTTCTTCGGCAAGTAGAAAGCCATAACCTTTGGCGTTGTTGAACCACTTCACTGTACCTTGCGGCATAATTAGACGTCTCCTTAGATGCATTTATTTTTATAATTTTTTAAACAGTTGACCCGCCGGGTCGTGTAATTCCTACCGTGCTATTCCTTAGCCGTACAGGAATACAACTGACTTATCTGCTTTATTTCAATCCCTAACACATGATATGTCAAGTATTGTTGCTTATCAGGCGTGCCTCYGTGTAAGACGGTCGACAAAATCCCTGTCTCAGTGATGAAAGTTATTCGCAAGCGGCGTATGCTGTGCCTATGTATAAAGCTCAACAAACAGCGACAGAAACAGTAATGGAAAGTATTAAAAGTACTCACCTGCAAAGGGATGACGACACGCATAATGACACGGGAGGTGACGCCACCGCGATTGTCGAGGCGATTAAGCCTAGGCTGAAAAAACCCCCTCTGTATAAGGTGTTTTTACTTAACGATGATTACACGCCGATGGAGTTTGTGGTTGAAGTGCTGCAGCTTTTTTTCTCCCTCGACAAAGAATTTGCCGTTCGGGTAATGCTTAAAGTGCACACAGAAGGGAGGGGTATTTGTGGGATTTACACGCGGGAGGTAGCCGAAACAAAGGCGGGCATGGTGAATGGCTATGCGCGTGAGAAAGAGCATCCTTTACTGTGCGAAATTGAACCTTCTGAAGACAATGATGATGACGACCTTTAGCCGGAGTAGCGCATGCTAAGTCGAGATTTAGAAAGTACATTAAATACAACTTTTCAGGGTGCTAATACTAAGCGCCATGAGTTTGTTACCGTTGAGCATTTATTACTGGCGTTACTCGACAATGGATCGGCCGTCGATGTGCTCAATGCCTGTGGGGCTGATTTGGACGTACTGCGGAATGACTTGGGTGAGTTTATTGAATCCACTACACCGCTGTTACCTGAGGATGACGAGCAGCGAGAAACCCAGCCAACCTTGGGTTTCCAGCGGGTGATTCAGCGTGCTATTTTTCACGTTCAGTCTTCGGGTAAAAATGAAGTGCAGGGCTCCAATGTATTGGTGGCTATTTTCAGCGAGCAGGAAAGCCAGGCGGTTTATTTTTTGCGATTACAAAATATTTCTCGCATTGATCTGGTTAATTTTATTTCCCACGGCATTGCTAAATACGCTAACGAGTCTGAGCAGGAACAGGGTGAGGTGGATGATTCGGCCAATGCCGATACGCCTGCCGGAAATAATACGGCCCCAAACGCGACCTTACTGGAGCAGTTTAGTAGCAATTTAAACCATCAGGCAGAACAGGGCTATATTGATCCACTGGTGGGTCGTAGTGCCGAGCTGGAGCGCGTGGGGCAAATTCTGCTGCGCCGCCGTAAGAATAACGCCCTGCTGGTGGGTGAGTCCGGTGTTGGTAAAACCGCGATTGCTGAAGGTTTGGCAAAGCTGATTGTTGAGGGCAAAGCGGCGGAGCCGTTGGCCAACAGTGTTATTTATTCTCTCGATATGGGTGCTCTTTTGGCGGGCACAAAATATCGTGGTGACTTTGAAAAACGCTTTAAAGGGTTGCTCGCCGAGTTAAAAAATGAAGAGCACGCCATTTTGTTTATCGATGAAATTCACACCATTATCGGTGCGGGTGCCGCATCGGGTGGGGTGATGGATGCCTCYAATTTACTTAAGCCCCTGCTCACCTCTGGCAAGTTACGCTGTATTGGCTCGACCACCTATCAGGAATACCGGGGTATCTTCGACAAAGACAGGGCGCTGTCGCGGCGCTTCCAGAAAGTCGATGTTCCCGAGCCTTCGGTGGCCGAGACGGTGGATATTCTGAAAGGCCTGAAGTCCCGTTTCGAAGAACATCACGGTTTGCGTTACACCCAGGGTGCATTGAAATCAGCCGCGGAGTTGTCGGCAAAATATATTACCGATCGCTTCCTGCCCGATAAGGCTATTGATGTGCTCGATGAAGCCGGTGCTTATCAACAGCTACAGCCCGCCTCGAAACGCAAGAAAACCATTGGCGTGGTCGATGTTGAAAACACTGTTGCCAAAATTGCCCGCATTCCGGCGAAAAGTGTGTCCTCTTCTGATAAAGAACAGTTGCGCAATTTGGGCGATAAGCTCAAGCGTGTGGTCTTCGGCCAGGATGAAGCTATCGAGTCTCTCGATTCCGCCATAAAGCTTGCCCGTGCCGGCCTGCGTGAGGYAACTAAGCCGATAGGTTCCTTCCTGTTTGCCGGGCCAACGGGCGTGGGTAAAACAGAAGTGTCTCGCCAATTGGCGCTGACCTTGGGTGTTGAGTTGCAACGCTTTGATATGTCGGAGTACATGGAGCGGCACACCGTTTCCCGYTTGATTGGCGCACCTCCGGGTTACGTCGGTTTTGACCAGGGCGGGCTGTTAACCGATGCGGTGACACAAAATCCTCACTGTGTGGTGCTGCTCGATGAGATTGAAAAAGCCCATCCGGACGTTTTCAACCTGCTGCTGCAGGTGATGGATCACGGCACGCTCACCGACAACAATGGCCGTAAAACAGATTTCCGCAATGTTATTTTGATTATGACCACCAACGCCGGTGCCCGCGAAATGAGCCGTACCTCGATGGGCTTTACTGCGCAGGACAATAGCACTGATGGTGTGGAGAGCATTAAGAAGATGTTCGCCCCCGAGTTTCGTAATCGCCTCGACGCGATTATTCAGTTTAAGCCATTGGGTAGCGATATTATTGGCACCGTGGTCGATAAGTTTTTGGTTGAGCTACAAGCTCAGCTCGATGATAAATCTGTCGGCCTGGAGGTTGATGAGGGTGCTCGTCTATGGCTCGCAGAGAATGGCTATGATGCAGATATGGGCGCACGCCCCATGGCTCGACTGATTCAGGAAAAACTGAAGAAGCCACTGGCCGAAGAAGTTTTGTTTGGCGATCTATCCAAGGGTGGTGGTACCGTGAAAGTCACACTGAAGGACGGCGAGATAGCGATCGAAATTGTGGCGCCAGCCTAAGTCATTGATACTAGGGCGCTAATGGCAGTGAAAATTGCTGTGTAAACAGAAATTAGAGCAATAAAAAACCGGGCAGAGAGCCCGGTTTTTTATTGCTTCATTGTTCAGCGTGCCCGGTAGGTGATTCGGCCTTTGCTCAAATCGTAGGGCGTCAACTCGACCTTGACCTGGTCGCCGGTCAAAATACGAATATAGTTCTTACGCATCTTGCCAGAGATATGCGCAGTCACAACATGACCGTTCTCCAGCTTTACGCGGAATGTGGTGTTTGGCAAGGTATCAATGACCTCACCGTCCATTTCAATATGTTCTTCTTTCGCCATGCTACTGCCTGACTCCAACTGTGCTTGTAAACAACGGGGCGGCATTGTGCACTATTCAGTGGCGCTTAGCAAAAATAACCACGGTGGATGGGGTTATTAACTGTAGGTGCTAGAAGCTAGTGCGACTTAATGCGAAARAAGCCGAGTGTATGCGACCTAATAACGCTCTTTAGCGACACTCGATTCGGCTTGCTGGGTAAGCCTGCAGACTTCGCGGTCGATGGTATAAACGCCATGGCCTTCAGCGGTAATCATATCAATACGGTCAAGGATTGATTTGAGCTTAAATTCTTCCTCATGCTGTTCGGCCACGTACCACTGCAGGAAGTTGTGCGTAGAAAAGTCCTTTTCAGCGATGGCGACTTCTACCAGGTCGCTGATATCTTTAGATATCTTGATTTCGTGCTCAAAGGTGGCGTGAAAAACTTCTCTGACGTCGTTCCAGGACGTTGGTGGTGCGTCGATCTGTCCCAGCTGTGGTAAGGCACCCGTTTCCAGCATGTAGTCAAATAGCTTTTCCATATGCTGCTTTTCTTCATCGGCCTGCAAACGAAAAAAATTGGCGCAACCGTCGTAGCCCTTACTTGAACACCAGGCGCTCATTTGTAGATAAAGCACTACTGAGTAACTTTCAGAATTAATTTGTGCATTCAATTTTTGAGTCAGATCACTGCCGAGCATCTTGTATTTCCTAGTAACAAAATAAGTCGAAGAATTTTAACATAGCTAATCTTTAGCTTTTGATTTGTGGGGGCTAAAAAGATAGGGCTTACGGTTATTTCTACTGGCTGTGGCGAATGGGCCGGGCTAAATTCGTAACCAGCGATTTTCGATATATAGCTCGGCAGGGCGAAATTTTGACTTATAGGCCATTTTTACACTGTCTCTAATCCAGTAGCCCAGATAGAGATAGTCGAACTCCTGTTCCTGGGCCATCTGAATTTGCCGCAGGATGGCAAGAGTACCCAGGCTACGCGCTGACAGGTCAGGGTCGTAATAGGTGTAAATGGCAGACAAACCATCATCGAGCCAGTCACTCACGGCGCAGGCGATGAGTTTTCCATCGAGTCGAAATTCGATAAAGCGGGTGCATTCCCAGGGTTTGCCGATGAAATCCCGGTACTGAGTCAGGGTGGCGGGGTACATATCGCCGTCGCTGTGGCGGGTATCGATATATTTTTGGTAGAGCGCGTAATGCTCGTCGGGGTCGATATTCGCTTCGATGTTAGCGCTGATATCAAGATTGCGTTTCAGGCAGCGCTTCTGGCTACGCGTGGGTTTGAAACCGCTGACCGGGACGCGCACGGGTATACAGGATTTGCAGGACGCACAACGCGGGGCGTAAATATATTGCCCGCTACGGCGAAAGCCCATTGTTGAAAGATGGCTGTAAGTTGCCGTATCCAGCGGATGTTTCGGGTCGACAAAGGCGGTGGTGGCCTGTTTATCTTCGAGATAGCTGCAGGGGTGGGCCTCGGTCAAATAGAGCTGGATTTTGTGTAAATCCGGCGTGATATCTCTGCTCATCTTCCGCCTTAAAGGGTGGTTCGAAAATAACGGGGTGTTTGTGATCCCGCTGTGTTCTTGCCAGTTGTTGATCTTTTAGAAGTATTGATCTTATTCAGTACTGACCTTAGTTGAAATCAGCTTGGCAGGCCAGTCTATTGTCATGTCGGCGGCTTCGTTGAGTATGGCGATGAAGTTCTCGCGGGCCATCGCCTGTGCGCCAAGGGAGTTGAGGTGATCATTTTCTACCTGGCAATCAATCAGTGCAAAGCCTACTTCTTCGAGACCTTTGGCAAGGTGACTAAAGGCAATTTTTGAGGCATTGCTGGCGCGACTGAACATTGACTCACCACAAAATACATTGCCCATCGCCAGGCCGTAAAGTCCGCCACAGAGTTGATCGTCGAGCCAGTATTCAACGGAGTGGGCATGGCCTGCTTCAAACAGACGAATGTAGGCGGCGATCATTTCGGGGCTAATCCAGGTGTGGCTTTCCCCGGGTCTGAGCAAGTGCTCGGGGCGGGGTTCTGCGCAGGCCTTGATCACGCGCTCAAAGGCCAGGTCAGTGGTGATGCGATAGCCGCCGCGGCGCAAAGTTTTGGCCAGGCTCTTTGAAATATGAATCTGCTCGGGGACGATAACGGCCCGAGGGTTGGGGCTCCACCAGAGGATGGGCTGCCCCTCTTCGTACCAGGGGAAGATGCCCTGCTGATAAGCGCTGAGTAGGGTTTCTACAGACAGGTCGCCACCGGCGGCAAGCAAGCCGTCGGGCTCGCTCAACGCCGTAGCGGGGTCGGGGAATAGCGGATGCAGTGGGTCTAGCAGGGGCAGGTCCACGGTTTCAGTTTGCCCCTTTCTCTTTTAACAAGCGCTCAAAGTTCGTCGAGGTATTTCTCCGCATCCAGCGCCGCCATACAACCCGAGCCAGCAGAGGTGATAGCCTGGCGATAGGTGTGGTCGGCAACATCGCCTGCGGCGAAAACGCCGGGCACACTGGTCGCAGTCGCATTGCCATTAAGGCCGCCCTGAATCGTAATATAGTTGTTGTGCATGTCGAGCTGCTCGGTGAATATGCCCGTATTCGGCACGTGGCCGATGGCGATAAAAACGCCGGGTAAGTCGATCTCGGTCGTTGAATCATCGACCGTACTTTTGACCCTCATACCCGTGACGCCAGCTTCGTCACCCAGGACTTCATCGAGAGTGTGATTCCACATGATGGTGATATTGCCGTTTTCGGCGCGCTCAAGGATTTTGTCCTGCAGAATTTTTTCCGAACGCAGTTGGTCGCGACGGTGTACCAACACTACTTCGCTGCAAATATTGGCCAGATACAGGGCTTCTTCAACCGCTGTATTACCGCCGCCAATCACCGCCACTTTTTTGTCGCGATAGAAAAATCCATCGCAGGTGGCGCAGGCGCTTACGCCCTTACCCATAAAGGCTTCTTCCGATGGCAGGCCTAAATACTGGGCCGAGGCACCGGTGGTGATAATCAATGCGTCGCAGGTATAGGTCGAACTACCCTGTAAGCGAAAAGGTCGTTGTCTTAAATCAACTTCTTCGATATGATCAAAAATCACTTCTGTATCAAAGCGTTCAGCGTGTTTTTGCATTCTTGACATTAACTCTGGGCCCTGCACGCCATCGGCGTCGCCGGGCCAGTTATCAACATCGGTGGTAGTGGTTAGCTGGCCGCCAAGTTGGATGCCGGAGATGACGACAGGATTGAGATTCGCCCTGGCGGCATAGACAGCTGCTGTCCAGCCAGCCGGGCCAGAACCGAGAATAATTAAACGATGGTGTTGTGCGTCCGCCATAATGCCTCGCAAATGAAGAGATGGGTGGGAAAGGGCGCTATGATAATGAATCTGCGCTGCAAGGCCAAACAAGTACGCAAGATGGTGGCTTTACACGTAAGATAGGCTCAGCAGACCATCCACTTTATAGACTGTATTGAGCAGTGAATTAAAGACAGAAAACCAGGTCCTAAATCGACGAAACCGGCGACGAGAAAAACATTGAGTAAAGTGTCCACTAGAAGCAAAACGGCCCCCCGCACGCTTACGGAAGAACAGGAGAAAATGTCTTTTCGTAAACGCCTTTTGAGACAGGAAGGTGCGTTAATTGGCTGGATTGTACTCTGTGCCTATTTGATGATTGCCTTCAGTTCCTATTCAAAAGACGATGCCAGCTTTTCCTATACCGGGGCGGCTGGCGGTATTACCACTAACGCAGCTGGCCCTGCGGGTGCCTGGCTCGCCGACATCTTCTTTTCCCTCAGTGGTTATGTCGCCTATCTYTTCCCCCTGTTACTTGCCGTTCGCGCCTGGAATGTTTTTCAGCAGCGAAAAATTGAAGACGTCGGTTTTGACGGTGTGACCTTTATTTTGCGTTTCATCGGCCTGGTACTGGTGATGATTTCGGCCACGGCATTGATGGAGATTCACCACGGCGGTGAGTCAGCGCTGCCCCATGGTGTGGGTGGTATATTGGGTAGTAGTGTGGGCGTGGCGGCGGCATCTGCCTTCAGCTATCTTGGTAGTACCTTGTTATTACTGGCTATTTTCCTCTTTGGCGTGACCGTCTTTACCGACCTGTCATGGCTGGCTCTGGTTGATAATTGTGGCCGTTTAAGTCTACTGTTCTACAACAARCTGCGTCCTATGATTRTTGAGTTTTACGATAAGCGCCGTGATAAGCGCAATTCGGAGGCGGCCGCAAAGTCTCGCGAGGTGGTCTTCCAGCAGAAAAAACAAAAGCTAGAAAAGCGCAAAGAGCCGGTTATTTCTAAGCCCCTTATTGCCCCCGCGCCGAGCAAGCGTGTCGAGGCTGAAAAGCAGGTGCCATTGTTTAAGGATGTGCCCAGTGGTTTGCTACCGCCGTTAAACCTTCTCGATAAAGCCTCTGAGAGTAATAACCTGGGTTTCTCTCGGGAAGCACTTGAGGCAATGTCCCGCTTGCTCGAATTAAAATTGCTCGACTTCGGTATTGGTGCCGAGGTGGTTGAAGTGTTGCCCGGCCCGGTGATTACCCGCTTTGAAGTACAGCCTGCTGCGGGTATTAAAGCCAGTCGTATTAGCGGCCTGTCGAAAGATTTGGCGCGCTCTCTGGCCGTTATCAGTGTGCGCGTCGTTGAGGTCATTCCCGGCAAGTCGGTGATCGGTATCGAAATACCCAACGAGCACCGTGAAATGGTAATGCTCGGCGATGTGCTGTCATCGCGGGTTTACGATGAGGCAAAGTCACCGCTATCCATGGCCCTGGGTCACGATATTTCTGGCGAACCGGTGATAGCCGATCTCGCCAAAATGCCTCACTTACTGGTGGCGGGTACCACCGGCTCGGGTAAATCGGTAGGCATTAATGTCATGCTGGTGAGCCTGTTGTTTAAAGCGTCCCCGGAAGAAGTACGGTTGATACTGGTCGATCCGAAAATGCTCGAGCTATCAGTTTACGACGGCATTCCTCACCTGCTGACCCCCGTGATTACCGATATGAACGATGCCGCCAGCGGCCTGCGTTGGTGTGTCGGCGAAATGGAGCGACGTTATAAATTGATGGCCGCACTGGGGGTGAGAAATCTGGCGGGCTATAACCGTAAAGTTGAAGATGCCGAAAAAGCCGGTGAGCCTATCAGTGACCCCTTATGGCAGCCTGATGAGGACGTAGCTCTCTTTACTGAACCGAAAACTGAAGCGCCCGCGTTGAAGAAACTGCCCTACATCGTGGTGGTGATTGATGAGTTCGCCGACATGATGATGATCGTCGGCAAGAAGGTCGAGCAGTTGATTGCCCGTATCGCACAGAAGGCGAGGGCGGCAGGCATTCATTTAATACTCGCTACCCAGCGCCCCTCGGTCGATGTGATTACCGGCTTGATTAAAGCCAACGTGCCGACCCGTATCGCYTTTCAGGTCTCGTCCAAAATTGATTCGCGTACCATTCTCGACCAGGGCGGCGCTGAACAGCTGCTCGGTCATGGTGACATGCTGTATTTGCCCTCGGGCACCAGCGTGCCGACCCGTGTACACGGCGCTTTTGTTGACGACCACGAAGTGCATAAAGTAGTTGCCGACTGGAAGGCCCGGGGTGAACCAGAATATATCGACCAGATTACCGACGAGGCCACCACCAACTCTATTCCCGTGCCGGGCTATAGCACGGATGGTGAAGGGAGTGGCGACGCTGAGGCTGACCCTCTTTACGATGAAGCCGTYGAYTATGTGTTGACCAGCCGCCGKGCGTCGATCTCCTCCGTACAGCGCAAATTGCGRGTGGGCTACAACCGTGCYGCTCGCYTGATWGAAGCKATGGAGGCTGCKGGCGTWGTCAGYGGTATGAATACWAATGGCAGYCGCGAAGTGCTGGTGCCAGARCGTGGGGSTTAAGTTGATGAGTACGTTTGTTGTGTCGCGAYKRRGTCGSCTTGYCTGYTCACTCTGCCTGGTGCTGGTTTGCCTGTTACCACCGGCAGTATTTGCCGAAGATAGCGCTGCCGTACAATTAAAAGCATTGTTGCAGCCACTCAYYACTTTGCGAGCAGATTTYCGTCAGCGTATTTTCGCTGCCGATGGCTATGAAATACAAAAYAGTCAGGGCGAAATGCAGGTGGCTCGACCGGGTAARTTRCGCTGGATYATTGCTCCRCCCATGGAGCAGTGGCTGATYAGCGATGGCAGCACCYTATGGCTCTACGACCCCGATCTTGAACAGGTGATTATTCGACCCTTTCAGCAAAGCGTGGCGGATACACCGGCGATGTTATTTAGTGGCGGGGCAGACCAGCTAGAAGAAAGTTATACGGTGAGTGCTAGCAGTACTGATACCTCCGTTACCTATATTTTGAAGCCTATCGCATCGAGCGGCCTCTACGAGCAAATCAGTCTGGTTTTCGAGGGTGAAACACCGACGCAAATAGTGATTGTCGACTCCCTCGCCCAACGCACTGAAATTATTTTCAGCAATGTGCAGCGTAACGTGGCGATGGATGCCGAGCAGCTGGATGCACTGTTTAACTTTATTCCGCCGCCCGGCGTCGACATCTTACAAGATGACTGACTCCCTTTTTTCAGCCCCTGCTGAAGAGTCTTATCAACCGCTAGCGGCGCGCATGCGACCGCGCAAGCTCGACGACTTTTTTGGCCAGCAGCATTTGCTGGCACCGGGCAAACCCCTGCGCGATACCATCGTCGGTGGCAAGTTGCACTCAATGATTTTCTGGGGGCCACCGGGGGTGGGCAAAACCACACTGGCGCGACTGATTGCCGAAACCACCGACGCCAGTTTTCAATCGATATCGGCGGTCTTGTCCGGGGTGAAAGACATTCGTGCAGCGATTCAGCAGGCCGAAATGGAGCGCGCACAGTACGGGCGCAATACCATTTTATTTGTTGATGAAGTACACCGCTTTAATAAATCCCAGCAGGACGCCTTTCTGCCCTTTGTCGAAAATGGCACCATTGTTCTGGTCGGTGCAACCACCGAAAACCCCTCCTTTGAATTGAATAATGCACTACTGTCCCGATGCCGGGTTTATGTCTTACAGGCGCTGGACAACGAACAAATTGCGGGTGTTATTCAGCGKGCACTACTCGACAACGAGCGCGGCTTCGCYGGTCAATTGAGTATTAGTGATGATGCCCTGAAATTGTTAGTCAATGCCGCCGATGGCGATGCCCGGAAATCGCTTAACCTGCTCGAAATCGCCAGTGACTTTGTTGCCCTGGGTGATGAGGGTGAGGCAAAAGCCATCGAGCGCGCCCAGGTTGAACAGGTGATTACTACCGACACGCGGCGCTTCGATAAAGGGGGRGAATATTTTTACGATCAGATTTCCGCCCTGCATAAAGCGGTGCGTGGCTCATCGCCTGATGGCGCGCTGTACTGGTATGCACGAATGATCGATGGTGGCTGTGATCCCCTGTACATTGCCCGCCGCGTGGTGCGCATGGCCAGTGAAGATATCGGCAATGCCGACCCCCGCGCCCTGCGCATCGCCCTTGATGCCTGGGATGTGCAGGARCGTCTCGGCAGCCCCGAGGGGGAGCTGGCCATCGCCCAGGCCCTGGCTTATATGGCGGCGGCGGCAAAGAGTAACGCGCTGTATACAGCGTTCAATGCGGTGGTAGCGGATGTTAGATCCATGCCCAGCCACGAGGTGCCCCTGCATTTGCGCAATGCACCGACCAAGCTGATGAAAGAGCAAGATTACGGGGCCGAGTACCGCTATGCCCACGATGAGCCAGAGGGCTTTGCCGCTGGTGAAARCTACTTTCCCGAAGCGTTGAAGGAGAAACAGTACTACCATCCCGTCGAACGGGGTCTGGAGCTGAAAATCGCTGAAAAGCTGCGGCATCTACGTACGCTGGATAAAAATAGCCCACAGCAACGCTATGCTGAAAATAAGACAGCAAACAAAAGTAACAAGGAGAACGCCTAGTGCAATGGTTAGCCGTCGCCCTGGGTGGCGCGTTGGGCGCAATGGGCCGCTATGGCGTGGGTGCAATACTCTTCCCCGTCGAAGGCAACCGCTTTCCCTTGTCGACGCTGGTGGTAAATGTACTCGGCTCCATCGCAATGGGTGTGTTGTACGTGATCATTGTCGAGAAATCACTGCTACCCGGGCAGTGGCGCGAGCTACTGATGATCGGTTTTCTCGGTGCCTTCACCACCTACTCGACTTTCTCCCTCGACGCCCTGGCTTTGTGGCAAAATGGCCACCTTGCGCTGGCGCTATTTTATGTCGTGCTCACCTTGCTTTTGTGCCTCGGCGGCACGCTCGCCGGGCTTGCGCTAACACGTCTTATTTAGCTGTTCGATTTAAACTGTTGATCTAAAACTGTTGATCTAAAACTGTTGATCTAAACTCAGGAAAACCCCCTCATGCTCGACCCGAAAACCGTCCGCTCAGAACCCGAGCGCGTTGCTGAACAACTCAAAGTCCGTGGCTTTACTCTCGATGTCGCGGCCATAGAAGCCCTTGAAAACCAGCGTAAATCTTTACAGATTAATGCGGAAGCGCTGCAGGCCGAGCGCAATAGTCGCTCCAAGAATATTGGTAAAGCCAAGGCCGCTGGCGAAGATATTGCCCCGCTGCTGGCCGAAGTCGATCAGTTGAAAAGCGACCTTGAAGCGGCAGAAAAGAGTTTGCATGAAGTGCAGCTTGAGCTTGAGTCTCTGCTCAGTGGCATCCCCAATATTCCCGACGCCGAAGTACCCGCCGGTAAAACGGAAGACGACAATGTTGAAATTAATCGCTGGGGTGAGGCGCGTAGCTTTGATTTCCCCATACAGGATCACGTCGACCTGGGCGGTAAATTGGGCCTACTCGATTTTGATGTGGCGGCGAAAATTACCGGCTCGCGCTTTGCTGTTATGCACGGCCAGCTGGCGCAATTACACCGGGCTTTGATTCAGTTTATGTTGAACACACACACGGTGGACAACGGCTATAACGAAGTGAATGTGCCGTTTATCGTCAATCGCGATTCGCTTTACGGCACCGGGCAGTTGCCGAAGTTTGAAGAAGATTTATTTAAGYTACGGGCCGACAATGAGTTTTATTTAATTCCCACGGCTGAAGTCCCGGTGACGAATCTCTACCGCAATGAGATTGTCGATGCCGATAAATTACCCCTGAAATTTGTCTGCCACACGCCCTGTTTTAGAAGCGAGGCGGGCAGCTACGGGCGCGACACGCGGGGTATGATTCGCCAGCATCAATTTGAAAAGGTTGAGTTGGTGCAGTTTGTGCGACCCGAAGAGTCGGAAGCAGCGTTACTGGGTTTATTGCGCAATGCGGAAGATATTCTTGAAAAACTCGGTTTACCCTATCGCACGGTAATCTTGTGCGGCGGCGATATTGGTTTCTCCGCCGCCCGTACTTATGACATCGAAGTGTGGTTGCCCTCGCAAGATAAATACCGCGAAATTTCCTCCTGTAGTAACTTCCGCGACTTTCAGGCGCGTCGCATGAAAAGCCGCTGGCGTAATCCCGAAAGCAAAAAGCCAGAATTGTTACATACTGTTAATGGCTCTGGCCTGGCTGTGGGGCGTACTTTGGTAGCAGTGATGGAAAACTATCAGCGTGAAGATGGCCGCATTGATATTCCCGAGGCGCTACAGTCGCTGATGGGTGGCTTGCAAATTATCGGCTAGACGGATGTTTCAAAAGTCCTTGTTTAAAGAATTTTTATTTAAATAGGAGTAACGCTGTGGACTATTTGCCGCTGTTTCATCGCATCGCTGCCCGGCCCTGCCTGGTTGTCGGCGGCGGTGATGTCGCCCTGCGCAAGGTGCGCACCCTGTGTGAAGCCGGTGCCCATATTAGCGTTATTGCCCCAGTTATTTGTCAGGGCATTGCCGATATGGCACGGGAATACCCGACGCTGCTGACCTTGTGTGAGCGGGCGTACGCTAAGAGTGATCTCGATAATGTGGTGCTGGTAATAGCCGCGACTAGCGAYCAGCCTTTAAATGCAGCGATTTCTGCTGAGGCCCAACAACGAAATATCCCCGTCAATGTGGTCGATAACCCGGCTCTGTGCAGCGTGATTTTTCCGGCCATCGTCGACCGCTCACCGATTCAAATCGCTATTACCTCCAGTGGCACCAGTCCTGTTATGACCCGTTTGCTGCGGGGCCGCATTGAATCTCTTTTACCCGGTAATTTAGGTGCTCTCGCGAAATTAGCGGCACGCTATCGCAGTAAAGTGAAGTCGAAGTTAACGAGTGAAAGCCAGCGGCGTCGCTTTTGGGAAACCGTGCTCGACGGCGAAGTTGCCGAGTCTGTTTATGCCGGTAATGACGCGCAGGCTGACCAACAGTTATTGGCTCAACTTGAAGTGATGACGGGTGGCTTGGATTCAGAGGTTCAGTTCGGTGGTGAGGTCTATTTGGTGGGTGCYGGGCCTGGCGATCCAGACTTGCTCACCTTTCGCGCCCTGCGTTTAATGCAGCAAGCCGATGTGGTGTTACACGACCGTTTGGTCTCACCCCAGGTATTGGCCATGGTGCGCCGCGATGCAGAGCGTATTTATGTCGGCAAGCGTGCCGGTGATCACGCTGTTAGTCAGCAGAATATTAATAGCTTGCTAGTCGACCTGGCGAAACAGGGTAAGCGCGTGTTGCGCCTTAAAGGTGGCGATCCCTTTATCTTTGGCCGTGGTGGTGAAGAGATAGAACGCTTGGCGGAAGAAGGCGTGCCTTTTCAAGTGGTGCCGGGTATAACTGCCGCCTCAGGCTGTGCCAGTTATGCCGGAATACCCCTTACTCATAGGGATTTTTCCCAGTCGGTACAATTTATTACGGGGCACAAGCAAGACTACAAGCTGGATCTTAACTGGTCGAGTTTGGCGGTGCCTAATCAGACCCTGGTTTTTTATATGAGTTTGGTGAGCCTCGATGATATTTGTAGTGAGTTGGTAACACATGGTTTATCCGGTAATACGCCAGCGGCTTTAGTTGAAAAAGGCACCACGCCCGAGCAGCGCGTGGTGATTAGCGATCTCGCTAATCTTGCCGATAAAGTGGCAGGGCTTAAAGTCAGGGCGCCAACCCTATTAATTATTGGTCATGTGGTGAGTTTGCACAAAAAGCTCGCCTGGTTTAATACTGAACATACAGAAAAGGAAACGCTAGAGTGAGCGACTACGATGTAGATTTATTTGTTATTGGAGCCGGTTCCGGTGGCGTACGTACTGCGCGAATGTCAGCCCAGTACGGTGCTAAAGTCATTGTCGCAGAAGAGCAATACCTCGGCGGCACCTGTGTCAATGTCGGTTGCGTGCCGAAAAAACTCTTTGTTTATGCCTCTGCTTTTGAAGAAGAGTTTCGCGCTGCCGCTGGCTTTGGCTGGACAGTGCCGCCACAAAGCTTTGACTGGCCAACGTTGCGCGATAATAAAACCCGAGAAATTGAAAGACTCAATGGCATTTATCGCAACTTATTAAAGCAATCTGGCGTCGAGTTAATTGAAGGTCGCGCACACATCACAGGCCCCCACAGTGTTGTTGTCGATGGTCGTGAATACAGTGCGCGCAATATATTGGTGTGTACCGGTGGACGACCCTTTGTGCCGAGCTTCCCTGGAAGTGAGCATGTGATTACCTCTGAGCAGGCTTTTTATCTCGACACTTTACCGAAGCGGATGGTTATCGTCGGCGGTGGCTATATTGCGGTGGAATTCGCCGGTATCTTTCATGGCCTCGGTGTGGAGACTCACCTGCTCTATCGCGGCCCCTTGTTTTTAAGGGGTTTTGATGAAGATGTACGTAATCACCTCGCCGAAGAAATGGCGAAGAAGGGTGTGCATTTACATTTTGATACGGATATTCAATCAATAGTCAAAGACGATAGTAAGCAGCAAGATCAGCTGACGCTAAATCTTGCCGATGGCTCCACGATGGACGTCGATAGCGTGATGTACGCCACGGGCCGTAAGGCCAACACGCAGAACCTGGGTCTTGAAACGACGGGCGTCACCTGTGATTCACGGGGCGCAATAGAAGTTGACGATTATTTTCAAACGGCGGAGCCCTCTGTTTATGCCCTAGGTGATGTTATTGGTCGCGTCGAGTTAACGCCGGTAGCGATTCGTGAAGGCATGGCGCTATCTGAAAATTTATTTAAAGGCGGATCGACGATGGTTGATTACGACTTTATTCCCACCGCCGTGTTTAGCCAGCCGACTATTGGCACCGTCGGTTTTAGTGAAGCCGAGGCGCAAGAAAAGTACGGCGAAATTCAAGTCTTTGAATCTCGCTTTAAACCGATGAAGCAAACCCTTGGTGGTATCGACGAAAAGATTTATATGAAGTTGATTGTTGATGCAGCGACAGATCGAGTTGTCGGCTGTCATATGTTAGGCGAGGCGGCGGGTGAAATTATTCAGGGTCTGGGTGTGGCGATTAAAGCGGGGGCAACAAAGGCTGATTTCGATGCCACCGTGGGTATTCACCCAACGGCGGCGGAAGAGTTTGTGACTATGCGAACGGAGCGTTCTAGCTAGCTGACTGCAAAAGCAGCAGACAATAAAAAGGCTGCAATTGCAGCCTTTTTATTGTCTGTCGTTAAGCAACGCAGATGGAACGCGCTGCTTAATTCACAGTGATATTCAAAACATTAATAAAGAATAATGCCGCGAATGTTTTTACCGGCAACCAGATCGTCCATGCCTTCTTTAACTTCGTCGATGGTGTAAGTRCGYGAGCACATGCGATCCAGGTCGAGTTGCCCMGTTTCGTAGAARSYYAACAGYTTRGCAAAATCRACTTTGGCATTGGTGCTACCGTACATGCAACCGCAAACTTTCTTMGAAGACAGGGGCATTTCCARCGCGCTGAAAGTGTATTCCTGTTCAGGGCTGCCGGCACCTACCATGCACGTGGTGCCGCCGCGACGTGTTGACGCGTAAGCCTGTGCGGCAACAGCGGGGAAGCCGATAACTTCAAAAGCATAGTCAACACCAATGTCGTTGGTGATTGCCATGATTTGGGCAACGGGGTCWGTGCTGGCATTAACSGTGTGAGTCGCGCCGAATTCACGGGCCACGGCCAATTTTTCGTCACTCAGATCAACGGCGATCAGTGGGTTGGCACCGGCAATTTTGGCACCCTGCAGAGCAGAGAGACCAACACCACCACAGCCAAAGATAGCAGCACTGCTACCGGGCTGTACTTTGGCGGTATTCAGCGCTGCACCGGCACCGGTCATCACACCACAGCCAACYAGAGCGGCTACTTTCAGGTCGTATTTCTTGTCGATGGCAACCACGCACATGGAGGGGCAAACCACTTGCTCAGCCATATTRCCCAGTGCTGCGAAGGCACCGATATATTCGCCATTCAGTTTCACRCGGCTAGTGCCGTCGGGCTGCATACCGCTGAAGAGATCTGTTGCAGTRCATAGCCACGGTTCGAGGTGTAGACAGAAGTAGCATTCACCACACATGGGGATGAAGGAGGTGATGACATGGTCGCCAACGACAACATTGCTTACGTTTTCACCGATTTCTTCGACGACTCCCGCGCCCTCATGGCCAAGTACTAGTGGCATAGGCATGGGTAGCTTGCCATTGATAACCGACATGTCTGACTGGCACAAACCAGTGGCGACCATGCGAATGCGGACTTCATCAGCTTTCGGTGGGTCTAGTTCAATTTCCTGTACTGAGTATTCGTTAGGCGCGGTAAGTACCACTGCTTTAGCTTTCATTCTTGAACCCCTGAGTTAATGCCGTTTGAATTTGAAGGGACGATTTAAAAAATCATGCCTGCTCTTACTGAAACAAGGTTGTAGTAGAGATGTTGTTACCAGCACTGCAAATGATGGATGCGGTTGAGCAGGCGAAATTTAGCACACAAAAAGTTATGGATATAGTCCTGTTGGTAAGCTGAGCCCGTAGGTTTTTTAGCAACTTACTTTTGCGGGTCGAATAAACCGTGTTTAGGGTTTGCCTGTTGGGTAGCTCGGTTACAGTTTATGCGTGCCTGGCTATGCTTGAAGTTAAGTTTGTGTGTGTGAAGTTGACGTAAATTGCCTATCTTTCTCCATTCTATTGGTGTTTTTGATGCCGTTGTTTTTTTACAACCTATAAATTTGCTGTAACTTTCTGTAACATGTGCAGCGCAAAATTCGGAGTCTGATGAGTATCTGCTGGCCTTTAGTTGGCGCATACTTATCCAAACAATAAATTTGGGGGTAGCATGACCACATCAAAATCGAAAATTATTTATACCATCACCGACGAAGCGCCCGCGCTGGCGACACATTCCTTACTCCCCATTGTTAATGCCTTTACCGCAGCGGCTGGTGTTGATGTTGAAACCAGTGATATTTCACTGGCTGCGCGCATCCTGGCTACCTTCCCCGAAAAACTCAGTGCCGACCAGCAAGTACCCGACGCACTGCAGGCCCTCGGTGAGCTGACGCAAGATCCTAACGCGAATATTATTAAGTTGCCTAATATCAGCGCTTCTATCCCTCAACTGCAAGCGGCTATTGCCGAACTTCAGGGCAAGGGCTACGACATTCCCAGCTACCCTGAAAGTCCCGAAAATGATGATGACGCTACTATTCAGGCGAGTTATGCCGGTGTTCTCGGTAGTGCGGTGAACCCTGTTTTGCGCGAAGGTAACTCTGACCGCCGCGCCCCGGGTGCCGTTAAAGAATTCGCCCGTAACAATCCCCATCGCATGGGCAAGTGGAGTCAGGCTTCGCGCACCCACGTTGCTCATATGCGCAGTGGCGATTTTTACGCTAGCGACATTTCCTGCACCATGGATAAAGCCACCACGCTTAAAATCGAACTGCACACAAAAGATGGCAAGGTCAGCGTATTAAAAGAAGTTCCCGCGCAGGATGCCGAGGTTATTAGTGCTCAGTTTATGAGCACTAAAGCGCTGCGTAAGTTTCTTGACGAAGAAATGGAAGGCGCTCGCAATGCCGGGCTGCTGTTCTCCCTGCACTTAAAAGCGACGATGATGAAAGTCTCTGACCCCATCGTCTTTGGTCATGCGGTCACCGTTTATTTTAAAGATGCTTGGGAAAAGCATGGCGATGAGTTTGAGGCCTTGGGCATCAATCCTAATGACGGTCTGGGTGCAGCCCTGCGCAAAGTCGACAAACTGTCTTATTCAAAACGCGCTGAAATTGAAGCAGACCTGCGCCAGTGCTATGAAACCCGCCCCATGCTGGCGATGGTTAACTCCGATAAAGGCATAACCAACCTGCATGTGCCCAGCGATATTATTGTCGATGCCTCTATGCCGGCGATGATTCGTGACAGCGGCAAAATGTGGGATTCCCACGGCAAGCTTGAAGACACCAAAGCAGTGATCCCCGATAGCTGCTACGCCACTATTTATCAGGAAGTCATTAACTTTTGTAAGCATCACGACGCCTTCGACCCCACCACCATGGGCACCGTGCCCAATGTTGGTTTAATGGCGCAGAAAGCCGAAGAATACGGCTCCCACGATAAAACCTTTACCCTGCCAGCCGACGGCACCATGCGTGTGGTTGATAGTGAAGGCAAGGTTTGGTTAGAACACGAAAATGTCGAAGCCGGTGACGTATGGCGTATGTTCCAGGCTAAAGACGCACCGATTCAAGACTGGGTGAAACTGGCCGTTACCCGTGCCCGTGCCAGCGGCATGCCCGCTATTTTCTGGCTCGACGAGCGTCGCGGTCACGATGCGCAAATGGTTAAAAAGGTTGAAAMATACCTGAAAGATCACGACACCGAAGGTCTGCGCATTTCCATTCTGCCGCCCGATCGCGCTATTCGCTACACCATGGAACGCATCAAACTGGGCAAAGACACCATCTCCGTGACTGGCAACGTACTGCGTGACTACCTGACKGATCTGTTCCCTATTCTTGAGCTGGGCACCAGTGCCAAAATGCTGTCTGTCGTGCCATTAATGGCCGGTGGCGGACTGTTTGAAACAGGGGCGGGTGGTTCAGCACCAAAGCACGTACAGCAGTTTGAAGAAGAAGATCACCTGCGTTGGGACTCACTCGGCGAGTTTTTGGCCATTGGTGTTTCTCTTGAAGACCTCGCTGTTAAGAACGACAACAAGAAAGCCGCTATTTTGGCGAAGACGCTCGACCAGGCGACGGGCGAGCTACTCGCTAACGGCAAGTCGCCCTCACGTAAGGTGCGTGAGATCGACAACCGGGGCAGCCACTTCTACCTGGCCATGTACTGGGCACGGGCAATCGCAGCGCAAACGGAAGATACCGAGCTGGCCGCCAGCTTTGCCAAATTGGCCGAAGGCCTTGCCGCAAACGAACAAAAGATTGTCGATGAACTTATCGCCTGTCAGGGTAACCCTGTCGATATGGGCGGCTACTTCCAGCCAGACGATGCTAAGGTTGAAAAACTCATGCGCCCCAGTGCTACGCTTAATGCTTTGATAGATACGGCGCTTTAATTGTGCGTTTTGATTTAGCCCTTTAATTCAAGGCTACTCACTATCAGGTTAGTAGCGCAGTAACAAAACCCGGATGCGAGCCAATTGCCTCCGGGTTTTTCATTTAAAAGAAACGACTTTTAGAAAGCCATGACACACAGCAAAACAAAAACCAGTTTCTATCGCCGTCTTTACGTTGCACACCTGATCAGTACGGGTGTTAATACCGTACCGCAAATTACCCAGCTCACCGGCATGCCCCGTCGCACAGCGCAAGACACCATTGCTGCTCTTGAGGAGTTAGCGATTAACTGTGAGTTTGTTGGTGCCAAAAAAGATGGCAGCTATAAAATTAATGACTGGGGTGCAATAAATCCCCTGTGGATTAAAAACGAGATCGCGCATATTTGTGAAGTGCTGGACTATCCGCTAGCCGATTGAGTGCTGCCCGCAAGGTATAATGCTTTTGCATCGCCCGCCTGAAAAATAATAAGGAAAGAGAAATTAAGTATGGAAGAGCGCTTTAAAATAATCGTCATTGAGCATGAAGAAAATGTTCGACAGGGCCTTGTCGCCGTTTTCGAACACCATCACTTTGATGTCGAAGCGACAGATAATGCCGTTAGCGGCTATGAAAAAGCCCGCAGCGGTGAGTTTGATCTACTGCTGCTCGATGCCCGAATGACAGAGATGGATGCCGCCGAAATCTGCGCTGGCGTCCGTGCACTGCATCCCCTGCAAGTGATTTTTATGCTCACCGCCGACTCAGATGACAAGGCCCTGGTTAAAGGCCTGACCCAGGGTGCGGATGACTACACCAGTGTGCCCTTCGCCTATACCGACCTCGTGCAGCGCGCCAAAGCCCTGCTGCGCCGCTCTCGCCTACAGAACAAAAGCCAATCGACGACGCAGATTACATTGGGTGACAATATTGAAATTGATTGCGCCAGTTTGTCGGGGCGATCGGCTCAGGGCCAGCTTGAATTCACGCCCCGTGAAATGCGTGTTCTGGAATACCTTTATCAAAACAGAGGTAAAACCGTAGAGGCCTATGAGATGCTGAATCAGATATGGGGATATCCCCGCTATTTAAATACTGAAACGCGGGCTGTTGATATCCATATCGCCACGCTGCAGCAAAAGCTTGAGGCCGATCCTGAAAAGCCAGAGTTTTTAAAACAAGTGGGTGATGGGGCTTATCTCTTATCGGTTTAGTGGGGCAAGTATCACCCGCTATGCCGGACGCGTCGTAAATACGTCCCTGTAGACTCGTTGGCAGCATCCATGCTGCCGACGGCCCGGCACAGAGAAGGCTACTTGCGTGTTATCATTCTTGATAATGCTAGTTATGTAAATGTTAGGCTTAAAGCTATCCGAAAGAACCTAGGATTATTAAAAGTAAGGGGTATCAAATGTCATCGGAAATTATATCGCAATTAGCATCTGGTCAGCTTGCTAGGCTGATACCAACTGTCGCAGACTCTAAAAAAGAGGAGCGTGCCACGTCAACTTTACTTGCTTCTTTCATGGTTGTTCCAAGTTTTGCTATGAGTGTGCTTTCTGATGCAGGTGCGGCTATTGGGAAAAGATCTAAGGTCACTTGTTACACTGAAGTTGTTTTCAAGTCTTCAGATAAAGGGAAAAGGCCAAGGCCAGATGGGTTGGTTGTGATAAATAGTGGTTCAAAGGTTTGGACTGCATTAATTGAATCAAAAATAGGTAGTTCAGAACTTACCAATGAGCAGGTTGAGGAATATTTATCTCTCGCCAAAGAGTATAAAATAAATGCAGTGATAACGATCTCTAATCAATTTGCTACAACTCCAACACACCATCCATTAACAATTGCAAAATTAAAAACAAGATCTGTTGAGCTGTACCATTTTTCATGGCTATCTCTTAAATCTAAAGCAATTCTTCTAACTGGCGCAAAGGGTATCGAAGATCCTGAGCAGGCATATATACTCAGTGAACTTGTTCGCTATCTTGACCATGATTCTTCAGGTATTACTTCCTTGAGTAAAATGCCATCCCTATGGAAAGAGCTTTGCTCTTCAGTTCAAAACGGTGTGACATTAAATAAAAATGCAGATTATTTAACTGACTCGGTGTCAGGTTGGCACCAGCTTTTAAGACATTTGTCTTTAAATCTAAGTATGGCTATTGGTCAACCAGTCGATATAAACCTTACTCGTCAAAGGTCAAAAAATGCAGACCTTAACTTCTCAGAAGACTGTGCCTATTTGGTAAAAGAGTCCAGTTTAAAAGCTGAGTTCAATATCCCCAATGCGGCGTCTAAATTGACATTATCTGCTGATGTCTTAAGAAGAGTAATTAAGATATCAATGAAGCTTGAAGCTCCAAAAGATAAAAGTAGAGCGACAGCTTCTATCAACTGGCTATCAAGACAATTAAAGAGCACTAGCCAGGACAATTTATCTATAAGAGCCTTTTGGCCAAAACGGATACCTGAAACAATGGCTTCTCTAGAGTCTGTGCTGGAAAATCCAGCGGTACTAATACCACCAAATGTTAAAGAGTTGCCAACATATTTAGAGGTTGTGCGGGTTGTGGACTTAGGCGCAAGGTTTAAAGGAGCAAAGACGTTTATAGAAGATGTCTCTATCCAGTTCCCTAAGTTCTATCACGATGCAGGTCAACTGTTAACAAAATGGATTGCTCAGGCACCGAAAATAAAAGAAAAGGATTCTAAAGAGTCGTTAATCCCAACAATATTTTCTGAAGCTAGTGAGGCCGTCACTTCTTCTTTTACAGCTGTAAATGAAGGTGTTGATAATGAAATTCAAACTTTAAAAAGCAATCAAATTCCTGAGTAGTCACCGGATGTTTGTCAATCTGTCTTTTTACTTGCCTGAAGGCTCTCTGCAAAGGCTTTGGTGTCTTCGCGTTTTCGCCTGAAATCAATGCAAATCATAAATCAATGGGAAGAATCATAATAATCAATGGTGATCAATGGTGAGGTGGAATCAGGTTCCAAGTGCACCACCTAAGTTTTTAGTAAAGACTTCGAGCTGCGTTCGATAACCCAGGCACTTTCGAGGTCGATTGTTGAGTTTATCAACGGTTAAGCTCTTTTTCCATTTACCGGGAATTCGAGCAAAGAGCCGGTAAGTCGTTTGATTGAAAGCATCAGCGCGTTTGTCGGTGACGGCGTTAATGGTGCCGTTTGACAGTGACAAACCATAGATATCCGCGATGTGACTGCGGATATCCTGATAGCTCGATCCCAGGGCAAACAGTGCCAGTATCTTTCGCTCCAGTTCATCGGTGAGGTGGGTCTGGTGCTTTTTAACGACCTGGGGCTCAAAGTTACCGGCCTGGTCTCTGGGGGTCTCCAGTTCGAAGCTCCCGGCTGCGCTTTTCATGGTTTTACGGGAAGAGCCATTCTTGCGATTAGGCTCGCTATCATGAACCAGGTGCTCCTCGATTTCGGCCTGCATGGCCGCCTCGGTGAGCTGTTTGATCAAGGGGGTTAGAATCCCTCCTTGCCGGTGAGGTCTTTACCCTCACGTAAGCCCTGAAGGGCTGCATCCATGTCGAAAGTCGGTGTCTTCATTGTCATTCCTTTTTCTCAGTTTAAAGAAATGACACAGAATTTTGAACACTCCCGACGGCTGATAAGGGTAGGTCAGCTAAGGCATCGTGAACTAAGAAAGTACGCATCTCTATTGCGGCTTATTTCAAAGCCAGGTTGTGACAGATCGCATGTTTAGTAGTATGCTAAATAATACTATTTAGAGTATTGTCAAGCTCTGGGGAAGCCGATGAACACAGTGACAGCGAATGAACTAAAAACCAAAGGCATCTCAGCGGTCGAAACCCGCTTGAAAGACGATGAAGAGGTGATTATCTCCGTGCGGGGTAAAGACCGTTACGTGGTGATGGATCTCGATAAATATGCCAGGTTACGTGAATACGAGTTGACGGTAGCCCTGCAAGAAGCCAGGGCCGATGTAGAGGCAGACCGCACCATTAGCGAAAGTGTTACCGAGCATATGCAGCGTGTAACGGATGACTAGGCTGGTCTATCCTGAAAGCTATCTCAAGCGGGCGAAAAAGTTTTTAAGAAAACATCCTGAAGTTCATAAGCAATACCAGAAAACCCTGGAGCTGCTGGAGCTTAATCCCCACCACCCTTCGCTGCGGCTGCATGGCTTGCAGGGGCGGCTCAGTGGTTTATCGTCGGTTTCAATCACCATGAGTTATCGCATTGTGCTGGAATTGGTGATTCAGGAGAACGATATTATTCTTGTTGATATTGGTCATCACGATCATGTGTATAAATAGCGAGAGCCATTGATGAAACATAAAGCCATCTCCTCTGTTTCTGTCACTGTCACCTATGCCTGCAATGGCAGCTCAGAACACCCGGGGCGTTTCACCGGGCAAGCTTTGGGGCAGACATGGCTCAGTGAATTTCAATCACCTGCTAGCGTATAATCACTCTCATTCCTGCCGATGCTCGTAGTAACAGAGCCGCCAGCTTTCTAATTATCCCCCCACTGTTGGAGTCAGCTTTGAGCGAACCCCGTAGCTCGCGTCATGGGCTTGTTGTTATCGTCACCCTGTTTTTGACCCTGGGCTTGCTCTACGGCATCTGGTATTCCTATTCGGTTTTTCTGGTGGCACTCATCGAACACTTTGGCTGGTCACGTTCAGTGACTGCGGGTGCGATGTCGGTGTTTATTCTTAGTCACGGTCTATTTGGTCCCTTTGCGGGGCGCCTGGTGGAGAAGTTCGGCCCTCGCCGTTTGATGATGAGCGGGTCAATTGTTATGGCTTGCGGCTTGTTATTAACCTCGCAGGTGAATGAGTGGTGGCAGTTGTATTTGTCGTTTGGTGTCATCAGCGCTCTGGGTCTTGGGGCCTGTGGCTGGGTGCCTTCGGTGATCCTTACTGAGAAGTGGTTTCCCGATAAAGTCGGTACTGCATTGGGTTTTGTGACGGCGGGTATTGGTGTGGGTATTTTAACCATCGTGCCGCTGAGTAATGCGTTGATAGAACACTACGATTGGCGTCTGGCTTTTCAGGGGCTGGCGGCGCTGGTGGTTTTACTGATTCTCCCTGCTGCTTTCTTTTTATTACGCGAACCGCCTGTTGCGGCTTCCCTTGTTACCAGACCTGGCTCTGGCGGGGACGGCTCTGACCCTTCTATTCCAGAACGCCCGGCCTATGACTGGACGGTGGCAACGGCTATGCGTTCGCGCAGTTTTCGCTTTGCGGTACTGGCTTTTTTCTCGGGGGGCTGTCTTGCACAGCTACTGATCATGCATCAGTTTGCCTTTATGGTAGATCATGGTGTGGCGAAAACCATGGGCTCAATTATTGTCGGTGTTATTGGTATCACCAGTATTCCCGGCAAGATGATGTGGGGCGCGCTGTCTGATCGTATTGGTCGCGAGCGGGCCTTTGCGGGTGGAATGATTCTTATTGCTTTGTCGGTGGGTGCGCTGGCACTGGTCGGCGTTATACCGGGCTTGTTGATGCCCTTTGTGTTTGCGGTTTTGGTGGGCGTTGGCTATTCAGTGAATGCGCCGATTATTCCCTCCGTTTCACGAGACCTGTTTGCGGGGCCGCGTTTCCCCAGTATTTTTGGCACTATATCGCTGTTTTCATCACTCGGCGGCGCTACGGGTTCGTGGCTGGGCGGCGCCTTGTACGACTGGTCTGGCGGCTATCAATGGATGCTGCTGTTTGCTGTCGGCTTGACAATAATTGCCCCGGTAATGCTTTGGTTTGCGGCACCTCGACAACCCGAGACTCCCCCGGCAGCCTAGTCGAGCTGTCAATGTCTGCCCACGGGCGTTTTATACCCTGAGCTTTAAGGTGTTTATGTCAATGGTGCGGGGGACCTAACATGCTAAGTTTCAATGGTTTCGGGCCAGAACACGTGTGAGACGGGATAATATTTGTTTTCTACAGAGTCGAGAGGCGTTATCATTTAGCTTAGGGTCAGCGCACTCTATATTACGGCCCGCCGCTTATTTATTTGAGACTTACCATGTATCAACGGCTTTTCCTGATTATTGCTTTGTTACTCGCTACTGTGGCCTGTGGGGGTAAAAACCCTTCTTCAGCCAGCAGCGCGCAGTCTGAAAGCGACGTTGTAGAGAGCACCGTTGTGGAGAGTACGGCGTCCCAGGAGGTGAATGTCTACTCTGCCCGTAAAGAGGCATTGATACTGCCGGAGCTTGAGCGCTTTACAGAGCAAACAGGTATTAAGGTTAACTTGCTGACAGGTAACGCCGATGCGCTTATTTCACGTATCGCTAACGAAGGCGAGCTTGGCTCGGCAGATATTCTGATTACCACGGATATTGGCCGCCTGGTTCGAGCCAAGCAACTGGGCCTGACGCAGGCTGTTAGTTCAGACGTGCTCAGCCGTTATATTCCCGCCAATTTGCGTGACCCCGCAGAGCATTGGTTTGCATTGACGATGCGAGCGCGGCCGATTATGTATTCTGTCGCCAGAGTTAAACCTGAGCAGTTGAATGATATTGAAGGGCTAACCGATGAGGCGTGGCGGGGGAAAATCTGTATTCGTTCCTCCAGCAATATCTACAACCAATCCTTAATTGCCGCGATGTTGATACAGCAGGGTGAAGAGCTGACGGCGGAGTTTGCCAAAGGCCTGGTCGCTAATTTTGCCCGCCCCCCTAAGGGTGGCGACAAAGATCAAATCAAAGCACTTGCTGCAGGTCAGTGTGATATCGCTATTGCCAATACGTATTATCTCGCAGGCATGCTGAGTAGCGGCGATGAAAGAGAAATTGCTGCGGCGAATGAGGTCGGCGTATTTTGGCCCAATCAACGTAATCGCGGCACGCATATTAATGTGTCGGGAGCACTGGTCAGTAAATATGCACCGCATCCTGAAGCTGCCAAAGCGCTATTGGAATTTATGCTGGATAGCGAATCTCAGGCCTGGTATGCGAAGCACAATCATGAATACCCGGTAAGAGAAGATGTTGAGCAAAGCGAAGTACTGAGCAGCTTTGGTGCGTTCAAGGCACAGCAGGTTGATCTTGAAAAAGTGGGTGAGCTGAATGGTGACGCTCTTAAATTAATGGACCGAGCAGGGTGGAAGTAATTATTGTGCTTTCCTGCCTTCGGTATCTGAAAAAGCTCGGATAGCTTGAGATTACCCGCAGTGTTGAAAGATGGCTGGACCTGGGCGGCCAGCGTTCCTGCATTGCTTTTATTTATGCCGGTGCTGGCCATATTCGCTAGCCTCTTGCACATAGAGTGGGATGTCTGGCGGCATTTAGCAGAAACCGTTCTTGCCGATTATATTCGCAATACACTGCTACTAGCATTCGGGGTAGGCGCTGGCAGTATGCTTATTGGCACTTTGCTAGCCTGGTGTACCACACATTATGAATTCCCTTTGCGGCGCAGTATTGAGTGGTTAGTGCTGCTGCCCATGGCTATGCCCGCGTATACTATTGCCTATTGCTACACCGGGTTACTCGACTTTGCCGGCCCCGTGCAAACGCTGTTGCGAGATACTTTTGGTTGGCACAACGGTGACTATTGGTTCCCTGAAATACGTTCTTTGCCGGGTGCCATCGTTATGCTGGCGCTGGTGCTTTATCCCTATGTTTATATCCTCGCGCGCACGGCATTTTCTGAGCAGTCTGCATCACTGTACGAAGTGAGCCGTTCTCTGGGCCGCAGACCCATCGATCATTTTTTGAAAATTGCTATTCCTCTGGCGCGCCCCGCTATTTTGACCGGCACGGCATTGGCGATGATGGAAGCTTTTGCCGATTACGGAACGGTGCAATATTTTGGTGTTAGTACCTTCACAACAGGTATTTTTCGCACCTGGTTTGGAATGGGCAATGCAGTTGCCGCAGCACAACTCTCTGCATTGTTAGTGAGTTTTGTGTTGATCCTTGTGTTTTTAGAGAAATATTCTCGTCGTAAAAATGCTTACTATTATCAGGGGCAGAAAAGTACTCGCCCCAAACATCATCCTTTGGCACGCGGGCCGTCTATTGCTTTAACCCTGCTGTGCTTGCTGCCCTTTATTTTAGGCTTTGGGATCCCCGTCATTATGTTGCTTGGTTGGGCTTTTACGGTGGGCGTTCAACAAATCGACCAGCGTTTTATCACGTTGCTGTTTAATAGTTTTATGTTGGCGGCTATTTCAGCTCTTATTATTGTGGCCATCGCCCTGGTTTTTGGCTATGCAAAACGCTTGCGGAAGAGTATCGGCGTTGCGCTGCCGATTGATCTGGCGAGTCTTGGTTATGCCGTGCCCGGTACGGTGATAGCGGTCAGCGTGTTGTTGATATTAACCTGGTTTGATAAAAAGCTGGATGCTCTTCTACAGGACCTATGGGGTGTGAGTAGCGGCTTGCTCATATCGGGCTCTATTGCGGCCTTAGTTATTGCCTACTCTGTGCGTTTTCTGGCGGTAGCACTGAATAATGTTGAAAGTGGTTTAGGGCGTATTAAACCCAGTATGGATCAGGCGGCCCGTTCTCTCGGTGCCAGCCGTAATCGTGTGTTGTTGAAAGTGCACTTGCCGATGTTAAAGGCGAGTGTGCTGAGTGCGCTGTTACTGGTTTTTGTCGATATCGTTAAAGAGTTGCCGGCTACGTTGATATTACGTCCGTTCAACTTTAATACGCTTGCGGTGCGTACTTATGAGCTGGCCTCGGATGAGCGCCTGGCAGATGCAGCCCTGCCAGCCCTGGCTATTGTACTGGTCAGTATTTTTCCGGTGATTCTTCTGACACGGGCCATACAGGCAAGCAGTAAGGCCTCTGGGGATGAGTGAAAAGGGTATGTCGTATGATGCTTAAAATAGACAATATGTCACTGGCCTATGGCGATAATATTGTTTTAAAAAATATTAATTTAGTACTGAAAAAGGGTGAATGTGCCTGCCTAATTGGCCCCTCGGGCAGTGGTAAAAGCTCTCTCTTGAGGGCCATCGCGGGCTTTGAAAAAGTGCGAAGTGGTGAGGTTTCTATTGATGGTGTACGGGTTAGCACCACTGAATTCACTGTGCCGCCAGAGCAGCGTAAAGTGGGTATGTTGTTTCAGGATTTAGCACTATTTCCCCATCTGACGGTACAACAGAATATCGCCTTTGGTTTGGCTGGTCTGAGTAAAGTGGAGGCGGATAAAAAAATAGCGGCCTTACTTGAATTAGTGGGTTTGTCAGATTTTGCTGGCCGCTATAGTCATCAATTATCGGGTGGTCAACAACAACGGGTAGCATTAGCGCGGGCCCTTGCCCCGGAGCCAGACCTGTTACTTCTGGATGAGCCTTTTTCGAGCCTGGACAGTGAGTTGCGCCAGGACCTGGTCGCAGACGTCTTCAGAATACTCAAAGAAAAAAATATCACTACCCTGATGGTAACCCACGATCAGGTAGAAGCCTTTAGCTGGGCCGATAAGTTGGGCGTGCTCATTGCTGGCGACCTGGCACAGTACGATACTCCTCTGTCGGTTTATCGTGCGCCTTCCTCAAAGGTCGTTGCCGCCTTTGTCGGTTTAGGTAGTTTCATTCAAGGTAAGGTGCTCGCTGATAATAAACTGCAAACGGCAGTGGGTACGGCCTGTTATACCGAACAGAGTACAGCCAGTATCGGTACTGGTTTACAGGTCTTAATCCGTCCAGAAAACATCCAGGTTAATAATGAAAGCGCCGTTCGGGCGACGGTTGTCGAGCGTCTGTTTCGCGGTGAAGATAGCCTGCTAACGCTTGAACTTGAGGGTGGCGAAAAATTATTGCTGTCTAGCCAGAACAGTGAGGATTTTAGTACTGGGCAAAGTGTCGGTATTGAACTTACCTCGCAGGCGGTCGTAGCTTTTAGCGCCAATAATAAAGTCTAAAATTCATCGGCTAAATCTAGTGCGCCATTAATACAAGGTTGATGGCGTACTTGCTGTTCCGTGGCCATCAAATGCCCAGAATGTATTGGGCTATCAATTCCTGGTTCGATTACGATATATTGGCTCGGCAACTAATTCTAAAGGTTCAGGCTTTTGTCTTCGTCAAGAGGGCGGTACTGTAATCAAATAATTATAACTACAAGGAAAAATCATGAAGGACGTTCAAGGCAAAGTCGCCTTTATTACGGGTGCCGCCAGCGGTATGGGTTTGGGTATGGCGCGGGCATTTTCAGCGGCCGGTATGAAAGTTATGCTCGGTGATATTCAAAAAGATCCGCTCGACGCTGCAGTAGCAGAGCTAAAAGGTCAGGATCGTGATGTTGCCGGTGTGGTGGTTGACGTCACTGATAGAGATTCTGTGTTTGCCGCAGCGCAGGCCACTGTCGATACCTTTGGTAAAGTGCATGTCTGCGTGAACAACGCCGGTGTTGGCGCTGACGGTAGCGCTGAAAGTACCAGCGAGAAAAACTGGCGCTGGACTATCGATGTCAATATGTGGGGCGTGGTCTGGGGCCTGCAGGCCTTTATGCCGCTGATCAAAGAACATGGTGAGGGTGGTCATGTGGTCAATACCGCGTCGATGGCGGGTATGTTTAGCTGGAAGAACCTTAGTGCCTACAATGCCTCGAAGTACGCAGTAGTCGCCATGTCAGAAACCGCGATGGCCGAGCACACTGAAGATAATATCGGCGTGTCAGTACTTTGTCCCGGCGTGGTGAATACCAACCTGGGTACTTCTGCCCGTAACCGTGGTGATGATTACGGTGGCTCTACCGATAAAAAATCTGAGCAAATGGTCGCTATGTTGAAAAAGGGCCTGAGCCCCGACGTGGTGGGCGAGCAGGTACTGGAAGCCATTATCGACGACCAGCCCTATATCTTCACCGACCCTGGTTTGCGCAGTTGGGTAGAGAGCCGTTTTCAGCGCATTCTTGCCGGTTACGATTGGGCGGATCAATGCGAAGCGCTAAAGAAGGCGGATCAGCAAACAGCCATCGATTTATAAATCGACGCTTTAACTTGAGCGGCATGACTGTGTTGCTCGGGTTTTACTGTGAATCAGCAAAATAATGATTATTAATAAACGCATAATCAAAGCGGAAGGGGTGAGTGATGAAATACCGAACACTGGGTAGTAGCGGCGTAAAAGTATCGGCCATTGGCCTCGGCTGTATGGGTATGTCAGATTTCTACGGCCCGGCCGATGAGACTGAATCTATCGCGACCCTGCATCACGCGCTGGCGGCAGGGCTGAATTTTCTCGATACCTCCGACGTTTACGGCAAAGGCCATAATGAAAGCCTGATTGGTCGTGCCATTGCCGATTGTCGCGATCAGGCTTTTATCGCCACCAAGTTTGGTATCGCTGGTGCTCGATTAAGGCCCGAAGGTGGGCTGGAAATGAAAATCGACGGTCGACCCGAATATGTAAAATCAGCCTGCGATGCGAGTCTCAAGCGTCTCGGCATTGACTGTATCGATCTTTATTACCAGCACCGTGTCGATCCCAATGTGCCGATAGAAGATACCGTTGGCGCTATGGCTGAACTCGTTACCGCTGGCAAGGTGCGCTTTTTAGGTTTGTCAGAAGCCTCTGCCGACACGGCTTTAATTCGTCGTGCTAGTAAGGTGCATCCCATTGCCGCACTGCAAAGTGAATACTCATTGTGGACTCGTGACCCCGAGGCCGAAGTATTGGCGGTGTGTAAAGAATTGAATATCGCCTTCGTGCCCTACAGTCCGTTGGGTCGAGGGTTTTTGACTGGCACTATTACCGATACTGTGGAGATGAGTGATAAAGATTTCCGTAAATCGAACCCACGCTTTCAGGCGGGTAATATTGAAGAAAATTTAAAACTGGCCGATAAAGTCAAACAAATGGCCGCTGATAAAAACTGCGCGCCTGCTCAATTGGCACTGGCCTGGCTGCTGGCGCAGGGTGAGCAGATAATCCCTATTCCCGGTACGCGCCGCATTAAAAACCTCGATAGTAATATTGGGGCGGTTGATGTTGAGTTGTCGCAGGCTGAGCTGATTGAAATCAGCCAGGCCTTTCCCGCAGGGGCTGCAGCGGGTAGCCGCTACGCTTGATACAGACTTTAAAACCGAATAAAAACCGCCTCAATTAAACGTAAAAAATTGTGCAAAAATATTTAAACAATAGCGAAATTATTGATTGGCAAGACCCAGCTGTGTCATCGAAAGCGGCGGATCTCGCGGGTAATCTTCAGGGTGATGAGGCGATAGCCGAAGCCTGCTTTGTTTTTGTGCGCGATAGTATTAGTCATAGCTGGGACAGTCAGCAGAACCCCGTAACCTGCCGTGCCTCGGCAGTACTCAAATATGGCACAGGTTATTGCTACGCTAAAAGCCACTTGTTGGTGGCTTTATTGCGGGCTAATTCAATACCGGCAGGCCTGTGTTATCAGCGCTTAACCATTGATCACGACCGACCACCCTTCTGCTTGCACGGCCTGGTGAGTGTTTATCTTCAAAAGCAGGGCTGGTATCGCATTGATCCGCGGGGTAATAAGCCGGGTGTTGACGCAAAATTTTGTCCGCCGCTCGAAAAATTGGCTTTTCCTATTATTATTGACGGCGAAGCTGATCTGCCGGAAATTTGGGCCGAGCCCCTGGCTATTGTCGTTAATGCTTTGCAGGCGGGTAAAGATTACCTTGATGTGGCAGAAAACCTGCCCGACGTTGACCTTATAAATCGATGAACTTATAAAAAATAGAATTTATTAATACCTAACTAATTATTAATAACTAAGGAATACGTCGATGAAATTACCGGAAGGTGCTTATTTAAAGCTCAACCCCGAAGATGAATACATGCATCCACTGGGCAGCGAAGTTAACTTCAATGAAAGCATGTACTTCAATGTCTATGACCCCAAGGGCAAGATCGGTGGCTGGTTCCGCATCGGCAACCGCGCCAACGAAGGCAATGCGGAAATGACGGCTTGTATTTATCTGCCCGATGGTTCTATTGCCTTTATGTTTCAACGGGCAAAAATTGCCAATAACGATGCCTTTAAAGCTGGGGGTATGGAGTTTATTGTCGACGAGCCTTACAAAGCATTGACCGTAAAATACAGCGGTGAAGTGCTGCTGATGAAAAATCCCAGCGAAATGATTGACCCCAGCAAGGCCTTTAAAAACAATCCGAAATTGCCGTGTTCTGTAGAGCTAAGCTATCGTGGTGTATCACCCATGTACGGTGGTGAGCCGGTGAATTCCGATGGCTCACCTCTTGAGAATAACCCCAATGCCGGTTTTTATTTGGGCCACTACGAGCAGCACATTGCGGGTACGGGCAAGATCGTAGTCGGCGATAAAACTTATACCATCGACGGCCTCGGTTTGCGAGACCACAGCTGGGGGCCGCGTTACTGGCAGAACGTGCAGTTCTATCGCTGGTTGCCGATGAATTTTAGCGAAGATTTCGCCATTATGTGCCTCAATAAAACCCTCGGTGACGGCACTAAACTGATCGGTGGCATGGTGTTGAATGAAGGGCGCTATGACTTGATWCGCGAGGCCWCCATCGAAACCGAATGGGATGAAAACTATTACCAGAAAACGTTAAAGGCCTGGGCGAAAACCGATCACGCCGAATACGAAATTGAAGGCCGGGTGATGTCYTTAATTCCTCTGCGCAATCGCCGTACCCTCGATGATGGTACCGAATTGATGACACGCATTACCGAAGGCATGACCGAGTACCGTTGCAATGGCAGGGTTGGCTACGGTTTGTCGGAATATCTTGATCAGATTATTGATGGCAAACCGAATGGCATCTTTTCATGAATAAGGAGGTCGTAAGTAAGGAAGATAAAGCGCCGGGCTTGAGCGACAGCGAAGTTGCCGGGCTGTTAGCAAAAGAAGCGGCAGCTTATTTCCCCGCCGGTAAGGCTGAAAATATCGAAAAAATGTCAGGTGGTGCCTCCCGTGAAACCTGGTCCTTCGACTGGCAGGGCGCAGATGGCAGCAGCACAGGTTTGATTTTGCGCCGCGACCCCGGCAACACCGGTAGCACTGGCGAAGAGGGCTGGCGTGGCGGTAAAACCACGTATTCTTTAGATCGTACTACCGAGGCTGAATTACAGCGTACGGTACATGGTGCCGGTGGTCTGGTGGCCAAAGTTCACTTTGCTCTGCCCGAAGATCACACTCTGGGCGGCTGTTATGTGATGGACAGGATTGAAGGCGAGGTGCTGGCACCGCGTATTTTGCGCGATGAGGCCTACGGCGGCGCGCGAAAAACCATGGCTCGACAATGCGGTGAAATCCTTGCCGGTTTACACGCGGTCGACCCGGCGACTTTGCCGAAGAATCTGGTGCAAATGCCCGTCCAGCCACTAGTGGCTTATTACCGYGAATTRCTCGATGGTATTAGCGAGTTTTATCGTGACAAYACARMAGTGGGGCGRYCCGAATATCATCCGGCCTTTGAATTAACATTCCGTTGGCTCGAGCAGAATATGCCAAAAGATGCGCCCTCGGGTCTGGTTCACGGTGACTTCCGCAACGGTAATTTTGTCGTTGGCCCGGAGGGGATTCGCGCCGTGCTCGACTGGGAGCTGGGCCACGTTGGTGATGGCATGGAGGATCTCGGTTGGCTCTGCGTGCGCGCCTGGCGCTTTGGTCAGCACGACAAGCCGGTGGGTGGCTTTGGCCAGCGAGAAGATTTATTCGCTGGTTATGAAGATGCCGGTGGCCGTAAGGTTGACCCCAAGGTTGTGCATTTCTGGGAAGTACTGGGCACGCTTAAGTGGGGCATTATTTGCATGTTCCAGGCCTATAAACACCTGTCCGGGCTGATTRATTCTTTCGAACATATGGCCATTGGCCGCCGTGCCTGCGAAAACGAAATTGATCTGTTAAAACTGATAGAGGAGGCCTAGTCATGCCACAAGATAGAGCCAGTGCCGAAGAACTACTGGGCGGGGTTGAAGCCTTTCTGCGTAAAGATGTATTGCCGCAACTCAGTGGTGCGAGTATTTACAAGTGCCGTGTCGCGGCGAATATTCTCAGCATCGTGCAGCGTGAACTAGCTCAAGGTGAAGGGGCCGATAGTACTGAACTGCAGGGTTTACAAAAACTGTTGGGTAGAGAGGGCGAGGGTTTTGATACCTCCTCGCGCCTGGATGATCTTAATGCCGAACTGTGTACGGATATTCGCGGCGGTAAACTCGACAAGCAGCGATATGCGGTGATGAACCATGTGCGTAGTACTTTGCAGGATAAGCTGGCAATTGCCAATCCGAAGTATGCGGGTTATCGGGAGAGTTTGGGTGAATAACTAGTCGAATAGCTTGGAGTACAAAGACAGGCAGTAAAGAAAGGGAACAATATATAAACTAGCACGCAGTACATTATTTGTTGCAAGGGTCGGGCTACATGATCGAGAGATTGCTTACTATTGGCTGGAAAGGGCAGTCAATGTCTTTGATAGCCCTTACCTTTATCAGTCTATTTGCCTGGCAGCAGTTACCAAATTTACAAATCGACCGCAGCGATGACAAACTCATCAGCCCTGCCGACCCCGGTTGGGCTGATCTTCAGCGCATGGAAGGTGATTTTGGTGCTGAAGAGACCGTGCTCATTTATATCCGCGACGCTGATCTGTGGAGTACCGAGCGACTAAAACAACTACAAAAACTAACCTTCGATCTGGAAGATACAGCTGCGATTAGCTCGGTCAGCAGTTTACTGTCGGCGACCAATATCCGCGATAAAGGCGAGTATGTTGTCGCTGACCCGCTGGTATATATAGTGCCGCAATCCGCGGAAGGCATCGCTGAAATCAGAGCCGATGCCCTATATAGCCCTATCATGCGTCACGCCGTTATTTCCGACGATGCCTTGTCGACCACGATTRGTATTGCTTATCATCAGGACTCTCAAAATCCAAATCTCAGCGCCGACATATACGATTTGATTGATGGCTTTATCGAACCCTTACGCGAAGATTTCGATGTTATTTTCCAGATCGGCGGGCCGCGGCTAGAGCATGAAATTGACCGGGGGCTGTTTAAAGATCTCARAAAATTACTGCCAGTTTCCGTGGTTATTTTACTCTTGACCATCGGCTTCTTTCTGAAGTCAGTGCGTGTCCTGCCAATCCCATTGGTCACCTCCGGCCTCAGTGTCCTGTGGACATTTGGTTTTATGGCGGTCAGTGGGATACCCCTCACCCTGCTAACCGCGATGGTACCGGCGCTAATTATCGTCATCGGCTCGACTGAAGATGTACATATGCTCTCCGCCTACATGGCAGGGCTAGGTGAAAACGAATCGGCCAATCGTCGATCAGCAGTGGCCTCGATGGCGCGTCGTGTCGGTGTGCCAATTTTGATTACCTCACTGACAACGGCGGTCGGTTTCATTGCAAACACTGTGTCGGAGATCCCTCTCATCAGAGAGTTTGCGGTGGTCAGCGCCTTTGCCATGGTGGCTAATTTATTTATTACCGTGCTGGTATTACCCTCGCTATTGATGCTGTTTGGCCCCTCCAGAAGTAGTTTGGGTGGCGAAGAACACCTGCCTGCTGGTTTGATAGGCAAGGTCATTGTCTTAATTGAACAGGTCACCGACAAATATGCTGCCGCAGTCGTCGGGGTGTTCATCGCTATCGTACTCGGCATTGGTATGTACGTGCCGGATGTGCGAGTCAATAATGACCCTTTATCTTACTTCCAGCCTGATCACCCCTTTGTTAGAGATGCCAGTCAATTGGCCGAGGCGCTTTCCGGCCTGCAGATATTCAGCGTGACCTTTAACAGTGTTATCCCGGAATATTTTTCCACCACGGAGGGGGTCGAAAAAATTGCAGCTGCCCAGAGCCTGCTAGAGGATCAGGAGCTTTACGATAAAACTCAGTCTTTCGCCGACATAGTCAAAATCATGCATCAGGAAATGCATCAGGGCGATACCGATTTTTATGGAGTCCCTTCCGATCAAAAAGATCTGGATCTTTATATGTTGACCTTTAGCCGAGATGACATTGAAGCTTTTGTCAGTGAAGATTATTCGAAGGCGCGCATCATGGTTAGGCACAGCCTGTCGAACTCGCTAGAACTTATTGAAGCTCTCGATCATCTGGAGATTGAACTCAATAAAATACTCGGCAAAGAAATTAGTTTCGCAATGGCCGGCAAAAACCTCATGGTCAATCGCGCAGCGGAGCAACTGATATCAGGCCAGCTATCTTCGTTGCTACTGGTACTGACTATTATCTTTCTACTGTTTAGCATTCTTTATACCTCGATCCTCGCCGGGCTTTTATCCCTCGTTCCCAATGTKGTTCCGGTATTACTAAGCTTCGGATTTATGGGCATGCTCGGCGTACCTTTAAATCCGGCCACAGCCATGGTCGCGGCTATTGTGATTGGCGTCGCGGTTGATGACACGATCCATTTAATGACTCGCTTTGGTGTCGAGAGTCGCAAGCATCTCAACGAATCAGACGCCGTACGTGCCACCATTCGCGGCCAGGCCGTGCCGATTATTTCCACCTCGCTGGCCCTGGCTTTCGGCTTTAGCGTATTGGTGTTTTCTGATTTCAGCGTGGTGKCTCAATTTGGCATGCTAGCAGCAGCGGCCATGCTCTATGCCATGGTGTCGGACCTGATGCTGATGCCGATCCTGCTACGGAAGCTTCGCCTGGCAACAGTTTGGGACATCGTTGCCCTCAAGCTCGATCGGGATGTGCTGGTCAAATGCCCCTTGTTCCAGGGCATGTCGCTGTATCAAACCAAAAAAGTGGCCTTGTTATCGCATATGCAGGATTTCGATACCGGCGAAACCATCATTAAACGCGGCGAGCGCAGTACCGGCATGTAYGTACTGCTTCAAGGCACCGCACAAGTACAGTTTGATAAAGACGAGCTGACGCTAGACCTCGATGTACTCAAACCTGGCGATGTATTTGGCGAGATTGGCTTTTCTGGAGCGGGCGTGGAGAGAACGGCAACGGTGGTCGCCCTCGAACCAATCTCGGTTGTCCGCCTGGACGAAACAAGCACCCAGAAAGGCTTGAAATTTTATCCGAGACTGGCATCGAGGCTACACCGAAACATCAGCAATATTCTCGGTCAACGTCTGGTGGAATCTCACAACCGACTGGCCAATGTGGTAAATGATCAGGTGAATTAAGCCCCCAAGATAGTCCCGGCGATAGCAGTAGCCCTTCGTTATCCGGTTGCCCTGGCACACGCTTTCTGCTCTTATTGTCGAGATTGGATGAAAGAGATCTGTCGCTGAAATTCTCCCAGATTGTTAAGCAAGCCGTTGCCCTAATCAAAGATTCTGGACGGGTCTCATATCGTGCCCTGAAAATAGAATTTGATCTTGACGAAGATACGCTCGACGCTCTTAAAGAAGAATTACTTTATACCTGTCCGGAAATAGTCGACGACAAAGRTCGTGGCCTGATTTTCAATGGCGAAACCCCATCGGGAACCGCGCCCGTCGAATCTCATAGGCCGTCACGATCACCATCTCCTGTCAGTTACACCCCCCCGCATCTCGCCGACAAAATTCTACAATCGCGCTCAGTACTGGAAGGCGAACGCAAAGAAGTGACGGTGATGTTCGCCGATGTGAAAGGCTCGATGGCGCTTGCCGGGCAACTGGATGCGGAAATCTGGCACGACATTCTCGACCGCTTCTTTGTCGTACTCACCGAAGGCGTGCATCGCTACGAAGGCACGATAAACCAGTACACCGGTGACGGCATAATGGCGCTGTTCGGTGCGCCAGTTGCCCATGAAGACCACGCCCAACGCGCATGCTATTCGGCGCTGCACCTTCGTGATGAACTGGCTAAGCTTGCCCGCGAGGTCAAACAGCAATACGGTCTCGACTTCGTAACGCGTGTTGGTCTCAACTCAGGTGAAGTCGTCGTCGGAAAAATTGGTGATGACCTGCGCATGGATTACACGGCCCAGGGCCACACGGTTGGCCTAGCCCAACGCATGGAATCTCTCGCGACCGACGGTAGTATTTACCTCGCGCCGCCTACCGTCGCCCTGGTAAAAGGCTATTTTGCGCTAGAGGATCGTGGCGAATTTCCAGTAAAGGGGGTGAACGCACCGGTACGCATTTTCGAACTMGTCGGGCTTGACCAGTCGCACACACGTTTCGATGTTGCTCGTGCCCATGGCCTGTCCAGTTTCGTCGGGCGCACCTCAGATCTTCGCTCGCTCGAAGATGCCCTCACCCAAGTTGAAGCTGGAAATGGTCAGGTTGTCGGCATCGTTGCCGAAGCCGGGGCCGGTAAAAGCCGATTGTGTTATGAGTTTCTGACCAAAATTAGAGACCGTGGTCTAAGGGTCATAGAAACACGGGCGGTGGCCCACGGTCGCAATGTACCCTTGCTGCCTGTCCGCGAATTGTTCCGTGCTTTTCTGGGCATAAGCGAGCAGGATACTGACGACGCTACACGCAAAAAAATTGTCACACAGATCATGCTACTCGATCAGACCTTTGAAAATTCGATACCTCAGCTGTTTGATTTTCTCGGCGTCACCGATCCAGACCACTCCTCAGCAGTGCTAGACACAGAAACACACCAGCACCAATTAATCGGGCTGATGCACCAGCTGATCAAAAAAWCCACCGTTGCACAGCCGATCATAATATTGATCGAAGATCTGCACTGGCTCGACAGCGCGAGCGATGAGTTTTTGGAACGTATACTTGATGCGGCCACCGACAATTGTTGCCTGTTCGTGCTCAACTTCCGACCCGAGTATCACGCGCAGTGGATGCAGCAATCCTGGTATCGKCAGATGCCACTGACATCACTCGCATCTAAAGACACTGACGAGTTGTTAATTGATCGGCTCGGTCGTGACCCTGGCCTGACGAAACTCGCCGGGTCGATTCATGCACGTACCGCGGGCAATCCCCTGTTTACTGAACAGGTTGTGCAATCGCTGATCGAATCTGGACATCTAGAGGGCCAAAGCGGTGCTTACCGTTTGGTGACACCCATCGAACACTTCGAAGTACCGGCCACAGTTCAGGCGGTAGTGGCGGCGCGTATCGACCGACTTCCCGACCGAGAAAAACAACTGCTGCAGGTGGCATCGGTTATCGGTAAGGACTTCTCTGAACCTCTGCTCGCGGAAGTCATTGAATTGCCCGAAGAAGAACGCAAGGCCGCACTACACACCCTGCGACGTGGGGAATTCATCCACGAACAGGCGCTCTATCCAGAAGCCGTATACACGTTCAAGCATCCACTGACACAGGAAGTTGTGTTCAATAGCCAGCTTCGGGCACAGCGAGGTCTGATCCACACTGCTGTGGCTCAGGCGATAGAACAACAAAACGCCGAGCACCTCGACAAACACGCAGCATTGCTGGCCTACCATTGCGAAGAGGCCGGTGAAGCGCTCAATGCGGCGCGCTGGCATCGGCGCGCTGCCGAATGGGTGGGGCTCACCGACTTCACTGCTTCAACACACCATTGGGAGCGAGTACGCGTGCTCCTGCGTGAACTGCCGAAAGATCACGAGGCTGCCACGCTCGGCATCGTCGCCTGTACRCGGCTTTTGAGTATTAGCCTCAGTGTCAAAACCGGGCTCGACGAGGCGCGATCCCTATTGGAGGAAGGCCAGGCCCTAGCAGATACAATCAAAGACCCGGGCGCTCGTCTGAAACTATCGCAGGCTTATAGCTTCACGCTTAATAGCGCTGGAGACATGGTCGCGTATCTCGAATTGACGATCCAAAATCAACAAGAAGCACTCGAAATAGATGATGTTGGAATTCAGGCCAACGCATCGTTATATCTCGTTGATGCACTCGGTCATGCCGGACGGCTCCCGGAAACTCTTGAGGTGGCTGACGATGGACTCACGCGTTTTCCCCGCGACTTGCCTGTTTCGGAATGGACCGGTGGCATCAATCCCTATGCCATGTTCTCGATCTGGCGCGGCATTTGTCTCTGCCTGATGGGTAACGTACCAGAGGGGCTCAAAGAGCTAGACCGATGTCAGCATCTTGCCATGGAGGATGGCACCTCAGAGATGCTTGGCTATGCCTTAATGCTGGCTGCTGAAGCCCATTACCGTGCCCACGACGCGGAACAGGCACTGGCTTGTGCCTATCAGGTCGAGGAGGTCAGCCGTGATCTGGGCGAACCAGCGAATCTGGTCGCTTTGACGCAGTTAGCCTTCGGTTATGCCCGCCTCGCCGCCGGACGAGCGGTCGACGCAATTGAACCGGCCCGCGCTGCCCTTTATCTCCACGGACACATTGAGAACGAAATGACAGGCTGGTCTTCAACATTACTGGCCGAGGCGCTATTGAGCGCGGGCGACCTTTACGCTGCAGAAGTTGCCGCAGAAGAGGCGATTAAACTCTGTCGAAGCTCGCAGCGCACTGTTTTTGAGGCTATCGCCCAGGGCATCTTGGCACGCGTACTGCTTCGACGGGGTGGACTAGCTGCTCGTGCAGCGGTTGAATCAGCACTAAACAATGCAGCACAACTCATTGATCAAACAGGCGCAAGCTCACTTGCAATAGTCCTACTTGAATGGCGCGCGGAATTAGCCCGAGCGGTCGGTGATGATGACGATAGCGAAGCGCTATTAAATCAGGCAGAGCAAGGCTATAAGAAAATCGGATCACACAGGCAGGCGCAAAGACTGGAAGAATCGCGACAAATTTCTTAATTCAACAGTTTTTAACAGAGYCTTTGTTTCTTGCAGGTCTTTGCTGCAGGGCAAGCCACTGTTGATGCCTTTGGTAAGGTGTATGTCTGCGTTAATAATGCCGGTGGTTGTGCTGAAGATACCCGTGAGAAAATTGGCGCTGGACTAACGACGATAATAGCCGCGTGTCAGTACTTTACCCTGGGATGGTGAATACCAGCCTCGGTACTTCTGCCCGCAACTGTGAGGGTGATTACGGCGGTTCTAGTGATAAGAACCTAGCTCAAATGGTCGGCATGTTGAACAGGGGACTCAACCCCTAAGTGGAGGGTGAGCAGATGGCGAATGATGAAATACCGAGCACTGGGTAGTAGCGGCGTAAAAGTTTTAGCTATGGGCCTTATAGGGCATAATTACAGGACAAACTGACGATTGCCAATCAAAAACATGTCGGTTACCGAGAAAGTTTAGGCGAGTTGCCTTGTAAGATAATGGCTGGCAAGGCCCAAGTAAATTCTAATAATAAAAATAGTTTTGTTGTCGATAAAGTGCTTTTTAAAAGTGCTGTAACAACTAGTTTGTCGATAACAAGCTTCGCAGTGGAGCTTTTGAATGACAGAATTAAATAGCATTAAACCTATGCTAGAGGGTGTCCGCGTTCTCGATTTCACCCAATATGTTGCCGGGCCAACGGTGACGCGAATGATGGCAGAGCTGGGCGCGGAAATTATTAAAGTGGAGCAATCCCCCGGGGGCGACCCTTCGCGCAGTATTCCGGTTTTTAAGCAGCGTCGTAGCGCTTATTATGTGCAGCATAATCGGGGTAAGAAAAGCCTTTGTGTGGATTTTTCGAAACCCAAGACCATCGACATGCTCCACGAGCTGGTTAAAACCGTTGATATTGTGGTGGAAAATTACGGCCCAGGGGTGATGACAAGGCGCAAGCTYGATTACGAGACTTTGAATGCCATTCATCCGAAATTGATTTTCCTGTCGATTTCCGCCTTTGGTCGCACCGGGCCGCTGTCTGACCGGGTGGGTTTTGATCTTATTGCCCAGGCTTTTTCCGGCTTGATGGATATGACTGGCGAACCCGATGGCCCGCCACAATTTGTCAATATGGCTATCGCCGATGTTAATGCGGGGGTACACGGTTTTGGTTTTCTCGGTTATGCCCTTTACCATCGCGAGCGCACCGGACGGGGCCAGAATATTGACGTAGCAATGGTCGACGCTCTTTATCATATGCATGAGGCGAACGTAGAACTCTGCGCCAATGCCAAGGTTGAATATCACCCCATTCGCTGCGGTGCCCATCAYCGAGGTTTAGCACCCTATGGCGTGTTCAAAGGGGCAGAGGGCTGGATTGCCATTCTTGCCGGTGACCTACAGTGGCCGGGTTTGCCCCGCGCTATGGGTAGGGCGGAGTTAATCGAAGATCCCCGTTTTGTCGATGGGCGAAGTCGCGCTAAAAATCGGCTGGAATTAGTGGCGCTGGTGGAGGCGTGGATGGCCGATATGCCATCCGATAGCGCTATTCTCGACACCCTGGCTGAACACCGCGTGCCCTGTGCGCCGGTTTTATCCGTTGCCGATACTATCGACCACCCTCATTTTGTCGAGCGGGAAATGGTGCGCAAAGTGGCGGATAAGGTGATCGAAGGTGGTGTGGTTATTCCCGGCTTTCCGATTAAATCCTCTGAGTTACCCCGGCTGCCAGAACTGTGGACTTCTTTTCGAGGAGAGGATAATAAAGCGGTGTTGAAGGACAGTCTCGGCTATAGCGATGCACAGATAGAGGCGCTTTGTGATGCCGGTGTATTGCATGCCGAAAATGGCAGTGGCTAATTTTTATTAATAGTAGCCCTCCGCACGAATAATCGCTTTAGCCTGAGGGCTTTTCAGAAATTTAAGGAAGTCTCCGGCAGCGCTATTATCATGCCCTCGATTTAACATTACGGCCATTTGTTGAATGGGGCTGTGCATTTCTTTTGGCACTGGCCAATAAGAGCCGCGCTCATTTTTCGGTAGGGCGAGCAGCTGAGTGTGTGCGATAAAGCCCAGCTGAGCATTACCGGATGCGATGAATTGAAATGTCTGGGCAATATTCTGTCCGGTGACGCGATAGGGTTTGGTGACATCGAGTAGCTGCAAGGTTTGCAAGGTTTGCATCGCGGCCCTGCCATAGGGCGCTGTTTTAGGGTTGGCGATGGCGATGTGACGTATGCCTTGCTGCTGCCAGTGGCCAGTGCGCAAAACATTTCCTTCTGGATCGATTAGTGTGGGCTGGCTGCTCCATAAGACGAGTTTGCCCGTGGCATAAATAAAGGAGCTGTCAGCGATGGCGAGGCCTTCTTTGATTAATTGACGCGGTCGTTGTTTATCTGCGGAGAGGAAAACATCGAAGGGCGCGCCGTTATGTATTTGCGCAAACAGGGTGCCGCTAGATGCAAAACTGGTGACTAGGCTGTGGCCGCTTTGTTGTTTAAACAGCGGTTTTAATTGTTTCATCGTGCCGGCGAAATTAGCAGCAATGGCGGCGGTGACCTGTTCAGCCTGAACACTAAAACTTAGAGTGGCAGCGAAACATAAACTAAAAATAGCGGTGTAGAAAGATGAGCTTGGCCGCCTTGTTGAAAATAGCTGAGGGGTAAAAAATTGACTGCGGGTTTTGTACATGGCTCGCCTATCGGATGTTTACTGTTTGATAAAAGTGGGTTGTGCGCTGATGATAGTCGCCTTGAAACGCGCACAAAAGATCTTGCTCCATTTATCGATTAAAATACGAAATTATTTCCTGTATAGTCAGCGCTTGAACTTGGCGAAGTATCGAATGCTAAGTGCAAGTCTGCAACGGAGTGTAAGCTGAAAATAATAAATAAAGAAACAGACACTAGCCTTGTCAATTATATCGCCTGTCCCTCCTGTGATGTGGTGTTTGATATTGCGATTTTGCAAGATGGAGAGTCTGCAAACTGCTCCCGCTGCGGGCATTTCCTCTCAAGTTATCGCGCCGACGAAACCAGTCGAGTGATTGCCTATACCTCTTCGGCCCTTATCTTGTTGGTGCTGGCTTGCTCTTATCCCTTTATGTCCTTTCAGGCCAGTGGTCTCGAAAGCTTGATGACCCTGCCGCAAACGGCTCTTAATCTTTTGTATGACGGCATGCCTGCTCTGGCCTTTTTGGTGGCGACCTTTATTATTTTTCTTCCAGCCCTGGTACTGGTTTTAATCCTCGCCTTGAATGTTGCGCTACACACCGAGCGCCACTACCACTGGTTGCGCCCCGTGGGGCGGCTTATTTACGCCCTGCAAGGCTGGTGTATGGTCGAGGTTTTTTTTATTGGGGTATTGGTTAGCCTGGTGAAAATTGGTCATATGGCAACGGTGGTGATGGGACTGTCGTTCTGGGCCTACGCCTTATTTAGCCTTCTGTTTGTGTTGACCCTGTCAGGGCTTGATCGTGCCCAGTGTTGGCGGCGTATTGAGATTTTGAGCCATGAGTGAAATGTCGGCCGATACATCGACGGGCATGCTTGTTGATACGCCAATGACAGCCGCTTCTCAAGGACTTGCTTCTTGCCACATTTGCCTTAAATTAGCGGATGCTGAGCAGCATGCCTGTCCGCGCTGTGGTGCGGCTCTACACCTGCGAAAGTCTAATAGTATTGAACGCACCCTGGCGTTATTGTTCACAGCCTGTGTACTCTACATTCCCGCCAATTTATTGCCGATTATGGTGACTGACCAATTGGGACAACCGACACCCAGTACGATTATTGGTGGCGTGGTTTTACTGCTCGATATGGGCTCTGCCTCGATAGCCGCCGTCATTTTTTTTGCCAGTGTGATGATCCCGTCGAGCAAAATAGCGATGATGTTTTACCTCTGCTGGAGTGTCCGCAATGGCCCGCCAGAGACGGCTCGCCAGCGCACCGTTTTATATCGAATTACCGAATTTATTGGCAAGTGGTCAATGATTGATGTCTTTGTGGTGGCGATATTAGTGGCATTAATTAATTTGACCAATTTGATAGTGATTCATCCGGGAGCTGCGACGATTGCCTTTGCGGGCGTGGTCATGGTTTCTATGGTGGCAGCGGAARGTTTTGATCCGAGATTAATGTGGGACCCGAGGGAAAATAACGATGAGTGAGATGAAGGCCACGGTCAGTCGTGGTAGAAAGTTTTCGGCAATCTGGATTCTGCCGCTAGTGACACTCGTTGTAGGGGTGATAATCGTTGTGCACTCAATGATGACAGAGGGGCCGAGCATCACCATCGACTTTGCAACGGCCGATAGTCTKGAGGTGGGTAAAACCAAGATCAGGTTGTTGAGTGTCAACGTCGGTGTGGTCGAAAGTGTTAAAATTAAAGAAGACTTGTCTGGTGTGACGGCGACAATAAAGCTTGATCAAGAGACAATACCTCTCCTCGTTGATGACACCCGTTTCTGGATTGTTCGTGCGCGTATTGGTGCAGAAGGCGTGTCAGGTTTGAGCACCCTCCTGTCGGGTGCCTATATTGAAATGGCTCCCGGTAATGAGAAGGTTAAGAAGAAGGTCTTTGTTGGTCTTGAAAGTCCACCGCTTACACCGGCTGATGCCCCAGGACTGCGCTTGTCACTCTACAGTGATCGTGCCGGATCGGTGAGTGCGGGTAATTCTATACTTTACAGAGGCTATCCAGTGGGCCGGGTAGAGGCTATGGCGTTTGATTCAGAGCGACGCCAGGTGCGCTACGATATTTTTGTTGATGCTCCGTATCACCAGTTAATTGGTGACTTTACGCGCTTCTGGGATACCAGTGGTATAGCGATGAAAGCCTCTGCTGAAGGTTTAGAGGTGGCAATGGGCTCCATGGACACCATCTTACTAGGTGGCGTGGCCTTCGGATCAATTCCTGGGCTATCTTCAGGGGACCCTGTCGAAAGCGGGAAAGAGTATAAATTGTATAAATCCTATGATGACATTCTTGAGCATCCCTATAGTCATGGGACACATTATGTCGTGTCATTTTCCCAGTCGCTACGTGGCCTAGTACCGGGTGCACCCGTGGAATATCGCGGAATAGAAATAGGTCGTGTGGAGCGGATCTTACTTAAGGAGTTAGCATCTCAGGGGCTACCGGGTACGGGGCAGGCCATTCCTGTTTTAATCTATGTTGAGCCAGGCCGCCTTGAAGTTGGCGATAGTGATAAAGCGGTTCAAATACTACGTAAGGTGATTGCTGAAGGGGTTCGTACTAAAGGTATGCGTGCTTCTTTACAAACGGGTAATTTACTTACGGGCAAGCAGCTCATTAGTATCGATTATTTCCCCGGAGAAGAACCTACAGAATTGGGTGAATTTCAGCAGTACCGTGTTATCCCGACTATAGAAACGGGTGTTGCACGGCTAGAGCAACAGGTGAGTGACTTCCTCGAGAAGCTTAATTCTCTACCACTTGAGGAAACGGTTGTCGGCGCTAATAAAATTCTGAGCAGAGCTGATGATACGTTGGTATCGTTGACGGTAGCTATTGACTCTGTGAATCGTGTTTTGGCTAATGAAGATACGCAGGCTTTACCTGAGGAGCTCGTCGAGACACTGGGTGATTTRCGTACTGTTCTTGATGGGCTTTCACCTAATTCTAAAATGGCGCAGAGCTTGGGGTCTTCTGTTAGCACGATGAATGCGACTCTAATAAGCTTGGACACATTAATTCGAAAATTATCAATTAGTCCTAACTCGCTAATTTTTTCTACTACACCTGAATCTGATCCGATACCTGAGGCTCACTCCAAATGAAGTTTTTAGTCTTTATAGCGGTACTGTTGGTCACCGCTTGTTCGAGTTCTATCCCCACTTTAAATCAGTATTTATTACGTAGTGATAGCTCCAATCAATTTGCCGTTGAGAAGCAAACTAAAGTAGTCGGGTTGGGGGCCGTGGTGGTAGCGCCCTATATTGATGGTCTGGGTTTGGTGCTGGAGACAAGTGCTGGTGAGGTGCGCCCGGCCCGTGACCATCAATGGGCTGAGCCTCTGCGAGATAGTTTGCGTGCGTTTATCGCGCAAGAAATGTCTGCGAAAGCGGGACAAATTATTCGCTCGAACAATAGCGGGGAGGGGGATTGGCAGCGTCGTATCGACTTGCGCATAGATCAGCTCCACGGTACCGCCAATGGTGAGGCTCGACTGGTTGCCTATTGGGTAGTTATAGATACTGATGAGAGGACTGTTATTTCTGAAAATGGTTTTTCTGAAATAGCAGCGCTTAGTGCCGATGGTTACGGTGCGTTGGTTGTTGCGGAAAAGGCTTTGTTGCAAAATCTGGCTATAGCCATGGCGGCCACGCTTTAAGTGGTTTTGAGTTCAATTCCTGAYTTGTGAAACGGAGCTTTGGTCGGTTTGAACTGTTTTTATTAAAGGAGATTTATGGCAATACCATATTGACGACGGTAATTACCGTGCCGATAAATATTGCCGTAAAAATAATACCAGCAAAGACAAAGGTTTTGATGTTGCCGTGATTGAAATCCCTTTCACGATTGGCATTGCTTTGTACGCCAATGGCTGCCGACAGGGTGCTTTTAAGTAAGTCAGTGGCGTTAGGCTTTTTCTCTTCTTCAGATACTTTRTTTTCAATTTCTGCACTCATCGGCGTTCCTTAATCGGGATTGTAGCCTAGTACTGGCGCTAATTCGCGTTCCAGCTTTTTAGAGCTACTCTTCTTACGCCGGGTCAGACTGTCGACCTGGTCGCGTTGAATTTTACCGGTATTAAAATAGTGTGCTTGGGGATGGCCGAAATACCAACCACTCACCGATGCGGCGGGGAACATGGCGTCGCTTTCGGTGAGGCTTATTTCAGCATTTTCCTCGGCATTTAATAAAGCAAAAATGGTGCGCTTTTCGGTGTGGTCCGGGCAAGCGGGGTAACCGGGCGCGGGACGAATACCCTGGTATTTCTCGCCGATTAAAGCCTCGTTATCGAGAGTTTCATCGGCGGCGTAGCCCCATAATTCTTTGCGAACGCGTTTGTGCATGTGCTCGGCCAGTGATTCCGCCAGGCGGTCGGCGAGGGCTTTAACCATAATGGCGTTGTAATCGTCGCCTTTCGCTTCGTACTCTTTCGCCAATTCGTCGGCGTTAATGCCAGTGGTGACGGCAAAGGCACCGATATAGTCAATTTTTCCGCTTTCCTTTGGGGCGATGAAGTCAGCCAGTGAAGTCAGCGGAGTATCGTCTTTGCCTTTACGGGTTTGCTGGCGAATGTGGTGGGCGGTAGCGATGGTCTCGCTGCCACTGGCATCGCTGTATATTTCAATGTCATCACCGTCGACGCGATTGGCCGGCCAAATGCCCATCACGGCATTGGCTTTGAGTTTTTTATTATCGATAAGATCAGCCAACATAGCCTGGGCGTCGTCGAATAAATTCTGCGCCGCTTCACCGACGACCTTGTCTTTGAAGATTTTTGGATATTTACCGACCAGGCTCCAGGTGATAAAAAAGGGCGTCCAGTCGATGGTGTCGATGAGTTCTTCTAATGGATAATCTTTAAAGACCTGCACGCCGATAGTTTTTGGTGGTACAGGCTCGTAGCTTGCCCAGTCGTATGGCCAGCCGGCTTGGACTGCTTTCTCGTAGGGCACAATGTCACCACGGGGTGTTCTATTGGCGACACGCTCGCGCACTACCTCGTATTCGGTGGCGGTGTCATCGTAATAGGCCTGACGTTTTTCTGGGTTCATCAGCTTGCTGGCAACACCGACGGCACGGGAAGCATCGGCGACATAAATAGCCTGGGCGAGATTGTATTTAGGGTCTATTTTTACGGCGGTATGGGCCTTGGAGGTGGTTGCGCCGCCAATCATTAAGGGAACGTCAAAACCTAGTCTTTCCATCTCAGAAGCAACATAAACCATTTCATCAAGGGAGGGCGTGATAAGGCCCGATAGCCCAATAATGTCGACTTTTTCCTCTTTGGCGACGGCGAGTATTTTGTCGCAAGGCACCATTACGCCAAGATCAATCACCTCGAAGTTATTGCACTGCAGTACTACGCCGACGATGTTTTTGCCGATGTCGTGGACGTCACCCTTTACCGTGGCCATTAGTATTTTGCCGTTACTGCTGGCCTTGCCGTCTTTTTCCTCTTCAATAAAAGGCTGTAAATGGGCGACTGACTGTTTCATTACCCGTGCCGATTTTACCACCTGKGGTAGAAACATTTTGCCCTCACCAAACAGGTCGCCAACCACATTCATTCCGTCCATCAACGGCCCTTCAATTACATGCAGGGGGCGTTCGGCTTGCAGGCGAGCTTCTTCGGTATCTTCAATAATGTGGGTGGTAATACCTTTCACCAGGGCGTGCTCGAGACGTTTGTTAACATCGAACTGGCGCCAGGCGAGGTCTTCCTTCTTTTCTTTTGCACTACCGTCACCGAGATAATCAGCGGCGATGGCGAGTAGGCGATCGGTACTGTCATCGCGTTTATTGCCAATCACATCTTCGACGGCCTCGCGCAATTCGGCGGGTAAATCATCGTAAACGGCGAGCTGGCCGGCATTGACGATGCCCATGCTTAAGCCCGCTTTAATAGCGTGATAGAGAAAGACGGAGTGAATCGCCTCGCGCACCGGATTGTTGCCGCGAAAGGAAAAGGACACGTTGCTGATGCCGCCGGAGATTTTTGCACCGGGTAAATTGTCRGTAATCCAGCGGCAGGCTTCAATAAAGTCGACGGCGTAATTGTTGTGTTCTTCAATGCCAGTGGCAACGGCAAAAACATTGGGATCAAAAATAATGTCGTTGGGATTAAAGCCTACTTCATTAACCAATAGATCGTAGCTGCGCCCGCAAATGTCGATGCGCCGTTGCAGGTTATCGGCCTGGCCGTCGGTGTCAAAAGCCATGACCACCACCGCCGCACCGTAGCGCTTGCACAGTCTGGCCTGTTCAATAAAGGCGGCTTCGCCTTCTTTCATGCTGATGGARTTGACCACCGGYTTRCCYTGAATACACTTTAARCCCTCTTCAATGACATGCCATTTGGAYGAGTCRACCATRATCGGAATACGGGAAATATCCGGCTCTGAGGCRATGAGTTTSAGGAAGGTGGTCATGGCTTCGACRGCRTCGAGCATGCCYTCGTCCATATTAATGTCGATAATTTGYGCGCCGTTTTCGACCTGYTCCAGCGCTACGGCGAGGGCSGTTTCGTAATCGCCYTCCAGYACYAGCCGCTTAAAGCGGGCYGARCCGGTGACATTGCAGCGCTCRCCGACATTAACGAASAGGGARTTRCTGTCGATGGTRAAGGGYTCWAGRCCGGAGAGACGGCARCTCTGCGCTTCGTCGGGCACCGTGCGCGGCGCTTTRTTTTCGCAGGCTKCAATAATGGCGCGAATATGATCGGGNKKKNGTGCCRCARCAGCCRCCRACRATRTTSAGYAGGCCRMTRTCGGCRAAGCCKGCAATAATRYTSGCSGTTTCYTCCGSSGTTTCATCGTATTCGCCAAAGGCATTAGGTAGGCCGGCGTTGGGGTGGGCGCTGATCAGCGTGGGGCAAATGTTGGACAACTCTTCAATATGCGGGCGCAGTTGCTCACCACCCAATGCACAGTTGAGGCCAATGGCAAAGGGCTTGGCATGGGCCAGACTGTTCCAGAAGGCTTCGGGGGTTTGTCCCGACAGCGTACGGCCACTGGCATCGGTAATGGTGCCGGAAATCATAATTGGTAATTCAATGCCCAGTTCTTCGTAGACATCCTGCACGGCAAACACGGCCGCCTTGGCATTGAGTGTGTCRAATACAGTCTCGATCAGAATGATGTCGCTGCCCCCGGCAATCAGTGCGCGAGTAGCGTTGCGGTAATCTTCAGCCAGCGCGTCGAAAGTGGTGTTGCGGGCAGCGGGGTCGTTAACATCGGGTGAGATGGATGCCGTGCGGCTGGTTGGCCCAATAACACCGGCCACCCAACGGGGCTTCTTCGGTGTTAGTGCGCTGAACTCGTCGGCGGCCTCGCGGGCAATTTTTGCCGCTTCGAAATTCAGCTCGTAGACAATAGCTTCCATACCGTAATCGGATTGTGAGGCACAGGTGGCATTAAAGGTATTGGTCTCGATAATATCGGCACCGGCATCGAGATAAGCGCGGTGAATGTCGCGAATAATCGTTGGCTGCGTTAGCACCAGCAAGTCGTTATTACCGCCCAAATCCTGATGCCAGTCGGCAAAACGCTCACCGCGAAAGTCGGCCTCGACCARCTTGTGACGCTGAATCATGGTGCCAGTGGCGCCATCGAGAAAGAGCAGGCGGCTGGCTACGGCTTGATGAAGTGCGGCGATGCGGTTTTCGAGAGTGTTCAACAGATTATCCAGTTTAATAGTGCGGGAAAATAATCTGCCATTTTAGCAGTTTGCTTTGATAAGTGCTTGTGTCTGAAGGCTCGCTACTGCTGGATCGAGGCCAGCGATTGATAGTCGTTGAGTGTCGAGCTGAGGCTTGCTAAAATACATGAGTAATTTACTCAGGTATAGGTAGTCGCAATGAGCAGTATCGAAATCACCGAATCGGCCCAGGAATATTTGTCCGACCTGCTGCTGAAGCAGGATTGTGAGGGCATTGCTATTCGCCTTTTTATTGCCGACCCAGGCACACCGAAAGCAGAGACCTGTATCGCCTATTGCCGCCCAGGCGAGGAGCAGGAAGAGGATCAATTTCTCGAGCTACCGAAGCTTAATGCCTATCTCGACAAGCGCAGTATTCCTTTTCTGGAAGACGCCAAGGTCGACTATTCAGCTGATCGCCTCGGCGGCCAGCTGAGTATTCGAGCCCCCAATTCACGTATGCCTCGTGTGACAGATGACAGTCCTATCGAAGACAAGGTCAACTACATCCTGCACAGCGAAATCAACCCGGGGCTCGCCGCTCACGGCGGTAATATCAGCCTCGAAGAGATGGATGGTGATATTGCAGTACTGCAGTTCGGCGGCGGTTGTCAGGGTTGTGGTCAAGCTGATGTCACCCTGAAAGATGGGGTTGAGCGTACCTTGTTGGAGAAAGTCCCCGGTTTAAAAGGCGTGCGCGATATTACCGACCACAGCGATAGCTCTCAGGCCTTTTATAAATAAGTGGTTAGTTGACTAATTAAGCGTAATAGGTGGTGATGTCGATGGATTTTCATCTTCATTGATACCACCCCTTATGCCCTGATATTAATTAGTGGTATATTTCTAGGCTATTTCAAGATCACAAAACAGCCATGCCTCGCCCCCCCGAATACAATCGACTCGACGTCGTCAATGCCGCCATGCAGGTCTTTTGGGCCGAGGGCTATGAATCCAGCTCAATACAGAAGCTGCTCAGCGCTATGGGCCTTAATCGTGGCAGTTTGTATGCGGCTTTTGGCGATAAAGAAGGGCTTTTTCTTGAAGCTCTCGACATGTACGTCRAAGAGGTGGCCGTAACTTTAAAGGCAACACTGTGGTCGATTGATGACCCTATGCTCGCCATTCGCAGCTTTCTTGAAAGTGTCTGTTTGATCGAAGACGAAGCGATTCGCTCACGGGGCTGTTTACTATTTAACAGCATTTCTGAATTTGCTCATGTCAATCAGCATCTGGCCGATGAAGCGGAACAGCGCACCAAACCCTTGAGCGCCCTGTTTGAGAAACGCCTCGCCGAAGCTCAATCACTGGGTCTGTTGGACAATAAAAAATCGCCAAAGTCGATGGCGGACTATTTGTTGACCCTGGCCGTTGGTCTGCGCATGCACGCCAAGATGAATACTAGCCGTGATACTTTGCAGGGCATTATTAATGTGGGGCTTTCTGCGCTGTAGCTTCTGTGATTTTATGATGATGGTGTTGATGCATTACTCCATTCTAATAGCATTAACAAAGGATTTTTAATCCGTGATACATGGTTTTCCAGTCGTTTAAAACTACAGCGCTAAACCTAATTTCTATCGACATTGAGTCATCGATATTCCACTGCATTTTACATGGTCTTCTAGATAAATCTTTTAACGAATCAGGGNCAATACCAGATAAAATACACCTTATTACTAAGGGATGATTTTCTGTAGAAACAAAGCTCTCATCATTTGCACGGTAATAAGCCCACCAAATTTAACTCTTCTTTGGTTACTGTCAGCACTGTCGACCAATACTCCGTCAATCCCGGGTATTTTGTACTAGGTCGAATATACTCAATCCTGCCATTGCTTATTTTTGGTTGCGGCAATAGCCTATTTTTGATTCTTTCTTGCAGTAACAGGTAATAGTCATCGCCTGAAGAACCTTTATCCTCTTCAAAAGTAGTAAACAACCTCATTGTTTTTTCATCAAGTAGATCCCCACTACCAGCGTGGTAACCCACCATTGCTGGCCAGGTAATGTGTAAATCGACTAAGCCAAAATTTGATTTTAAGAAAAAAGGGTTTATGTCTTTTCCTGCCACATTAACAGACGCYATGTTAAGATTTATAGCCAGACCAAAAAAAGGGGCTCTTCACAAGAAGAACCCCTTTTTTATTTTTCAATGTTTACAGCAAACAGTAACTAATCCGTCTTTAAACGCTTGGGCAATACGTCTTTCAATTTTTCGTGCATGTCGAGAATGGATTTTTCGGTCGTCTCCCAGTCAATACAGGCATCGGTGACCGACTGGCCGTAGACCATGTCGTCACGATTGGCCGAGAGCGTTTGATTGCCCGCCACCAGATTACTTTCGACCATAATACCGACAATAGACTGGTTGCCATCGACGATTTGACTGGTGATGTTTTCCATTACCAGTACTTGCAGTTCATGGTTTTTGTTGGAGTTGGCGTGGCTGCAATCGACCATAATGTTGGCGGCAATACCAGCCTTTTCCAGTGTCTGTTCACACAGTGAAACACTGACTGAATCRTAATTGGGTTTGTCGTCGCCACCGCGCAGCACAATGTGTGAATAGGGGTTGCCGTTCGTTTTGATAATGGCAACGCTGCCTTCMGAGTTAATGCCGAGGAAGCGGTGGGGGTTGGCGACTGATTTTAAAGCGTTAGTGGCGACAGTCAGACTGCCATCGGTGCCATTTTTAAAGCCGACCGCAGAGCTCAGGCCACTGGCCATTTCCCGGTGGGTTTGAGACTCGGTGGTGCGCGCGCCAATGGCTGACCAGCTGATTAAGTCCTGCAAATACTGGGGTGAAATGGGGTCGAGAGCTTCGGTTGCCGTGGGCAGACCGAGTTCGGAAATATCCATTAATAACTCGCGGCCAATGTGCAAACCATCAGATATTTTGAAAGAGTCATCGAGGAAGGGRTCGTTAATCAGACCTTTCCAGCCAACGGTGGTGCGGGGCTTTTCAAAATACACCCGCATCACCAGTAGTAAAGTGTCGCCGACTTTTTCGGCCAGTGCTTTTAAGCGCTCGGCGTAATCTTTAGCGGCGTCAACGTCGTGAATAGAGCAGGGGCCGATGACGACAAATAAACGGTGGTCGTTGCGGTCGAGAATCGCCTCTATATTCTTTCGACCCTGGGCAATTGTCTTTGCGGCTGCTTCACTGAGGGCGACATTTGCTTTTAATTCGTTGGGCGTCAGCAGGACTTCCTGTGACTGAATGTTGAGGTTTTCGAGTGTGCGTTGAACCATAAYTTACGACCTGAATGACCTGGCGGGGTGCGGCAAAGCGATGACGCTATCAATGCTTGCTAGCACCTGGCTAGTTTCGTTKTWTTGTAAAAAGGGTCGTTATTCTACTGCAAAAGTAAAGACAATGGGGTGAAATGCGTCAGGAGCTTGTCCGCAGTAGACTTTCTATTCTCGGACAGGCTCCTGATGCTATTGATCGAGAACAATTTCCARGTGGGATAAGAGCGGGAAATAAAGCGCGGCTTTAGTTTTGAGAGGCTTTTCACTCAGMTCATTCTGTAATTGGCYSAGGGTTTGSGCGTAGTGGGCGAGYTGGGGTTGATAGGCCTGGCGCTGTTGGYKGAGAAAATTGTCCAGTGTTTGCCCTTCYGTTGGCATCGCTGTTTTGTAGTCCACGATCCATTGGGTGTCGCCAATAACAAAGCAGCGGTCGATAATAGCGCTGCCAATATGGCCTTTTTGATCGCGGTAGTTGAGGGCAAATTCACAATAACTTTKCGGGTGCTTGCGGTCGAAAATCCAGTGCTGGGCGTGATCGGCAAGGCAGTTGYTCAGAGCTTTGTTGAGCACTTGCAAGGCATTTTCAGCATCAATAATACCGGCCTGTTGTATCTGTATCGCCCAGCTTGTTTGTTGCAGTTCGACGCGCTCGGGCGTCCATTGGTCGATACCCTCAATAACCAGTAAGCGCAGTGTGCGATGCAGCAGGGTGCCTATTTTTCGTGGGTCGTTACTGCCGGGCGGGTTGATAGCGGGGAGTGTGTTGTTGGCGTTTCCACGAGGGGTACTCGTGTTAAAGGGGCTACTCCAGTCAGGAGGCAGTCGAAAACTGTAGCTGTGATTCGTCGCCGGTGTTTCAAGACGTTCTGCTGGCGCGTCTGTATCAGCCGGTGAGCGGGCCGGGTGCAGGGTAATCGCGCAATGATTTAATGGCAGAGGCTGTGCGCCTTCTTCTTCGACGGTGATATGTTTTTKCAGCACTGGCCACGCTGAGGCGAGTAAGCTACCGGTGGCGGGGTTTTTCGTTGGCTGACGAAATAGCAGGTGTAAGCGCTGGATGGCGCGGGTGCAGGCGACGTAGAGTACCCGCGTATTTTCAAGGCGAGATTTAATCGCATCTTCGCGTTTGAGGTGGGTGTAGAGGGCGTCATCCGCAGAGCCCAGTTTTTGCGGTGGCGACAGTAGAAGCTGCGTGATGCCGTTTTTATCGACTCGCTCGCGCCACAGTAATAGCTCGWGACTGTTGTTGGCACCCCGGCGATCCAGACCGGGAATGATGACGGTGTCGAACTCCAGACCCTTGGATTTATGGATGGTCATAATTTGCAGGGGGGCGGGATGAGGGGTGTTGTCTGTCACTGGTTCGTTATCCGCTAAAGACTCTTCATCCGCTAATGGCTCTTTATGCGCTAACGGCTCTGCATACAGTTGCTCAATAGCGTGTTCAAAGCTCGGCCAGTCGTCGATGGTGACGGCACCTTTGCTGTAGCTTTCAAGCAGGTCGAAATACTGCTGGCATTGGTGAAGGGCGACTCTGGCGTCTTCGCCCGTGCCGAGTGCAGCGGGGCCACCGAGGGCCAGCCAGGTGCCTTCAATCCAGGTGCGAAGGGGTTTGCGGTAGCGTTGTTGCCAGGCATTGGCGATGACACCGGTGACTCGGCTAATAATTTTTTCGCCCTGTACAGATAATGGCTGCWCGTGATGTTCGCCAATGCTTTGATGGTTTAACAGCTGTAAAAGCAGCAGGGGATATTGCGCCTTTTCGGGTAGGGGGTTGGCGTTAAGGGGGGCGGTGGTGATGGCCAGCAGGTCGGTTAAATCGAGCCCACACCAGGGGGCGCGGAGGATGGCCAGCCAGGCAATACGGTCCGCCGGGTTGAGCAGGGCGCGGGTCAACGACACCAGGTCAATGACCTGCATGGCGGAGGCTAGTGGGTCGATATCTCTKGCCAGCCAGGGCAGGTTGTGGGCGCGTAATGCGGGCAGTATTTCACGTAAATGGGCGCGCCCCCTGACCAGAATGGCGATGCTGGCGCTGGGGTTTTGCGCTCTTGTTTGCAGGGCGCGTTGGGCCACCAGTTCGGCTTCTAAAAGCGCGCTGTCTTCATCGTCAYTRCTCAAKACGTCGATACTGACGGCGGGTTCATTYAATGCMGGYTTRAAACTRTCGGAGTGCTGATARGACACCGCACCRCGCCCGCTATCCATTACCGGGGGRAAGGCCTCGGCAAAYAYKTCATTGACCCACTGAATAATATTGGCCTGGGAGCGRAAGTTMACGCTGAGGTCGAGGGGCTGYAATTGCAGGTTGCCGATGGGGTGGGTGCGGGCRTCGAGAAACAGGCCGACRTTKGCGTTRCGGAAACTGTACARGGAYTGCATGCCGTCGCCGACWATAAACAGGGTGCGGCCATCGTCGTTYTGCCAGCCACTCGTGAGTAGCTTTAACAGGCGAAACTGTACTGACGAGGTGTCCTGAAATTCATCRATAAGAATATGRTTGATTTGTGCATCGAGGCGCAGGGTTAAATCGGTGGGTTCATCTTCAGTGCCCAGAGCATCTAGCGCATTAATGGTGATTTCAGAAAAATCGCTGGCGCGTTGCTGTTGGAAGATCAGTTTTAATTCGGCGACGAGGCGCGGCAAGAGTTGAGTGAGTGCTTCAAGTACTTGCCATTGGGCATCGTCGTAGTGGGCGGGGGGCAGGGCGCGGATATCACGCARYGTGTCGAGCAGGCCGGTTTKCTCCTGGGCCCAGTCCCGCAGTTCGGCCCACTCTGTTTTACGTTGCGCGGCGAAGTCGGGTTGCAGTGAATCCTTTTTGGTGGGAAAGCCGGACGACTTATTAATGGTTTTACGCCAGTCGTCATCCTTTTTCAACAGCAGGTCGACGATGCCCCGCCAGGCGGGTAAATCACTGTTGTGGGTTTCAGGCAGGCCTGCAAGCCCTAAACAAGGGTTGTTGTCAGCTGGCAGGTGCATGGCTGCATAGTCGGCCAGTTGGGCGAGATCGCTGGCCCGCTCCGTGAGTTGCTCGGTGGCGAGTTGCAGGGTTTCGTCGATCAAGCCCTGCAGTGCACGTTCCAGCAATTCGCGCTTATTACCCGGTGAAAAAATGATYCCCAGCCATTGCTCGCGGCGGCTGAGCAGGCGCAGCAATAAGCCTTCAAGGCGGGGCAGGTCGTTATCAAAATGCACCAGTAAGGTTTCCAGAGCCTCACTCGTGACACCGGGTGTTTCCAGTTCGGGCATTACCTGTTGTACGGCCAGCTGATAAGCGGCCTGAGGGTTATCACTGGGTTCGGGCAATTGGCCGATGCCGAGATCAACCGCTAACTGGCTGGCGAGATGGCGACAAAAACTATCGATGGTGAGAATGCGCAGTCGGTTGGGGGCTTCAATTAAATTCCAGCCTTGTTGTTGATCGCGGGCTAGCGCTCGGAGTGCCAAGTCGCGGTTTTGCTGATCGTAGTCGTTGTCGATGGGCGTGTTGTTTTGCGCGGCAACCAGTGCGGCGATCAGTCGAGCGCGCATTTCCCCGGCGGCTTTGCGGGTGAAGGTCATGCACAACACTTCTTCCGGAGTATTGGCCTTGGCCAGCAGGCAGAGCATGCGCTGGGTGAGCAGGCCGGTCTTGCCCGACCCTGCAGGCGCGGCAACGGCGAAAGACCGGCGGGTGTCGAGGGCTTGGAGGCGGGCATGGGCATCAGTGGGTGGGGGCATCGGTACGAGTCTTTGTTTTTAAGGCGGTGTTAAGGGGTTTTAAGGGCACTATTTATTTTTTCAAGAAGATGGCATCTGCTACTTGAATTCAGGTGTTTCAGGATCACGTTGCTGAATTTCCGGCCAACGGTTTAAAGGGAAGAGGTGGCTTTGGTAGCGCAGGGCAGCACCGGTGTAAAAAACAATCTCTGTCTGACCGTCGAGAAATTCCTCGGCCAGTGTTTCGAGCTGTTCGCGCCACACATCGAGGCAGACTTCCCAGCCCTCGAAATTAATTTTGGTCAGTGGCTGCAGGCCGGGAATAATCTCCGGGGTTTCACTCACGCCTTTAGCGGCGACACTTTTGGCGGTGGAAATTTGTCCGAAACACAGGGCGCCAATTTGCTCGGGCAGGCCGAGGGCATAGAGAGGTAATTGGGGTTCTTCCAGCCGCTCGCCGGCCCAACAATTAATATTGGTGTCGCCGGTTTTATAATCAATCAACACCACGCGCTGGTCGTCGAGGCGGTCGATGCGGTCAATACGCAGGCTTAAGGGTAGTCCGCCGATGGTCATAAACAACTGTTTTTCAGGGGCCATAACGCTAAAGGCCTGGCGTTGTAGTTCGATGTCGAGCCACTGCTGTAGCAGTTGTTTAAGGCGCTGGGTTTCGATGGCGGCAAAGCGCGGTCCGAAAATATCGCTGCGACTTTGCTGCAAAGGGCGCAGCGCTTCAACGATGACGTCTTCAATGGCACTGTCGAGGGCCTCATTATCTAGCGCTTTAACACTCGCCTGATCCTGAAAACGTGTCCAGAATAATTCCAGACATTTATGCACCAGATTGCCGCGCTCAATGGCGGATAGCCCGCTACTGGGCTGGGCCAGTGGTCGCGCCCCCAGCCGCCATGTGGCGAAAGCATTAAAGGGGCTGCCCGCTTGAGCCTGCAAAATGGCGGTGCCGCCGCGAACGCTTTTCTCGCCCACTTCAAGGGCTGGGCCTTTGCTCACGTCTACTTTTTGCAGGTCGACAGCGGGCAATGCCGTGAGCAGGGGGTGGTGCAAGTGGGGTGTGGGGGGGCTTGTTCGCTGAAGTGAGTTGGGCAGCAGGCGCGAAGCTTCAAGTTCGGTATCGCCATCCTGACTTGCGTAGCTGAATATCAGCTGTTGAGCGCTGTGTTGAAAGTCATTCAGCAACTGCTTGGCCAGAGCCAGTTCTTGACTAGCATTACTGCGGGGCAGTTGGTAGCGCTGTTGTAAATCAACCGGCACTAAGGGATTGATGGATGTGGGCTGGGGCCATTGCCTGTCGTCCATGCCGGTAATCCACAGTTGATCGAACTCAAGACCGGCTGCTTCGAGTAGACCGAGAATTTGAATTTGGCTGTCATTAGTTTGTGCCTGAAATACCGTTGCCTGGGCCATGCGTGATAGCTGCGTGAGTGCGGCACTGGCGCTGAGYGGCTCGGCACTGGCATCGAGAGCGGCAAAGGCCTCGAGCAGGCTGAGCCAATGTTGGTGCTGCTGGTATTCGATACTGTCGAGGGTGCGGGGGCCGGGCCAGCCGAGAATATCGAGGCGCTGGGTAAAGGTTTCAGCCCAGTCATAAAAAGAGGCGGTTTTGGGCTGACGGCGTACGTCTTCACCCAGGGTTTGCCAGGCGGATGCAAGTGATGCGTATTCGTCATTTAAGCGGGGCAAGTCAGCGGGATTTTCACTTTCGCCGCATTCAGTGCTGATTTGTCTTTCTGCTTCAGCGAGGCTAGCGCGAAAGGCCGATGGCGTGTGCATCAGTTTATTGCTATCGCGCAACAGCAGTTCACAGTGGGCTTTTGCGATTAGGCCTTTGTTTAGCGATAAAGTGTTTAACGCTAAAGCGGGAAGGTCATCTGGCTGAGCTTCTTCTGCGCGGGGGGTACTAGNGCTGTTACCCCAGAAGGGGTCGTTAAGCACACGGCACCAGTTATCCAGAGGCAGGGCTTCGGTTTGTATGCGTAAAAGAGCCAGGGCGCTTTCAATTAAAGGAGTTTGCCCCAGGGGGCCACCGGCGGAAAAGTTGAAGGGTGGAATAGCGCGTTCGCGATCGGGTAGACCTTGTTCGGGCATGAATACATCATGGAAAATACGCGAGACCTGCTGTTGAGTTGATGCCAGGTTGCCGAACACGATGCCGATGCGCTGTTCAGGCTGCGCTTTATGTTGTGCTTTGGCCCATTGCGCGGCAGCGGTGATTTCGCCTTTTAAATCGGGGCAGGTCTTTAGCGCGATATCAGCCGGTGTGGCTTTTGACGTATTGCTGGCGACATCATCGCAAGCGGCATTAATAACTTCCTGGTGCAAGGCAGTTAGTGTTTGAAAACCGACCAGCCGTATCGCCTTATAGCCGGCATAAGCACCCTCTTTAAACGCTTGCGCAATTAAGCTCTGGGCTTGCTCCCAGGTTAACAAGTGCTGTTGGTGTAAGGCTTGCTGGAAGGTGTCGAGCCAACGCAGAAAAGATTCACTACCCGGGTGGTGGCTGTTACTGAGTTCGTTGAGAGGCACCTGGCAGCGTTGTAGTTGTTGCCAAGTTTGCTGGGCGAGTTCGGCCAGTGAGGCAACATCGGCTTCCATGGGCAGCAAAGCATCTTGTGAGATGGCAGAATGCCACATGAATAACTCGCTGTGACTGTCAATGACGCTGTGGTTAAGCACAGGTTTGGCAGCGGTATGACTTTCAATCAACTCGGCCCAGCACTCATTGAGCCAGCCCTCAAGCGCCATAACCAGGGGTTGCCGCCAGGTGAGCAACCCCTGCTCTGCACAGTATTGCCCCCAAGCCTGCGTGATATGGCGTGCAAGGCGGAAATTGGGGGTGAGAATTAAGTGGCCTGCTTCAATGCTTGGGATCAGTGGCGCAATATCAAAAAACGGTAGGGGCATGGGGGCTTCTTGTTTTGCCATTCAATCAATGAGAATTGGCATCATAGCAATTTCTACTATAAATGCTGGATAAGGGCTGCTTGAGAGTGGGTGATTATGGTGCGTAGTGTGCTAGGAAAAGATGTGTTGGTCGCTAATATTTGTTTGTTGTTGAAGCACGGAACAGCCTCAGTTGTAAATATGATTACCACGGCAAGCCTTTGTTTGTAGAGTAATGCTGACAGGGAGACCTGCTCCACAGAACTGCGCGGGCAAATTAATTAGCATGGCGCCGTAGTTACAGGACAAAAGGTGAGAAGGGGTGATGAGCGGAGCCATTGGGTGCAAATATTGAGTGCTAATAAAGAGCAGAAAATGTGGATATTTGGCCACTATTTTACGTTGAACCACAGAGAACACTCTTCCTCAGTGTTAAGTGCTGTGGGAAGAAATATATTGGCTACTGTAGCGCTGATGGCAGCGCTGTTAGTGACGGCCTGTACACCTACACCTTTAAAGATGTCGGAGCATCATATTAATCCGGAGCTGGATGTTGTAGCGGGTGATGTTCCCAAACCCGTTTTACTACGCCCRCAGATGGCACAAGCTAGCAAGTTTAATCCGGCGGGCACAGAAGCTGAATTACTGGATGAAGTTTATTCGGTGGTTGTTAACAATGTGAACCTTAGGGAGTTGTTGTTCGCATTGAGTCGTGATGCGGAAATTGATGTGGATATTGCACCGGGTATCGAAGGTTTAATTACATTAAATGCCGTTGATCAAAGCCTCTTTCAGATCCTCGATCGTATCGTCGATATGTCGAATATTCGCTATCAGATGAAAAATGGGGTACTGGTGATTCAGCGGGATAGCCCGTATTTTGCCCACTACGATGTGGCTTATTTAAATATGGGGCGCTCAAGTCATTCCAATGTGTCTATATCGACCGAGGTTGCGACTACCGGTGTTGGCGCTGATGCAGGAAGTTCCAGTTCCGGAAGTTCTGACGATAATAGCTCGAGTACGGTCATTAAAAACACCTCGAATAATAATTTTTGGCGTACCTTAACCGAAAATATAGATGCCATTTTAAACGGAGGAAACAGTACCAGTTCGGCTTATACCGATGGATCAAAACAGCAGCGCTCGAAAAATGAGGGCGGTGACTCTGGGTTGGAAGATGGTCAACTTAAATCGGCCTCTAGTGTGATTGTGAATTCCGAAAGTGGCTTGTTGACAATTAAAGCGACCCGCAAACAACACCAGGAAATTCAGATATTTTTAGATCGAGTGCTTGATGGTGCCCAGCGCCAGGTGCTGATTGAAGCGAGTATTGTTGAGGTGCAGTTAAATGACACTTATCAAGCTGGCGTCGACTGGTCTCGCCTGGTGGCGGCGGGCGCGAGTGGTTTTAGTTTTGCACAGGAGCTAATAGGCGCTAATCTCGGTTCTGCACCGGTTTCTACCTTGAGTTATCGCAGTAATGGTAAGCACGACATTACTGCAACAGTTAAATTGCTCAGTGAGTTCGGTAATACAAAAGTCCTTTCTACTCCCAAGTTAATGGTGCTGAACAACCAAACAGCCCTACTTAAAGTTGTCGATAACCTGGTTTATTTTTCCATTGATGTTGAAGAGGATGTACAGGACAACTTCATCAACAGAACATTTACTTCGGATATCCACACCGTGCCGGTGGGCCTGGTGATGAGCGTTACTCCCCATATTTCGAATAAGGATGAGGTGACCTTGAATGTCCGGCCGACAATATCGCGGGTTTTACGCTTTGTACAAGACCCTAATCCCGCTTTGGCATCGTCTAAGGTGGAAAGCTTGATTCCAGAAATATCAGTGCGGGAAATGGAATCGATGATGAAAATTAGTGGTGGTGATACGGCTGTTATCGGCGGTCTGATGCAGGATGTTCATAGCGATAACTCATCAGGTTTGCCGGGCTTATCAAAGCTGCCCTACATTGGCAGTCTGTTCAGTTTTAAAAGTAGGAATTATACGAAGTCAGAGTTAATTATTTTTATTCGCCCAGTGATAATTGAACAGGCCAGCCTAAAGAGTAAAGCTCTGTCTTCTTATAAGCACTTTTTGCCCGCTAATTCTGCTGTTGATTCGGTAGAGTAGTTGTTTTGAGCTTATTACTAGATGCATTAAAGGAAGCAGAAAAGCAGCGTAAAGCCGGTGGGGATTCGGTGCAAACCGGGGCTGAATCGCTTGATGGTGATAATGAGACGGAGCTTGAATTAGAACTCAATCTTGAAAGTACTTCTGAACCTGATGACGTTTTATCAAAACCACTATCCAGGCCTGCGGGGCTTAAGGATAACTTATCAGTAGGGGCTTCTCAGGCCAGCGTAAGTAATTCTAGCACTGTGGACAAGAGTTCGTCGTCACTTGCACAGTACGGACATATTTCTAACTCTGCGCTTAACAAAACGAATATTGAATCACCCCATTCGGCAAATGCTGTTTTTCGCAATAGAGGCAGGCTAAAAACAAAACGTTATTTATTGTTGGGTTTGATCATTGCTTGCCTTGTGCTACTCGCTATAGGGGCCTATTTGTTTTTGATCACGGATGATTTTTCACCACCCTCGCAGAAGGCATTGCGGACAGTAACTGTTAATCAGCTTATTGAGCCTGTTATATCAAAGCCTYTTGTTAGTTCGGCTGGTGAACCTGGTATCAGTACAGAAAATCCTGTAACAGAGTTAGTAATGACAGCTGTTGTACCCTCGGTGGTGAAACGTCAAAGTATTGAACGGCTTCAGCACGAGGGCAAGGCAGATTCAGAGCTAAGTCAAAGCGTTATGGCTTCGTCAAAGGAGACGTTTCTAAAGGTCGAAAGCCTTAATAAGCCTTTAAGTAATACTCATGACGAAAAAGACTCAGCTGGAAAAACGGCAGACGATTATTCGGCAGAGGAAAGTTTTACAGGTATTAAAATYCGTAAACGACACATACCGGCAAAGCGGGAGATAAGTTTGAGACGTGCCCGGCGGGCTATGGCTGATGGTGACCTGACTGCTGCGGAGTTGAATTTTAGTTCTGTACTCAAGGCATCAAACGATAATRTTGTCGCCCTATTGGGTATGGCAAATTTGTCAGCAATAAAAGGGCAGGCTGAGCAGGCACAATCATATTATCAGAGGGTATTGGTACAGAGTCCTCAGAATTTTAGTGCCAGAGCCGGGCTATTAAGCTTGGCCAGTTCATCCTCTCTGGATGTCGGTAGTGCATTGCAACAACTTTTGCGAGAGAGCCCAGAACAGGCTTTTCTACATGCAGGATTAGGAGATTACTACTTAAAACGTAGTGAGTGGGCCTCAGCTCAAGCGGCCTACTTTGATGCATTTAGTCGTGATCCGATGAATGCGGATTATGCTTACAACCTGGCAATTTCCCTGGATCAAATGGCCAAGCCGAAATTGGCATTACAATTTTACMAACAGGCTTTAAGTTTGGAAAAAACGAGTTCGGCAAACTTTGATAGCGCTATTCTCGTGGCGCGAATCGCTATTTTAAAGGCTGCCCAACGATGAATAGTCCCGTGCAACCCAGAAAGAGAATTGGTGATCAGCTAATTGATAGCGGGGTCATTAGTGTCGACCAGCTGTCCATTGCCATACTTGAGCAAAAACGCTCCGGCGAACGCTTGGGTAGTGTTCTTGTAAGTTTGGGTTTTCTCACCGAATCGGTACTTAAAGAGGCCCTCGGTGAGCACCTGGGACAGGACAGTGTCAATTTGCGCGAGGTGGTGCCTGACTCCGACGCCATAAATCTGATTAATAAATCCCTGGCAGTGAAGCTCAAAGTAATGCCGGTTAGCTATATGGCCGACGAGCAAAAGCTACTACTGGCGATGCCGGATACCTTCGATATTCTTACCATTGACCGCATTTCTGCGGCCCTGCCAGAGGGGGTTAATGTGGAACCCTTACTGGCGAGCGAACAGGAAGTGATGTTCGCTATTGATCAGTTCTACGGCTTTGAATTATCCATCGATGGTATTTTAAATGAGATCGAAACGGGTGAGTTCGATATACGTAGTAATGAGCTGGAGGGTAAGGARTTCAGTCACCCGACAGTGCGATTGGTGGATGCTTTTTTGACCGATGCGGTGAAACAGGGTGCCTCGGATATCCACTTTGAACCGGAAGAGGGCTTTCTGCGGGTGCGCTATCGCATCGACGGTGTACTGCGGCAGGTGAGAAGTCTGCACAAAAAATACTGGCCGGCAATTGTGGTGCGCTTAAAAGTTCTGGCCGGTATGAATATCGCCGAAGTCAGAGCGCCTCAAGATGGTCACATGTCGCTAAAAATTACTGGCCACCCCATCGACTTTCGTATTGCCTCGCAGCCAACCTTGCATGGCGAAAATGTGGTGTTACGAATTCTTGATAGAAGCAAGGCCATTGTGCCCCTCGATGATCTTGATATCAGCGACTATCAACGCAACATGTTCAAACTAATGATGGCGCGGCCAGAGGGTATTATTCTGGTTACCGGCCCGACCGGTAGTGGTAAAACCACGACCCTTTATTCACTGTTGAATTATCTCAATGATGAATCGGTTAATATTATGACACTGGAAGATCCGGTGGAATATCCCATGCCAATGATTCGCCAGTCTTCACTTAATGCTTCCGTGAAAATGGATTTTGCCGGGGGTATTCGCTCATTGATGCGCCAGGATCCCGATATTATTCTGGTCGGTGAAATGCGCGATGCCGATACAGCCAATATGGGTTTTCGTGCAGCGATGACAGGCCATCAGGTGTTCTCAACTCTGCACACCAATTCAGCGCTGGGCGCTTTTTTACGGCTTAGAGATGTTGGTGTAGAGCCGTCCATGATGGCAGGCAATATTATCGGCGTTGTTGGTCAGCGCCTGGTGAGAAAGTTGTGTGTACACTGCCGTGTGGCGGAAAAGCCCACGGATTTAGAGGTGCAATTACTCGATTCGTCAGAGCCCATGCCCGAGTTAATCTACCACGCAGGCGCCTGTGATAAATGCGAGCAGCGCGGCTACAAAGGCCGTATTGCATTGTTAGAGATTTTAAAGATGGACGAGGACCTCGATGAACTTGTCTCCCAGCAAGCACCGATGCGGGAGCTGAGTCAGCTAGCTACCTCGAAAGGTTTCTTGCGTTTAGTTGACGATGCTATAGCAAGAGTGCGCAACGGTGATACCACTATTGACGAAGTGTCGCGCGTTGTCGACTTTAGTGCACGGTTGGGTATGTAGGTATGGTGGAATACGCTTACCGAGCAATAGATGGCAAGGGTAAAAAAGTACGTGGCTGCCACGAGGCCCGCAGTCTTGATGAACTGGCTTCGCGACTTGATAGCCAGGGTTTCCATTTGTTAGATGCCAAAGTTAATAAGCAGGCATTTTCTCTTTTCCCCCAACGAAAAATTGAACGACGCAATTTTATTGTCCTGTTTATGTATCTAGAGCAGATGGCAGCGGCGGGCATACCGATACTGGATGCTCTGGCAGAAATGCGCAACAGTGAAGAGTCTCCTGTTATGCGTAAGATACTCAGTAGTCTGGTGGAAGGTATTTCCTCGGGCAAGACGTTATCGGGCGCGATGGAAAGCCATGATGGTGTWTTTAGTGAACTGATGATTAACTTGGTGAGGGCGGGTGAACAAACGGGCAATATGGCTGTGGTTTTTGCCGAGCTCAAAGATATACTCGCCTGGCAGGACGATATTATTAGAAAAACTAAAAAACTGGTTTCCTACCCCCTGTTTGTGGGCGCTATCGTTTTTGCGGTGGTTTGTTTTTTAATGATTTACCTGGTGCCGCAATTAGTCAGCTTTATAATCTCCATGGATCAGCAAATTCCACTAATGACTCGCGCCTTGCTCGTAGTATCCAATGCTTTTGTCAATTATTGGTATGTGATTATTGCTGCTCCGGTAGTGATTTTTTTCGCATTAAAATATGCACTTAAGCATAGCGTCGCGGCGAAGTACGGGTTTGATCGGCATAAACTCGATCTGCCCTTGTTTGGCGAGGCAATGAGTAAGCTCGAGCTGGCACGCTTTAGTAAAAATTTCGCCCTGCTTTACGATGCAGGTATTAGTGTTATCGAATGCTTGCGAATCAGTTCAAATACCACGTCGAATGTTTATATAAAGCGCGAGTTAGCGGCAATTAAAGAAAAAATTTCCAATGGCGATAGTATTTATAAAGCTTTCTCATCAGCCCAGCTTTTTCCTCCTTTGGTATTGAGAATGCTCCATGTGGGCGAACAAACAGGTGCCCTGGGGGCTTCGTTACGACGTATTAGCGATTTTTATAATCGCGATGTGAGCGAGTTAATTGAACGAATTCAGTTAATGATTGAGCCGACGATGACGGTCATCATGGGTGTATTGTTGGGCTGGATTATGCTTTCGGTGCTAGGCCCCATTTACGATATTATTAGTACCATACAGCTGTGATGAATACCGATACGCTACTGTTGCTGAGTGATAGTCAACTGACTGTTTACAGTTATTCGTCCCATGCTATTAGCTTGCAGAAGGTCTATGAGTTAGATATGYCTGAAAGCCTGGCCGCATTTTCAAACTATTTGCAAGAAGACCAGCAACGCACCCTGTCCTTGTTGCTTGATGTCTCTTGTGAAGATTATTACGAAGAGCAGCTGCCTCATGTCAAAGGCCGTGATCGAACTCTTCTTTTAGCGCGTAAAGTTGCCAAGTTTTTTCCCGAAGAAGGATTCGCACACACAGCTTTATCATCACGGCTAAAAACAGGCCGGCGTGATGATGTTTATCTCATATCCGGTATTGCTGATTCTGCAACGCTTGACCCCGTTATTAATATTCTTGCCGCTAATGATGTGGTATTACAGGGTGTCTACTCTCTGCCTCGGTTAGCGGCTGAACTTATAGAGCCTGTGGAACACAGTGAAAAACTTCTGGTAGTTAGCTGTGATGAAGATGTTTCACACGCGGGGCGCTATACATTTCGTCAGACCTTTATCGTTAATGAAAAACTCTATTTTAGCCGCAAGACTTCTGTTGTGGCTGGCGATGACATTGAAATGGCGGAAAGTGTTCGCAAAGAAATTGAAAGAACCTGGCAATATCTCAATAATAAGCGTGTGCTCGAAGTCGATAGGCGCATGCAGGTGTTGATGGTTTTACCCAGCCAGGTGGCCACCTGTTTAAAGGCGGAACCCGAAGCGTCTCATTGTCAGTATATTTATGCTGACATGGCAGCGTTGGCAGCACAGCATGCTTACATCAGTGATGGGACGGAGCTTACAAGCGGCTCTCTGGCTGCTTTTACACTGGCGAAAACTGGCGGGCAAAAAAGCCATTATCAGCCAAAGCAGCTAGGTTTCATCAAAAAACATCAGCAAGTTAAGCAGCTATTGAATGTTACTTGTGTCGTCGTCGTTATTCTCGCTGCCGTTTTTACTTCGCTGAATCTATGGCAGGGTGGCGAAATAAAAAGTGCTAATGAAGTCTTGCGCGTTAAGTCAAATTTGTTGGCAGTAGAACTGAAAATTCAACAGAATACTTTTCAATACAGCGGTCTAGCACCACAAAAAATGCAAGCAAGGGTTGATTTGTCGGAGCGTATCATGGGCCGAAGTGCATTGCCTGGCTCTGTATACGCAGTTATCAGTGACAGTTTCTCGGGCTTCGATGATTTAATATTAACCCGCCTGGAATGGCGGAATAGTGGCTATGAACAGGTGGGGAGCAATAGGGGAAATAAAAATAGCCTTGAGAATAGTACTGCAGTGGCATCTCAGGTGGTCGTCAACCTGTTTGGTGAACTTGCAGGTTTTGAAGGCGACTTTCGCTACTCGATCGAACGTATACAAGAGCTGATTGCCCGGCTAGAGGCTGATGACCGGGTCGTTGGTGTCTATGCTAAAAGGTTGCCGCTTGATATTGATCCTTCTTTAAGAGTTAGCGGTTCCCTGTCGGATCAGCGTATTCCTAGCTTTGCCATCGACGTGATATTAAATTTGGCGGTAATGTGATGGGTGATATTCAGTTCTCATTGATTAAAAAACATTCCATCGTGTTTGCCGCGCTATTGTTTATTGCTGTTCTTCTGGTTGGCGCCAGCGTTACGTTTAAGAAAAACTTGCTCGATGAAGAGGCTGTCATTAAAAAGCAGATAAGATCATTGCGTGTAAAAACAGCCAATATTGTCCTCGATAAATCCCTAATTGATGAATACCAATTGCGCTATTTGGCGCTTGTTGATCAGGGTTTCTTTAGTGAAGAGAAGCGGCTTTCCTGGATTGAACAATTGGAAGTCACGTCGAGTCGTCTAGTATTACCCGATGTAAGTTATAACATCGATGCGCAACAAGAAATAAAGCAGGGTGTTTTTTCAACTCCCCCGGGGCTATCACTTCTTAAATCGCAGTTCACTTTTCAAAGTAGTTTGTTACATGAAGGTGATTTACTGAGCTTAATGGCTGACTTAACAAGCCTTGATTCTGGCTTGCTGATTGTAGATCACTGCGAGTTAACCCGTGCACATAAAGCTGGAAATAACGGAGGAAATAAAACAGCGCTTAATTATCACTTTCGCTCCTTGTGTGATGTGTCCTGGTTTACTGCTGCCGAACTCGTTGATTCAGCTCTGCCGCTAAGGAAACGGCTTTAATGAAACACTTTGTTTTCTCCACCGGTCATTGTTTACTCGTAAGCCTGTTGCTTCTTTTTTCAATTCAAAGTGCCGCATTTGGTACTTTAATAACAAGTCCCTTAGAGCGTTTAAAGCTTGATAAGCAGCGACAAGGCAGGGAGGTATTGCCGCTGCCGGAACAGAAAATCAAACGTCCTACAGAGCTTAAGTCTGTTTCATTTGAAGGGGTGGTGACTCGACAGAGTGGCCCTGGCAGTGTGTGGCTTAACGGGGAGTTTTTCGATAAGCCTCCTGCATCTAGAGCACTTACCACAAGGCAGGGGGATACAGGTGTTGAGATGAAAGTAGAATCTTCTCAGCACCCTGTTTGGATGAAACCTGGACAGCTACTTGATGTTGAGAGTGGTGAATTTAATGATACCTATCTTGGCGATCGTAACCATAGGCGTTCTGAGCAGCCCGTCGGGAGTCTACCTGAACTGTATAAAAACAGTGGCAGTCTGCCCTCGGACGTCGATTGACGAATGGTTAGGGTACGGAGTGTTATTAAAAGTAATCATCCCCCAGGTGTAGAGCGAGGGGCTGCCCTGCTGATTTTTATGATGTTGCTGACGGTCAGTGTTGCCGCATTTTTACTTTCTGGCATGAGCCGGATTAGTCACCAACTATCAAGCCCTTTCCACAATACTCGGGTATTGGCTGAGGCAAAAAATGCCTTGATTGCTTATGCTCGATTGTCTGATCCAGATTTGAGCGCTGATACGGGATTAAATTATCGCTACTTACCCTGTCCCGATCAGGATGGCGATGGCCTTGCGGAAAGCCCCTGTGGCGCGAGCAGTGTTGAGGGATGGTTGCCATGGATGTCACTCGGTTTAGCGCCACTTCGGGATGCTAGTGGTACCTGCCTGCGTTATTTCGTTGCCGCTGCTTATAAACAAGGTACTGCTACACCACCTTTGGTCAGCGCATTACCGAATGCGGAATTCACCTTAAATAGTCGCAGCGGGCTTGTTGCCGCCGATGTCGTTGCTGTGCTCATTGCGCCGGGTAATGTCGTGGCGGGGCAGTCGAGGAGTGCTGCTCCAGGGAATGTGACTGAATGTGGCAGTACGGCTTCGGCGAGCAAAAGAAATCAGGCGGATAATTATATGGATACTACAGCGGGTATTAATAACGCTCTTGCGCCAGATTTTATTCTGTCCCCTTTGTCACTTAATGATACTGGCAGTTTTAATGATGTTGTTATTAGTCTTTTGTCGGGAGAGTTATAAGTGAATGGGCGAAGGCGTGAGCCAATGAGTAACAGCACTAGAGCCCAAACCAGGTCTAGGAACACTTTTCGCCAGCGGGGATTTTCGTTACTGGAGATGGCGATTGTCCTACTCGTTATAGGCCTGCTTTTGGGTGGGGCTCTGGTGCCTTTATCAGTACAGATGGAAAAGCGCGATAGAGATTCGACGCGTCAGCAATTGTTAGATATGCGCGAAGCCCTTATTGGCTATGCTCTGGTGAATGGACGTCTACCATGTCCAGATACCGATGGTGATGGCTTATCCGATATTTCAACAAGCTGCACCAATGTTGAGGGCGACTATCCCTGGGCTGACTTGGGTCTGGGTAAAGAGGATGCTTGGGGTCAATCATTTACCTATCGAGTCAGTGATGATTTTGCGGATACTACTGATGGCACCGGTTGTGCCTCTTCGCCAACAGCAGGCCTTTCTTTTTCACTGTGCTCAGTAGCTGATATTAGTATTCTCGATGGGGCATCGGGTAATGCCGTCGCTTCTTCAATACCTGCCGTTATTGTCTCCCACGGTAAAAACTGGGCCTTAACCACCAGCACCGATGAGGCTGAAAATAGCGATGCTGATGGTGTTGTGGTCGACCGTGTATTTTCGAATAGTTCAAACCCAACCTTTGACGACCTGGTGGTTTGGGTCGTTCCCAATATCCTCAAGAGTAAGATGGTTTCTGTTGGCCTGGTTTTTGGAGATAGTGYSRKYWWTGRMGATRRYGMYRRCRATGACGATGACGATGACGATGACGATGACGGTAACAACGGGCAGGGCTGTGAGAATAGTAACGGTAATGGTAATAGTCAGGCCTGTAATAACTAAATGGCTGAGCTGACACATCCTCTACACAGGGTATTTATTGGGTATAAGTGAAGGTGTTCACATAGTTAATTGATTAATCGTGGATATGCATAGTGCCATCGTATATCTGGTTTTATAATGTGCCACTTAGCTGGGGCCTTTGGTAATTCGGTCAGTATATCTACAAGAAATATTWTTACAGTGTTGATAAACAAAAATGGAGTTGGTAATGAATAAAAATATATCTGCTATACGAAGCACACGTCAATCAGGCTTTACCCTGGTGGAAATTGCCATTGTATTGGTGATTATTGGCTTGATATTGGGCGGTGTACTGAAAGGTCAGGTGCTAATTGATAATGCGAAATATAAAAATTTCGTTAAAGACATTGAAAGTTATCGTGCGGGTGTTTACACCTTTCAGGATACTTATCGGGCTCTACCTGGTGATATCGGAGTGGTAACGGCGCTTGGTGCTGATACTGCGGGTAATGGTGATGGTGTTATCGATGACGATCAATGTACTACGGATGGTGATGAATCGTGCCTGGTATGGTCTCATTTGCGTTATGCGGGCATTATTGCCGGTGATCCCGAACTTGAAGATGCAACGGCTCCGCCAAACCATACTTACGGTGGTCAAGTTAACGCTATAGCCACGGGGGATTGGACTAATGGTATAAATGGAATAAGAATTCTGACCTTAGGTATTCCTGGTGATGTTGCCCAGCGTTATGACAATGAGTTCGATGATGGTAATGCAATCACTGGTAGTGTGGTGCGCTTTGAAGCAGGGGAATCTTCAGAAACCTATGGTTTAACTGCGTCCCATGCTGTTTATATAACGCTTTAACTGATTTTACCTGGTTGTAATTTTGCCAATAAAACCATTTTTTGATGAGCACCGCCTTGAACGACGGCTTCCTGGGCTTAATACTGCGGTCAAGATCCGTCGTCGTGGTTTGGGTTTTAATCCGTGGCGCTCTGACCTTACCCTCGTTGATTTGAGTGCGAATGGAATGGCGCTGACTTCCCCGACATTTAAGATGGATAGCCTGCAGAAAATTGACTTTGAGCTAAGTTCAGGCGGACATACAACGGCTGGTTGTGCTGTTGTATGTTATGCGGGGGATAATGAAAACCAGCAACGTTACGGTTTGTTGTTTATCGAGACTGATACGGAGTTTGATAGTTTTCTGACGGGTGAAACATTATCTTCAGCTGAAGTTAATCGCCTTGGTGAAGAGATGGCCGAACAATTTATGCGTCGGCGTAAGCCAGCCAGCGAAGATACTTTTAATCTGCAAAACCAACGTATGGTCGATGCTGTTAGATCATTGGCGAATCGTTTAGGGCAAATGGGCCTCTACGTTACAGGTGTCTCTGGTGAGGCTTTGCTACCTGCTGACTCTATTGTGGTGGGCAAAAATGGTGGTTTAAGTCTGCCTATGAAGAGTACCGCCACTGGAGAGATTTTTAGTGCGAGCATCTCTCTCACTTGCTTTACAGACTCTGCGGCCATCGGCTATCAAATAGAGGGAGGGCCTGCGTTTAGTAATATTATTGATTTATTGGATCATATCTGCACGTGTTTTGATCAAATTGCGCAGCCTTAAGTATTTTAAAAACACTCTTTTGATAAGCCGGCGTTTTATTGCGAGCTGTGATAAACGTACTACTTATCGGGAATTCTTACTGAACTATGTATAGTCAATTCTTCGGTTTGCAGGCAAGTCCTTTTGCTATAACACCCGACACCTCATTTTTTTATTCTGGCGGTGAGCGCGAGGCTCTAATCAGCGCTATTGCCTACGGCATTTCCCATGGCGATGGCATTATTAAAGTAGTCGGTGAGGTCGGTAGTGGTAAAACTATGCTTTCACGCATGCTGGCCAGGCAGTTACCGGATAATATTAATCTGGTTTTTTTGCTCAATCCAAGCCTGCGGGCCACTGATCTCATCTTTGCTATTGGCCATGAATTGGATCTACAGTTTGATAGAGATTGCAGCAAAAATCATGCTCTGCAATTAGTGCAAAATAAATTACTGGATATGCACGCAGCTCAACAGCGAGTTGTGGTTTTTATCGATGAAGCGCAGTGTATGCCGTTGGAAACCCTCGAAGAACTACGTCTGTTGAGTAACTTCGAAACAGAAACCGATAAATTACTACAATTGGTATTGTTTGGTCAGCCAGAGCTCGACGAGCATTTGGCCCATACTTCTGTACGGCAAATTAAAGAGCGTATTATTCACAGCTTTTATTTAAAGCCTTTCAGTAGAGAGGAGGTGGGAGAATACCTGTCATTTCGCTTGCACAAAGCGGGCTACAATGGCTCGCCAATTTTTTCTACCGCTGCATTGAGGCTGTTAACTCGCGTCTCATCGGGACTGCCGAGAAAACTGACAATATTGGCCGATAAGTCTCTACTGGCCGCTTTCGCGGCGCAATCTAAAGTGGTTAAGGCCGCACATGTGCGTCTGGCAGCCAAAGATTCTGGGCCCGCTAAAAATCSTGTAACAACAAAATCAAGGGTGCTTATTGCCCTGCTGCTCGCTTTGTTGGTACTTGGTGGGGTGTTTTTCAATGCGCCTTCTCTTTGGTCAACCCTCAGTGGCGAGAAGGTAAAAAATACGACTATATCGCTACCTGAYAATCGGGTGTTGAAAGCTAAGGTTNTTGAGTGAAATTAATAATCCACACTATTCAGAAGATATGGCAGAACAGAGTGTTTCAGAGCCTGCTGATACTGCCGTGACACTTGGGATATTGACCCATAAAACACAGCGCTGGATGCAGTCCTCTACTGGAGTGCTTTATACCATCCAGATTCTTTCTGCCAATGTCGGTGATGATGAGTTTCTCGAGCACTTTTTCTCTAACGTTGCTCAGGATATCGGTCTGGATGAACTCTATGTTCACCCTGTTAGCATTGATGACAAAACCTTTCTCGCGATTACTTTAGGTGGCTTTTCTAGCCACTATCAAGCTACAGCCTATCTGGACTCGCTGCCTGATTTTATCCTTCGCTATCAGCCTTATATTAAAAATATAGATAGTTTTAGACGCGGGAATTAAAACCTTTTAGAGCTCAATATACTCAATTTTAGTCAGCATAAATTTCTTTAGAGTACCTTCAAGTAAGTCGATACGTTTRCTGGGCGTGGTGAATATTGCGGTGTTTTGTATGTTTTTTATGTTGTGTTGTTGAGGCAGCATAGAAAACTGAATCGTAAGCAGTGAGCTAACCCTGCGAGCGATGGCTTCTCCAGAATCAATCCAATTGATTGGGCGTGGTGATAGGCTAATTAACTGCTCTTTAATTAAAGGAAAATGTGTGCAGGCAAGGATGATTGTGTCGAGTTGCTGGTTGTCAAACAAGGGTTTCAAAATGCCACTAAGTTCTTCCAATGGAGGCGGTGTGCCCCGTAGTGCTTGCTCGGCCATTGTCACTAGCTCAGCGCTACCGGTGCGGACCACCTCGCAGTCACTAGCGAACTCTTCGATTAGATCCTTTGTATAGGGTCTGGCAACGGTTCCAGGGGTGCCTAGCAAGCCGATAACTTTAGTTTTCGATTGCAGAGCCGCAGGTTTGATTGCTGGCACCACGCCGACGATAGGGATGGAAAAGTTCTGGCGAATGTGGGGCAAGACAAGAGTGCTTGCTGTGTTACAGGCGACGACGATGATATCGGGCTGGCATTTTTCAATGAGTGTTTTCAGTACCTTGTGGACACGCTCAATCAAAAACTTGGCACTTTTGGTGCCATAGGGGAAGGCCTGATTATCAGAGGCATAAATATATTGACTGGCAGGCAGCGTTTGCTGCAACGCCTGAAGAATACTTAAGCCGCCAACGCCAGAATCAAAGACCAAAATTTTAGCCAGTATTGTATGTGTCAATTGCTTGAGTGGCCTCGCGCGGGTGGGGTTGTCTGATAGATGCCATTTATTTTACCCCATTGATCAGTGCTCAGCTGTTAAAATCCTTTGCATGACTTCTTTTTCACCCGACCTGCTATTCCTTTGGATTTGCCTTGCCGTATTTTTTGGTGGGGCTTTTGTTGCCGTGCTGTTTTATTGGCGGTACAACCTGCATCKCTCGACTATCCGTGTCGAAGTTGCCACTTTAGTCCGCGACAAGGAACACCTGACGGAAACTGTAGAAAACCTTCAGGCTGAAGTGCTTGGTCTGCGACAGCAGAATCTCACCTTAAATGGAAGCAACAGCGCTCAGTCTGCACAGTTGGAATCTGCACGGCTTCACTCTTCAGAGCAGTCCACTTTATTGGAGCAAGCCCGCAGTTCTTTTGGTAAGGAGTTTGAGAATCTTGCCAATCGTATATTTGATAATAAACAGCAGTCTTTTTCACGAACCAGTAAAGAGGCTTTAGATAGCACTGTCGCCCCCCTACGCAAAGATCTAGCTGACTTTCGCAAGAAGGTGGAAGACGTTTACGACAAGGAGAGCGCTGAGCGGAACCGACTGGAAGGCAAGATTGGTGAGCTACAACAGCAGACTCAACAGATTGGTCRGGACGCGATAAAACTTGCGAATGCCCTTAAAGGCGACAATAAATTTCAGGGCAATTGGGGCGAGTTGATTCTCGAACGCCTGCTTGAACAATCTGGCCTGTGCAAAGGACGAGAGTATCAAACCCAGGTGGCACTACAAGATGAAAAGGGTCGGCGGCGCAATCCTGATGTGATTTTGCACCTTCCTGATCAGCGCGACATTGTTATCGACGCGAAGGTATCACTAAAGGATTACGAGTGCTTTTGTAGTAGCGATGACGACAGTCAGCGTGAACAAAGCCTTAAWGCCCACATYGCCTCCTTGCGCGGCCACGTTACGGGCCTTAATCGTAAGGCCTATGAGCAGCTTGAGGGCATCAATACGCTCGACTTTGTGTTGATCTTTATTCCTGTTGAAGCGGCTTTTATGCTGGCGATTGAGCACGATCATCAACTGTTTAGYGATGCTTACGACAAAGGCATTATTTTAGTCAGCCCGAGTACACTGCTGGCGACCTTGCGCACCATTCATAATATCTGGCGCTATGCCGACCAAAACCTGAATGCAGAAAAAATAGCTRTTCAGGCGGGTGGTCTTTACGACCAGTTTGTTCTATTGGCAGAGGGACTGGAGGATATTGGTAAGCATCTGGATAAGAGTCAGGGTGCCTGGGCGACGACCCGTAAGCGCCTGGTTTCGGGTCGCGGTAATCTGCTTAAGCGTGTTGAGGATCTMAAAACACTGGGTGCCAGAACTCGCCGCGAGATGCCGACAGCACTGAGTGACGATAGCCAGTTGGCCGAACAGGCTCTATTGCCTAATGTCAGTGATTCCGCCAGCGATGAGAGTGAATCACCAGAGTGATTTATTGGTATGAGTGGCAATTAAGAGCGTTAAATCTTGCAACATCTTGAAGTTGTAGGCTTTGTTTTTACGGCCATTCTCCCTATCTATTTGCTCACSTCCCTGGGTGTTTTATTGCGTCGTATGGGCTGGTTGAGTGAAGGTTTTCTGGAGGATAGCTCGCGCATTGTTTTTAATTTTGCCGCGCCGACGATGCTGTTTTTGTCTCTGTCGAGTGCCGACTTAAGTATTACTGAGGCACCACGTTTTCTCATCGTCAGTGTCGTTTTGTTGATTGGATTATCCCTGTTGGCCTGGGCCTTGTCGCGAATTATCGTCGCGCAGCGCTCTGATAGAGGTGTTTTTATCCAGGGTGCTACACGGGGTAATTTACTGATTTCAGGTCTCGCCATGGCCTTCAATGTTTATGGTGTTAAAGGTGTGGCGCTGGCCTCGTTGCCGATGGGTGTTTTTATTATTTTTAATAATGTTTATTCCATCAGCATGCTTAAATTTTATAGCCAGCAAGCGGGCAGCCCGGCTAAAAACTATCTGTCAGACATCGCCAAAAACCCCATTATTATTAGTGTGCTACTGGGTACGATAGCCGGTGCTTTTAAGCTGCAATTGCCCGACGCACTGGCGAACAGTGGCAAGCTGCTGGGGCAACTGACAGTGCCCCTGGTACTGATTAATGTCGGAGCCTCATTGGACTTTAGCCAATTGCGCAGTCCCAGMCTGGCCGGTTGGGGGGCGGCCTTATATAAGTGTTTGTTAATGCCTGTGCTGGGTGTGCCCATTGCCTGGTATTSTGGTTTGCGGGGTATGGAGCTGGGTATTGTGTTCCTGGTCTTGTCGTCACCGACCTCGACTATTAGTGTGGTATTTGCTCAGGTGTTTGGTGGCAACACGAAGATGGCGGCGAATATTGTTTTGCTGGGCGGCCTTTTTTCCTTTGTGATTGTCGTGTGTGGGTTGATCTTTTTAAGGACGMTTGGCCTCGCGTAATTTGTTTATACCGTGTTTTCTTATCTTTAATTCAGAGGTGGTTTGTGGTTTTTTTGATCGTATTGGCGGTGCTTATTGTCATGGTTTTGGGCGCTTATGCACTGCATCTTCATCGTAAAGTACAAGCGCTCGATRCTGAACGTGAAAATACAAGGTTGGCCTTTGAGCAGCAACTTAAAGATAAAGCGGAAGAGACGAGCAAAAGCATTATCATTTTGGCCAAAGGTTTAGTGGCGGATGAGTTGAGCATTACGGAGGCCTGCCTGCGAATTTCCTGGCTGTTGACGCAGATTACCCCTGAGGCGCGGGAGTCTGAAGCTTGCAGCGTGTTTTATCAGGTTGCCGATGCCACGGCCCATATTCCCATTCTCGATGCCTGGAAAGCGCTGACCCGAGCGCAGCGCAAAGCCTTTGATCTGGAGCGATTGGAGACAGAAAAAGCCTTTGGTGACTTCGTTCTCGATGCCGCTAAGAAGTTACTCGACGAGGGCGTGCCTAAACGTAAACCGGGCAGTGACTTGACGGCCCTTTTCTATTCAGCTTGATTGCTCTCGTGGGGTCGGCGTTGTTTCAACACAGCGCCGGCCTCAAGGTGTTGGGTGTAGGGGAATTGATCGAAAGCGGCGAAGTGTTCAATGCTATGGCTACTATCTAATGCCAGTAAATTGGCGTGCAGGGTTTCCGGGTTGCAGGAAATGTAAATAATGTTGTCAAAGCGGCGCAGTAGTTCGACCGTGTCGTCATCAAGGCCCGCTCTCGGTGGGTCGACAAAGACGGTCGAAAAATTATAACTCTTTAAATCGATATGACGCAGGCGACGAAAGGGTCTGACTTCGTTCAGCGCTTGTGTAATTTCTTCGCTAGATAGTCGCACGATCTCAATGTTTTCAATCTTATTCGCTTCGAAATTATAGGTCGCTGAATTAACCGATATTTTGGCGATCTCCGTGGCTAAGACACGCTCAAAATTCTGCGCCAGCACGGCAGTAAAATTGCCGTTGCCACAATAGAGTTCCAACAGRTCTCCGCCAAAGTCTGTGCTGTGCTGGCGGGCCCAGTCGAGCATTTTCTCGTTCACTCGGGCATTGGGCTGGGTAAAGCCCGTCTCTTTTTGCTGGTAGGTGTAAGTGCGCCCGTCGACCTYTAGCTTTTCAATCACATAATCGCGACCAATAACCACCTTCTGTTTGCGGCTGCGGCCAATAATATCCGTCTTCATGTGGGTGGCGAGTTCATTAGCGCGTTCTTCCCAAACGCCATTCAGCGGGCGGTGATAGAGCAGGGTGATGASGGCTTCGCCGCTGAGGGTGGTTAAAAACTCCACGCTGAACAAGCGTTGGCGCAGAATATCGCACTGGTTGATTTGTTCCAGTAGTAGTGGCATTAGGGCTTCTATAGTGCTCGACCCTGCCGGGAATGTATCAATGATATAAGCTTTTCTGTGCTCACCCTGGCGATACATGGCGTAATCGGCGCGGGCGTCCTGTTGCCAGATTTTAAATTCGGCGCGCATGCGATAGTTAAGKGGSGCAGAGGGGTARGTGACGAGTGGCGGTAGTGCAAGCTCTTGAAAACGCGCCTGYAGGTCGGCCACTTTTTCTTGTAACTGTTGGTCGTAGGTGGCGGGRTCGATCGCAGTCACAGTGGCTCCGGCAAAACGTTTATTATAGCGTTAAATACTGAGGGGAGCTGTTAATAATAGTGCTTAATAGAAGCCTTCAACGATAGACAGAATTGGAAAAATGATTAGCACACTGACATTTGATGTTACACGGCAGGGCCTGCTCGATATCAGTGCCGAGTTAAGCACAGTAGTGCGTGAGGCAGGTCTGGAGGAGGGGCTGTGTACGCTTTTTATTCAGCACACCTCGGCAAGCTTGTTGATTCAGGAAAGCTATGACCCTTCGGCACGCAGAGATCTTGAAAGTTGGCTCAATCGCTTGGTGCCAGAGAACGATCCGTTCTACACCCACACACTTGAAGGTCCTGATGATATGCCTGCTCATATTAAAGCGGCCTTAACCGCGAGTAGTGTGTCGATCCCCGTGATTGCTGGTGAACTGGCGCTGGGGGCCTGGCAGGGCGTGTATCTCTGGGAGCATCGCCATAAGCCAGGTCGGAGACGGGTTCTTGTTCACTTGACGTAGGGGCTGGATGGTTGTTACAGAGGTTACCCATTGGTTCTTGTGCTCACTGAAAACTAGCGACATAATCGGCTTAGTTTGGTGATGGCCTTTGGCGTGATTGTAAGCCAGACAGATAGAGTGAGATGTTTGTCCTTTTGACAAGGATTGCCAAAACAGGCCGATAGAGGCTTGATAGGGTGAATAACTATAACCGTTAATTAGATACGTGGGAGATCAGCATGGCTTATCAACGGCCCGAGTTTAAAGAGCAATATGAGAATTACATTGGTGGTGAGTGGGTTGCCCCAATCGATGGTAAATATTTTGAAAATACGTCGCCGATTGATGAAAGCTTTATTGCACGCATTCCTCAATCAACATCAAAAGATGTTGATCTTGCAATTGCAAAAGGTTGGGAAGCCTTTGAGACCTGGGGTAAAAGCTCCCCGGCTGAGCGCAGTATGTTGATGTTCAGAATTGCCGATCGCCTTGAAGAGAACATAGAGTTACTGGCGGCAGTTGAAACTTGTGACAATGGTAAGGGTATTCGCGAGTCTTTGGGTGCCGATTTAGTCCTGGTTATTGATCAGTTCCGCTATTTTGGTGGCTGTATTCGCACGGAAGCGGGTTCTGTGACTAACGTTGATGCCGAGACGGTGACAATGGAAGTTCACGAACCCTTAGGTGTCGTTGGACAAATCATTCCCTGGAATTTCCCGCTGTTGATGGCGGCCTGGAAAATTGCACCAGCCCTAGTGACCGGTAACTGTGTTGTTATTAAGCCAGCTGAGCAAACGCCCGTCTCATTATTGATTATGATGGAACTTATTGCTGACTTATTGCCGCCCGGCGTACTGAATGTGATTAATGGTTTTGGTGTGGAGTGTGGTAAGCCTTTGGCTTCTCATCCCGGTATTAAAAAGGTGGCCTTTACCGGTGAGACCAGTACTGGCCGTTTGATTATGCAATACGCGGCTGAAAATATTATCCCCGCAACAACGGAGCTTGGCGGCAAGTCACCGAATATTTTCTTTGAAAGTGTCATGGATAAAGACGATGAGTTTCTTGATAAGGCCATCGAAGGTCTAGTATTTTTTGCTCTCAATCAGGGCCAGGTTTGTACTTGCCCATCCAGAGCTTTAGTCCAGGAAAGTATTTACGAAAAGTTTATGGAGAAGTGCTTGGCCCGGGTTGAAGCTATCACCATGGGCGACCCCTATGACCTCGGCACAATGATGGGTGCGCAAGCGTCGAATGACCAGTACCAAAAAATCCTCAGCTATATCGATATTGGCAAGCAAGAAGGTGCTGAACTACTTTGTGGTGGTGAGGTTTATGAAAATGAACTTTATCCCAATGGTTATTACATTAAGCCCACTATTTTTAAAGGGCATAATAAAATGCGTATCTTTCAGGAAGAGATTTTTGGCCCTGTCTTAGCGGTCACTACCTTTAAAGATGAAGAAGAGGCGCTGGAAATTGCCAACGACACCCAGTTTGGTTTGGGCTCAGGCCTTTGGTCTCGTGACATGCACCAGGTACATAACGTGAGCCGAGGTATCCAGGCTGGCCGTGTTTGGGTCAACTGCTACCACATTTACCCAGCGGGCGCTTCTTTCGGTGGTTACAAGAACTCGGGCATTGGTCGGGAAAATCACCACATGATGTTGAATGCTTATCGTCACACCAAAAATATTTTAACGTCGTATAACAAAAACAAAATGGGTTTTTTCTAAACACCTGCTAAGTACGATTTGGCATCATGCTGAGTCGTACACTTTAAAAGAAAGAGGTTTACCATGTCTGTTGAGCGAGTAAGCGTTACTGAAGCAGCTGCCGACGTAATTGATCGCTTGCGCAGCGAACATGGTGAGCTGATGTTCCACCTTAGTGGTGGTTGTTGTGATGGATCTTCGCCCATGTGCTACCCGAAGGGCGAATTTCGCCTCGGCGGACGCGATCTCTATCTGGGTGACATCCATGGTTGTGGCTTTTATATGCATGCCGATCAGTTTGAATATTATAAAAACAGTCATACGACAGTTGATATTGTTAAAGGACGTGGTTCCAGTTTCTCTCTTGAAATTCCCCTCGGGCTACGTTTTATGATTCGCACGCGGATTTATACCGATGAGGAGATGGCCGATGTCCGGCCGGTTGAAGCGGCTAACTAAATTGCTTTAACTCGTTTGATATAAGCTTTAATTATTTTTTTCAAAAAAGGAGTTCTTGTTTGCTCAAGGCTGGATTGACTTGTGCGGAAAAAACTGCRTTGGTATTTTAGTGTCTACGCAACACTTTTACAGCTTCATTGTTATAGCTGTTTTTTCACTTCTGTGGAGTTGTCTCGCGATTAGCGATTCGCTGTCTTTTAGCAATGAACAGGAAAACGGTATTTCTCAGATTACTTTTTATGTGGAAGAACCTAATAAGCCACTTAAGCTGAGTCAGGCCAATAAGCTCTATCAAAGTGGCGCTTTTGCCAATACTCAGTTACCACTGAGCTTTGGTATTGGTGCAAAGCCTGTATGGGTTCGCTTTGACTTTAGCCATGCAAAAAAAACGGTCATATCTAAACGCCTTTTTGTACACACCTCATGGCTCGACAAACTAGACGTTTACTTTCTGCATGATGGGCAGGTAGTGCGAAATTATCGTGTTGGCGATAGCTTCGTTTATTCTCAAAGACCCCGGCCAAGCCGTCACTTCGATTTCGATCATTATTTTCCAGCGGGGATAAATATAGTTTTTATTCGCACTGAAACACCAGGCTCCATGCTATTGCCTATCTATCTGGATGATATTGAAAAGACAGGCGCGACACATATAGTTACGGGTTTCTTTACGGCGGTATATTTACCCTGCTCGCTTATAACATGATGGTTTTTTTCAGTTTAAATAATCCGCGCTACCTTTGTTGCAGTTTGTATATCGGCAGCTTTTTAGCGATGAATATGGCCTATACCGGGCATGGCTTTATGTGGCTCTGGCCAGACTTYCCACGCTGGCAGGCATGGTCAAATCCGGTATTGATGATGCTCTTTTCTCTCGCTGGGCTCTTGTTTGCGACGCGTTTCCTCAATACAAAAGAGGCCTTCCCCAAACTCCACCGCATAGTTGTGGTGATAGGTGGCGGTTTTCTTCTTGCTGAATTATTTGCTATTGGCATGGGAAGCCGGGTGTTCACCTTGCTGCTGTCATTTKCACTGATTTTGTGTTTTCTGCGCTCATGGTCTTACTGGGTGCGGTGGCCTTTTTCAAGGGCAATCAGGCGGCTAAATRTTTTTTCATTGGCTCCATCATCCATGTTGCTACCTCCTTTGTCACCGCAATGGCAGTGTGGGGTTTTATACCCAATAGCACGCTGGCTTACCGTGCCGTTGAATTTGGCATGATGGTGGATGCTATTTTACTGGCAATGCTAGATGTCGATCGATTTAAAAACATCAATGACAGTTATGGCCGCGCTCAGGGTGATGAGGTTTTGGTGCGGATCACCGATGTCTTGAGTAAGGAAATAAAACTGGGTGATTGTCTGGCGCGCTGGGAGGAGAGGAGTTTGCGATCTTTTTACCCGAAAACCCCTGTGAAACGGCTCTTGCCATTGCTGAACGGCTGCGGGAAAAGGTTGCAACTATGATCTTGCCAGACCCTTTGCAAAGCCTGGTGCTAACGGTAAGTCTTGGTGCCTCAGAAAATGATCATAGCAATAAGTCTCTWGATGAGTTGATCTCTGCCGCCGATAATTCCCTCTATCAGGCGAAAGATGCGGGTCGCAATCAAGTCTGCGGCGGATTACTCTCTGATGTGTCTCACAATAACCCTTTGCATGAAGTGGGAGCTTAAAAACATGGCGGATAAAAAAACAAGTTCTACTAAACTAGATAAACACCTCGCCGAGCAGCGGGTTTATATCGCTAAACGTGAAAAGGGTTATCGTGAAAAATCGCTGAAGCTTTACCCCTGGATTTGCGGTCGTTGCACTCGTGAGTTTACCCGCGCTAATCTCAGTGAGCTCACGGTTCACCACCGCGATCACAACCACGACAACAATCCCTCTGACGGTAGTAACTGGGAGCTGCTGTGTATTTATTGCCACGACGAGGAGCACACCAAATTCGTCGATTTTATTCGCTACGGTAGCAGCGAAGAAAGCGAGGTTGCTGCGGCGAGATTCAATCCCTTCGCCGATTTAAAAGAGAGAATGAAGCAGGGTAAGTGAATAGAAAACAGATTTTAATTGTTTGTAATTTTATAGGACGGTCAAAATGAATGCGTCAGAGCCTCTGTTAGAAGGTATTAAAGTTTTAGAAATAGCGACCTATATTTTTGGCCCCGGTAGTGCCGCCATCCTCTCGGATTTTGGTGCCGATGTGATTAAAATTGAAGCGCCGGGGCGCGGTGATCCTCTGCGCTATGCCCATCAAGCGCCGCCCTTTATGCCCCTGGAATTTGGTTATATCTGGCAGCAGGATAACCGCAATAAACGCAGCATTGGCCTCGATATGAAATCGACTGAGGGCCGAGAGATTCTATTAAAACTGGTGAGAGAGGCGGATATCTTAATCACCAATTTTCCACCGGATGTGCTGGAGCGGCTAAAAATTCGCTACGAAGATCTCGCGCCTGAAAATGAAGGCCTGATCTATGGGCAAATTACCGGCTTTGGTGAAAAAGGCCCCGAGGCCAGCGCGCCGGGTTTTGACGCCACGGCTTATTGGGCACGCTCGGGTTTAATGCATACCGTGCATACTGCCGACAGCGAACCCTGTATGTCTTCGCCGGGGATGGGTGATCATCCCAGTGCCATGACTATGTACGCCGCCATTATGACCGGCCTCTATAAAAGAACGCGCACGGGACGCGGTGGTAAGGTGCATAGTAGTTTGCTGGCTAATGGTTTGTGGACTGCTTCTAGCTCACTATCCTGTGTATTGGCAGGTGGGGGTGCAGTCGATAACCCGAGTCTAGCTCGGCCCACGAATGCCTTGCTCAGTCATTATCAAACCCGCGATGGGCGCTGGTTACTACTGGTTATTTTGCACCAGAACAAACATTGGCCAGGCCTGCTCAAGGCTCTAGAGCGGGAAGATCTACACACTGACCCGCGTTTTATCGACATCAAGCAGCGCAATGACAATGCTAAATTACTCGCGCCTATTTTGGCAGAGATCTTTAAAACAAGAGATCTGTTTGAATGGCGCGAGCGCTTGCAGGCTGAAAAATTAACCTTCAGTGTGTTGGCCACTATGGAGGAGGTGATTGATGATCCCCAGGTGCTTGCTAATGATATGTTGATTGATGTTGAAGGTCACAACTATGGCCGCGGCCAGGCGGTGAATAGCCCTTTTTGGGTAGAGGGTTCCGATAAAGTGCCCGCCCATATTGGGCCGGAGCCCGGTGCGAGTGGCCCCGATATATTGCGGGAACTGGGCTACAGTGAAGAGCGCATTGAGCAGCTAAGCAGTCAAAAAATTATTTAAAAACAGCTCAAGCGACAATTTGTTTTTGATCGGATGGCTTTTGCTGCYCGTCGTTTATAWACAATTTTCAGGCCTCGGCAAGCCGGAAATTTTACTCGCAACCCGTGCCGGACTGGGCGGGAATAATTGCATTAAATAAATACTGCGGCCCTTTTCCTTACCCAGGTTCTGGGCGATGTATTTCACCAGGGGGCGCATGGGCGGCGATAGCTCGAAACGTTGGTGAAATTCTTTCAAGAGATAAATAATTTCCCAATGGGCCGCGCTGAGTTTGATGTTTTCACTGGCAGCCAGTTGCTGAGCTGCTTGCTCCGACCAGTCGGCGAGGTGCTGCAGGTGGCCGTCGCTATCGAGTTTTAAAGCCTTATCCATGATTAAGTACTAATACCAGCTCTGTATGGCCGAAGCTTCTGCCGCAAGGGCGACAAAGCCCGCATCGTCTGTTGTTTGAAATGCTGGTAGTAGCGCAGAGTCGCCGATCCCCCGCGCTTCGCAATCGGCTTTAAGCACATAAAAACGTGTACCATTGGCGCTGAGTTGTTTGATGCTCTGACTGTAATCGGTCTCGCCTTGCGAGCTATTCAGCGCCCCGTAAACGCCATTTTCGATCAGTAGCACGGCATCGTTTGGGGCTGCTATACGCAGGCAGTCGCCAAGAGCGCTGTTGTCAAAGGCTGATTTATTCACCGTATGTAATAACATTAAAAACTCAAAATACTGTGACTAGTGGYGAGCARTTTTTGTACGCGGGCCGTGTTGATAATTTTTCCGGCCTGTATATCAGCGCTGCTCAGGTTTCTTTGTTTGAGGGAATCTTCATCCACCCAGATATCGTCAACATCATAAAGCGACAGGGCGCTGGCCATGGCAGCCTGGTTTTTACAGTCGATAGCGCCACTGTCTTGCGGCTCCAGTAATTGCCATACACCCTCGTTAATATAGAGCASGCTAGTTTTCGCGCCCATGGCACCACAGGCGAGGGCGGCTTCAAGTCCCTCTCTTGCCAGAGCGTTGCCGTAGGGGGNCGTGGCGAAAGACCAATAATATGTTCTTATTGCCAGGCTTGTCGGTAAGTGGTTTATCCAAAAGTAATCACTCGATCGGCATTGAGGCTGGCATCAACCAGCTGTCCCAATCCTGATAATTCATGGCCGTCGATGAGATTGCCTGCAGTTTTACCGTGTCTTTTCGCCTCTTGTTCACTGAGTACCCCACGCCGCGTGGCAGCGGCGATACACACGACGGAGTCGAGCTGATGTTGTTCGATCAGTGCCTGCCATTGCYCGGGCAGGTTCTTTTCATMTTGTGCCGCGGTCACCAAAGCGGAGGCATTGTTCACCCCGTCGTGGTAGAAAAAGAGTCGGTAAATACCGTGCCCACTGGCCAGCGTGGCACAGGCAAAGCGCAGGGCGCTGGCTGATGCCTGGGTGCTATAGGGTGGGCCTAATATAAGTAGTGCAAAATTCATAGGGTTTGTCGTTTGCTGCTTTTTAAATAGCTTCGTGAGCGCTGCATTACTCGACATTCTAACAAATCCTGTAAACAGATTTATTCTGACATGTGGCCGGGTTAAACTTTATTCTGCTGTACTGTGTACAGGTTGATGGAATGCAGGGCTACGGAAGACAAACATGCGAAATAGTAGCGATGGCTGAGCCGCTTGTAGACCCGATGTCGGGCGATGCTTCAACTCGTCAGTCCAGTGCTGGGGGCGAATTACTGCTCAGTGAAGATRCCTTGCGGGAGGCTCTGGTCGAAAAAGGCCTGCTCAATGCCGTGGACTTCGCCCGTGCCCAGCGCGTGCACAGTGAAAATACCGATGAATCCCTGGTCGCGCTGTTGGTGCGTTTGGGCATGGTTTCCGAGCGAGCCATGGCTCAGGTTCAGGCCGATATTGCCGAACTGCCCTTGCTCAAAGCCGATGATTACCCTCAACAGCGGGTTGAGACGAGTCTCGCGCTGCGCTTTATGAAAGACCAGAGCCTGCTGCCCCTGGCAATGACAGGCGATACCCTTGACCTGGCTGTTGCCGATGTCAGTAATGCCTATAGTCTTCGCGCCGTTGCTATGGCCTGCCATTGCGAGCTCAAGTTGAGCGTTGGTTTGGTGCYGGATATTCAGGCAGCCATTGAGCGTCTCTATGAGCRAAGTGGCAGCGCAGGGGAGGAGAGTGCGGATCCGAATGCGGGCTTTTCCGCCGTCGATGTCGCCAAGCTGCGCGATATGGCCAGCGAGGCGCCGGTTATTCGCCTCGTCAATCAAATTATCCAGCGGGCCGTCGATAGCCGCGCCTCCGATATTCACGTCGAACCCTTTGAGCACAATTTAAAAATCCGCAATCGCATTGACGGTGTATTGCGCGACGAGCCATCGCCACCCCGTGAGATCGCCCCGGCAGTGATTTCGCGCATTAAAATTATGGCCGATCTCGATATTGCCGAGCGACGCTTGCCCCAGGATGGTCGCATTAATGTACGTGTGCAGGGTCAGGAGCTCGATGTGCGGGTCTCGACCGTGCCGACCATGTACGGCGAAAGCGTGGTGATGCGTTTATTGCAGCGCGATAGCGTGACCCTCGATTTCGACAGTCTCGGTTTTACCYCCGAACAGCGCGCCCGTCTGCAAAAAGAATTGAGCATGACTCACGGCATGGTGATTGTGACCGGCCCCACGGGTAGCGGTAAAACCACCACGCTCTATACCGCCTTGAATTCACTCAATACTGAACAGCGCAAAGTCATCACCGTTGAAGATCCGGTGGAATACAATCTTGAGGGCATCAACCAGATACAGGTTAACGCCAACATTGGGCTCGATTTTGCCAGTGCGCTGCGCTCCATTGTGCGCCAGGACCCCGACGTAATAATGGTCGGTGAAATGCGGGATTTAGAGACCGCGCGCATCTGTGTGCAGTCGGCGTTGACCGGCCACCTCGTGCTGTCGACCCTGCACACTAACGACGCAGCGGGCAGTGTTACGCGCCTGCTGGAAATGGGCACCGAGGACTATCTGCTTAACTCCACCTTAAACGTGATTCTTGCCCAGCGTTTGATACGCCTGCTTTGCCAGCACTGCAAGCAGCCCTATGAGGCCGAAGCGCGCATTATTGAAGAGTTTGCTCTACAGCGCATACTGCCTGCCGGTCAGTCTTTGAACTTACACAAAGCGGTGGGTTGTGAACACTGCGCCAACACCGGCTATCGTGGGCGGGTGGGTATTATTGAAATTCTTACTGTCAGTGACAAAATTCGTAGCCTCATTCTGCGCCATGCCAGCGCCGGTGAAATCGAAGCTGTGGCGCGGGAAGAGGGTATGACCACCATGTTTGAAGATGGTTGTTTTAAAGCCACCCAGGGCCTTACCACCCTCGAAGAGGTGGCACGAGTGATACAGGAAGGCTAATGCCCCAATTCGACTATCGTGCCGTCAACGTCCAGGGCGAATTGACCAGTGGGCAAATGACCGGGGCTACCGAGGCCGCTGTCATTACTCAGCTGCAGGCCATGGGGCTAGTACCGATTTCTGCCCAGCTTCAACAGGGTGGCGGGCCGTCGAGTGGCAGGGCCTTTTTGTCACTGCGCAAACCTTCCCTTGGCCATAAAGATATTGGCGATTTTACCCGCCAGCTATCGACCCTGGTGGGAGCTGGGCTGTCTCTCGACCGCAGTCTGGAAATTATTGGTGGCGTTTCATCGAAACCGTTGATGGTTGAGCTGATCGCTGAGCTGCAGTCGGCGGTGCGCGGCGGCCGGTCGCTATCGGAAGCCCTGGGTGAGCAACCGCAATTATTCGCCAGCTTTTATATCAACTTCGTGCGCGCTGCTGAGCTGTCAGGTAATCTGGCGAAAAACCTGATGGAACTATCGACCTATCTCGATAAGTCGCACGCCCTGCGTGAACAGCTCAAGTCGGCCTTAATGTATCCGCTGATACTGGTGGGGGTGACGCTGTTGTCGCTGGGCATTATCGTACTTTTTGTCCTGCCTGAATTCGCCACACTGTTTGAAGATATGGACGCGCCACTGCCCGCATCAACGGCCTTTGTACTCGGCGTCTCCAACTTCCTGCGTGACTACTCTCTGTTGATTATTCTTATTATCGCTCTGGGTGTGGGCTATGTGCGCAAAAAACAGCAGGACCCTGCCTGGCTGTACCAGCGAGACGAGCGTCTGCTGCAATTTGCACTACTTAGTGACTTGATCAAGAAAGTGAATATGGCGCGCTTTAGTCGTAGCCTCGGCACCCTGCTGGGTGGCGGCGTGGCTCTACTTCCTGCTATTTCTGTAGCAAAAGAAAGCATGCAAAACAGGGTGTTACTAGAAAAGCTTAATGCCGCTTCGAATATTTTGCGCGACGGAGGTGGGCTCGCCGAACCCCTGCTGCAAGCGGGCGTGTTTCCCGAATTCGCCCTACAAATGATTCAGGTGGGCGAAGAGACCGGCCAGCTCGACAAGATGTTAATACGGGTGGCTGATATCTATGACGACGAAGTGGCCACGGCCAGCCAGCGTTTGTTATCGATACTAGAGCCAGTGATGATTATTGGCCTGGGCATCGTTATTGGCGGCATTATTATGTCCATATTGGTGGCTATTTTGGGTATTAATGATTTGCCCATGTAGTGGCTGAGATGGTGCCCTACGGCTGGATTTATATATTATAATTGAATTTAGATTAACTCTATAAGCTATTGAAATAAAACAAAAGGATGCATATGAATTTCGTGTTTGTTGGTCGTGGTAAGGACTGTGAAAGCAACGGTCGACAAGGGGGCTTTACCCTGCTCGAGTTACTCGTGGTATTGGTTATTCTCGGCTTTCTGGCCAGTCTGGTCGGCCCCCAGGTACTGAAGCAGATCGGTGGCTCCAAGACCAAGGCGGCCATCTTGCAGATAGAGGAGTTTTCTACAGCTCTCGATCTCTACCATCTCGACGGGGGACGCTATCCGAATACGGCCGATGGCCTTAACGCACTGATTGAAAAGCCTTCATCGGCGCGCATTTGGAACGGCCCTTATTTGAAGAAAAAAGTCATTCGCGACGACCCCTGGGGCAATCCCTACCACTATGCCTCGCCGGGTGAGTACAGTGACTTTGATCTGTTCTCTCTGGGCCGCGATGGTCGAGAGGGGGGTGAGGGTGAAGATGGCGATGTGCTGAGCTGGGAATAGTTGCCCCTGTCTTACTCGCCCGATGCGCCCTTACTTCGCCATGTCAGTATTGCCGGTTTGCCTCGCATGAATAGACCGATGCGGCGTCAGTCTTTGTCAGCAGAACCCCAATCAGGTTTTACCCTGCTCGAACTATTAGTGGTACTGGTACTGCTGGGCATTATCGCGGTTCTGGTTGCCCCCGGCCTCGGTGGTAGTTTAGACAATGCCAAATTGAAGACTGCCAGTCGTGAGTTACTTGCAGTCCTGCGTGTGCAGCGTAGTGTCGCGATTACCCAGGGCAAAATTATTACCTTGAGTTTTACAAGGGATGAGCCGAGCTACCGCATTGATGATGAGCGGGTAGTTCTAGGGGCAGGACTGAGTGTCGTCTATCAGGCTGCCACTGGGACGACAAGCGATGGCGGTCTAGGTCAACAGCTTCCCGACGGCGGCAATAATCACCTCGTCTTTTACCCCGACGGTAGCTCCTCGGGCGCAATGCTACAGCTGCGTATGGGTGAGGGCTTGCGCTATCTTCGCGTCGACTGGCTCACCGGAGCGGTGAGTCTGTACGACAGCTTCGAGTCGCCGGCTTTTGCCGAATTAGAGTCACCGTGACAGCCCGTCATCGTCCCTTACTCTGCTTAGCGCGCAAAGCGCGAGGCTTTACCCTGCTAGAAGTGGTTGTCGCCCTGTCCATTCTGGTCATCTGCATGACCGTGATTATGCGCATTCTTGCCGGGTCCAGTCGCGTGGCGGCGATCAGCAGTGATTACTACAGCGCCCTGCAAATTGCCGAATCGAAAATGGCTGAGCTGCGGGTGCTGAAAGGCTTGGCTGTCTATATTGATACGGGAACAGTTGATACCGGCGGTGGCCCCGATTTCGACTGGGTGGTAGAGGCCCGGCCCTATCGCAGCAGTGCGGGCGATCCAGTACTGCCGGCAGAGATTGCCGAGCATCCCCTGGCGGCTTACCAATTATTTCAGCTGGAGGTCACTGTGTTCTGGGGCGACTTGCACAAACGCGAGTACCGGCTCTCCAGTTTACAGCTCAGAGCAAAGGACGAGAGCGCGCTGTGAGTACGCCAGATAAGGCTTTTCTCAGCCGGGGTTTTACCTTGGTCGAGCTGCAGATCGCCATTGTTATTATGGCGATGATTTCACTCTTACTGCTCGGGGCTCTGCGTCTGACATCCCAGACCTGGACTAAAGTTAGCGCCCGTCAGGATGCCGCTGAGCAGCAATTCCAGCTCAGCCAACTACTGCGACGCCATTTGAGTGGCGCGCGCTTTTTTAAAATCAGGCTTGGCTCGGGTGAAACGGTCGATAGTTTTATTGGTGGGCGCGACTACCTGCACTACGTTGCGCCGTTTCCCCGTTTTATTACTGACGGTAAGCTTTTTTGGTGGACCTTGAAAATCGCCTGGGATGAAAAGCATCAACAAGAGGTCCTACTCCTCGATTATCAGGACTTTAACAACAGTACTCGGATTACCTGGGACGGTGATGCCAACATTATTGTCGAAGGTCAGGTGAGTCAGCGGCTGGTATTAGAGCCTAATATTGATCAGCTCAAACTGGCTTACTTTGGCGGTGAGAGCGGTAATAATAGCGGAGATCTGAACACTAGAGAGGAGTGGTATGAAGAGTGGCTTGCGGGTGATTTATCCAACGCCGCTGTGCCCTACTTAGTCAGCGTGAAGCTACTGCGTGAAGAGTCCGATGTTTATCAGCTGTGGCCAGAAATTGTCCTGGGCTTGCGCTATGCCAGCGATGCCTCTGGTGGGGGCGAGGACAGTTTGCAAGAGCGTGAATTTTGATCGGGCGCGATGCCTTGCAGCGGCCCGCTGACTCAGGCAGTGGCGGCTTTCTGCTCTGCTCGGCACAGGGACAGCGGGGCGTGGCGCTGATACTGGTGTTATGGTTCATCGTCCTGCTGGGTGTACTGGCACTGGGCCTGTCGAAGATGAGCCGCAATAATGCCCTGATTGCCCGCCAAATGAGTGGTGTCACTCAGGCTCGGCAACTGGCAGAGGGCGGTGTGCAGCTGGCATTGGCAAACTTGCTGATGGCGAGCGATGAGGAGCGCCTGCTGGGTGATGGTGAGGTATTTATCCTGTCATTTGAGCAGGGTAAGGTCGAGCTGATACTGTGCAATGAGAGTGGCAAAATCGATATTAATCAGGCCAGCGAAGCATTATTGGTACGTTTGTTTGAAGGCCATGACTTTCCCCTGGAGCAAAGTGAAGCTCTGGCGGGGGCAATTGCCGACTGGCGGGATGAAGACGACCTGGTGCGCCTGCACGGTGCCGAGGATGACGATTACCTCGCCGCAGGTTTGGCCTACGGTGCCGCAGATAGCGCTTTTACCAGCGTCAGCGAGTTACATAAGGTGCTGGGTATGAACGAAAATATTTATCGGCAAATAGAGGCCGATGTGACAATTTACTCGAAAAGCCCGGGTGTTGTTGCCAAAGTCGCTCCGCTGAGTGTCTTGTTGGCGATTAGTGATTTTGAACGCAGTACTCTGCAGCACTATATTGACGAGCGCCGCCGTACCCATCGAGCGGGTTTACCACTGCCCCCCGTGCCCTTGATTGAACAGGGCTTTGAYGCCGATGAGGAGGGAGCCGTCTTTAGCCTGTCGGCATTGGCGACCACGGGCCAGGGTAGTGTCGGGGGCCAGAGCGTGGTGTTTGAATTAATTGTAAAAGCGGGGAAAACAAGAATTAAAAGACTGTATTCACAACCCTATGCCTTGCGAGCTGATGATTAACAAGGCAATGGGCGACGAGAGAAAATTAATATGTGCGTAGAAGAAAAATAAGTATGGCAGGATTTATTCCCCCTCACCGCCAACAACAGTTTTTGCGGGCCAGCAGCGATTTTTTCCACTGGTGGCTGGCTGAACTGGTTCAGTTATTACCGAAAAAATGGAGCACCGGGCTATTGGGCCAGCAGGCCTGGTGTCGTCTGAGTCTTGAGCGCGGTCGCTTGCAGCTGGTACTGCAAAGCCAGGGCCGAGAAACTGAGCTGGGCAGGCGTTATTTTTCAGCTCTGCCGGGCTTGCCGACGGCGTTTCTTTTACCAGTGAATGAGCTACCCTCTGGTGTCAATGCTGAGGCAGCGTCATCGACAAAGCAGCAATTACTGAGCAAAATTGCAGATCTCGATAGCAAGGCACGTAGACGTGTGGTGCTGGAACTGGCCGATGATTATTTGCTGGTCCGCGATATTACTTTTCCGCTGGTCAGCGATGGCGATATCGCCAATGTGCTGGCCCATGAGATTGATCGGCTCAGCCCCTATGCAAAAGACAAGGTGTGTTACGGCTATGAAATTCTGCAAAAAAACCTGCAGACCGACAAGCTGCGCCTGCGTTTGATTTGTCTCGAAAGGGCGGTGCTTGAAAATTTGCTCGAGCAGTGTGCCGAACTGGGCCTGAGGGTGACGCAGGTACAGCGTAAAACCGACGTGTCGAGGACTGAAACTTTTTCTGCAAGCCAAAACTTGTTGCCGGCCGAGCAGCACCCGCCCAAAGAAAAGCTCTGGAGCGCTGCCAATCAGGGCTTGGGGGGCCTGGCCCTGGTGTTGTTACTCGCGGTATTGATGCTGCCACTGTGGCACTACGAAAAGCAGATTGACCACTTGAGTAATGATGTCGATGCGCTGCTAGAGCAAAGTAAAGTGGTGAGAGCCAAGCAGGCGCGACTGGTGGGTGCACTGGATATCCGCGATGCCCTGGTGGCGCGAAAAAATAATCAGTTTGAAAAAATAGTTATTTTGCATCACTTAGTGCGTGTCATTCCCGATAACACCTGGCTGACGCGCGTTACCATTCACGATTCGGTACTGGAAATAGAGGGTGAATCCGAGAAGTCTTCCGATCTTATTGAAAAGCTGGAGTCACTGCCCGTTTTTCATCAGGTTGAATTCGCCTCGTCAGTCACCCGCAATTCAAGGACGGGAAAGGAGCGCTTCCAGATTAAAATGCAGCTGTCTGACAAGCTGACGGGGATGCCGATTAGCAGTGTCGCAGTGGGGGGAGAGCGCCGATGAATGAATTACCCCTGGCCTTGCGTCGCCTTATTGCCATTGGCTTGCTGTTACTGTTAGTGGCTTTGCTCGGTAGCTATGGGGTGGTGCCCTGGTTCGAGCATATTATGCAGCGCCAGACACGMGTCGAAATGTTGCAGCGACAATTACAGGGCAATCAGAACTTACTCGCGAATGAAAGCCTTATCGATGAGCAATTGGCGCGCATTGAGCAGCTGAGTGGTGAACAGGCGCTATTGTTTGCGTCGACCAAGCAGGCTCTTGCCGCCGCCGATTTACGTGAGCTGATTGGTGAAGTGGTGGCCGGCAGTGGTGGCCAGCTTGTCAGTGTGCAGGAATATGAAGCAGAGAGTTTAGCGGGTACACGGGCARTTGGTTTGCGCGCCCATTTGACCGGAGAGGCGCAAAATTTGAACGACATTCTCTACGCGCTGGAAAGCGCACGACCGGCCATTTTTATCGATAAATTAAAGGTGACCACTAGTCGGCGCAGCACGACACGCAATAGCCGTCGGCTACGTGCGCGCCCCAATTCAAACCTGGCGAGACGCAATAGTCTGGATATTCGTCTCGACCTCAGCGCCTACATTGTGGCGGGGCCATGAGTCGATCATTTTGGTTGGCTTCGACTCCCCTGGGCACGGCGTTGCGTCTTAGTGTCGCTTTTTTATCACTACTACTTTTGCTTGAGCTGGTGCTGATTGCCATGGATGGCGGATCGGGTAGGCGCGATGTTTCGACATTGCCAGCGGATTTCACACTACATAGTCCGCTAGAATTACCGGCACAAAACACCTACGAGGAGTTGGTACGGCGCACCTTATTCAGCCCCGATAGAAAACCCAAGGCCTCTGTGCAGTCGTCGACAGTCGGGGCCAGCGGTAAGGTGTCCGAACACTGGTTACTGGCGGGCGTGGTTAAAAATGGCGCCGACAGCTATGCCATGTTCAATGAAAAGGTAGGCGATAGGCACTTAAAGCTGCAAGCAGAGATGTTATTAGATGGCTGGAAGCTTGAAAGCATTGAGGCTGACAAGGTTGCCTTAAGCAAGAATGGTGAGACCGATACATTACTTTTACTGATTAGCGAGCCGCCAAAGAAATCTAAAAGAGCACGGCGCAAGCCATCGCGGTCGGCGGTAAGAGCCGGCAGCGGTGATGCAGCGAAAAAAAGAAGAGCCACTCAGCAAAAAACGCGAGCACCCCGGCAGGCTAAGCCCGAGGCACAAACTCAGGCCGAGGGCCTTTAAAATATTGGGCTATTGATGGCCTGCTTTAACGATGGGAAAATAAAGGCGTGAATAAAATAATGTATACACCTATTGCTATGGCGCGAGGTCAAATGAAGTACGGYCTTGCAATTGGGCTGTGTAGCGCCCTTTTAATCAGCGCCTGTGCAGAGCAACCGTTGATGGCGAGGGTTGATAAGGCGCTAATCAAAGAACAGACCGAACAAGTTTCTGAGGCGGTTGTGGAGGTGGTTGTGCTTGCCGACCAGGGGCAGGCTGCTGCCGGTGGTGACGACAGTAATACTGACGCTGCAACAGCGAGTGAAGTTTACCTCGGCAATGGCCGTTTTCTGGCCAAGGGTGCAACACAGAACCCCTATGGCACCGATAGTGATGGCGATGTGACTCTGAACTTTGAAAACTCACCCATCCGCGAAGTCGTTAAAACCATTCTTAGTGATATTCTCAAACTGAATTACGCTATTGACGAAGGTGTTCGTGGCAATATTTCGATGCGCACGACCCGTCCCATTAGCCACGAGGCTTTATTGTCGACCCTGGAAAGCTTACTCCAGGTTAATGGTGCCGTATTAATTAAAAACCGTGATTTTTACGAAATTCTTGCGGTCAGTGATGGCTCGGTGCCCGCCGGCCTCACCGCCTCGATACGTCTCGACCCCACTAAGGGTTACCAGGTCTTGATTGTGCCCCTGCAATATATTGGCGCCGGGCAAATGAATAAAATTATTGAAACCGTAAAGACTACAAAAACCAAAGTCGTGGTCGATGACTACCGCAATATATTGCTGCTGGCTGGCCCCCATGGTGAATTGGCCAATATCCGTCAAACCATTGGTATTTTTGATGTCGACCAGTTACAGGGTAAGTCGGTGGGGTTTTTTCGTCTGGAAAATGTCGATGCAGTGACCATTCTTGGCGAACTAGAAATTATTTTTGGAGATAAGTCAGAGGGGCCGCTAGCAGGTCTGGTCGATTTTATCGAGGTGGAGCGGCTCAATGCGATTCTTGTTATTACGGCGCAAAAACAATATTTGCGCAAGGCTCAAACCTGGATTCGACGTCTCGATCAGGCTGAGAATTTCAACGGTGCCAATATGTACGTTTATCACGTACAAAATGGCAAGGCAGAAAATTTAGCAGACATTCTCAGTCAATTGTTCGACACCAAACGCAAATCGGATCTCAGCCGAGCCGTGCGCAAAGGGAGCAGGGCGAGTATTGGCAATGCTAAAAATGGAGCCAAGAAGTCGAGCGCTCAAAACCAGAGAAGTCAGGGTGCGGGTATTCTCGATGTCGGCGAGGTGACCATTATTGCCGATGTGGAAAACAATGCGCTGGTTATCTCCTCTACCCCTGGGGACTATAAGGGGATAGAAAAAGCGCTTAAAAAGCTGGATGTGCTGCCACTTCAGGTGCTGGTTGAAGCCTCTATTGTCGAAGTGACTCTGGATAAAGAGTTGAAATACGGTCTGCAGTGGTTTTTTAAGAATAGCCCTGGCCGCTTCAACGGTGTGGGTGGTCTTAATATACCACCAAACGGCGCTGTTGGCGGTGCCTTGAACGGTGTCTTGAATCCAGCAGACTTTACCTATGCCCTGTTTGATGCGGCGGGCACTCGGGCGGTGCTCAATGCAGTGGCCGGGGACTCTCGCCTCAATGTGCTGTCGTCGCCTTCATTGATGGTGCTCGACAATCATACCGCGACGATTCGCGTCGGTGATCAGGTGCCCATTCGCACCTCGGAAACCACCAATACCGCGTCTGATGACCTCAATACCACCAGCCAGATTCAATACCGCGACACCGGAGTGACTCTGGAGGTGACACCGCGAGTGAATGCTGGCGGCATGGTGATCATGGATATCACCCAGAAGGTCGACGATGTTAACCAAACCGATACCTCKGGCATCGATTCGCCCACCATTATTCAGCGTGAAATTACCACTAGCGTCGCCGTGCAGAGTGGTGAAACGATTGTCCTCGGCGGTTTAATTCGCGAGAACAAGCAGAGCGGGAATCGGGGTATTCCCTTTTTAAAGGATATTCCCTATGTCGGTTTCATCTTTGGCGGCACCGAGAAGCTTGTCAGTAAAACYGAGCTGGTGGTAATGATTAAACCGGTGGCAATTACCAACAGCAATGAAGCCAGAAATGTGACCGAAGAATACCGTAAAAAAATGCAGGGCGTCGATTTCAGCTATCTCGATTAGATACTCCCTAAAAAACCTTGTTACTGGGCTAAGCGGCGGAGTTCGGTGGGGCTATTTCTCGCTCGCCCAACAGGGCMGGTTCTCAAGCTCGCGTGGCAACTTCCTGTTTAAACTCTTTTTGGTAATTGTTAGTCTTAAGGGAATGACAATTAAAACCTGAGCTGTTTAATGAAGGAGAATAACAATTAGCACGCTAGAGATAAGACCCTCAAATTACGATTTCGGTGAAATTCACGATGCCATGCAGCGCTATGTCGATGACAATTTAGTCAGCGGCCTGTCGGCGGTGATTCTAAAAGGCACTGACATTGTCGATGTGAAAACCTGGGGCTACATGGATATTGAAGCCCAAACACCGATGCGCGACGATGCGATTTTCCGCGCCTATTCCAATACCAAAATCGTCACCTCTGCTGCGGTGATGATTCTCTACGACGACGGTGCTTTTGATCTCGACGACCCGGTTGAAAAGTACATTCCTCAGTTCAAAGACTTGAAGGTACTTAAGAAGGGTGCGCAAGAACTCGATGATACCGAGGCCCTACAAACGCCCCCCACCATTCGCCACCTGCTTACCCACACAGCGGGCTTTGCTTACGGCCTGTTTATGACCAACCCGGTGGACAAGGTCTACGTCGACCAGCGGATGATGGGCATGGAGTCCACACTCACGGAAATGATCGACAAGCTGGCCAAATTGCCCCTGCTCTACCAGCCTGGTGAAGAGTGGCAGTACAGTATCAGTATCGATATTTTGGCGCGCCTGGTGGAAATATGGTCGGGAAAAAGCTTTTATGAATTCCTCAAAGAACGGATTTTTGTGCCGCTGGCTATGGTTGACACAGGTTTTGACGTGCCACCCGAAAACCACCACCGTCTGACCACCAACTATTCCCCCATCGACCTGAACGACCCTATGGTGCCGGGCCTGAAAGCTTGCCCCGATATTATGATTGGTAGCGTGCTCGAACCGAAAAGCTACCACTCTGGTGGTGGCGGCCTGGTAACCACTATTGCTGACTACACCACCTTTATTCAGATGATTATTAATGGTGGGGAGTGGCAGGGGCAACGTATTTTATCGTCGCAATCCGTTGAGTTAATGCACGCCAATCAGTTACGTGAAGGGCTGAAAGTTAAGCTGCCCACTTGGGATATGCCCAATACCGTCTTCGGCCTGGGTTTTGCGGTTAAAAATTCTCCCGCTGTGGGTGAGCCAGACAGTGCCATTGGCGAATATCACTGGGGCGGTATGGCGGGCACTCACTCGTGGATATCCCCTAAGGCGGGTGTATCGGCGCTGATATTCACCCAGCGTGCCTATGGTTTTTGGCATCCCTTTAGTCACGAATTTAAGCGCCTGGTGTATAAAGTAACGGCCTAAAAATCATGGGGTCTGGACTGCCATTCTTCGTATCAGCGCGCTGTGATAAACTGAGCGTTCAGGTATAGACCTGAGAACAAACAATTACTAACAAACTCCGAGCTACGGGGCTTCTAAGCACCACRCGCCAGTTAATGCGCGAGTGAGTATGAACCCGACGCCGTGAATGCTGCCTCTGCTCAATACGATTCGTATCGGCCGGCAGACGATTCAGAGGGATAGCGGGGAAACCTGCTGTCCTCCCGACATTGGAAAGGTGTTTGATATGTTACATGACTACTTCGGGCGCGAGTTCCGTTATTTGCGCCTGTCTGTTACCGATGTTTGCAACTTCAGCTGCAACTATTGTCTGCCCGATGGCTATCAGGGAGATGGCGGTCGTGTGGGCGCTGGTTTTTTGCGCCTCGATGAAATTCGCCATATTGCCGCCGCCTTTGCCCAGGCGGGTACGCGCAAGATTCGCATTACCGGGGGTGAGCCCTCGGTGCGCAGCGATTTGCCCGAGATTATTGCCGCCGTTAAGCAAACGCCGGGCATTGAAAAAGTGGTGATTACCACCAATGGCTATAAGCTACCCGAGCGCATTGATAGCTGGGTTGAGGCCGGTCTCGATGGTCTTAATCTGAGTATTGATAGCCTCGACCCTTCTATATTTCAGGCCATTACCGGCCACCATCGTCTGCAGGAATTRCTCGATGGTCTTGACCGCGCTGCTGACCTGGGCCTGACATCCATCAAAGTGAATGCGGTGATGATGCGGGCTTATAACGGCAATCAAATTGATCAGTTTCTCCGCTGGGTTAAGCATAAACCCCTGACATTGCGCTTTATTGAGTTAATGCAGACCGGCGACAATGAGGAATTTTATCAGCACAACCATGTCTCCGGTGAGAGTGTTAAACAGCGGCTGYTAAATGAAGGCTGGGAGCAGGCCCTGCGCTCGAAAGACGCTGGCCCGGCAGAAGAGTTTTATCACCCCGACTACCAGGGTCGCATCGGTTTGATCATGCCCTACAGTAAGGACTTTTGTGCCAGYTGTAATCGTTTGCGCATCAGCGCCACGGGTAAGCTGCATCTTTGTCTATTTTCGGACAAGGGCATCGACTTACGTGACCTGCTACAGCGCGCCGATCAAAAAGAGGAATTAATTGCCTATATGCAGGCGCAATTAAATGACAAAAAAATTAGCCATTATTTACAGGACGGTTACACCGGCGGCACCAGCCATCTGGCAATGCTGGGTGGCTAGTGAAGTGATGGTAAGAAAAGGAGATTAAGTGATGGCAAAAAATTACGCAGAAAACTTTCAGCCTTTGACGATCGCCGTATTAACGGTTTCTGATAGTCGCGATGAAAGTACGGATACCTCGGGTAAGTACCTGGTTGATAATTTACTATCGGCGGGCCATCAGCTTGGTGAGAAAATTATTCTCAAAGATGAGCTTTATCAGATCCGCGCCCTCGTCGCCCGCTGGATAGCATCGGGCGATATTCAGGTGGTACTCATTACTGGTGGCACCGGCTTCACCGGTAGGGATTCGACACCCCAGGCCGTTGAGCCCTTGTTCGATGTGACTATTGACGGTTACGGGGAGCTGTTTCGGCAAATTTCCTATCAGGATATCGGTACCTCCACTGTGCAGTCGCGAGCACTGGGCGGGCTGTCTAACGGTACCCTGGTGTTCTGTATGCCGGGATCAACCAATGCCTGCCGCACCGCCTGGGACGGYATTATTGCCCAGCAACTCGACGCTAGTCATCGGCCCTGTAATTTTGTCGCTCAATTAAAAGCAAGCAGTGGCGCTGATTGCGGTAGTCGTGAAGAGCTAAGTTAAATGAAATTTATTGTTAATTAAAGGCAAGCTATGTCCCAGTTAAGTCACGTTAATCAGGCGGGTGAAGCTGCCATGGTTGATGTCAGTGGCAAGGCAATCACTACACGCATCGCCGTTGCCGAAGGTTATGTGCGGATGCGTGCAGAGACTCTCGCGTTGATACAGGAGGGCGGCCACGCCAAGGGTGATGTGCTGGCKGTGGCGCGTATTGCCGGTATTCAGGGGGCGAAGCGCTGCCCCGAGTTAATCCCTCTTTGCCACACCTTGCTTCTGTCAAAAGTGCAGGTCGATTTTGAAATACAGCTAGATAGCAAGGCTATTCGGATTGAAGCCCTGTGCAAGCTGGATGGTAAAACCGGTGTCGAGATGGAAGCTCTTACTGCAGTATCTATTGCGGCACTAACCCTGTTTGATATGTGCAAAGCGGTCGACCCGGGCATGACCATCGACGGGATACGCGTATTAACAAAAGAGGGTGGTAAGACCGGGCCCTGGCAGCGCGGCGATGAAAACAGTGGGGGGAAGCCCGCGTGATTAAAATACTGTTTTTTGCCCAGCTACGCGAGATGCTCGAACTGGAATCGCTTGAGTTCGCAATGCCCGCMGCGATCAGTGTTGCCCAATTAAAAAAGCAACTCGCCGAAAAAGGTGGCCGCTGGCAATTAATGTTTGTCGAGCAAGAGGTGTTAGTAGCCGTTAATCAAGTGATTCGTGACGATGACACTCTATTGAAAGCGGGTGATGAGGTGGCATTTTTCCCTCCTGTTACTGGGGGTTAAATAAGGAGCCTCAACTTGATTCGAGCTTAATAGGGTTATTTTAAGCTTTTATTCATGCGGTCAACCCAGGCCATGCCAATGGCGGAAACGACAAAGGTGAGATGAATGATGACGTACCACATCAGCTTGTCATTCTCGATTTCGCTGGCGTCCATAAACTTTTTCAGTAAATGAATGGAAGAAATAGCGATAATGGAGGCGGCAACCTTTTGTTTAAGCGAGCCAGCATCCATCTTTCCTAGCCAGGATAACTTTTCCTCGCCGTCATCAATATCAATACTCGATACGAAGTTTTCGTAGCCACTCAGCATGACCATAACTACGAGCCCGCCGACCAGTGAAAGGTCAACTAAAGACAGTATCACTAGTACAAGGTCAGATTCACTTGCGCTGAAAACAAGCGGAAAAAAGTGTATGGCTTCCTGAAAAAACTTTAGTGTGAGTAGTGCCAGGGCTAAGCTTAAACCGAGATATAAAGGCGCAAGTACCCAGCGTGAGGCGTACAAGAGTTTTTCAATGACTGCTTCCATGGTGCTCCAGGCTGGTCTATTTAATGGGGCATTGTACCCAGTGTTATCTTACTTCAGCTAGAAAATATGCCGCTTAAAATGTAATTTTTCTTAATGGAAATATTGACAGGCTCTAGTTCAGAGCTTTGCTAATAGCCGAGGATTTTTCCGGCTTTGTTGGGTTTTCGATTTTAATAACAGGTGCCGTGGCGCGAGATACTTTAAGCAGCAAACCCATTTTTGGATGATCAAAATAATGTAGCTTGTTTAGCTTTAGTCGACTGGCTTGTTTGAGTAGGATGATTTCTTCAATTTTCCGCCGAACAGGATTGWAGGTGCTGTTTCCGGTAGTAATAGAATTGCCTACATGGGTATTTGTTGCATCAATAGGTGCTGTGCTCGATGTTGATAACCCCAGTGTAGGGGGTGTTGGCCAAGATGTTAGTTCAACGTCCGGTGACTGGAACTCCGAGGCATAGGTAACACGCCAGATATTACTTTCCAGATGCAGGTAACTGGAGAGATAAACCCGCAGGCTACCGCAGAGGGCTGTGTTGTCATCGCTGATGTCAATATTGACCCACGGTGCCTTCGCTGGTGCTAGCCCCGGTTGTAGCCATGCTTTGTGGAAGAGAACTTTGTAAACGCCGGTGCGGTTTAAGGAGTAAGCATCCGGGCCAAGCTTGCGTTCGCCCTGGGGCAGAAGGGTAAATCCGACTCGATTATTGTCGAGTTCGATGATGTTTTTGGGATAAGCCATAACAATGTCCCGTGAGCTGAGTTCATCGCCGAACACATCTTTCTGGGTGAAAATAATCGCCTCAACCCGATACCATTTCTGTTTRGCTTTTACTGTGCCCGTGTTTTCGCTGCTGTAACCAGGGCTTGCGAGGAAGGCAAAGACAGTCAGTGCCAAAAATTTTATCGGTAAATTCATCAGGCGACCTGTTTCTGTTGGGGAGCCAGCAGCTCGAGTAATTCTTCGCAGTTTTGCAGGCGCTCTTCGGCGCTGTGCATATCGAGCTTATAGCGCAATTGTGTCGCACCTTGTAAGCGAAAGATATCGCTTTTCTGCTGTACCAGTTGCACGATGGTCATGGGTTCGACGGCCGTTTCTTTACCGAATTCGACGGTGCCGCCAGCAGCGCCCGCCTGTAGTTTAATAATGCCCAGTTGTTCTGCGCGATGGCGCAGGCTGGTAACGCGGAACAGGTTTTTTACCGGCTCGGGCAAGAGGCCGAAGCGGTCGATCATTTCGACCTGTAGCTCACGTAGTTGTGCGGCATTTTCTGTACTGCCGATACGCTTGTAAAGAATCAGACGGGTGTGAATATCCGGTAAATAATCGTCGGGGATGAGTGCCGGAATATTCAGGTTTACATCGACCACGGGATTGAGGGCGCTGTCTATATCCGGCGTTTTACCGTCGCGAATGGCGTGCACGGCGCGCTCGAGTAAATCCATGTACAGCGAAAAGCCAATGCTGTGGATGTGCCCGCTCTGGCCGTCGCCGAGCAATTCACCAGCACCACGTATTTCCAGATCGTGGGTGGCGAGGGTAAAGCCAGAGCCGAGTTGGTCGGCGGCACTAATGGCTTCGAGTCGCTTGTGGGCATCCGTGCTCATTTGCTTGGGGTCGGGCGTGAGCAAATAGGCGTAGGCCTGGTGGTGTGAGCGCCCGACGCGGCCACGTAATTGGTGGAGCTGGGCGAGGCCGAGCTTGTCGGCTCTATCGATAATAATGGTGTTGGCGCTGGGCACGTCGATACCGGTTTCAATAATCGTGGTGCAGACCAGAATATTGCAGCGCTGGTGATAGAAATCGGCCATCACTTTTTCCAGATCGCGCTCGCGCATTTGGCCGTGGGCAATATCAATGCGCGCTTCGGGCAGCATGGCCTGCAGTTCGTTGGCCGTGCGCTCAATGCTTTTAACCTCGTTGTGCAGGTAGTAAACCTGACCACCGCGCAGCACCTCKCGCAGTATCGCYTCGCGTACCACACGGGTTTCACTCTGGTGAACAAAGGTTTTGACTGACAGGCGACGAGCCGGTGGCGTGGCGATAATTGATAAATCACGAATGCCGCCCATAGCCATATTCAAGGTGCGCGGAATAGGCGTGGCAGTGAGGGTGAGAATATCGACTTCGCTGCGCATCGATTTTAGTTTTTCTTTTTGATTAACCCCGAAGCGATGTTCTTCGTCKATCACCAGAAGGCCGAGGTCGCGGTATTTGATTTTGCTGTTCAATAATTTGTGGGTGCCGATAAGAATGTCGATATCGCCGCTGGCGGTTTTCTCAAAAACGGCAGCGTGTTCTTTGGTGGTTTTAAAGCGAGAAATAACCTCAATATTTACCGGCCAGTTGGCGAAACGGTCGTTGAAGTTGTCGTAGTGCTGCTGAGCAAGCAGAGTGGTCGGCACTAATATAATGATCTGCTTATTATTAGTGACAGCAATAAAAGCGGCGCGCATGGCGACTTCGGTTTTGCCGAAGCCGACATCGCCGCAAATGAGTCTATCCATTGGCTGGGGGCCGGTCATATCGGCGCACACGGCTTCGATGGCATCGAGCTGGTCGGGAGTTTCTTCAAAGGGGAATTCGGCGGAAAAGGTGCGGTAGTCGTCGGCCGACATCTCGTAGTTGAAGCCTTCGCGGGCTTCACGGCGGGCATAAATATTGAGCAGTTCGGCAGCGGTGTCACGAATCTGTTTAGCGGCTTTTTCTTTGGCTTTTTGCCAGCGTTCGCTGCCGAGAATATGTAACGGAGCTGTATCGGCATCGCCACCACTGTAGCGGCTGATTAAATGCAGGTTGGCCACGGGCACGTAAAGTTTGGCCTCGTTGGCGTAGTGTAGTTCGAGAAACTCCAGTGGCTCGCCGTCCATCTCCATGGTGGTTAAACCGGCATAGCGACCGACGCCGTGGTCGATGTGTACCACCGGTGCACCGATTTGCAGTTCGGTGAGGTTTTTGACAATTTGTTCGGCRCCCTCTTTTTGCCGAGAGCGACGGCGGCGTTGCAARATTTGCTGGCCGAATAATTCGCTTTCGCTAATTAAATTAACCGCAGGGGTGTCGAGTTGCAGGCCGCGCTCAAGGGGGTAAACGGTGATGCAAATGGAGGTTTTATCATCACAAAAAGYTTGCCATGAATCGACGGCGGTGGGCGTTACGCCGATGCCGCTCAATAGTTCGAGTAATACTTCCCGTCGACCGGGGGATTCTGCGCAGAATAACGTGCGCGCTTGCGTTTCGATAAGAAAATTGTCGAGTTTATCGAGGGGTTGGCTCGCCTTGCTGTCGATGCTCAGGTCGGGCAAGAGCTGAGTGGAAAAGTTGTAGTTGGCGCTGGCGGGTTCGAGGCTCGGGTATTGAATGTCGGTGCGTGGCAGTTTGCCAATGGCGCTGAACAGTTCGTCAACCGGCATAAAGAGTTGAGCCGGTTTCAGTAGGGGCCGGGTGGGGTCAACACCGTAGGATTCGTAGCGGTCGGCCGCTTCGTGCCAGAAGCTGCTGGCGGCAGCGTTAATTTCGCTGTCGGCAAATAAAAGGGTATTGGCGGGCAGGTGCTCAAACAGGGTGGCGGTGTGCTCGAAAAACAGGGGTAAATAGTATTCGATGCCGCTGGGTGTGTTACCGCTGCGAATGTTTTGATAAAGGGTGCACTGGCGGGGGTCGGCGTCAAATTGCAGGTGCCAGTTGTCGAGAAAGCGTTTGGTGCCCGCGTCAGTTTGAGGGAATTCTTTGGCCGGGAGCAGGGCGATGCTATCGGTTTTTTCCAGCGTYAGTTGGCTTTCAGAATCAAAGCTGCGCAGGGTTTCTATTTCATCGTCGAACAGGTCGATGCGAAAGGGATGCTTTGATCCCATAGGGAATACGTCGATCAGCGCACCGCGCACYGCGTATTCACCGTGCTCGTAAACCGTGTCGACACAGTGGTAGCCAGCGCGCTGAAATTGTTGGCGCAGGGCGTCGATATCAAGCTTCTCRCCGACTTTATAAACGAAGCTATTACCGGCGATATAGCTGGCCGGGGGCAGGCGGTGCATGGCGGTGGCGGCGGGGACTACCAATACGCCGCGTTTTATCTCGGGCAGCAGGTGCAGGGTTTGCAGACGCTCGGAGATAATATCCTGGTGGGGTGAAAATAAATCGTAGGGCAGGGTTTCCCAATCGGGCAGGTGGAGCACTGGCAGTTGTTCGTCATCGCTAAAAAACTGTAATTCCTGCTCTAGGGCCGCGGCGGCTTTGGCCGACTCTGCCAGTACCAGGGTCAAACCATTGTGTTTTTTAGCCGCCGACATAATCGCTAGGGATTTAGCTGCGCCGTAAAGCTGACCCCAGTGGCGGCGGTCACCGGCTTTGTTGGCGGCGGGGGTGTTGAATTCAGATTGAGACATTGGCAATAATTCGGTGGACTGTAATGAAAATGGTTGGATGATAGCTGTACTATTGTACCGACGCCGTTGCAAGGCGTCATGTTGTGGTGTGAAACAATCAATATGAATGTGTGATGTTAGTGCGGGGGTGTCTTTTCTTTGTTTGAGTTGGTCGTAATTATTACTCGTCATCGCTGGTTTTGTGCGGTAAAACGCTCGAGGTTTGCCGCTGTTGTCGTACTCGCCTGCTTTAGCGCGCTACTCGTCGCCTGTGGCGACTTGCAATTTCGGCCGCAAAACCTGGCGAAAAGCGATATCGATCTGGTGGCCGACTTACACTATAGGGAAACCCAAGACTTACTGCGTAGCCTCACAGTTAAGCTCTATAAACGTAACCCTGACCAGCTAAAGCATGGGCTGGGGCGAAGTATTGATCAGCGCCTTTCGCAGCTGTTCGCGAAGCCGGGTTATGTGTCTTATGAAGAACTGTCTTTTGCACGGGGTACTGATGCTCTGGAATTGGGGCTGTCATCCAGCTACACAGGTGATCGAGTGATGGCGATGATGGCGGGTCTGAATGGCATGATTCGTCATGCCTATGGTTATAAAGAAGAATTTTTTATGTTTGATGATCTCGATCAGCAAAAATTCTACGAAAGTGCGCGCAATATTGAAATGTTGGTTTGGCGTTTGGCGCACTCAGGGGGTAACCGGGGGCCTTTGTTGTTAACAAATAGCCAGTCTGGCGAACCAGTGAATCTGAGCTTTGAGCGGTTGTTTGGTAAGTTAATTGCGAGTCAAGACATGATGGCGAGGGTGGTGGCGCTAAAAAATGAACGATTGATTAATCGAACGGCGCAAAATGTGGCTGCATTGGTATTTTTCCCTCTCTAGGCCCGTTGCACTTCGCCAAGTGAATCACGATAATAGCGGCCACAATTTGTATGCAGCCATTTTTTGGTGGCATTTTATTAATAGCGATATCTAACCCATCCTTCCTGGCAATCACTCACAAGTAGGTAACACAACGTGAATAGACCGCAACCGACTGACTTCTTCAAAGACTGGAAAGAGCGCGAAGCACTGGCAGAGGCAATGATCCCCCTGATTGGCAAACTCTACCGGGAAAACAATGTTTCGCTCTATATGTATGGGCGCAATATGGTCAATTTGTCGGTGACCGATTTGATGAAGGTGCACCGTTTTGTGCGCCAGATTGAGCACAACGAATTGTCGGAGTTTGAAACCTTTCCGATGATTACGGCGCTGGTAGAAATGGGTATCGGCCCGGCACATATTGATATCGGTAAGTTGACAGTAACGTATCAGGAGAAAGGCGAGGGTCGTGACCCTAAAGCGTTCCTGATCGAAGAAATGAGCACGATGATCGCCAAAAAACAAAAACCTCTGTCTGAGCCACAAGATGTGGTGCTCTACGGTTTTGGTCGTATTGGTCGTTTAGTGGCGCGCTTGTTGATTGAAAAAGCTGGTGGCGGTGATTTGCTGCGTTTGCGCGCTATCGTGGTTCGCAAGGGTAAAAGCGATAACGACCTGGTGACACGTGCCAGTTTGCTGCGCCGCGATTCGGTACACGGTTCCTTTAAAGGCACGATTCGCGTTATTGAAGAAGAGAATAAGCTGATTTGCAACGGCAATGAAATTCAGGTGATTTACGCCGGTTCGCCGAGCGAAGTGGATTACACCGAATACGGCATTAACAATGCCATCGTGATTGATAATACTGGCGTGTGGCGTGACGAAAAAGGCCTTGGCCAGCACCTTGCGTGTAATGGCGTCAGCAAAGTGATGTTGACTGCACCGGGTAAGGGCGATATTCCCAATATTGTTTATGGTGTTAACGACAATGAGATAACCGCCGATAGTAAAATTGTTTCGGCGGCCTCCTGTACCACCAATGCTATCGTGCCCGTGCTGCGTGCTTTGCTTGATGAGTACGGCGTAGAGCGTGGTCACGTTGAAACGGTTCACGCTTATACCAACGATCAAAACCTGATCGATAACTATCACTCCGGCGCGCGTCGTGGTCGTAGTGCGGCCCTCAATATGGTGTTGACCGAAACCGGTGCTGCCAAGGCTGTGGCCAAGGCTATTCCTCAGCTTGAAGGTAAATTGACCGGCAACGCGATTCGCGTGCCCACACCCAATGTCTCGATGGCGATTCTCAATTTGCGCCTGGGTCGTGAAACCAATCGTGAAGAGTTGAATGAATTTATGCGTCGCAGCGCGTTGTTTTCACCGCTGCAGCAGCAAATTGGCTACACCATTTCCACCGAAGCGGTGTCGACTGACTTTGTCGGCGATCGTCACGCCTGTATTTTTGATTCTCAGGCAACCATCGTTGATGGCGATAACTGTGTGCTTTATTGCTGGTACGACAACGAGTTTGGCTACAGCTGTCAGGTATTGCGTTGTTTGGAGCAAATGGCGGGCGTACGCTGGCCAATGTTTCCATCGGCGAATTGATGTTAACGGGTCAGTGCAACCGCTATTCCAGAGACTACTGCTCTGGTAAATAGGCGCTGACCTCTTTATAATTCCCGCCCGATTGTTCCGGCTATTTTTGTTTTATTTGTACGGTAGCCGGTATGCCCCCCATGAACTACGGTGTTTGCTTTCTGGTAGCAGCAGAGCAAATACTTCTTATGTGTGGGGCAAAATATTATGTTAACTGTGAGAGCGCTTTCTATGATCAAGATCCGTAGAGGATTAGACCTACCAATTACTGGTGCGCCACAACAATCCATTCACGACGCCCCCAGTGTTAGCAGTGTTGCGCTGCTAGGCCCTGATTATATGGGCATGAAACCAACCATGTTGGTGCGTGAAGGTGAACGGGTTAAGTTGGGCCAGGCTCTGTTTAGCGATAAGAAAAACCCGGGAGTGCAATTCACTTCACCCGGTGCCGGTGTGGTTAAGGCTATTAACCGTGGTGAACGCAGGGTGCTGCTGTCGGTGGTTGTCGAGCTTGACGGTGATGAGGCAGAGTCCTTTGCTAGCTACCAGGTCAATGAGTTGGCAGCTCTGGATCGAGCTAAGGTTGTCGACAACCTAATAGCCTCCGGTCTCTGGACAGCACTGCGCACGCGACCCTATTCCAAGGCACCTGCGATTGATGCAGTGCCGAATTCAATTTTTGTTACCGCGATGGATAGTAATCCACTGGCAGCTGACCCAGTTCAAATTCTAGCCGGGCAGGAAGAGGCTTTCAGTAATGGTTTAACGCTGCTGACACGCTTGACGGAAGGAGCGGTAAACCTTTGTACAGCACCGGGTGCAAATATTCCTTCAACGGCAGGTGTTACTCAGCATGCGTTTTCTGGCCCTCACCCTGCAGGCCTGGCTGGTACCCATGTGCACTTTGTTGATCCGGTGAGTGATTCAAAGCAGGTCTGGACTATCGGCTACCAAGATGTCGTTGCTTTTGGGCAGTTGTTTACTACCGGTCGTCTCCCCGTTGAGCGCGTTGTCGCTTTGGCCGGCCCGCAGGTTAATGAACCGAAACTGTTACGCACCCGTCTCGGTGCTGATCTCGGCGAAGTGCTGGCTGACGCCTGTAAAGAAGGCGCGAATCGCGTCATCTCTGGTTCTGTGTTATCGGGCAATAAGGCAAGTGGCGCCCTGGCTTATCTCGGTCGTTTCCATAATCAGGTATCAGTGCTAGAAGAAGGTGCTGAACGTATTTTTATGAAATATATGTCGCCGGGCCCCAACCTGCATTCATCGTTGCCGATTTATCTTTCCAGTTTGGCGAAGGGCAAGTTGTTCAATATGAATGCCAGCACTAATGGCAGTGAGCGAGCGATGGTGCCGCTGGGTAATTATGAAAAAGTGATGCCGCTCGATATTTTACCGACTCAGCTACTACGCGCATTAGTGGTTGGTGATACTGAAACGGCCCAAAAGCTTGGTTGTCTTGAACTCGACGAAGAAGACCTGGCGCTGTGTACCTACGTTTGCGTGGGTAAATATGAATACGGCCCCATTTTGCGCGACAATTTGGCGCGCATTGAGAAGGAGGGTTAGGCCATGGGTTTGAGAAAGATTCTAGATTCGATAGAACCGCACTTTGAAAAAGGTGGTAAGTACGAAAAGTGGTACGCCCTTTATGAAGCGGCGGATACTATTTTCTATTCCCCCTCCAGTGTGACCAAAGCAGGCTCTCACGTTCGTGATGGTATTGATCTAAAACGGGTGATGATCACCGTTTGGCTTGCCGCTTTCCCCGCCATGTTTTACGGCATGTATAACCTGGGTTTCCAGGCGAATACGGCCATGGCTGCCATGGGTGGTGGCGAAGTCGCCGGTTGGCACGGTGTTTTAATCGGCATGTTTGCCGGTCAGGATGCCGCCAGTATCTGGGACTGCTTTATTTACGGCGCGGTGTTCTTTGTGCCTATCTATATGGTGACYTTTATTGTTGGTGGCTTTTGGGAAGTACTATTCTCAGTTGTGCGCGGCCACGAAATTAATGAAGGCTTCTTCGTTACCTCGATCCTCTTCGCTCTAATTTGCCCACCTGATCTGCCTCTCTGGATGGTGGCTCTGGGGATTAGCTTTGGTGTGGTTATTGGTAAAGAAATCTTTGGTGGCACGGGTAAAAACTTCCTCAACCCAGCGCTTACGGGGCGGGCATTTGTATTTTTCGCTTACCCTGCAGCGATGTCGGGTGATGCAGTCTGGACTGCCGTTGATGGCTTTACCGGTGCGACTGCACTATCGGTGATTGCCAGTGACGGTCTGGCTGCACTAGAAACGCAGATGACCTGGATGGATGCCTTTATTGGTCGCATTCCCGGGTCGGTGGGTGAGGTGTCAACCCTGGCTATCTTCATCGGTGGTGCCTTGTTGCTATTAACGCGCATTGCTTCATGGCGGGTGATGCTGGGTGTAATGCTCGGTATGTTTGCTGTCTCAACCTTGTTCAATCTCATTGGCTCTGACGTTAACCCCATGTTTGCTATGCCCTGGCATTGGCACTTGGTGCTTGGTGGCTTTGCWTTCGGTATGGTGTTTATGGCGACCGACCCCGTGTCGGCCTCCATGACCAATGCCGGTAAAATGTGGTTTGGTGGTTTGATCGGCGTTATGGTGGTGTTGATTCGGGTGACGAATCCGGCCTTCCCTGAAGGCATGATGTTGGCCATTTTGTTTGCCAACCTCTTCGCGCCACTGATCGATCATTTCGTGGTCCAGTCAAATGTTAAACGGAGGCTCGCACGTGTTTAATAAAGATACCGTTGGCGGCACGCTCAGCGTTGCCCTGATCCTTTGTGTGGTGTGTTCGATTGTCGTCGCCTCTTCGGCTGTGCTGTTGCGACCGATGCAGCAGGCCAACAAAGAYCTCGATCGAAARACYAATATTCTMGCRGCGGCYGGTTTGCTGAAAGAGGGTGTCAGTGTTGATAGCCAGTTTGAAGATATTACGGTGCGAGCCGTTGATCTCAATACCGGTCAATTCACCGATGCCGTCGATGTGGCCACTTACGACCAGCGCAAGGCCAGTAAAGATCCGGCTCAGTCTGAAGAGCTATCGACTAGTGATGACCTGGCGAAAATTTCACGCCGCGCCAATATTGCTACCGTCTATATTGTCGAAGGCTCTGAGGGTATCGATAAGGTGATCCTGCCGATTAAGGGCTACGGTCTGTGGTCAACGCTTTATGGCTTTATTGCTCTGGAAGGTGATTTAAATACCGTTGCCGGTCTCGGATTTTACGAGCACGCTGAAACACCGGGCCTGGGTGGTGAAGTTGATAACCCTCTGTGGAAAGCCAAATGGGTGGGTAAAAAGGTCTTTGATAGTGAGGGCAAAACAGCGCTGACCATTATCAAAGGTTCGGTTGACAGCAGCCGCGTTGGTAGCGAATACCAGATCGATGGTTTGTCGGGGGCGACTTTGACCAGCCGTGGTGTCAGTCAGTTAATTCAGTTCTGGTTGGGCGACAACGGTTTTGCACCGTTTTTGACCAAGCTTAAAGAAGGGGAGGCGTAATCATGACGGAAAAAACGAAAGATATTCTGTTTAAGCCGGTTGTTGAAAATAATCCAATTGCACTGCAGATACTCGGTATTTGTTCTGCACTGGCGGTTACTTCACAGCTGTCTGTGGCTCTGGTTATGTGCCTGGCACTGACCGTAGTAACGGCGTTTTCAAACTTTTTTGTTTCTTTAGTGCGCAATTACATTCCCGGTAATATTCGTATTATCGTGCAAATGACCATTATTGCCTCATTGGTAATTGTCGTCGACCAGGTACTTAAAGCCGTGGCTTACGATGTCAGCAAGCAGCTTTCAGTATTTGTTGGCCTGATTATTACCAACTGTATTGTTATGGGTCGCGCCGAAGCCTACGCCATGAAGAATCCGCCAGTGGCGAGCTTCCTTGATGGCATCGGTAACGGTCTGGGTTACAGCGTGATTTTGATCGTTCTCGCGGTGATACGTGAACTCTTTGGTTCCGGCTCTCTGCTGGGTATTCAAATATTGCCCGTAGTCAGTACCGGTGGTTGGTATGTACCCAATGGCTTGTTACTGCTACCACCGAGCGCTTTCTTCCTGATTGGCGGCTTTATCTGGGTATTGCGTACCTTCAAGAAGGACCAGGTTGAGGCGGCTGATTTTGAGATGGCGCCTAATACTCGAGCGGAGGTGGCGTAATGGCTGAATATTTGAGTTTATTTGTACGCTCGGTTTTTATCGAGAATATGGCGCTGAGTTTCTTCCTCGGCATGTGTACGCTGTTGGCCATATCGAAGAAAATTGAAGCGGCGATTGGTCTCGGCATTGCGGTAGTTGCCGTATTGGCGATCACCGTACCGGTTAACAACCTGCTTTATACCTATTTGCTGGCCGAGGGCGCACTGGCCTGGACCGGCATAGAAAGCATGAAGACGGTAGACCTGAGTTTCCTCGGCTTGCTGAGTTACATTGGTGTGATCGCCGCCATCGTGCAAATTCTGGAGATGGTTCTCGACCGCTATATGCCAGCGCTGTATAACACCCTCGGTGTTTTCCTGCCCCTGATTACGGTTAACTGCGCCATTATGGGCGCCTCACTATTTATGGTCGAACGCGACTATGACTTTGGTGAGAGCGTTGTTTATGGCGTGGGTGCSGGCGTTGGCTGGGCGCTGGCTATTGTTGCCYTGGCGGGTATTCGTGAAAAGCTTAAATATAGTGATATGCCCSATGGCCTRCGTGGTCTCGGTGGCGCATTTATGATTGTTGGCTTGATGTCCCTGGGCTTTATGTCCTTCGGCGGCATGAACCTGTAAGGCGAGGTAGAGAATTTTATGAATATGGAAAATATAACCATCATTCTTGGCGTCGCGATGTTTACCGGCATCGTGCTGGGTCTGGTTGCCTTTATTCTGGCAGCGAGATCTCGCCTGGTTAGCAGCGGCGACGTAACGATTGAAATTAMTGGCGAGAAAACAGTGACCTCACCGGCCGGTGACAAGCTGCTACAAACCCTGGCTGCCAATGATCTGTTCCTGGCCTCGGCCTGTGGTGGTGGCGGTAGTTGCGCCCAGTGTAAGTGCATCGTCACCGAGGGCGGCGGTTCTATTCTGCCCACGGAAGAAGTGCATTTCACCCGCCGTGAAGCGGCTGAGGGCTGGCGTTTATCCTGTCAGGTACCGGTTAAACAGGACATGAAAATTGTTGTACCCGAGGAAGTCTTCGGTGTGAAGCAGTGGGAATGTGTTGTTGAATCCAACCCCAATGTGGCGACCTTTATTAAAGAGTTGACCTTACGTTTGCCCGAGGGTGAAAGCGTTGACTTCCGCGCCGGTGGTTATGTGCAGCTCGAAGCACCACCCCACCACATTAAGTTTAGCGACTTCGATATTGAAGAAGAATACCGCGGTGACTGGAATCACTTTAAGTTCTTCGATCTTGAGTCGAAGGTCGACGAGCCGGTGATTCGCGCCTACTCCATGGCCAATTACCCCGAAGAACGCGGCATCGTAAAGTTCAACATTCGCGTTGCTGCGCCACCACCGCGCACGCAGGGACTACCCCCCGGGCAAATGTCTTCTTATGTCTTCAGTTTGAAGCCAGGTGACACGATTACGGTTTACGGTCCCTTCGGTGAGTTCTTTGCGACTGATACCGACAATGAAATGATCTTTGTCGGTGGTGGTGCGGGCATGGCGCCGATGCGTTCGCACATCTTCGATCAGCTCAAGCGCTTGAACAGCAAGCGTAAGATGAGCTTCTGGTATGGCGCCCGAAGCTTGCGTGAGATGTTCTATGAAGACGAATATGACATGTTGGCCAGGGAGAATGACAACTTTAATTGGCATGTGGCCTTGTCAGAGCCTCAGCCGGAAGATAATTGGGATGGCCTCACCGGCTTTATTCACAATGTCTTGTTTGAGGAGTACCTCAAGGCACACGAAGCACCGGAAGATTGTGAGTATTATCTGTGTGGGCCACCGATGATGACGGCGGCGGTGATTCAGTTACTGCACAGCCTGGGTGTCGAGGATGACCATATCTTGCTTGATGACTTCGGCGGTTAATGCGGTGAATTATCGCACTCGAACGGGGCCCTTATCGGCCTCGTTTTTGTTTCTGCTGGCTGGTCTCTGCCTGCTGTCGGCCTGTACCCGTAAAGATATTGATCTGTCTTTTGCCGGGCAGACCATGGGCACTAGCTATCACATCACCGTGGTGACCGATGCTGGGCGCTTCCCCGACGGTATCGAAGACGCGGTAGCCGAGCTACTTGATCGGCTCGACCAGTCAATGAGTACCTATAAGCCCGATTCTGAACTGAATAACTTGAATCGATTGGCGGTCGGTGAAGAGATAACGATCAGCGCTGACCTCTGGCAGGTCTTACAGGGTGCTCAGCATATCCATGCTTTGACCCTCGGCGCCTTCGACCCCACCGTCGGGCCATTAGTTGATCTTTGGGGTTTTGGTCCCAAAGACACCGGCGACAAAATACCGTCCGAGGCTGAAATAAATGCCTTGATGGCGAGGGTCGATCTTGGACAGCTGCGCCTGGGCAGTGATAATAATGTGACTAAGCTGGCTGAAATTGATCTCGATTTATCGGCCATTGCCAAGGGCTATGCGGCCCAGCAAGTCGCCGCTTTATTGAAAACCCGGGGTTTCAGCAATTTTCTGGTGGAAGTTGGTGGTGAGCTACAGCTCGCGGGTCTCAATCGCAAGGGCACGCCCTGGCGCATTGCCATAGAAGTGCCGAGCCTGGTGCAGGGCGGTATTGAAAAGGTTATCGCAGTCAGTAATATCGGTGTTGCGACATCGGGTGACTACCGTAATTACTTCGAGCGCGACGGCGTGCGTTATTCGCATACCATTGATCCACGCAGCGGTAAGCCGATCACTCACAACCAGGCGTCGGTGACGGTGCTGGCAGATACTGCTGCTGTCGCCGATGCCCTGGCGACGGCATTTATGGTGATGGGTGCTGATAAAACTCTCGAACTGGCAGGGCAGCGGGATATTCCCGTCTATCTGTTAGTCAAAACGGCGGATGGTTTTCAGGCGAGTTATAGCAATGCTTTTAAGCCCTATCTGGACGGAGCTGAATAATGTTTGAACTGGTTTTTGCGTTTTTCTTTTTATTACTGCTGGTGGCGGGTATGGCCATCGGGGTGATTTTCTCCAACAAACCCATTAAAGGCACCTGTGGCGGCATTGCTGCCCTGGGCCTGGATCGCAGCTGCGATATTTGTGGCGGTGATATGCAGAAGTGTGATGAGGAGCAGGATCGCGTGGCGTCCCTGTCGGGTGACCTATCTACCGAGTTGAGCTATGACGCTACAAAGGATCCCGGTAGATAAGTTTGCTGCATTTAGTTTGTCTCAGTGTCCAGGTTTTTGGCGGTATGCTTGAGTACGCTGTGCAGGACGTGGTTATACTCAAAGTAGACGATGTAGTCGCTATACTGCCAGGATGAAATGGGGGGTTCGCCAACGGCATCATTCATTGCCTCGGGTGCGCCAAATTCATTTTGCACGCTTTCTCGGCTTTGACCATTTTTGGGTAGTTGCAGGTGCTGATTATCGGCAGCTTGAGCCCCGATAGGGATTTTAATTACCTCGGCAAATGAAGCCTGCGCAATAATGGCTGTGGTAAAAATAACAGCAAATAACTTTCCCATAATTAACTTCCAGAGTGGGCGACATTTAAATAATCGAAGGCCAAGATTATAGACAGTCTAAATATAGAAAGTACAAGGTTTGGGTGCTGATATGCCGAATCAATCAAGGTTTTGGTACTTACAGCGCTTTTTCTCACGTATCTACAGAACAGTGTTGATGGATGGAGGTTCTACTTCCACAGCCATACGCACAAGCTCTACACGCTAGTGATGGGTAACCGGCTCGCCGTTTTTATTGGTTTGCGCTACATTACCAGTGGTCGATCTGATGGCTTTGGTTCTTTTGTTACGCTGTTTTCTTTTCTGGCGATGAGCCTCGGCGTGATGGTGTTGATCGTTGTGTTATCGGTTATGAACGGTTTTGACCGGGAAATAAAAACGCGCCTCCTCGAAGTTATTCCCCATGCAACGGTCAATGTCCCGCACGGACTTGAAGACTGGAAGGCACTGGCGGATTCTTTGCAGCAACATCAAATTGCCGCCGCTATTCCCTATATTGATGGTCAGGCGATGCTCACCTCCCGATCCTATTTTCAGGGTGTGAGTGTGCAGGGCGTATTGCCCGATGCCAGTCACTACGGTTCGTTGTCAGGCTCAAGTCTCCTGGCAGGTCAAGTCGCAAAGCTACAGCCGGGTACCTATGGTGTGGTACTGGGTGCGCTATTGGCCCGTAGTCTCGGGGTACAAGTTGGCGACCGTTTATTGCTGACCTTACCCGAATTGTCTGTCACGCCACTGGGTGTTTTCCCACGGGTTAAACAGGTCACCGTGCTGGGTGTATTTCAGGTCGGCGCACAAATCGATAGTGGTGTTGCCTTTATGCATATCAATGATCTTGGGCGCTTGTTGCGAATGGGGCAAAAAGTCAGCGGTTTGCGGCTGTTTTTTGACGACCCCTTTGTTATGCCGGGGCTTTCTTCCCTGCGTGTCGATATCTCGGCACAGGGCTATCAACTCGAAACCTGGCAGCAGTCAATGGCCCAGTTATTCCAGGCCATTCGTACTGAGAAAACAGTTGTCGGTCTACTACTGTCGGTCATTATTGGCGTTGCGGCCTTCAATATTGTTGCCAGTCTGGTATTAATGGTGAACGAAAAGCGCAAGGATATTGCCGTATTACGAAGCCTTGGCATGATGCCAGCGACGATCACTGCGATTTTTAGGACTCAGGGTGGCGTTACGGGAATCTTTGGTGTGGCCTGCGGCGTGCTTGCCGGTTGTTTATTGACACCAAATATTGGTGCTGTGCTCGCTTTTGTGGAAGGCCTGGTAGACGCGCAGGTGTTCGACCCAGAACTGTATTTCATTACGGCCTTACCCTCTCATTTACAGTGGGCTGATGTCATTCTAGTTGGCAGCCTGGGCGTAGTTCTTAGTGTGCTAGCTACTCTCTATCCGGCCTGGCGTGCAGGTAAGGTGCCACCGGCGGAAGCCTTACGTTATGAATANNNGAGGTGTTATGAGTAGTGACGTTACGAATAATGGAGAGTTGATGAGCAGTTGTAACAATACGGATAGCAAGGACAACAGCCAACTTGTGATCGATTGCCGAGCGCTGTCGAAGTTCTATTTAGAGGGCGACAACGAACTCCGCGTACTTTCGAATATTAACCTGACGATTAAAGCCGGCGAAAAGCTGGCGATTATTGGTGCCTCCGGTTCGGGTAAATCGACCCTGTTAAATATGCTCGGCGGCCTGGATCAGGTGAGTAGCGGCGAGGTCATCGTCAGCGGCCATAGTTTCGCTACCATGAGTGAGTCGCAGTCCGCTCAGTGGCGTAACCAGCAGCTTGGCTTCGTCTATCAGTTTCATCATTTGCTGGGAGAGTTTACAGCCCTCGAGAACGTTGCGATGCCACTGTTAATCGGTGGTGTTAAACGCAGCGAAGCGCAGCAGCGTGCCCGCGTAATACTCGAACGTGTGGGTTTGGGCCTGCGCCTAAAGCATAAACCCTCAACCCTTTCCGGTGGCGAACGGCAACGGGTTGCCATTGCCCGTGCTCTGGTTTCTGAGCCCTCCTGTGTGTTGATGGATGAGCCCACGGGCAATCTCGATGCGGACACGGCTGAAACGGTTCTCAAGCTCTTGCTCGAGCTTAATGCTGATCTTAGTATTAGTTTTATTATCGTTACCCACGATAGAGATATCGCCGCCCAGATGGATCGCACATTGGTCTTGGAAAAGGGCGAATTACGCGAGTCTGCTGATTAATGCGCAGCTACCCGCTTTTCATTGGCAAGCGCTTCTTTAGCGCCGGTTCTTCCCGCAGCGGTGCTAATAAACAGCTCGCCTCTTTTATCGCTCTGCTGGCCATTAGTGGTTTAGTGCTGGGTGTAGCCCTGATGATTATTGTGCTCTCGGTGATGAACGGTTTCGATAAAGAAATGCGTACTCGAGTACTGGGCGTTGTGCCTCATATTCAGTTCTTCAAGCCCGGTGGTCTTGATGATTGGGCGGCACTGGCCAACAGGGTCGATGCAGCGCCTGAAGTGATAGAGGTGAAACCCTTTACTCAGCTCGACGGCATGTTGAATTTTCGCGGTAATACACAGGCCGTGCAGTTGTTAGGTACAACGGGTGACGGCCTCGGCGAAGGCTTTAGTTTGGGTGAGGACAGTGTGGCTTACCCCAATTTAAGTGTGAATGAAATTTTGCTACCGCTGCCTCTGGCTGAAAAGCTGGGCTCTAAAATCGGGGCAAAAATCACCCTGATTATTCCCGGCCAATTTAGCCAGGGCCGACAGGCTTTACCTGTAGCTCAGGTCTTTAGCCTGGCCGGCATCTACCAAACTCATACGGGTATAGACACCCGCGTAGTATTGGTGAGTCTCCAGGCCGCGGGCGAGCTGGCCGGCCTTGGCGGACGTGTTGGCGGCTTACGGGTCAAAGTTGAGGATGTCTTTAACGCCCGGCAAACGGCCTATCAATTATTGCAGCAATTACCTGATGACTTTCGTTTTACCGATTGGCTGCAAACTCACGGCAATCTTTATCAGGCGATTCAAATGTCTCGTAAGTTGGTGGGCTTGCTGGTTTTTTTGGTTATCGCTATCGCCGTATTTAACATTGTTTCAATGTTGGTGATGACGGTTGTTGAAAAGCGTGGTGATATTGCCGTACTAAAAACCTTGGGTGCTAGCAACTCTGCGGTGCTCGCTATTTTTCTTGTACAGGGCGCACTGATTGGTGTTGCGGGTACGATACTGGGCGTCTTGCTCGGCGTGATCGGTAGCTACTTTGTGGCTGACATTATTGGTTTKCTCGAGAGTTTACTGGGCCTGCAATTTCTTAGTGTCGATATTTATCCTATCGATTATATTCCCTCAGACCTGCGCAGTTCCGATGTTGTTCTCGTGGCTTTGGTCGCATTAGCGCTTAATTTTCTTGCTACGCTTTATCCCGCTTGGCGGGCTGCACGGCTGCAACCCGCTCAGGTATTGCGCTATGAATAAGCGCTTGTGGTAAGGACGATTAAGAAAACGGATGTTGATTAAGCGGAGTCTTGCAGGCGCTTTTTCTTGCGAGCTTCCCAGCTTTTTATGACTTTCCAGCGCCACAAAATACGCACGGCTAAATAAGCGATACCACCTACCACCAGACCGCAGGTAACACCGGCAAGCAACATGGGTAAATAAACATTATCCAGGTTTTCGCTGAGCCATTCCCAATTGAAGCGAATGGCGTTGGCTGTCGCATCGTGACCAAGCATCCACTGCCCGAGCCGATGAAGGCCAAGAATCATTGGCGGAATAGTGAGCGGATTGCTTACCCAAATAAGAACCAGTGATAGGGGCAGGTTACAGCGAAACACCAGTGCCAGCGCAGTGACCACAAAGGTTTGCCCGGGGACGGGTAAGCAAGCACAGAATAAGCCGATAAAAAAAGCAGTGGAAACCGAGTGGCGATTTAAATGCAGCAGATGAGGGTCGTTTAGAATCGGGCCGAACCAGCGCGAGGCGAGAGAGTTTGGATTAGGGTTYAGCTTGACGGGGATTAGCCGGCGAAACAGTTTTCTGGGCATGTAAAGTCGCAGTGCTAGCTCGGTTGAATGTCTCAGTTGACGACCAGGGTTCAAACGCTCGCTTAATGAAGCGTTGGCATTATGCCCACTTTTTCAGGGTCAAACCATACGCTCAATGCTTAATTTACGTATTAGGTTTCAATATAATAAATGCAAGCTATCAACTTAATGGCGATMAGGATTGTCAGACAATCCATCTTGAATGCCCGGGTGTTTATTGTTATAAAGTCCGCCCTGTCAGACAACGGCGAACTTTAGCCCGCGATTTAAAACATTGAACACTTATCTTGCTCATCCTGATGCCTCTACCGCAGTCGATATACTGTTTCATCGCCTGCGTGGCGATATTATCTGTGGAGAGATCGCCGCAGGCAGCAAAATTAATGAAGTAGAGCTGAGTCGCCTTTACAAAGTCGGGCGCAGTACCGTGCGTGAGGCTTTGGCCCGTCTGGTGTCAGCTTGCCTGGTATCGCGCAAGGCCAATGCGGGTGCTCGGGTTGTTGAGCTTAGTTTGCATGGCCTGCTGGAAATCTATCACGTACGTGAAGCGCTTGAAGGTATGGCGTGTCGACTGGCCGCGCAGAATATGAGCGAGGCTGAAATTCTTGAGCTTCAGCAACTGCTCGAAGAGCATATGCAAAATAATGAGCTGCAAGAGGGTAGGGCTTATTACCAAAAAGAGGGTGATCTGGACTTTCATTATCGACTGGTCATGGGCAGCGGCAATAGCCAGTTAATCCGTTTGCTCTGTGAGGAACTCTACGCCAAAGTGAGAATGTATCGTTACCAGTTTGGTATGCTTAGCCCCAGAGCCAGTGATGCCTTTTCTGAACACCGCCACATAGTGCAGGCCATTGCTGACCGCGATGGTGAAATGGCAGAAATGCTGATGCGCCGCCACATACGCGCATCGCGAATCAATGTTGAGCGGCAGATGGATGAGGGTCTTGATTTGGTGCTTAAACCTGTTAGTTAAGCAGGTAGTGACTGACTAAAAGAGTAGTTAACAAACAACAGTAAAACGTACGACAACACAGGTGATTTATGACGACATCTTTAACCCCCGGCACGCGTTTTCGCAAGGCGCTAGCAGATAACAAACCTCTGCAAATTCTCGGTACCATCAACCCCTATTGCGCAATGATGGCTGAGCAAATTGGCCACAAAGCTATCTATCTTTCCGGTGGCGGTGTTGCCAATGCCTCCTACGGTCTACCCGATTTGGGCATGACTAGCCTTAATGATGTACTTGAAGATGTGCGTCGCATTACTGCGGCGGTTGAAGTCCCTTTGCTGGTTGATATCGACACCGGTTGGGGTGGGGCGTTTAACATTACTCGCACCGTCAAAGATATGATTCGCGCCGGTGCTGCTGCCGTGCATATTGAAGATCAAATTGCCCAGAAGCGTTGTGGTCACCGCCCGAATAAAGAAATCGTCAGCCAGCAGGAAATGGTCGACCGTGTGAAAGCGGCTGTTGATGCCCGCACCGACGAGAGCTTTTTTATCATGGCGCGTACCGATGCTTTCGCACAGGAAGGGCTAGAGAAAGCCATCGAACGGGCTCAGGCCTGTGTTGAAGCCGGTGCAGACGGTATCTTCGCCGAAGCGGTGAATGAAGAAGAACACTACCGTGCTTTCAGTGCTGCAATTGATGTACCTCTGCTGGCAAATATTACGGAGTTTGGTCAAACACCTCTGTACAATAAGGCCGAGCTGGGCGAGTGGGGCGTCGATATGGTGCTTTACCCTCTGTCTGCTTTCCGCGCGATGAACAAAGCGGCGGAAAACGTTTACACCAGTATTCTTGAAGAAGGTGACCAGAAGGCGGTTGTCGATACTATGCAAACGCGCATGGAATTGTATGACTATCTTAGTTATCACGAGTACGAACAGAAGCTCGATAGTTTGTTTGCGCAAGGCAAGAATAAATAGATTTAAAACAGCTGGTTAAGGCGTCTTATTAAAGTGTATTCCAGCTAAAAATAACAGCCAAATTGAGTTCAATACGAACTCGCACTGATTAATAGTAGAGGAATGGAGCATGGCAACTAAAGTACTTTCAGGCGCAGGCCTACGCGGCCAGGTGGCCGGTAAAACAGCACTATCCACAGTCGGCAAAGAAGGYTCGGGTTTAACCTACCGAGGTTTCGATGTTAAAGACCTCGCTGAAACCTGCGTGTTTGAAGAAGTGGCTCACCTGATTTTAAAAGGCGCACTGCCCACACAAACTGAGCTCGATGCCTACCGTACAACTTTGAAAGGTCTGCGCGGTTTGCCCCAGGCTTTGAAAGACGTGCTCGAACGCATCCCCGCCGATGCTCACCCCATGGACGTGCTGCGTACCGGTTGTTCCTTTTTGGGTAACCTTGAAACGGAAACTGATTTTGACCAGCAGGAAGCTGCGACTGACCGTTTACTCGCCGTCTTTCCCTCGATCATTTGCTACTGGTATCGCTTCAGTCACGACGGCGTAAAAGTGGAAACTGAAACCGATGACGATTCCATCGGCGGTCACTTCTTACACATGCTGCGCGGCGAGAAGCCCAATGAGCTGCACGAGCGAGTGATGAATGTTTCATTGATTCTCTACGCCGAGCACGAGTTCAACGCGTCGACCTTTACCGCTCGCGTTTGTGCTTCCACCCTGTCTGACATCCACTCTTGCGTAACCGCAGCGATTGGTAGCCTGCGTGGCCCACTGCACGGTGGTGCTAACGAAGCGGCGATGGACATGATTGAAGGCTTCACCAGCGCCGATAATGCTGAAGAAGAAATGATGGCCATGTTGGCACGTAAAGACAAAATCATGGGCTTCGGTCACGCGATTTATGCTGACTCCGATCCCCGCAATGCCATCATTAAAGAGTGGGCTGAAAAGCTCGGTAAAGACGTTGGCGACACCGTTCTTTACCCCGCTTCAGTACGCTGTGAAGAAGTCATGTGGCGTGAGAAGAAGTTGTTCTGTAACGCCGATTTCTTCCATGCCTCGGCCTACCATTTTATGGATATTCCTACTAAGCTGTTTACACCGATTTTCGTGATGTCGCGTCTGACCGGTTGGGCCGCTCACGTCTTTGAGCAACGCGCTGACAACCGTATTATTCGCCCCAGTGCCGAATACACCGGGCCGGATATGCGTGCCGTACCCGTGATCACCGAGCGCTAATTACAGAGCTCAGGTTATTGACAGCTAAACGAAAAGGAGTGCCGTATTAGCGGTGCTCCTTTTTTAATTTCAACAGCTTACAATTCATTGCCAATGTGATTTGTTTTATAAAGAGCACTAAATAGAGCGCTACATTATGAATACTGAATACCGTAAATCCCTGCCGGGTACCCAGCTCGATTTCTTTGACACCGAAGAGGCTGTCGAGGCTATCGCGCCAGGCGCTTACGCCAAACTGCCCTACGTTTCTCGTGTTTATGCCGAAAACCTGGTGCGTCGTTGTGAGCCCGAAGTGCTGACCGATTCGCTGAAGCAAATCATCGAAGGCAAGCAAGATCTCGACTTTCCCTGGTACCCCGCGCGCGTGGTGTGCCACGACATTCTTGGCCAGACGGCCCTTGTTGATCTTGCCGGTTTGCGTGATGCGATTGCAGAAAGGGGCGGTGACCCCGCGAAAGTAAACCCAGTGGTGCCGACCCAATTGATTGTCGACCACTCCCTGGCCGTTGAACATGCGGGTTTTGAAAAAGACGCCTTTGCCCTTAACCGCGCCATTGAAGATCGCCGCAATGACGACCGCTTTCACTTTATTAACTGGACCAAGAAAGCCTTTAAAAACGTCGATGTGATTCAGCCCGGCAACGGCATCATGCACCAGATCAATCTGGAGAAAATGTCGCCGGTCATCCAGTCCCGTGACGGCGTTGCCTTTCCCGACACCTTGGTCGGCACCGACAGCCACACACCTCATGTTGATGCCCTGGGTGTTATCGCCCTTGGTGTGGGTGGCCTTGAAGCTGAAACCGTCATGTTAGGTCGCCCGTCTTACATGCGCCTGCCCGACATTATTGGCGTTGAGCTAAAGGGCAAAGCCCAGCCCGGTATTACTGCTACCGACATTGTACTGGCACTGACTGAATACCTGCGTAACGCAAAAGTGGTTTCCTCCTACCTTGAGTTCTTTGGCGAGGGCGTTGCCAATTTGAGCCTGGGTGATCGGGCGACGATCTCGAATATGACTCCGGAATTTGGTGCTTCTGCCGCGATGTTCTACATCGATCAGCAGACCATYGACTACCTGAAAATCACCGGCCGCGAAGCTGAGCAAGTGAAGCTGGTTGAAACCTACGCCAAGCAAACGGGCCTCTGGGCCGACAGCCTGAAAACGGCGGTCTACCCCCGTGTGCTGAGTTTTGATTTATCGACTGTGGTGCGCACCATTGCTGGGCCGTCCAACCCTCATGCCCGTGTACCCACGTCTGAACTGGCTGCCCGTGGTATCKCCGGTGTGGTTGAAAATGAAGAGGGCCTGATGCCCGAYGGTGCSGTGATYATYGCCGCSATCACCAGCTGTACCAAYACCAGYAAYCCGCGCAATGTGATTGCCGCAGCACTGATTGCCCGTAACGCTAATAAGCTTGGCTTGACCCGTAAGCCCTGGGTGAAAACCTCTTTCGCACCGGGTTCAAAAGTGGCTCAGCTGTATTTGGAAGATTCCAAGCTCTTGCCCGAGTTGGAGCAACTCGGTTTCGGCATTGTCGGTTTTGCCTGCACCACCTGCAACGGCATGAGCGGTGCTCTCGACCCGGTGATTGAGAAGGAAGTCATCGACCGCGATTTGTACTCCACCGCCGTGTTGTCGGGTAACCGCAACTTTGACGGCCGTATTCACCCTCATGCCAAGCAGGCGTTTTTGGCCTCACCGCCCCTGGTTGTTGCCTACGCCATCGCCGGTACCATTCGTTTCGATATCGAAAAAGATGTGCTCGGCAAAGATCAAAACGGCAAGGACATCACCTTAAAAGATATCTGGCCGAGTGATGAAGAGATCGATGCCATTGTTGAAGCCAGTGTCAAGCCTGAGCAGTTCCGTGAAATATACATCCCGATGTTTGATATTAAGGATGATGACGGAGAGAAGGTGAGCCCGCTTTACGACTGGCGCCCACAGACCACCTACATTCGTCGCCCCCCGTATTGGGAAGGYGCGTTGGCSGGTGARCGCACCATGAAAGGTATGCGTCCACTAGCCGTRCTGGGTGACAACATCACCACCGATCACCTGTCCCCCTCCAACGCCATTCAGTTGAACAGCGCCGCCGGAGCCTATCTCGACAAGATGGGTTTGCCAGAAGTGGATTTCAATTCCTACGCTACCCACCGGGGTGATCACCTCACCGCTCAGCGTGCGACCTTCGCCAACCCCAAACTATTTAACGAAATGGTGCAGGAAAATGGTGAAACCAAACAGGGTTCACTGGCCCGTATCGAGCCAGAAGGCAAAGTCAGCCGCATGTGGGAAGCCATTGAAATCTACATGGAGCGCAAGCAGCCGCTGATTATTGTTGCCGGTGCCGAYTACGGYCAGGGTTCATCCCGCGACTGGGCGGCCAAAGGTGTTCGTTTAGCCGGTGTTGAAGCCATCGTCGCCGAAGGCTTCGAGCGTATTCACCGCACCAACCTGGTCGGCATGGGCGTGATGCCACTGGAATTTAAAGCCGGTGAAAATCGCAAGACCTATGCCATCGACGGCACCGAGACTTTTGATGTGATTGGTCAAGCCAGCCCCCGGGCAGCGCTAACCCTGCGCATTAATCGTAAGAACGGCGAAACGGTTGATGTGCCCGTGACCTGCCGTCTCGATACCGCTGAAGAAGTGCTGGTCTACGAAGCGGGCGGTGTACTGCAGCGTTTTGCGGATGACTTTTTAGAGTCTTCAGTCGCTAGTTAAGTCCAACCCTTGTGATGGGGCAGCGCCATTTTGTGTGGTGTTGTCCCTCCGCCTGTAATATTTGATTAAGTAACAAAACATTCAGATCAGGATTAAAGTTCATGGCCGTTAGTAAAAATAAAAAGCTACCGCAAATAAAAGTCCCCGCCACCTACATGCGTGGCGGCACCAGCAAAGGTGTTTTCTTCAGTTTAAAAGACCTGCCGGAAGCGGCACAGGTTGCCGGTGCGGCGCGTGACGCTCTGTTACTACGAGTCATCGGCAGCCCCGATCCCTACGGCAAGCAAACCGACGGCATGGGCGGTGCAACATCCAGTACCAGTAAAACCGTGATTTTGGCAAAAAGCGAGAAAGCGGATCACGATGTCGACTACCTCTTTGGCCAGGTCGCCATCGACAAAGCCTTTGTCGACTGGAGTGGTAACTGCGGCAACCTAACGGCAGCAGTAGGGGCCTTCGCCATCAGCAACGGCCTGGTTGATGCTGAGCGTATTCCCACCGACGGCATTGCCGTGATCCGTATCTGGCAAGCCAATATCGAAAAAACGATTATTGCTCACGTACCCGTGACTGCAGGCGAAGTACAGGAAACCGGTGACTTCGAACTCGATGGCGTCACCTTTCCYGCCGCCGAAGTRCTGGTCGATTTTATCGAYCCCGCCGATGGCGACGGTGCMATGTTCCCCACCGGCAATGTMGTGGATGAYCTCGAAGTACCCGGYGTCGGCACCTTCAAAGCCACCMTRATTAAYGCYGGTATTCCCACSATCTTYCTCAATGCTGACGAAATCGGTTATACCGGTGCAGAGCTACAGGAAGCCATTAACGGCGACCCCGCAGCGCTRASYCGCTTTGAAACCATCCGCGCCCACGGTGCAATYCGTATGGGCTTAATTAAAGATGTCGAAGAAGCMGTRGSGCGSCARCACACMCCCAAGGTGGCSTTCGTKGCYRAGCCGATTRMTTACACYTCYTCCAGYRATAAGCCSGTAGCAGCAGMAGAWATCGACCTGCTRGTGCGYGCMATGTCCATGGGTAAATTGCATCACGCCATGATGGGCACWGCTGCCGTCGCKATTGGYTCAGCYGCYGCTATWCCCGGCACACTGGTRAATTTGGCTGCCGGTGGTGGYGAGCGTAGTAGYGTKACCTTTGGYCAYCCYTCWGGSACWTTGAAAGTSGGTGCCGAGGCCAGTCWRGTYGGTAGTGARTGGGCGGTGAATAAGGCSAGCATGAGTCGTAGTGCSCGRGTGTTGATGGAAGGGTGGGTTCGGGTGCCTGGRGATGTGTTTTAGGGGCTTTGTTTGAGTATTARGGGCCAGTATTGTAAAACTCATTGAGCATTTTAACTGTCCAGTTTTTAGGCGGATGTTTGACARTACTCATTAATTGCCCTATCGTCATACGGATTGTTGATCGATAAGGGTCTTGTTATGCTAAGCGTCAAAGTATCACCCAAATATCAGGTTGTTATCCCGAAGAAAGTTAGAGAATCATTGCATCTGAAGCCGGGACAACAACTACAGGTAGTGCAATACGAAAACCGTATAGAGCTGATTCCACAAAGAGATATTGGTGAGCTTCAGGGCTTTTTAAAAGGCATCGACACGGATTTTATCCGGGAAGATGATCGCCTATGAATGTTGTCGATACATCTGCCTGGCTAGAGTTTTTTTCCGGAGGGGGAAATGCAGCGGCATTTTCTGCACCGATAAAACAAACTCAAGATCTGATCGTGCCAACCATTTGTATTTACGAGATATCTAAGGTAATACTCAGAGAAAGTGATGAAAACCACTTGATACAGGTGCTAGCTGCACTTCATCAGGGACAGATAGTGGCGCTTACTCCATCCTTAGCGAGTGCAGCCGCTAAAATTAGTCTGGCCAACAGATTGCCAATGGCAGATAGTATTATTTATGCAACTGCAAAACTTCACGCTGCAACCACATGGACTCAGGATAAAGATTTCGAGATGCTGTCTGATGTCAAATATCTACCTAAACAGAAAAAGTGATTTTAGGCATGTAGTTTCATAACGTCGATAGGAAGTAATGAGTCGAGGGTGTGGTGTGGGGGCTGGTTCTGGTTTGCCTGTTTTAGGTTTTTTTGTAGTAGGGGCTGTGTGGCATGGAAAGACCTGACCCTGTTATTTCTGTGACCCTGTTATTTCTGTGGAAAGACCTGACCCTGTTATTTCTGGAAAGACCTGACCCTGTTATTTCTGGAAAGACCTGACCCTGTTATTTCTGGAAAGACCTGACCCTGTTATTTCACTGTTCTCTGCCGCAACGGCGAAAGCGATGGGTATTTCTTCCCATACAGCCAGGACGCATCTCAAAAATATTTTTAACAAGACCGGCACCCGCAGTCAGGTACAACTCGCTGTGAAGCTTGTCTCGCAAAAATAACTGAAACCTCACCCATGTGAGTGAGGTAAAACCTCCTAATCTTATTTATTCTTTATCCCGAGCTTGTAAGCCTGCTTGCGGTTCAATCTGTAATTTTTTATTATTACCGCTGAACTTATAGGCAAAACCCCTATATACCGGGGTTCGTCGGGAAGAGGAAGATAAGTTAGCTCGGCAAAGTGGAGCATTGAACTTAACAGGGATGGTTAGGAAAATGACCAAACGACTTAAATATCTAGATTTGTCCAAAGGTAAGCAATCTAACAACGGCTCTAATACCCGTTCTACCCCAGCAGTACCTGAACTTACATGCTCGCAAAGCGTTTCTGAGGGACTGACTACATCTGTAATAGGTGATTCGCAGAAAATATCTCTGCGGCCAGTGGATGAGTATGTGGCCTGCTTTATGTTTGCAGGATCAGCTCTTAGTAAAATAATAAATAAAGTCGGCAGTTTAACTGCAATGCCAAATCATATTGGTAGACATTATTCAACGATTAGTCGGATAGTGAGGAAGGATAATCAATATGTTGTCGAAAGACCTGAGCCTAGTCTTTGCTAACTTTCTGTGAGCTCAGAAAAAAATAACCTAATATTTATTGTAATGAACTTAATAAGGACTAAAGGATTATGGTAACTACAGTTCTGGGCCGAATAATTGAACCCAACCAGCAAAAAGGCATAGGAAACTTGATGGTTACTGCCGCTCTGATTAGTAAGCAAGAGCATCCGGCTTCAAATGCAAATGAAATACTTGGTTCTACTGCAACAGATATTGATGGGAATTTCGCGATTCACTGGAAAGGGGAGCAAGATATAACTTCCAATATGCAGGTTGTTTTATCGATAGAGGCGCCGCTTAAGCCAGATAGTGATAATAAACCTATTTTTCAAACTCAGCCTCGAACCATCACGCTGGGAACTACTTCAACATTTCTTATTGAGTTATCCAAAAGAGTAATCGAAGACTTTAAAGTTATTCCTCTAAAACCCACCGATGCCAAATTTGCGGTTAGTCAAATCAAGGAAGCAGCTGAGCAAGCAAAGGTTGTTGAGCAGGAGTGGGCTACTGTTGCACGACAGCGCGTAGCGATAAAGCGAAAGGCCAAAGATCAATTTGTTGCTGGGTTTCGCAATAAATTGATGGAAGACATCGCCACGCAGCCAGCCGATATCGCTAAAGGAGAGCAAATGGTTGTAGAGGGGGACGCTGACCGTAGTGTCGACGCAGTTACTCTGAAAAACTTACAACAGGGTGCGCGGGACTTTTCTTCTGTTATAGCGACGACAGAAGGGACGCGCCGTATAACAAGGTATTTTCTAACAGCCGCACAGCGGGCTGAGTTGCGACGTAAATTAGATACTCTGCAACCGGGTACCTCTAGCTTGCAGCGGGCAGATATTGAGGAAATACTGATTTTTGGTGAAAATCTTGGCGGTGATGCTAGGCCTTTTGCTTTAGGAGGCGAGGAGGCACAGTTTGAGCAATTCACGCAAATGACCTTCGACGAGCAATGTGCCCAGACTATTCTCGATAGAGTAGATGGTGTGGAGGAACCAGAGAACCCACTTGAAGAGACCGAAGATGAAATCACAAAAGAAGACATCAAACGTCAGCTTTCACGTGTTACTTCGGATATTAACTCACCGATTGGCGCGCTTAAAGGTCGACCAGGTCAAGAAGATGTCATCGGCAATATCCGCGATTTCTCTCTATCTCCAGGGCCGGCTGATTCCGCCTCCGTATTCGACTTTCATCAGCTCAGCATTGCCTTTAATCATGTCTGGAAAGAATTTCTCGACGATCGGATTGAGCCATTGGCCGAAAGTGCTTTTATGTCTTTGGTTGAACAGGGCGGCGACCCCGAATCAGCATTACCGCAGTCACACTCAGCATTAAGTGCGCTCGACGCTGAGGAACGTCTGGTCTCTGCTGCTGCAGTGGGATCAAGCCCAAAAGCGGCATATGCCCAACATCTTTCCAATCAATTCAATAACAGTGCTGCTGGCTTGTCCTTCGGTCGCAATGATAACGGACCGCTGTACCCCGGACTACCAGGTCAACCCTCTCGTGGTCGTGATCGTCCATCAGATTCACCCCCTCGTGGTAGTGGTCGTCCTGTTGTTGATGAGTACGAAAATGATGAGCTATTTGCAGATGTACCGGTAAAAACAACGATACAAAAATTACGCGATATCTTACGTGGCCGCTACGCATTTACCGCCTATGGCGCGGACCATAGAAGTCATGCAATTAATTTCGGTGTGAATATTACCTATCGCCAGCGATGGGAGCCCGTGGCCTACCAAGTTGGAGAACTGCATCATTCGGTTACGCTTTCGCCTGGAGAGTCACGCAAATATTCGACTAAAACCAAAATAACCCGTAAGCGCGTCGAAAAGGAGGTTGAGAAACACTCCAGTATATTGAAAGATCAATTGGACTCAACGGGACGCGCCGAATCAGAAATCATCAAAAAGGCAGAATCGAAAACCAACTTCACCGTAGCCTCTGAGGGTACCTATAACTTCCTTATTGCATCTGGCGATGCGACAACGACCGTAGGTCATGACGCGAGTAATGCCTCCGATAGTACCAAAAAATCCTTTCGTGAAGCCGTCACGAAATCATCAGAGGAATATCGTCAGGAACGAACGTTAGAGGTCATAATGGATGATACCTTTGACTTTGAGGAATCCGAATCGGGCGAAATTAAAAATCCCAACGATGAACTCACTGCTACTTATCTTTTCTATGAGTTACAGCGACGTTTTAGAGTAAACGAACAAATTTATAAAGCAACGCCTGTTGTACTTGTAGCGCAAGACATTCCGAACCCCAACCACATAGACGAGGCTTTTCTAATTCGCCACGGTTGGATCCTCAAGCGGGCACTGTTAGATGATATGTATGAAGATATCCTGACCTATGTAGCTGGGCCTATGGCTGGTAATAAGGTCGCTAAAGACGCTCTCTATACCGCTATGCGTAAGCACGAAAATATCGTGGATACACTAAAAGATGATCTTCACGCATTAAAGGAGCAGGCCAGTGTAGGTTACGAAGCACTGCAACGCGCTATAGAGGCACGTATTGGCGAAGGAGAAGAAGAAGACACAGATGGCCTCTTCGCCGATATTGGCGACTTTTTTGGCGGTGGCGGTCAAAGTACTGAAGGCGCACAAGCTCGTGAGGAGGCAGCAAAAGCGCATGAGAGGCGAGCAGTAGAACAAGTAAAACAGCGGCAAATGGCTTTGCAGCGCGAAGTTAGCGCCTATACAGCAGCGACTGAAAAATACACCAGCGCATTAAAGCTGCACAAAGAATGGGAACTCAAGGTCGTCGACCTTCTGTTGCATGTAAAAGAGAATATTATTCATTACATGCAGGCAATATGGGCTTACGAACACCCTGACGAACGGTTTCTAAGGTTGCAATATAAAAAAGCCCCAACGTTTAATGAAGTCGATGGTGGCGCTCAATACACATTTTTAGGTGATGCAAGCCTAACTAGAGAAACTGTCCGGGCAGACGGCACGCAGGAAATCCGAACCGCAGTAGAGTTTGAATATAAACCGAATTTTGAAATTGAGCAGGCAGGTAAAACGCTAAGTGAAATAGCTGATCTTGATTCACTATTGGGCTTTAAAGGAAATTATATGATCTTTCCTTTACGCGAGAGTAATGCATTGACTGATTTTATGATGGAACCCTATGTGGATGCAGGTTTTCGTTTATTAGATCCACATGATGCTGGAAATATAAATCGCGAACAGTTTGCCCGCTATATTTGTCATTTGCGCGAGCAATTGGATGATCAGGCATTCGAAGAAATACGTCCGGCCCTGCGTGAGCGATTTCGACAGCTTCTTCTCTCCGAACCGAACAAAGGCGATGAAATTATTGTTCCAACTGGCTCCCTTTACATTGAGGCGCTACCAGGTAGTAATGCTCTGTTAGAAGACTTTAAGCTGGCACATCGAGCGCTTGATGTGGTGCAGGCGCAGGAAGAAGCGCGGCAGACAACACTTGATAATATTCGTCGAGCAGCACGAATGCTAGACGATGATTTTAGTGATCCAGACATTGATGCTAAATATGTATTTGAGAAACCAGATGGAGGTGATGCGGTAGTAGTAGCACCGGCGCCGGGAGGCAATGACTGAATTAATTGAAACGTCCTGCTCCTCATATTTACCAAAATTTATGCATTACATGCAGGCTATTTGGTCCAATGAGACTAGCGGTTAACGATTCTCTATTTAGTTGAGGTGCCTGGTTTATTATCAAAACGAAAGTGTTGGTTATCTTTGATAAAAAAGCACCAAACCGAACATCTACATTTTTTAGAATTTACCGAGCTTTTAGTTCGTTCATAAATAGATAGTCGAGTTTTTATGTCTAAACCAATACCTATTGTCACAACCTACCCTATAAATTATTGGTGGGGGTCATTTCATAGACTATCGAAACGTTCTATACAGTACCTAAAAAATGGAGGAGATGATGGCGCTGTGTTATTATCCCAATATTTATCTGCAAGAAAGCTAGGCAAATCAAGTTTTCAAAGATGGGCATATGAGCTGCAGAATGCCTATGCCAAAGGGAGTGGAAATTATTTATATATATATATAAATACTCTATTTCGTCATGATAAAAAGCTAGCCCTTGGGTTTGTTAAAGATCTAGATTCATTTGGTATTTCGGTAAGTACACATTCGGGGCAGTTTCTATCTTTGCAGCATCTTGATCCTGCTGTTCCAGTTTATAAAAAATACAGGGACCCAGACTCAATCTTGAGGCAGTTGCCTATAGAAAAATATCGAATTCTTGTTTCGTATGTAGATAATTTTGTGGGTATGGATTGGGATGTTAACTATCGTCCACCAAAAGGTGGGTTTTCGAGAGTCTTGAAACTAATCTATAAAGATGGTGTTCGCTTGGATTTAGATTATCTTGCTATTAGCGATAATGCAGAGCCATCTATTTCTCACTCAATAGGGTATGGGCACTATGGAGTAGCTAAGCGAATATTTCCTTTGCGGCTTAATAAAAATACGACTCCACGACTTTACCGTGCAAAGCAAAATGCTGTAAAACAAGTAATAATATACTCGAATGAACTTGACAGTGTCTTAAATTCAGGTGTGCTAGCCTTGTCCGTTTTGCCGTCTGCAGCATTTCCTGTTGTCAGCTTCGTAAGGCCAGCGACTGCGGTAGGGCCTTCTGTGCGAAGAAGAAGCCTATCTTTAGATCCTAAGGGTGTTGGAAACAAGGGAATAGGGATTAATAATTTAAAGAGGTCTGAGTCCGTTAATGTAGATCCTAGGGGTGTTGGAAATAAAGGAGTAAAGGCTAATGATTCAAAGGGGTCTGGCTCCAATAAGAATCTCATTGAAACTAAAAAAGCCTCACTGCCAGGGGCAGTTACTGATTCTAAATCAGCTGCATTGGTCGGAAAAAATGCTAAGTTAGCTGATGCGGCGGCAGCACATCCAGATACTATTTTTCACCGCAACATGCCTGGAGGTGGGATAAAAGAAGTTGCTGCGAAAGGTGAGCTAGAAGCAGGAGCGGGAACAGGTTTAGGTGGGGGGGACTCCGTGAGAGCTTTCTTTGGGCCTGCTAATGCTAACGCTACGGTTTCTTCAATAGAGTTTACTACACCTATTCGTGGGGGTGTGGATAAAACACCTTATTTCCCATATTTTGGAAATTGGACTGCGAATAATGGAACATGGATAAAACCAGATCTGAAAGATTATGGTTTGCCGATTAACATTCGAAAAATAGTCTATAAAAATGGTGCCATAGCGCGACCTTTAGGTAATGGAAAATTTCAATACACGCCACCAAATGGCCCCGCTAGGGTTATTAAAGCTTCAGAATTGCCAGACATATAAAAATGGACAACCAAAACGAGGTCAGATACCAGCGGAAAAAACGGGGTCATATATGGTTCGCCCCGTATTGCAAGACAAAGTTTTCAGTAATCGAAAAAGCGAAAAAGGGGGTCAACGAAAAAGGGGGTCAGGTCTTTCCTTGCCACACTAAAGCCATCATGCTAACTTGCTCTTATGGCTAGACCACTAAGATTAGAATATGCAGGTGCCATCTATCACGTAACTTCACGTGGTGATCGGCGCGAAGACATTTACGATGATGATGGCGACCGCAGGCGTTGGCTTGAAATTTTGGGTGACGTCTGTGAGCGCTATAACTGGCGCGTGCATGCTTATTGCCTTATGGACAATCACTATCACCTGGTGGTTGAGACCATTGAAGGCAACCTGTCGAAAGGGATGCGTCAGCTGAATGGCGTTTACACCCAATACTTCAATCGTCGGCATAATCACACAGGGCACCTTTTTCAAGGCAGATACAAAGCCATACATGTCGACAAGGAAAGCTATTTGCTTGAGTTGACTCGCTATGTAGTGTTAAACCCGATAAGAGCACGGATGGTCAAAAAGGTCGGTGCCTGGCGCTGGAGCAGTTATTCTGCAATGGTTGGGAAAACAGAAGCACCAGTCTGGCTTGAAACGGATTGGCTATTGAGCCAGTTCGGCAAACAACGTAAGCGGACGCGGGAAAAATACATCGACTTTGTGCGTGATGGAATCGGCGCTCCCTCCCTGTGGGGCGATCTGCAGAAGCAAGTATTCCTCGGTAGTGACGAGTTTATCAATCAGCACCTCAAGGCGATTGAAGAAAAGGATAGTCTCGATGACATTCCCGTATTACAAACAGGCGCACTCGCTAAACCCATAGATTATTATCAGAAAAAGTATCCTGATAGTACAGAGGCGATACAGCAGGCATTTTTGACGGGAGCTTATACCTTGAAGGAAATAGGGTTTCACTTTGGGAAACACTATTCAACCATCAGTCGAATAGTGAACAGAAGGGGCTAGTGTGGCATGGAAAGAGCTGACACTGAGCGTTCTCCCGAAAAATTAAGTAATTTAAAAACCTTTAGGAATTTTTTGTATTAGGCAGCCTATCGCTAGCGTTAAATCGAGAAATTATATGAGTACACAAAAAAAACATCGATATTTTATTTCGGTTCTTCCATTGGGTTTAAGGTGCTTTATCTCGGCAGTTGCTCTTGTGCTTGGTGTCTTCAGCGGGGTGAGCGAGGCAAGTCAAAGTACCTCTGGGCAGGTCACGGCTTATGATACTGACGGTGAGTCACTGGGCTCTGTTAGGTTTGCTAATTCTTGTGCTTCTCCGGCACAGCCTTTGCTCGTGCGTGGCTTGGCCTTGATGCATCACATGACCTTTGAGGAAGCACTTAACGCCTTCAAGGCTGCGCAGGCGGTGGATCCGGAGTGCGCTATGGCGTTTTGGGGTGCGGCAATGACGCACTTGCATCCTTTGTGGCCAGATTCGCTTTCTCCTGAATCTCAAGCTGAAGGGAATGGCTGGATTGCTCAGGCACGCAGCGCGGCAAACTCGAGCGAGCGGGAACTTGCCTATGTTGACGTGATCGCGGCCTATTACGAAACCGAGGGTGGTGAGCGCGCAAGATTAGCAGCCTATCGCGATGGGTGGCGGGGTGTTGTAGAAGCCTGGCCCGACGATGTTGAGGCGCGCCTTTTTTATGCACGTTCAATACTGGCCAATACGTCCAAGCGGGACAAGACTTACGCGCTTCAGCGCGAGGCGGGCTCTATTGCTGAAAAAATTCTGGCGGAAATTCCAGACCACCCCGGTGCACATCACTACATAATTCATGCGTACGATGTTCCCCCTTTGGCTGCAGCTGCGCTTGATGTTGCTCGAAGCTATGACAAGGTAGCGCCTGAGAATACACATGCTTTGCACATGACCAGCCATATTTTTACACAGCTAGGTTATTGGGAGGAGTCGGCAGACTTTAATGCGAGGGCGCTTAAGGCTTCTGCTGAGCGGCTGTCAACGGGAGAAATATCGCTGCACCATCTGCATGCCTTGGATTTTCTGGTGTATGCGGAGTTACAACGAGTGAATGATGCACACGCTATTGAGATGCTCGATTACCTGGGCTCATTGCAGCCGCCTTATCAAGATCACATTGCAACCGCTAATGCCTTTGCAGCGGTTCCGGCTCGGCTTGCCCTTGAGCGGCGCAACTGGATACTGGCTGCCAACCTTGATCCACATCTGCCAGAACAGCTTTCTTGGTCGAAATATCCTTACTTGATGGCGATGGTTGAATATGCCCGAGCATTGGGTGCTATTCACACGGGTGACCTCACGGCTGCGGAGGGTTCAATTCAGGCATTGAGTTCTCTGCGTGAAGCGGCTGCTAAAGTATCGGGGGCATATGACTGGGCGACTCAGGTGGCCATTCGTGAAGGTTCAGCGCGGGCGTGGTTATCTTTTGTCAAAGGCGATACCGCGTCGGCGCTCAGCATGATGGCGAAAGCTGCAGAGAGGCAGGTGGCAGCTGGGAGAGCCCCTGGCTCACCGGGCCCGGTTCTTCCTGCTCTGGAATTATACGGTGATATGTTATTACGAGCTGGCGATTATGCCCGGGCTCTTAGTATTTATGAGACTTCGTTGGAGCAATCGCCCGGACGTTTTTGGAGCCTTTTTGGCGCAGGGCGCGCAGCCGAGCTTTCTGGTAATAAAGTGCTTGCCCGTCAGTATTTTACTCAACTGCTGAAAAACTGCCCAAAGCCGACGGTATCGATAGCAGAGCTGGATTATGCCCGCGAATTTATTGCGACGAAATAATCGGACTTCAGCTGGTGCCTTTGAGGCAAGATGCTTGGGCGTAGTGGTAAGTCGGGACGGATGTTAGAAAAAACGAAAATGGGGCAGGTCCTACGCTGTTATCGGTAGCATATCTTGCAGGTTAAAGTCCTGTCTGGAGAATTGCCCATTTTCTAATCTAAAGCACTTGCTCGACCGAGTTACAGTGCGGAGTAAATGATGCTAGCAAGTCTAGAGGCTATATTGCCTCTTTTTTTATTGATTGTCCTTGGCTATGGCGCCAGGCGAACGCTGCTTGATGTTAAGTTGTTGCCGGGCCTCAATCTATTCGTTTATTACTTTGCGGTGCCTGCGCTACTGTTTAATGCGGCTAGCCAGCAATCCATTAATGACTTGCTCAATATCCCTGCGCTTGCGGCGGTAAGCCTTGCGGTGGTACTGACGGGATTGTTCACTTACCTGGGGTTTCGACGAATATTTCCTTCGACTGACCGGCGCGTCCCGGTCGTACAGTGCCTAAATGCCGTGTTTGCCAACTTTGCGTACATGGGTATTCCCCTCACCTTTGGCTTGTTAGGGGAGTCTTCTTACGCGGCTACGATCAGCATCGTTTTACTGGGGAATATTCTGATTGTGAACGGTTCGCAGCTATTGTTAGAAGCATTCGAGCATCAGTCGATCGACGGCAAAGCTATGTACGGGATTGTGCAGCGCTCATTACTACAGAACCCGATATTCCTATCAACAGTTATTGGGCTTGTTTTTTCTAATTACGCGCTCTCGCTTCCGGGCAGTTTGCAAAAGATGGTCGACATGTTGGGGCCAGCGGCCATTCCTGTGGCGCTATTTTGTTTAGGGGCGAGTTTACAATTTCGTAAAACCGAAATCGCTTATGCTCAAATCTTTAGTTTGGTGGCTATTAAATTAGTACTGCACCCAGTTCTGACACTGGCATGCTTTTACGCCCTGGGTATCGAGGATTCGAGTTGGTTGTTAACTGCGGTGTTTTTATGCGCGTTGCCGACCGGCGCTTTAGCCCATGTCATTGCATTGAAATATCAAGTCTTTGACACCGGCACATCTCAGGTGATTGTCTTCTCGACTCTTTTATCATTAGTGAGTGTGAGTATTTGGGTTCAGCTATTGTTGTAAGTACGTGAACGTTAATCGGGCCATGTAATCTATATAAAGGACAGCCCATCTTGCAAACCCTCATTCAGCGCAGCCATACCTCAATAGTCAGATCCCTTCGCTCCCATCATGACATTCCCTGTTCAACTAGCTACCGAACGTAGCCAGCAATAGAGACGAAATGACAAGTGGAGCCGAATAAAACAAATAGATGCCAGATACCGTGTGCATGGCTCAGTTTATTCATATTATCTAGGACATAGAATATGATGCCGCCAGTGTAGGCAATGCCACCAATTGTTAACCAATAGAGACCCGCTTTAGGAAGCGCAGCCTTTAACTCCGCATAGTTAGTTGTACACAGCCAACCCATAACCAGATAAATCACTAGCTGCAGCCACTGGATGCGTTTGGGTATAAAGATATCTAGTAATAAACCAATGATGGCCAATGCCCATACCAGTGCCAGAATGATCAAACCATTGCCTTCGCGCAACGAGACTAGCATGTAGGGTGTGTAGGTACCGGCAATTAACAGGTATATCGCTACGTGATCGAGCTTCTGGAATATTTGTTTGAGCCTGGGAGGGTGAAAGCTGTGGTAGAGAGTAGACATTGTGTACAGCAGTACTAATGTGGTGCCGAAAATCGAAAAACTGGTGATCAGCCAAGGGTTGTTTTCCTGGATGCCAATGGTCAATAGTACGCCGAAACCCACCAGTGCTAGAGCAGCACCAATTAAGTGGGTAATGCTATTTAGTTTTTCACCGTAATACATTACACGTCACTTCCGATGTGATTGGTGGTCACCAATCTATTTGGTGCTGATGACCATGAGATTTTAGTTTGGTTTTTTATAACGCATTATTTAATAGTGCGTCGAACAGTTTGAAAGCTGATTGGTTCTTTACTGTGAGGGTTTAATCCATTTATTACTTGTAAAATTAATGCCTGTTTTCGCTATATTTTATTGTATATTCCATTGATGGTATTTTGATGTTTTCGGTTGTTATACCGGCAAAAACGCAACCTGTTTTATCTGTTATTAACGTGACCTTACAGTGAATATTTTAAGAAGTATTCACTGTAAGGTCAACTTTTCATGCTGTTATTTCACTAAGCCACTAAGCCACTAAGCCACTAAGCCACTAAGCCTGGTAACTTGTCGCCTTAGCGGTAATCTACCCGTTTGGCGAAGTATCGGTTGGAGTCCAACATGCCGCCATAAGATTGGTTGATAGCGGGCTCTGGGATCGCGCTGGCTTTCGAGGTTGTAATAACAGCGTGTGCAGGTCGTACCATCCATTATGGTGTGCGGTCTTGGTGCCGCGCACTTTTTGTGTCCATTATTTTTCTTCGGTGGTATTTTCGTGAATCTTTATCATTCAAAGCTAAATAAAAAAATTAGAGCCTAGTTGTAGTAGAGGCTTTATAATTGATTCAGTTGTAAGATTTTGAATTTTAATAACGTAACAGGAGAGGGTTTTGAACAAAACGTATATTACAATATTATTCAGTATTTTTAGTCTATTTGTATTGGATGTTTATTCGGCGCCTGCTGGCACACTCAAAACAGATAAGGTGAAAGGTTTAAGTCGCTACTGTATGTACTCTGATAGCGGGATTTTAACTATTAAACATACTGAGCAGTGTCCCAGAAAGAACCCAAATCCGACAAAAAATGGTAGCCCGCCTAGTATTAATCTTGAGAAAAAGGGTGGCGCGAGTTTTGGCCCCTTAAAAGGGCAGAAAATAAAAGGGAGTAATCGTTATTGCACTTATTCAGGCGGCACAGTTCTTACCGTTGGTAAAAATGATACTTGCCCTAAAACGAGTCGCTAGGCCACTATAAATGATAATTTGATACTTGTGTGCAGACCTCATCCAAGCAGACAACATGCGATCGCTATTTAAATGCCAGCGTTACAGATGAGCTTGCAGGACAAAAAGCGTGTTACTACTTCTTCCAAACCGGAGTACGCTTTTCGAGGAAGGCACTAAGCCCTTCTTCTTTATCTTCTGTGCTGCAAAGGGCGCTTTGGGCAAATTTTTCCATCGCCAAACCTGCCGCGCTACTACCTTCCATACCGTAATTCACCATCGCTTTCATAAACTGTGGCACTAACGGGGCGAAGGCAGAAATATGTTCTGCCATGCGTGATAATTCGGGTAGTAGGTTTTCGTTTTCGACCATGCGGGTGATAAGACCAATGTGCAGGGCGCGATCTGCATCAATGGGCTCGCCCATAATCAGCATTTCCAAAGCCCAGGCGCGGCCGATCAAACGGGGCAGGCGCTGAGTGGCGCCACCACCGGGAATAATGCCGAGCTTGCCTTCGGGTGTGGCGAAGGTGGCACTGGGTGTTGCCAGGCGTAAGTCACAGCCCAGGGCGACTTCGAGTCCGCCGCCAAAGCAAATGCCATTAATGGCGGCAATACTGACTTTATTACAACGTTCGAGCTTTTCCGCAAGACCCTGAACAATAGGCTCCAGGGCTTTTTTGAGGTCGCGCACTTTAACTTCGGCCAGGTCAGACCCTGCAGCGAAGGCTTTATCACCAGCACCGGTAATACCAATAACCCGCACTTGCTCGTCAGCCTGAGCAGCATCAACGGCGAGATGTAACTCATCGAGCATGCCAAGAGAAACAGCATTGAGTTTTTCGGGACGATCCAGGGTGATCAGGGCGAGTGAATCGATAACCTGATAGCGAATAAATTGGTAGCTCATGTTTTGCCTTTGCTAAACGACTGGGATTACTTGTGGGGGCATATAAATTGCCCGCCTCTTTTATTTGCTCGCTAGCGAATGGAGTACGCAGCAGGCAAATGAGGGCGAGCATTATAGACTGTCCCTTTCTTCAATCCCATAGTAAAACAGGCGGGCGAATACCCACTTGCCGCAAATTCTGTGGTCAAATTATCAGCATTGGTTCACGACCGGGTTGTTAGTATCCCTTCCAGACGGGTGGGCGCTTTTCAAAAAAGGCGGCGACTCCTTCTTTTGCGTCTGCTGACTCGTTAATTACCTGCTTCGCTTTGGCGGTAAGTGCCCAGCCGTGAGCATCGTCGGCGGAGGCAAGTGCATCAATGGCCTGCAATGATTGCTGTACTGACACGGGCGAGTTAGCGGTGATTTGTGCCGCCAGTGCCAGTGCTGTTTCCAGCGCTTTACCGGGTTCGCAGAGTTCATTAACCATACCGTGACGGTAGCCGTCTGCGGGTGATAGCTCTGTGCCGGTGAGCATTACTTGCTTGGCGATGTTGAGTGGCAGCACGCGGCTGGCGCGAAAGATGGCACCGCTGGTGGCGACCAGGCCACGCTTCACTTCGGGCAGACCGAAGCGCGCGTTAGTGGCTGCAACGATCATGTCGCAGGCCATGGCCACTTCGAAGCCGCCACCAAAGGCGACGCCTTCAACTGCTGCGATTAATGGCTTGGTGCGGGTGCGGCCCACGACGCCATATACACCACCGCGTTTGGTGGGTGTGCCTGAGGTAGCGGCCATATCGGTGCCCGCGCAAAACAAGTCAGGCCCCCCGGTAATAATGGCGGCCCAAAGATCTGGTTCATCTTCGAGACGATTGAGGGCGGTATCCAGGGCCTGTGTCATCTTGCCATCAATGGCATTACGCTTTGCCTGGCGTGTCATGGTGATGATCAGGACGTGGTCCTGTATTTCTACGTGGGTTCTTTGTTCTCCCATTATTATTTCCTTCGCCTATGATTTTTTTGATTAACTGAGATTGGTGAATGATACCCGTTAAAGAATGGCTAGTGTCCAGTTCAAAGGAAACAGCGATAATAGAAAGACGTCGATTATAGTGATCATGGGCTGAGCAGAATTATAAAAATAATTAATTTACTTAACAGGTATTAACTTGATCATAGTTGCTGTTTAAAATATCGGTAAAAATTAATGGATATTGGTGCTCCATTGGCTCTGTGTCAGTCGTTGAGTTGGGGTGTTAATTTCACTGTCTGGGTAGCGTAATTGCCTTAATTCCCGAGTGAGCTGATTAATTTGTTGCGTTATATTGAACTTGGTTGTTGGGCTATAAGCAGGCTCTTTTCTAAGCAGATCCATTGTTCCCTCATAGATATATTCGCATACCTCTAAATGGTTTAGCTTAATTAAGGTTTGTGTAAGTCCTGATAATGTATGCATTAGCCACTCGCGGGCATCATTAGGGGCAAGGGCTTCGGTTGATAGAATGATAGTGGCCGTTTCATAGGCACAACCCATGTAGGGTAGCGCATCTTTCCAGCGTTGCTGCTGATGCAGTTGCCACCCGGTTTCACTGTATCTTGCACAGCATTTTAAGGCTTCATCGGGTTGACGGCTAAGCCAGTTTCTATGTTGGGTGCAAAGGAAGTTGATCTTCATGTGTGTCGCTTGAGTTTGTGTGGTTTGCAATAATATGTGCTTCACTTTTCAAATGCAAATAACAATCATTATCGTTTAGCCCCGGGGCCATCAATGTCTTTTGTTGGAGCACTGGCGATGCATGTGTTCACCCATGCAGTCCTAAGGTAGAATTCCGCCCTATGACGATCCGCCCTGATACTGAACACTATCGCGAACTCTTCCTCAATGATGTACCGATGATGGATATGCGTGCCCCCGTGGAGTTCAATAAGGGGGCCTTCCCCTGTAGCGAAAATATTCCTCTGCTCGATGACAAACAACGGGAGGCCGTTGGCACCTGTTACAAGCAGAAAGGGCAGGATGAGGCTATTGCGTTGGGCTGGCAATTGGCCACGCCTGAAATTCGTGAACAACGCATCGTCGCTTGGCAGGACTTTATTCAGCGCCACCCCGAGGGTTACCTGTATTGTTTTCGCGGTGGCCTGCGTTCACGCCTCAGTCAGCAATTGGTGGGCGAGGCGGGCACAGCCTATCCGTTGGTGGCGGGTGGTTACAAAGCCATGCGCCGTTTTTTGATCGATGAGCTTGATCAACAGTGTGAGACCCTGCCTTTGACCTTGGTGTCGGGGCGCACAGGTTCAGGCAAAACTCTGGTGATACACGAGCTCGCCCACGCCCTGGATTTAGAGGGACTGGCGAATCACCGAGGCTCAGCTTTCGGTCGGCAGATACAGCCCCAGCCGTGCCAGATTGATTTTGAAAATAGCTTAAGCATTGCAGTAATGAAGCAGTGTGCGCAGCATCAACAGCCTATTTTTGCCGAAGACGAGGGCCGAATGATCGGCGGCGTGACTTTGCCGATGCACTTTATAGAGCTGATGCAAAAATCCCCGCTTGCCGTACTGGAAACACCCATTGCCGAGCGTATCGACATTGTACTGGCCGACTACATTACCGAGGCCTACCCCCAGTACACCGCCAAGTATGGCGAGGAAGAGGGCGCTGAAAAATTCCGCGAACAAATACTCGGCAACCTCAGCCGTATTCGCAAGCGCCTGGGTGGCGAGCGCTTTACTCAGTTGCACGCCGAGTTTAGTGAAGCTTTAGATGCATTTATAAACAACAACGATGCCGAAGGTTTTCGCGTCGGCATTCAAATGCTACTCACCGATTATTACGACCCCATGTACGACTACCAGCAAGGGCAGCGTGAAGGCCGTGTGGTTTTTCGTGGTGAAAGGGCAGAACTGCTGCAATGGGCGGAGGCTTATTCCATGGCTTAGCGAGAACCTATTACCTTCCTTGAAAAATCGTTCTAATAATTAAGGAGAATGCCCGTGCGGTTATTGACTACTTTAGTAGCGCTGCTCGTCTCTATCAGTTTGGTCAGTCCTACGTGGGCTGATAGCTTTACATTTACCGCCATCCCCGACCAGAATGCATCTCGGTTGCAGCAGCGCTTTGGCCAAGTCGCCGACTATCTGCAAGAACAGCTGGGTGTTGAGGTAAAGTATATTCCGGTAAAAAGCTACGCCGCAGCCGTCACGGCCTTTCGTAATAATCAGGTGCAGCTAGGCTGGTTTGGTGCTTTGTCTGGCGTGCAAGCCCGTCAGCGTGTGCCCGGCAGTAGGGCCATTGCACAGGGCTACGAAGATCAATTCTTTAAAACCTATTTTATTGCTCACCGTTCTAGCGGCCTGCTGGATGGAATGCGTGATGGTGAAAAAAATAAACACTTCCCTCTCGCCATAGCGGGCCATACGTTTACCTTTGGTGCCAAGGGTTCAACTTCTGGCCGACTGATGCCAGAATATTATATTCGACAGCACCTGGGCAAGGCGCCGGGTGAGAGTTTTCGGCGTGTCGGTTTTAGCGGCGATCACAATCGCACCATTGCTTTAGTGGGTAGCGGTGCTTATGAGGTAGGGGCGGTTAACTATAAGGTGTGGGAAAAAGCCCTAGTGGCAAAGAAGGTTGACCCTCAACAGGTACAAGTTATTTGGCAAACACCGCCGTACCCTGACTACCAGTGGAGTATTCGCGGCGATGTTGATCAACGCTGGGGCGAGGGGTTTTCCGAGAAAGTGAAAGCCGCATTACTGGCGATAAATCAGCCCGAGCTACTGGCCGCTTTTCCCCGAAGTGCCTTTGTTAGTGCGACGAATAGCGATTATGAACCCACCCGCAAGACGGCTGTTGCGATTGGTCTTATCGATGAACGCTGAGCTTAATTTGAAAAACGTTACATCTTTGGAAAAAGAGAGGCATGAATTTTCAGCGGGGGAGCACAGTGTTTTTTTATTGGACAACGCGCAACTGTCTTATCAGGGCAGGGCTGTACTGAATAATGTCTCCCTTAAAATTACGGCGGGCGAACGCGTTGCCCTGGTGGGTAAGTCGGGTGTTGGCAAGTCGACATTGCTGGCAACATTGCGCAAACAATTACCTGATGCCCTTGCCTGGTGCCCGCAGCGGACGGGGTTGGTGCCGATGCTCAGTGTCTACCACAATATTTATATGGGCGGCCTGCAGCGCCACAATAGCCTCTATAACCTGCTTAATTTAATCAAGCCCCAGTCGGAACCCTTATGTGAAGTTACTGAACTGACAGCACAGTTACAACTCGATAAACAACTGTTTGACCGCGTCGAACAGTTGTCTGGGGGGCAATGTCAGCGGGTCGCGATTGGTCGGGCACTGTATCAACAGCAAAACGTTTTCCTCGGTGACGAACCGGTTTCTGCCGTCGATGATTATCAAGCAGAGCAGTTACTACAGTTAATAGTGGAAAGACACGAAACACTGGTGCTGGCATTGCACGATGTTGAAATGGCCCTGAGCACTTGTGATCGTATTATTGGCTTAAAAGACGGGGCCATTGTGCTGGATGCCCCCAGTTCGACGCTCAAGGTGGAGCAATTGGCGGCGCTTTATCGTTAATGAAAAATGTCAGTGTTAATCGTTTAATGCATAAAATTAAGCCGGGTAAAAGCGGGGTCTCTTCGCTGCGCTCGACAAGTTTTTATTTGGCGTTGATAACGGGTATTTTCTTATTATTGGCCGATATCGAAATTATCAGCCCGAGCCCCTGGCTAGAATTAAAGGCCATGGGGCAGGGTTTGATTACGCCAACGATTCCTGATTATCAAGAGCTGTTAAGCGGTCTTGCAAACACGCTTAGTTTTGCCCTGCAAGGTATGGCGCTTGCTGTGCTTGCTGGTTTTTTGTTGTCACTGCTTTATCGATATTGGTGGGTGCGCGCTTTTTGTGCCTTTGTGCGCGCCATCCATGAATTGTTTTGGGCGCTTATTTTTATTCAATGTTTTGGCCTGTCGCCACTCACGGGCTTGCTCGCTATTGGCTTGCCCTATGCAGGAATACTGGCGAAAATCTATGGTGAACTTTACGAAGAAATGAGTCCCCATCCCCGGGCACACCTACTCCACAGCCGCAGCTTGAGCGCGTTTTTATATACAACCTTACCCCTGGCCTGGCCCGCGCTAAGGCATTACACCCGCTATCGCTTTGAATGTGCGTTGCGCTCAACGGTGGTGCTGGGTTTTGTCGGCTTGCCAACACTGGGTTTTTATTTAGAAACATCGCTCAGTGAAGGCCTCTACAGTGAAGCGGCAGGCCTACTTTATGTGTTGTTGTTTTTAATCGCCAGTCAGCGCTGGTGGTTACGTAAGGCTTTGTTGCCCTTGTATTTTTTGGCTGCGCTGATATTTCTGCCGCCCACGGCCAGTATTAATTGGCAAATTATTGCGCAGTTTTTTACAGAAGATATAGTCCCCCAGCCTCTACGCACAGATAACCCTATTGGCCCCTGGTTGGTGTTTTTATGGCAGCAACAAGTCTGGCCGGGGTTGAGTAACACTCTGGTGTTGAGTCAAATAGCCCTGTTTTTTACGGCCTTACTAGCCCTGTTGGTTTTCCCTTTTTGCTCCCCGTTATTTTTTGGCCCGGTAACAGGGCAAGTAATAAGGCGCAGTGGCGATGGACTATTAATTATCGCCCGCACCCTGCCKGAGTATCTGTTGGCTTTTGTTGCCTTGTTACTTTGGGGGCCATCTATGCTGCCAGCCATTATTGCACTCGCACTTCACAATGGTGCCATCGTCGCGCATTTAACAGCTCGTTTTGGTGAACAGATAGTGTTACGTGATGACGCTTGTAAAGGCCTTAATCGCTATTTTTATGAGGTGTTGCCCCGTATTTTTCGGCAATTTATGGCAATTTTGTTTTACCGCTGGGAGGTGATTATTCGTGAGAGCGCGATACTCGGTATTCTCGGTATCGCTACCCTGGGCTTTTATATTGATTCTGCCTTTGAAGAATTTCGCTTTGACCGTGCCGCATTACTTATCCTGGCTTCAGCCTTACTCAATATGTTTGTTGACACTCTGGCTCGCACTTTGCGTCGCCGCCTCCACCTTGTTACCACTGCAGACATACGCTAATGCAAATATCCACGCCCATCTATAAAGACCTGGTGCTTATCGGCGGCGGGCATAGYCATGCTCTGGTGTTGAAAATGTGGGYGATGAAACCGCTGCCGGGTGTGCGCCTGACATTAATTTCACCGCAAGTGCTAACGCCTTATTCTGGCATGCTGCCGGGTCTGGTTGCCGGGCACTATTCAATGGAAGAAACCCATATTGATTTGGCGCGCCTCTGCCGTTATGCCAATGTGCGCTTTATTCAAGCGTCGGTTACGGATATTGATTTAGCGGCGAAAGAAGTTGTTTTTACAGATCGAACGCCACTTGGTTTCGATTTTATTTCAATAAATTGTGGCATTAATCCTGATTTGAGAATTCCAGGAGCCGATGAGTTTGCCTCCCCCGTTAAACCTATTGCCGCGTTTTACCCTAGCTGGCAGGCGTTAAAAAAATCGCTACAAGAAGAAAGAAAATCTACAGATGCAGATCTTGCAACGCGTATTGTGATCGTGGGTGGCGGTGCTGCKGGGGTCGAGCTAATTTTAGCGATGCACCATTCATTAAATAATGACGCGGCTATTAGCAGGCCACTACAGTTCTGTTTGGTTCAGAAAGGCGAGGGTTTGCCAGAAAATTACCCACCACGCATACAGCGTAAAGTTGCTGAGTTGTTTTCTGTCCACAATATTGAAATAGTCTCCAATACGCGGGTTGAGAGTGTCTCCGCGAATACTTTAATGGGTGACAATAGAAAGAGTGTCGAGTTTGATCACCTGTTCTTGTGTACCAATGCGCGTGCACCTGGCTGGTTACGWGAAACGGGATTGAATCTTGATCAACAGGGTTTTATCAGTGTTAACCAGTACTTGCAGTCGACCAGCCACGACTTTRTTTTTGCCGCTGGCGATGTTGCGCAGCAAGAAGATTTTTCTCGGCCACGGGCGGGCGTCTTCGCTGTACGGCAGGGGCCCATCCTGTTTGATAATTTGCGTAAGATACTTCTTAGCCAGCCCCTTCAACCCTTTCGTCCGCAAAAGACCTTCCTGAGTTTGCTCGCCTGTGGTGATCAAATGGCCCTTGGCTGTAAACCGGGGCGTTATCTGCCCAGCTTTGGTGGCAAGTGGGTGTGGCGTTTGAAAGACCACATTGACCGGCGCTTTATGCGTATGTTCAGTGAATTATCGATGGCAGAAGAGGGTGGGGTCATTCCACCTGTACCTGAAGTGATTAGCGGTGAATCCCAGGCAGATACGGCGAGTGCAGCCATGCGCTGTGGTGGTTGTGGTGCCAAAGTTGGTGCGTCGGTATTAAACCGGGTAATGCAGCGTATTGTGCCGCTCGACCATGATGGGGTTGTGCTGGGCTTAAAGAGTCCCGATGACGCTAGTGCTATCGCCATTCCTGCTGGGCAACTATTACTGCAAAGTGTTGATGTTTTTCGTGCGCTGGTAGATGACCCCTATGTGCTCGGTCAAATTTCCGCTGARCATGCCCTYAGTGATTTGTTYGCWATGAATGCTCGGCCYCACAGYGCCCTGGCRATTGCYACTTTGCCTTATGCCGCAGAARCTATTGTTGAGCGCGATYTWCTGCAAATTATGAGTGGCGCRGTGGCWGTAYTSAACGASAAYGGCTGYGCYTTAATYGGYGGCCATWCYAGTGAAGGCGCTGAAYTGAGCCTCGGYTTTAGCGTTAACGGCACCTGCGAWGAAGAGCAGTTACTGCGTAAAAACCAGCCGCAAAYTGGCCATCAGCTTATTCTKACTCAGCCCYTGGGTACYGGTACGCTGTTTGCYGCTCACGCACAATTGGCRGCTRAAGGTGAATGGATTAGCAAGGCAATTGAGGGYATGCAATTATCKAAYCGYMAGGCGGGAGATATTTTTTATCGGCATCATGCYAGTGCCTGYACTGAYATTACKGGCTTYGGWTTATTGGGTCATTTGTTGGAAATGCTAAAATCATCGGGCAATGGCRCGACRATTARRYTRAATGARCTGCCMKTWCTGGATGGTGCRCTACAYTGTTTTWCRCWSGGTATTAGYAGTAGCTTRCAGYCACARAATAGYCATTCACGMCAYGCTATTCGTGATTTGGAGAATTGGCTCGAACACCCTGTTTATCCGCTGCTATTTGATCCGCAAACATCGGGCGGCCTGTTGGCGAGTATCGTTGATAGTGAAGTGGACAGCTGCCTGCAAGACCTTCATCAGGCGGGTTATCAACAGGCCTGTGTAATCGGTCAGGTGCAGTCGGCTAGCGGTGAGAGCGAGGCAAAGGAGATGGTCTTTTTACAGTAATGATCGATAAGGCGTTTGTTGATTGGTATGGAGTGGCTTCGGTTAGCATTGAACCGAAATATCCAAACAAAGGCATTGGATCTGCGTTAATTCGAGAACGACTGATGTGGCTTTAAGCGATGGGTGACAAAGGTTGTGTGCTACTTGGGGAACCAGATTATTATGAACGATTTGGTTTTAAAGCTTGTCCGCAATTAGTATTACCGGGTGTGCCCGCTATGTACTTTCAAGTATTATCTTTCAGCGATTGCATACCAGACGGTACAGTCAAATATCATCAGATATTCGGGTAGTAAGTAACAAAAACCGACAGTGGGTAGTGAAACGTAATTTTAAAATAAGTATTAATTTCATCAAAGGGTGCAATGATTATGAAATACAGAACGTTATGGCCAAAGGTTATTTTTCTATTTTTTACGCTTATATTTGGCGGCTTATCGCCGCTACATGCTGGCGATAGTAAGACGCTAATGATTGGTCTTAATGCTGAATACAAGCCCCTGGTGTACATAGATAATGGAGAATTGACGGGCATAGAGCCTGCTACAGCAAAAGAGCTCGGCAAGCTTTTGAAAACAAAGATTGTGTTTAAGCAGTACCCCTGGAGTGAACTGATTCCCGCCCTCGAGAAGGGTGATGTCGATGTCATTATGTCGGGGATGAGTGTTACCGCTGAGCGTTCACAGCGAATCGCATTTACTCAGCCTTATCTTGAAATTGGTCAAATGGCGATTATTCGTAAAGCAGATATCTCTCGCTTAAGTCAACCTCGGTCAATGTACCGTGCTGGGATGCGTATTGGTGTTGAGCCGGGTACGACGGGCGAGCAATATATTGCAGAATATGCGGCAGAGGCTGAAGTTAAACCCTATCAAAATCCAGAGAAAGGTTTTGTTGCTTTACAGAACAATGAAATAGATTTTTTTATTCACGATGCGCCGACCAGTTGGAATTTAGCTAAAGGCTCAGACTGGCCTGATTTAATGGCTCTGTATACGCCGCTAACCAAAGAATCTATCGCCTGGGCGGTGAATAAAAATAACACGCAATTACTGAATACGTTGAACGAGGCGCTTAATACACTCAAATCTGAAGGCACTATCAATCAAATCCAATACCACTGGATTCCGGTAAAAATTGAAATTGAGAGGTGAGACAGGTACTGCATTTATAATGCAGCTTGAGTTGTGGGGCGATTCGATATGACCGTGTCTGAGTATTCACAAGACTTTTTACGTTGGTACGAAGCTTTAAAATTACTGGCTCAAAAAAGCGATGCTTCATGGTTGGTATCTTCCGACCCGAAGGCTCACTTTACGGCGTACCAAAATAGCCTTAGCCCCGAAGAGGAATTGGCAGAACTCGATGAGTTAGCTCAGTGGCGGGGCTGTGGTTGTGGCGGCGGTGCTTAATTAACTCTGGGCTTATCTACGTATCCCACACTTCTTTATAAAGCGCGGCCATTTCCTCTATCGTCGGCACTTTCGGGTTATTGTTCGGCGAGCCTGAAGCCAGTGCTTGTTCGGCCATGGTGTTGAGTAGTGAAAAATATTCCTTTTCATCAATGCCGTATTCTTTCGGTGACGGTACTTTTAAATCTTTATTCAATTGACGTAATTCGTTGAGCAAGTCTTTGACGGCTGCTTCGGTATTACTGCCGCGTTTTACTAAGCCCATTACTCGGGCGCAGTCAGCGTAGCGTTCCATGGCGGCCCCGGTCGAGAAGGCCGTGACGGCGGGTAGCAACATGGCATTGCTGAGGCCGTGGGCGACATGAAAAAAGGCCCCAATGGGTCGGCTCATACCGTGTACCAGGCAAACGGAGGCATTGGAAAAAGCCATGCCGGCCTGTGTTGCCGCCAACATCATCGCCTCGCGGGCGGCCTTGTTGTCGGGTTCATTACAGGCGCTGCGAATATTACGGGCGATTAATCCCATGGCCGATAGCGCGAGGGTGTCGGTATGCGGGTTGTGCTTGGCACTAACGTAGGCCTCTATGGCGTGGGTCAAACTGTCGATGCCTGTGTCTGCCGTGGTGCGATAGGGCACGGTGTAGGTCAGCTCATAATCGACAATGGCTGCTGCAGGTAAACAGCCCAGGCCCATGATCAGCATTTTTTCGTCGCTGGCTTTATCGGTAATTACAGTCACTTTGGTGACTTCAGAACCGGTACCCGCGGTCGTCGGAATGGCGATAATCGGTAGGCCACTTTCGTTGGCCTGGTGGGGCACTTTGTAATCGCGGATAGTGCCGCCACCGTGGGCCAGCAGAGTCATGGCTTTAGCGGTGTCGATAGGGCTACCGCCACCGAGGGCAATCACACAGTCGAAATCGCCCTTGTTAATAATCTCGGCACCGGTAATAACCACATCGTCCGTTGGCTCCGGCACGGTGTCGGCAAATGTTTCCCACTGAATACTCGCGGCAGCCAACACGTCGGTAACATGGGCTGCTTTGCCGCTGTCGCGCATATAAGGGTCGGTGACCAACAGAGGTTTGCTGCAGCCAAGCTTGGCCATGACATCGGCGATCTCGCCGACAGCGCCGCCACCGATAAGCATGATGCGAGGAGTGGTTATGGTTGCTAGCATTTGGCCTTTCCTTTTTTCTGAGTATATTTCTATTTTTATTGGGTTTTATATTTATTCTGCTGAAGTAAAGAATAGTCTCTGCTCATGACACGCTATAAATACATCCATGTACGCTCGGCGTCGGCATCCCTGCCTCCTACGGTCACGAGCAAAGAATATTCTTCACTATTGTCATGTTAGTAATAGTAACCTTGGTGTCTGTTGTTTGAATTCAGCTCTCGAATAAAATGGCATTAAGCACGAGACATAAACTTACCCGTCACCGTATTCACTTTCACAATCTCACCGGGTTCCAAATATTCCGGCACCTGTATTTCCAGCCCGGTGGTGAGGGTTGCAGGCTTAGTGCGCCCGGCAGCGGTGGAGCCTTTAATGCCGGGTGCGGTATCAACCACTTTCAGTGCGACCGATTGAGGCAGCTCTATGCCGAGTAGTGCGCCGTCCATTACCAGACCGGTGATGTCTTCCAGTCCCTCGCTGATGTAGGGGAGCTGATCTTCTATTTCGTCGCTATTGAGACCGTACTGGCTGTAGTCCTCGGAATTCATAAACATGTAGGTGTCGCCGTCGAGATAGGAATATTGCATGGACACGCGCACGCAGTCGGCCTCCTTCAGAAAGTCGTCACCCTTGTAGGACTCGTCCAGTTTCTGACGGGTTTTGAGGTTGGTAAAACGTATTTTGTACAGCGTTGCGGCACCACGGGAGGAGGGGCTCTTCGCCTCTACCTGCTTTACCGAGTGGGGTGCGCCATTAATTTCAACAACATGGCCCTTCTTTAATTCGCTCGCTTTTGGCACTGAGTTTCCTTGATAAATTGAGTGGATGGCAATTGGGGCATTGGCTTAATTGAGGGTGATTATTCGCCCTTAAATTCGATTTTTTGTTTGTTTTTAAACGACGCCACAGCGCCGAGGCCATCACGGGTTCGTCCCATGGCGATAATGCCTTCTTCCTCGGCCTTCAGTTGCTGGCTAAAGTTATTGTCGAAGCTGTCCATCAACAACTGGCGGGTGCGGCCGAAGGCGATGGTGGGGCCGCTGGCCAGTTTTTCAGCCAGGCTTTGTACGGTGCTGGCGAGTTCATTGGCGGCAACACACTGATTGATTAAACCCCATTCTACCGCCTCTGCTGCACTTAAGCGGCGATTGGTGATCATCATTTCTTCCGCTCTGCGCAGGCCAATCTGGCGGGGTAGGTAATAGGTGGCGCTACCGTCGGGGGTCATGCCAATGCCGGTGTAGGCCATGGTGAAGCTGGCCTTGTCACTGGCAATCACAACACTGCACGAACTCAATAACGACAGACCAGCACCCGCAGCAACGCCCTGCACAGCGGCAATAACGGGAGCATTCATTGACGACAGGGTTTCGACCGCCGGGTGGAAGCTGTCGAGCAAGCGACGCAGAGTGGCGGGCAACTCGTCGCCTGCCTCGGCAAAGCTCACAACATCGCCGCCGGCACAGAAGAGTTTACCCTCGGCGTCGAGAATCACCGCGCGGATGCCAGCATCGCTGGCACAAATCTGAGCAACCTCATGCAGCTCCTCACCCATAGCAAAATTAAGCGCATTGGCCGCTTCGGGGCGGGCGAGGGTGATGCGGGCAATGCTGCCTTCACGTTGAAATTTAATGGCCTGGTAAGACATGGTTGCCTCGTTGGTAATAAGTTGGAGGGCAGATGGTACGCGTTGCTTACCGTGCTAGCCAGCTTGTGAAAGTGTCATTGGCACTGCAAACAGCCAGCTTTGGGCACTAACCTTCTGGTTTGCAGAAACAGAAGCCCTGCGCTAAGGTGAGTTCATTGTTGCAGAGTTCGCCTATGACTCGTCACATATTTACCTCTAAATATCTCGCCTCCCAGGTGGCTGGCTCCTGCCGGATTGAGGGTATACGTGTATCTGCTCGCGAGGAAAGAACCATCTCTGACGTCATTGATGGAAAAGTCGACGCCAAAGCTCTACGCCGAAAACTGGTCGCTCAGTTTCGTGCGAGCAACGCTTTTCAGGTTGTGAGCTAATCTTATAGTGCCCTGATCTGATGGATCAATATTCACAATACGACCTCCGCGAAGACGACCCCTATCGCATCGAGCATTCAGAATGCCTCAAGAACCTACTGGGTTTCACCGATACAAAATCACTCAATAAGGCCGAAGAGCAACTGACCCAGCTTACGCTGGCCGAGTTGGTTGCTGACCCTGTACCGGGCACCTTTGACCTGGCTCACCTTCAGGCAATCCACTTTCGTATTTTTGAGGATGTCTACCCGTTTGCTGGAGAGCTTCGCCAAACTGAAATAATGAAAGGTGAAAAGCTATTTCTCCCGTATAGCTTGATTACCGATACTGCGTCCGATGTTTTCGCACAGCTTCACAATGAAAACCTGCTCCAGGGTATGGTTTTAGAAGAGTTTGGTAAAAGGGCAGGATATTACCTGGGCAAGATCAATATGATTCATCCCTTTCGATAAGGGAATGGTAGGGCTCAGCGGATTCTTCTTAATCAGCTTGCCGATTTGAATAACGTCGCTATCGAGGGGCAGCAATATCTGGGGACGGTATGGCCAAAACGTACAGGGAAGCTAGAACCTCGGACCCGGATGCGAAGAAATTACAGCGCTTGATGTCACTTCATATTATCGAACCAAAACAACGCTAAAGCCTCGAAGGTTATATGCCATCCAAAAATTTGGGTGGCTACTGTCGTGGCAAGCTAGTGCGGCCGTTCCCACCACTGACTATTTGTCAGCGCGTTTGAAACTTTACGAATGGGAGTACAAGTCGGCTTGGGGGCAGGGGCCATTCAACAAACTGCTAACATGGCCTATTGGGTGA
>NVWE01000019.1 GCA_002746135.1 Cellvibrionales bacterium | reverse complement strand
GTGACGAGGTGATTCAGGGTCTGCGTCAAACCCAACCGAGCATCCCGCCAAAATATTTCTATAACCAGATCGGCTCCAAATTATTTGATGCCATTTGCGAGACCGAAGAATATTACGTCACTCGCACCGAGCTATTACGACAAGGCAACACACTCTCTCAGGTCACCCAACAATTGTCCCAAGCTCTCGGCATTAAAAGCACGCTATTCCCTATGACCGAACAATCCGTAGCCACTTTTGTGCGCCTTGAAAACGGCTCACCGCTAGCCTTCCAAGAGTATTTTGTAAAGCGACAATGCGAACCTAAAATCAGCGGCTATTATTTCCAAGGCATAGACGCAGCCGGCCCTAGCCAAGGGTTTCTCGACTCTATTCAAGACTCTCGTTTATGCTCCATTATCCTCTGCCCATCAAATCCATTTGTTAGCATCGAACCCATCCTTTCGGTTCCAGGAATCACCGCTGCCTTAACCAATCACCCGGCACCGGTCATCGCTGTGAGCCCTATTATCGCGGGGCAAGCGGTAAAAGGCCCCACGGCAAAAATAATGGCCGAACTGGGTTTGAAAATGAATTCAATCACCGTGGCTGATTACTATCAGGATATTGTCAGCGGTTTTATTCTTGATCGTCGTGATGCGGGGGAGGCCGATGCCATCCGACAGATCATCCCCCGGGTTGGTGTGGCTAAAACCTTGATGCAAACCTTACAGGATAAAATTGGTCTGGCCCGAGAAACGCTGGATTTTGTCGGGCTGGATGTTTAACGTTAAACACGATGGCGCAGGTAGAATAGAATAAGGCGCAGTTGCTCGGAAAATAATATGCAGGTTGTAGTCCCCGTAAAAAGTTTTAAAAATGCGAAAAAGCGCCTGGCCTCTGTGCTGACGGCGGGGCAGCGTAGCGACTTGATGAAACATATGATCGACGATGTGCTCACCGCAATTGCCGCAATAGTTGAAGTTGAAGGCATTACTGTTGTTACCAGTGATGCAGAGGTCGTCGAGTGGCTCGGCCAATGTACCTCGTGTCTGAAAACACCTTTACGGGTGTTTGACCCAGATGCCAGTCAAGCAGGTTTTAACCAACCAAGGCTTAATCAACAAAAGTCTAATCCAGTTGAGAATACAACCGGCAATGACGCCAAGTTATCGTCAATCAATAACAGCGCGGAAGTGGGCCTGTGCCACGCCTACAGCACCGCAGCTGCCGACTTGCTCGCCAGGGGGGCTGGCACGATGTTACTGCTGCCCGCCGATATACCCCTTGTCACAAAGGCTGATATACAGGCCTTACTCGCCGAGCACACGTACCCAGGGGTGAGTTTGGCTGCAGCAGGCTCCGACGGTGGCACGAATGCACTGTTGGTATCGCCGCCAGACATTATTGCCCCAGCTTTTGGCGACAATAGTTGTCAAGGCCATATTGCCCACGCCCGTGAGCAAGGTTTGCAGCCTGCCGTAGTGAATACCCCCGGCCTGAGCCTGGATATAGACACCGTAGAGGATATACGCGCGCTGTTGGCGGCTGGCAGAGAATGTGCCACTCTGCGCTACTTACTCGATAGCGGGATTGCCGCCGAGCTGGAAAATAGCGCTGAGGACGGGCATTTGCAAGGCACAAAGTGCCAGCAGAGCGGCGCGCAAAATCAAACGAACAGGCAGGTGGGATGAATAGTATTGTTAAGCCCGGTCAGGCGATAACGCCTAGCCACTCGGCAGCATTGGCGCTGGCTGATGAGACTGACCTTGCGGCTTTAATGCGCCGTGCTGCCGAATTACGCGACGCGGCTCACGGCGCGCGGATCTCCTATTCGCGGAAGATTTTTATTCCCCTCACCCAGCTGTGTCGCAATGTTTGCCACTACTGCACCTTTGCGCAAACGCCGAAAAAGATTGAGCAGCCCTATATGCTGCCCGAGCAGATACTCAAGGTGGCCCGCGAGGGCGCGGCAGCGGGTTGTCACGAGGCCCTGTTTACCCTGGGTGACAAGCCCGAGCTGCGCTATGAAACCGCGCGCGTGGCGCTGGCCGAGCTGGGTTATAGCTCGACCGTGGACTATTTACTGGCCATGGCGAAACTGGTGTTTGAGGAAACCGGGCTCTTGCCCCACCTCAACCCAGGGCTGATGACAGCGGAGGAGTTTAGCGCCAGTCGTGAATTTTCCGTGTCKCAGGGCATGATGTTAGAGAGTGTYTCGMAGCGCCTTTGTGAAAAGGGTGGCCCCCACTACGGCTCACCGGATAAATTGCCCGAGGTACGCCTGGCGACATTGCGTCGGGCCGGGGAATTAAATATCCCCTATACCAGCGGCATTTTGATTGGCATCGGTGAAACTCGACTCGAGCGCGTTGAATCCCTGTTGGCMCTGCGCGAYYTRCACCAAGAGTACGGCCATATTCAGGAAATTATCATYCAGAATTTTTGTGCCAAAAAGGGCACMTTAATGGCGGATGTGCCCGATGCCCCCCTCGACGAATTACTTTGGACCATYGCCGTGGCGCGSATYATTTTTGGCGGCGCGATGAATATWCARACCCCGCCGAATTTGAAYGAGGGTGTGTTGGCRCAAYTGATCGATGCGGGTATTAAYGACTGGGGYGGTGTCTCCCCGGTGACCCCCGATTTTGTCAATCCCGAAAAACCCTGGCCGGGKCTGGATAATCTCGCTCGGCTAACCGCGGCCAGTAATAARCTGYTGGTWGARCGCTTGCCGGTCTACCCCAGTTTTGCCSAGGATGGACAGCGCTGGCAGGCACCGACCATGGCCRCCGCGCTGATCAAGCGTATGGACAGCGATGGCTATGCCCGCCGCGAGAGCTGGACACCGGGCAGTGCCGARGCGCCACCACAAAACGTCGAGCGGGAGTTCTGGTCTTTTGCGCCGCCTCCGCTGACAACAGCGTCAGCGGCTACCCAGGCTTTCATTGCCCGCGCCCTGCGCGGYGAGCGCCTTGACGAAAGCGCCATCGTGCACTTGTTTCAGGCGCGTGGCAGTGATTACCAGGCGATTTGTGAAGCGGCCGATGGCCTGCGTCGCGAGGTGGTTGGCGAGACGGTGAGCTACGCCATTAATCGCAATATTAACTACACCAACGTCTGCTATCTGTCYTGCACCTTTTGCGCCTTTTCCAAGGGTAAAACCACCGAGGCCCTGCGCGGTAAGGCCTATGTGCTCGATAGCGCAGAGGTCACCCAGCGCTCTAAAGAGGCCTGGCAAAAGGGCGCGACCGAGGTTTGCCTACAGGGCGGCATTCACCCCAGCTATACCGGCGACACCTATTTGGAAATTTGCGGTGATATTCGCCAAGCTCTGCCCGACATGCATATTCATGCCTTCTCCGCCCTTGAGGTGAGTCAGGGTGCCGAGACCTTGGGCCTCAGTATTGAAGATTTTTTGCTACAGCTAAAGGCGGCGGGATTGAACAGCCTGCCCGGTACGGCGGCAGAGATTCTCGACGACGAGGTACGAGGGATTATTTGCCCCGATAAAATCAACACCCAGCAATGGCTGAATGTCATCGAGACCGCCCACAAGGTCGGTATCAAAACCACCTCGACCATTATGTTCGGCCATGTCGAGCGGCCCGTGCACTGGGCGCGACATCTTCTACATCTGCGCGATTTACAACAGCGAACCGGCGGTATTACCGAATTTGTGCCCCTGCCTTTTGTACCGATGGAGGCACCGATGTACCGCCGGGGCCTGTCGCGCATGGGGCCGACGATGCGCGAGTCGGTGCTGATGCACGCGGTATCGCGGTTGGTTCTCCACACCCTCATCGACAATATTCAGGTCTCATGGGTGAAAATGGGCGAGCAGGGCGTGGTTGCCTGCCTCAATGCCGGTGCCAACGATATGGGCGGCACACTGATGAACGAGAGTATCTCTCGGGCTGCGGGTGCCACTCATGGTCAGGAAATGACGGTCGAGACCATGGCCACCTTGCTAGACGGCATGGGCCGCCCGGCGCGACAGCGAACGACCTTTTATAGAGAGGTTGCAGCGCATCCGGAGCAGTTGATTGCCTGGCAAGGGGATGTAAACTAACTGGTGTTTATCTAACCAAGATGTTTGCTTGGATGAATGCAGGCGCTTGACTGTTATGTGTTCTGGTGAGGTCAGGCCATTGAATTAACGTAGCAGGAGGTATGTGGCGGGGAAAGACCTGACCCCATTTTTTGGACCCCATTTTTTGCTAGATGGTATGAATTCGCGGACAGCCAAAGCGCTGGTCTTTTTGTGCATTTGCTACGCAAATTATTGCACAAAAACCCCGTCACTTTGTCTGCCGCTTAGCAAAACGTTCTGTATCTAAAAGAAAGGAGAAACACACAGTGTTTGGAGAAGATGTTAAGTTAAATAACCCAGCTTATATACACTCTACTGCACAGATATATGGAGCAGTTCAGGTATCAGAGGGTGCTTCAATCTGGCCTTATGCAGTAATACGCTCAGAGGCGAATGAGGTTCTGATAGGTGAAAAGACAAATATCCAAGATTTCGTAATGATCCATATTGGCCTGTCGCAAGGAACCTATATTGGTAATCACTGCTCTATTACTCATCACTGTACTTTGCATGGATGTAAAATCGGCGACAACTGCCTCATTGGTATTAACACAACTATAATGGACGGTTGCGTAGTAGGAGATAATTGTATTATTGCCGGGCATACCTACCTAAAAGAAGGAACAATAATCCCTGATAATTCAATTGTAGCCGGTACGCCCGGCAAGGTTGTCAAGAAGAAAAATTCCCGCATTGAAAATCGTTTAAACGCAATTTGGTATTATGAAAACGCTTTGGGTTATGCACAAGGTAACCATCGACGGTTGTCAAACCCAGAAGTGCTAAAAGAAATAGAAGAAACGGTACGGGGGCAGAAATAGACTTCTTTGCCAGACCAATACAGAATAAGTACCTGCAATGGAAAACCAAAAGCGCCGCTTCGTTCTGCTTTAGTTTTCCATTGAGGTAGGCGTTCAGCCCTCAAATCACGTCCTTTCCATGATATCGTTTCGTGATATCATTAATTGATGAATTCTAAACAAAAACGCACACTTGCTACGATCTTTAAAGATCCGGTTTCTGCCTCAATGGTATGGAAGGAGATTGAATCTCTTCTTATATCTGCCGGTGCAGATGTGATTGAAGGTAATGGCTCTCGAGTAAGATTCCATAAAGATGGCATCATTGCTACGTTTCATCGACCTCATCCTAAAAAAGAAGCAAAACCCTACCAGGTAAGGGATGCGCGTACATTTCTCAAACAATTGGGAGTTGAATCATGAATAATTCTTTAATCTACCAAGGCTACGCTGCTCGTATTGAGTTTAGCTCTGAAGATGAGTTTTTTATTGGCCATATTGCTGGTATTCAAGATACGGTTGGCTTTCACGGTGAGTCTGTTTCTGAATTAAAAGAAGCATTTGAAGAGGCTGTTGAAGACTACTTAGAAACCTGTAAAGCGGTGGATAAAACACCTCAAAAGCCATATTCTGGCAAACTCATGCTTAGGTTACGCCCGGAAATACATGCAGCAGTTGCAACTGCTGCAGAGTTAAGTGGGTTAAGTATTAATCAGTGGGCTTCAGATGCTCTAAATCGTGAAGCTAGTATGTAAAGGCTGAACAAGCGCCTGCAATCTGACCTCTGGTCACTGTCACCTTTTGTGCAAAAAAACGCACAAAACGCACTATTGGCCTACGGCAGTTGAGGCGGGCGTTATAAGAATAGATAAAAGGAGAGGCCAATGGACAACATATCAGCAATCACTACTTTTTTTGGTTGGTGTACAGTCGTCAACTTGGGTATATATGCAATTACAGCCTTAGCCCTGACATTATTTAGAAATATCATTAAAGATTTACACTCAAAATTAATGGGTGTGCCTACTGACAAACTCGATGAGCTGTACTTTAACTATTTAGGCAAGTTTAAGTTAGCAATAATCACTCTTTCCATAACACCTTATATTGCACTTAAGGTTATGGGTAGTTAATTTGAAATGGCAGATTTAAGATACGAGGTCATTCCATGCAATACAACTCCCAGTTTACAATTCGACTTATCGTTGAATAATACTTTCCAAACTACTCGCTATTCACCTTCAGTGTGTTGGTGCCCGCTTCAATGCCGGTGCCATCCACGGCAGGAGATGATGGTCGAGACCATGGCCAGGTTGGGGGTCACCCGGATTACTTGATTACTTGTCAGTAGAGTTTAAAGAGAGCCAGAGGGTTGGGATGATGAAGATGTTGGGCTTTATTCTGGGCTGTTTTGTGTTGCTGGCTTCGCTGCTTGTTCTGGTCTTAAGTTTTGCGCCCTTTACCCCGGCCGTTCTGGCGATGCCCTTTTTATTGCTGCTTAGCGAGGTGGTCGCGCTGCTGGGTTATTGGCGCTTGGCAATAATGAGTGTGCACCTTTGTTTGGGTACATTGCTCTGCAGTGCCATGACGACGGGGCTTCTTCCAATCGCTGAAGAGCTTAAAATCTTACTCACCCTGGTCTCATCGCTATTACTTGCTGGCTACTTGCTTTATTCCTTTCAGAAGGAGCGCTTGCGAGTCAGAACGGCATAGCTATTGATTGGGCTATTACTACAGGTTCTGTTGTTAACCTTAATGGGGGAATTTGGTTGACAGCGAAGTTGTGGGCACTATCATTGCCGATTGTATTTTTTGCTATCGGCAGTACTTGTCCTTAGTCGCTAGCAGCGCCACATCGAACTATATATTAGGGTGAATTTATGACTGTTGCCGTCCGTCACGACTGGAGCGAAGAAGAAGTACTGGGCCTGTTTAATCAGCCCTTCAGCGATTTAATGTTCGCGGCGCAAACYGTRCATCGYCARCACTTYGACCCCAAYCAGGTRCAGGTYAGCACCCTGTTGTCGATTAAAACCGGCACCTGTCCTGAAGACTGTAAGTATTGTCCCCAGAGCGCCCACTACAACACGGGCCTCGAGAAAGAAAAGCTCTTAGAAATCGAACGCGTGATCGCCGAGGCYAAGGTCGCGAAAGCCAATGGCACCAGCCGTTTTTGCATGGGTGCCGCCTGGCGCTCGCCGAGCAAAAAAGAYATGCCCTATGTGCTGGATATGGTCAAAGAAGTGAAGGCCCTGGGTCTGGAAACCTGCATGACTTTGGGCATGCTCAGCGATGAGCAGGCGAGCGATTTAGCCGATGCCGGGCTCGACTACTACAACCACAATCTCGATACCTCGCCCGAACATTACGGCGACATTATCACCACGCGCACCTATCAAGACAGGCTCGATACCCTGGCCAATGTCCGCTCTGCGGGCATGAAGGTGTGCTGTGGCGGCATCGTCGGCATGGGTGAAGAATTGAAAGATCGTGCTGGCCTCCTGGTGCAACTGGCCAATCTGGAAGAACAGCCCGAGTCAGTGCCCATCAATATGCTGGTTAAGGTGGAAGGCACGCCATTGGAAAATGTCGCCGACCTCGAGCCCTTCGATTTTTTGCGCACCATCGCCGTGGCGCGGATCTTGATGCCCAAATCCCATGTGCGGCTGTCGGCCGGGCGCGAGGAGATGAACGAACAAATGCAGGCCCTGGCCTTTCTCGCCGGTGCCAATTCGATTTTTTACGGTGAAAAACTCCTCACCACGCCCAACCCCTCTGCCAATAAAGATATGCAGTTGTTCGATAAGCTAGGTATACAGCCTGAGCAGCATTGCGTCGCCCATGAGCAAGAGGCGGCAGTGGCCGAGCAAATTAGCGAAGCGGCGATGGACAAGCATTTTTACAATGCGGCTCGCGCCTAAACTGTTACTGCATAAATCAGCTCAACGCTAACAAGGCCGCGCTAAAAAGCCATGGTAAACCCGGACGCAGTCCTACAGCTGGCGCTTGATACGCGTCAGCGCGAAAGTCGCTATCGCCAGCGCAAAACYTTGCAAAGTCCCCAGGGTGTCGAGGTACAGGTCGACGGTAAAAGCTGTCTGGGTTTTAGCAGTAATGACTATCTCGGCCTGGCCAACCATCCCAGCGTTATCGCGGCCTTTCAGCAGGCCGCCAATCGCTACGGCGTCGGTAGTGGTGCCTCCCATTTGGTGAGTGGCCACAGCGCCGAGCATCAGGCGCTTGAAGAAGAACTTGCCGCCTTTACCGGTCGCCCCCGCGCAATCTTGTTTTCCACCGGCTATATGGCCAATGTCGGCGTCATTCGTGCYTTGMTGGGGCAGGGCGATTTGGTGGTGCAGGACAGACTCAACCATGCCTCGCTGCTCGACGGTGGTTTTCTTTGCCGTGCTGAGTTTGAGCGCTATCCCCATCAGAATATGTCTGCAGCACAAGCCTTGCTGGCAAGTCACAATGCTCAGCGCAAACTGCTCGTTACCGACGGTGTGTTCAGCATGGATGGTGACCTAGCAGACCTGCCAGCACTGGCCGATATTGCCGATGAACATAATGCCTGGCTAATGGTCGATGATGCCCACGGTTTTGGCGTGCTCGGTAAAACTGGGCGGGGTATTGCTGAACATTTCGCCATGGATATTGACCGTCTACCCATTCTAGTGGGTACACTGGGTAAAGCTTTCGGCACCTTCGGTGCTTTTGTCGCCGGTAGCGAAGCGCTTATTGAAAGCCTTATTCAGTTTGCTCGTACCTATATTTACACCACGGCCTTGCCCCCGGCAGTCGCTGCCGCAACGCGCGCTGCAATTGGTTTGATTGATAGGGAAAGCTGGCGGCGGGAAAAGTTGCAGGGTTTGATTGCGCACTTTCAGCAGGGTGCGGTTGCGCGAGGGATTGCGCTAATGGCATCGCCCACACCTATCCAGCCAGTGTTAATCGGCGATGATGAGAAAGTCATAAAGGTGGGGGAATACTTACTCAACGCAGGTTTTTGGACCGGCGCGATTCGCCCACCAACCGTACCCGTGGGCAGTGCCCGTTTGCGCATAACCCTGACGGCGGAGCACACTGAAGAACAGGTGGATGGTTTGCTCGACGCCCTTGAAGCGGCCTTAAAAACGGAGGGTGTGACTTGATGAGCAAGGCTTATTTTATTACCGGCACCGACATTCGCCCACCAACCGTACCCGTGGGTAGTGCCCGTTTGCGCATCACTCTGACGGCGGAGCACACAGAAGAACAGCTTGATAACTTACTCGATGCCCTTGAAAAGGCCTTAAAAATCGCGGGTGTGGCTTGAAGAGCAGAGCTTATTTTATTACCGGCACCGACACCGGCGTGGGTAAAACCTCGGTTGCCGTTGCTTTGTTACAAGCCGCAATAAACCGAGGGCTCAGTACCGCTGCTGTTAAGCCGGTAGCGGCGGGGTGCGAACTGACCAGCGAAGGCTTGCGCAATGACGATGCCTTACTGTTGCATAAGGCCTGCACCACTGCACTGTCGTATGAACAGATTAATCCCTTTGCGCTTGAGCCTGCGATTGCTCCCCACTTCGCGGCGATGCGGGAAGGCTTACATCTCGATGCTAAACAACTCGCCGCGCACTGCCARAARACACTCGATTTAAAAGCCGACCTAACAGTCATMGAAGGTGCGGGTGGTTGGCGTGTACCCTTGAATGAAACGCAGACCTTTGCCRATATCGCGATATTAATGAAAGTGCCAGTGATTTTGGTGGCCGATATTAAACTGGGCTGTTTAAATCACGCCCTGCTTAGCGCCGAGGCGATTCGTGCCGATGGTTTGACTTTGGCAGGCTGGGTAGCGAACCGGGCCAGTGGTGTGAATGAATGCCATGGGGAGATGGTGGCGGATTTGAAAAGCCGATTGGCTTGCCCGCTGTTGGGGGATCTTCCTCACCGTCTAAATCAGGATGAACTTGCGGCTCACCTTGATTTAGATTGGCTAGAACTGGTTTAACCCTGGCTTAGCTGGTGGGCGAGGAATTCGTCGTAGGTGCCTTTAAAGTCGTTGAGTTTGTGGTCTTTGATTTCGATAATTCGGGTTGCCAGTGAAGACACAAACTCCCGGTCGTGACTGACGAAAATCAAGGTGCCTTCGTAATGCTCCAATGCCAGGTTCAGCGCCTCAATGGCTTCCATATCGAGGTGGTTGGTGGGCTCATCAAGAATCATTACGTTGTTGTCGGTCATCATTAGCTTGCCAAACAACAGTCTATTTTTTTCACCACCGGAGCAGACGCGCACGGCTTTTTCGGAGTCTTCTGATGAAAACAATAAGCGGCCCAAAGTGGCCCGTACTATTTGATCGTCGTGGCTGGGTTTGCGCCATTGGCTCATCCAGTCGAAGAGGTTGGTATCGCTGTTGAACTCCGCGCTGCTGTCCTGAGGGCAGTAGCCAAGGGTCGCATTTTCAGCCCACTTAATTTTGCCGCTGTTGGCCGAAAGTTCATTCATTAAGCAGCGTAAAAACGTCGTTTTACCCGCGCCATTTTCACCGATCACGGCAAGGCGAGCACCGGCTTCCAGTATTAGGCTGCTGTCTTTAAACAATTCTTCACCGTCAAAACCATGGCCGAGGTTTTCAATGGTCAATGCCTGGCGGTGGAGCTTTTTTTCCTGGGCGAAGCGAATATAGGGTGTGACGCGGCTCGAGGGCTTGATGTCATCGAGATTGATTTTGTCGATCTGCTTGGCGCGTGAGGTGGCCTGCTTGGCCTTGGAGGCGTTGGCAGAGAAGCGACTGACGAACTGCTGTAGCTCGGCGATCTGTGCCTTCTTTTTCGCGTTCTGCGACTGCATGCGCTCCTGCACCTGGGTGGCGGCGATCATAAAGTCGTCGTAGTTACCTGGGTAAACACGCAGCTCGCCGTAGTCGATATCGGCCATGTGGGTGCAGACTGAATTCAAAAAGTGTCTATCGTGAGAGATAATAATCATTGTGCTCTTACTGTCATTGAGCACATCTTCGAGCCAGCGAATGGTGCTGATGTCGAGGTTGTTGGTGGGCTCATCAAGGAGCAAGATGTCGGGGTCGGAGAACAGGGCCTGGGCCAGTAGTACACGGAGCTTCCAGCCGGGGGCGACTTGGCTCATGGGGCCGAAGTGCAGTTCTTCTTCGATGCCTGCGCCCATCAGCAATTCACCGGCGCGGCTCTCGGCGCTGTAGCCATCGAGCTCGGCAAATTCGACTTCGAGTTCCGCCACCTTCATGCCTTCATCTTCTGACATTTCGGGCAGACCGTAAATGCGATCGCGTTCCTGCTTGATGACCCACAGCTCTTTGTGGCCCATCAATACGGTGTCGATGACGCTGCATTCTTCAAAGGCAAATTGGTCCTGGTGCAGGGTACCAATGCGCTCGTTGGGGCTGAGGGAGATATTGCCGGCGCTGGGGGTGAGGTTGCCATCGAGTATTTTCATAAACGTTGACTTGCCACAGCCGTTGGCACCAATCAGGCCGTAGCGATTGCCGTGACCAAATTTAACGGAAATGTTTTCAAATAGGGGTTTGGCACCAAATTGCATGGTGATATTAGCTGCTGAGATCAACGGTTTATTCCTGAAAGCTGGGGAGTGGCGCTGTGGGTTTTCTGAGGGTGGCTACTATAGGGATTTGTTGTCAGTTCGTCGAGTTGAACCGGTAGAAATTTTGCGTGCAGAGGCAGGCCAGGAAGGGCTGTTTAGCGCTGCTTATTTCATCGACTTGTAGGCGTAGGGCTGGAACTGGTGCAGAGGGATGTCAGTTGTTTATGGCCCCGAGCTAAAAGTGTTTTTGCTCGGGGTCATTGATGGGGTTTATTTTGCAAAGAGGGGCAAGTGTGACTTAAGGCGCTGAGTTGTCTGTTTCATCGTCTTCTTCATCGGGGACTTTGATGGGTGTCAGGCTTAGGCCCTCTCCGCTAGCCACTTTTCCGGCGGGTACTGCAGTCTTACCTGTGCCATTGGTTGCGGCCTCCTGCCCGATAACGCTGGGTGGGTTATTGCCGTGTTTGAGTTGTATTTTAAGGCGCAAATTATTGCGTGAGTCGGCATTCAGCAAGGCTTCTTGCAGGTTGATTTTACCAGCGTCGTAGAGTTCACAGAGGGCTGAATCAAAGGTTTTCATGCCCTGGTTTTCAGATTTTTCCATCACTTCGCGAATTTCAGTGACCTTGCCGCCTTTAATCAGGTCGATAACTCGAGGGGTGCCAAGTAGGACTTCGATGGCAGCTGCTCGCTTGTCGTCCACGGTAGGTACCAGACGCTGGGAAATAATGCCGCGTAAATTCAGAGAGAGATCCAGATAAAGCTGCTTGTGACGTTCTTCCGGGAAGAAATTAATAATCCGCTCAAGTGCCTGGTTGGCGTTGTTCGCGTGCAGGGTTGATAGGCAGAGATGGCCCGTTTCAGCAAAGGCGAGGGCGTGTTCCATTGTTTCACGACTTCGAATCTCACCAATTAAAATGACATCGGGTGCCTGGCGYAGCGTATTTTGCAGGGCGTCTTCGTAGCTGTCTGTATCAACGCCAACTTCGCGCTGATTCACAATGCTCTTTTTGTGGGGGTGGAGAAATTCAACCGGGTCTTCAATMGTAATGATGTGCCCAGAAGTATGGGTGTTGCGGTAGTCGATAAGTGACGCCAGTGAGGTTGACTTACCTGAGCCGGTGCCACCAACAAATAGCACCAGTCCACGCTTTTGCAAGACCAGCTTGGGCACTATTTCTGGTAGGCCCAGATCACGAAAGTGAGGGATGTCGGTTTTGATTAGTCTCACCACCATCGCGACGTCACTGCGCTGCTTGAAAATGTTAACGCGGAAACGGCCAATGTTCTTCTCGGATATGGCGAGGTTCATTTCCGGCTTGTGTTCGAATTCGGCGATCTGGCCCTCGTCCATGATCTTATAGGCTATCTCTCTTATCTCTCCTTTGCCATAGGGCTTGTTAGTGATGGGCGTGAGTTTGCCCAATACTTTCATACTTGGTGGCGCTCCAGTGGAGAAGTAAAGGTCGGAGCCGTCTTCTTTGACGATGGTACGCAATAAATCGAGAAATTCCATACTTGGRSSGCWTCNNCATANNYGWGGNSKRRKTMYMWAYMYWGCNKARSRSTWGYANKGGAMKGRCKRVYRRAMYRWRGCCNWAKKTAMTNWKAMSWSTRMACTTYKTMGWNNNATAGWTARTKTRKMSRCYTGANARGMGRWRRTWGCWWSWSYKYWRKRNGWAWWWCWKKTRNATNCAAKGARMWAWCNNAMTAKWMGWWYYGCTATTAGAATGTAATTTTTWTATCTGATGATGACACTTAGGTTTTGGAAGGACACCATGTGTGTGCCTAAGGGACAACATTCGATGAGTACCCTTTTGACTCTATAATAGCGTCTGTTATCTGATTGTTGAATTTAGGCTTTACTTTGACTTAAAATATAGCTTAGTTGTCGTGTTCGTCTGGCACAACAGGCTTGGGCTGCGTCGACTTACTCACTAAATTAAGGAGAAACTGAATGAATCAGTTGATTAAATTTTCAGCGGTAGGCTTGTTCGCTGGTTTACTCACTTCAGCGGCCTTGGCCGTTGGTGTCGATGTGCCATCTACTAATGCTCTGGGTAATGAAAGCGGGCACTTGCGGCTGGGACTGGCCGCAATGAGTAAAAATCCCGTGTACGACAACTATGATGAAGAGGGGCGTGCGGTGCCCCTGATTTTTTACAGTGGAGAACGATTTTATTGGATGGGCCCTCAGGGTGGTTTTAACTTCATTAACGGCAGTACGCATCAATTATCGGCAATTGTCGAAGTGGCGCCGGATTCTTGGGAGCGCTCTGAGTTGCAACGTCCTCATGGTTCTCCAATAGCAGGCCGTGATGATAGTGACCGCTCTTTTAATGCAGGTGTTCAATACTTATTCAAAAGTGATTTTGGCAATGTTAAGTTGAAAGCGGCGAAGGATATATCCGGAGCCCACGATGGTGAGTACTATGAGTTGGATTACAGTTATCCGATGCACCTCGGTGATAAATGGACTGTCGTGCCCGGAATTTCTGTAACTCAGTTCGACAAAGATTACACGGCTTATTACTTTGCCGATAATCCCAGCAATGGCAGCGGTGACGAGGCCATTCGCACCTCATTTAAACTGGGAGTCACTTACGAGTTGAATGACAACTGGCAAATACTCGCGGGTGCCTCCTTGTCGACGCTCGATGATATCGACGAGAATGCGGTGATTATTGAGGACGATGATGAGTCGACTTTTTATATTGGCTTTACTTACAAAGTCTTCTAAGACGGTGTGACTTTTTCGTTGCGATTAAAAAAGGGGCGATAATATCGCCCCTTTTTTAATCGCCAGAATTTTACCTACCTCGTTATAAGGCCTTGATTTTCTCTTTTTGTTCTTCCAGTCGACGTATTGCGCTTTCAACGTCGTTTTGTTTTTGACGCTCTTTGGCGACAACATCTTCGGGAGCGTTGGCGATAAACTTGTCGTTAGATAACTTACCTTTCAAGCGTCCTAATTCTTTACTCAGCTTACCCAGCTCTTTGTCGAGACGGGCCAGTTCTGCATCTTTGTCGATCAGGCCTGCCATGGGGACAAAAATCTCCATTTCACCGACCAGGGCGGTTGCCGAGGGCGGTACAGTCGCACCGGGCTCGAGCCACTGTACCGATTCGAGGTTGGCCAGTTTCGTTAAATACTGGGCATTTTCGTCGAGGCGGCGCTGGTCTTCGGGGYCGCCGTTCTGAAATAGCAGGGGTAGAAATTTACCGGGCGAGATATTAATTTCGCCGCGAATATTGCGCACGCCCATAATGATTTGCTTAATCCACTCAATGTCCGCATCAGCCGTGGCATCACGCAGGCTGTCATCGGGAATGGGGAAGGGCTGGCGCATAATCGTGTCACCCTCTTTGCCCGCGAGGATGTGGGTTTTCTGCCATACCTCTTCAGTGATGAAGGGCATCATCGGGTGGGCCAGGCGCATTATGCTTTCGAGTACGCGAATCAATGTGCGACGGGTGCCTTTTTTCAGGGCAGCCGGGGCGTCGTCGTCCCACAAAATGGGCTTGGATAATTCCAAATACCAGTCGCAGTATTCAGACCAGACAAAGTCATAAAGTGCCTGTGACGCGAGGTCAAAGCGAAAGCTTTCAATGCCGTCGGTAACTTGTTGTTCGGCATCTTGCAGGCGGCTAATAATCCAGCGATCGGCGATGGAGAGCTGATAGTCGTCACTGCCGTCCTGTCCACAATCATGCTCTTCGGTGTTCATCAGCACGTAGCGGGTGGCGTTCCATATTTTGTTGCAGAAATTACGGAAGCCTTCAATACGGCCCACATCAAACTTAATATCGCGCCCGGTCGATGCCAGCGAATAGAAAGTGAAACGCAGGGCATCGGTGCCGTAGGCTGACAGGCCATCGGGAAATTCTTTACGGGTTTGTTTGGCGATTTTCTCGCGCATTTGCGGCTGCATCATGCCGGTGGTGCGTTTGGTGACCAGTGGCTCTAATTCAATACCGTCAATCAGATCAATGGGGTCGAGGACATTGCCCTTCGATTTGGACATTTTCTGCCCCTGGCCATCGCGCACCAGGCCGTGAACGTAGACCGTTTTAAAGGGTACGTCGTCCATAAAATAGAGGGTGAGCATAATCATGCGCGCCACCCAGAAGAAGATAATATCGAAGCCGGTGACCAATACGTCGGTGCCGTGGAAGGTACGTAGCTCGTCGGTATCTTGTGGCCAGCCTAAAGTGCCGAAGGTCCACAGGCCGGAGGAGAACCAGGTGTCGAGCACGTCGTTGTCCTGGCGCAGGCTAATGCCGTCGTCGAGATTATGCTTGCTGCGCACATCGGCTTCTGAGCGTCCAACGTAAATATTGCCGGCCTCGTCATACCAGGCGGGGATGCGATGCCCCCACCACAGTTGGCGGCTAATGCACCAGTCCTGAATGTCGCGCATCCACGAGAAGTACATGTTTTCGTATTGTTTGGGCACGAACTGAATGGCTTGTTGCTCAACGGCGTCAATGGCTTTTTCGGCCAGCGGCTTGGCGCTAACGTACCACTGGTCGGTGAGCCAGGGTTCGATAACGACACCCGAGCGATCACCGCGCGGGGTTTTCAAAGTATGGGCGTCGACCTTTTCCAGTAAGCCCAGGTTATCGAGATCAGCGACCACGACTTTACGTGCATCAAAACGATCCATGCGCTGGTATTTTTCCGGCACGTTGTCGTTGAGGTTGGCATCCCGGTCGAAGATGTTGATCATCGGCAGTTTATGGCGCTGGCCAATGTCGTAATCATTAAAGTCGTGGGCCGGGGTGATTTTCACACAGCCAGAACCAAAGGCCATGTCGACATAGTCGTCGGCAATAATCGGTATTTCCCGGCCGCTGAGAGGCAGGGTGATGGTTTTGCCGATGAAGGCCTGATAGCGTTCATCGTCGGGGTGCACTGCCACCGCCGTATCGCCGAGCATGGTTTCGGGGCGGGTGGTGGCGACGATCATGTGGCCGGAGCCGTCACTGAGAGGGTAGCGGAAATGCCACAAGTGGCCCTGTTCTTCTTCGGAGATCACTTCGAGATCAGAAATAGCGGTGTGCAGTTTTGGGTCCCAGTTCACCAGGCGTTGGCCGCGATAAATCAGGCCGTCATCGTAGAGGCGAATAAAGGCTTCCTGCACTGCGTCGTAAAAGCCATCGTCCATGGTGAAACGTTCGCGAGACCAATCGGGCGATGCCCCGAGGCGGCGCAGTTGCTGAGTAATATTGCCGCCGGACTCGGCCTTCCATTCCCAGACTTTTTCGATGAATTTATCGCGTCCGAGGTCGTGGCGGCTAATGCCATCGGCTTCGAGCTGACGCTCAACCACCATTTGCGTGGCGATACCGGCGTGGTCTGTGCCTACCTGCCACAGGGTGTTATCGCCCTTCATGCGGTGGTAGCGCACCAGGCCATCCATGATCGCTTCCTGAAAACCGTGGCCCATGTGCAAATTGCCGGTGACATTGGGCGGGGGAATCATGATGCAAAAGGGATCGCCGCTACCGGATGGCTTGAAATGGCCGCTCTCCTCCCAAATTTTGTACCAATGGCTTTCGATGGCTTGGGGCTGGTAGGTTTTTTCCATGATGGGTGTGCGTACCTGAGTTTAATGAAAGAAGGTATGGATTAGGCGGTGGGGAATTATACGGGGAGCGGTGGACTTACTCTATAGATGAAACGCTATAAAGGTAAGGTGCTCGCTGGGGCGTTTTCCACTTTGCTGAACTGTAAGGGATAGCCGAGATGTTTGTAGTGGGCAAAACGTTCGCGCTTACATTGCACCTGTTTGTCGTCACCGTAAATAAGCTCGGCCAGATGTTCAAAACGACTGAACCAGTCGGGTGTTTCACTATGGAGATTAATCATCATGTCGTGATAGTCGCCGGATACGTCGTTGCTGCAAATATAGATCGGCGCGTTGTCGTCGGCCACTGTGCTGTGGGCAAGAAAACTGCTGGGAATATGCTGCCAAAGTTCAGCTTCAAGGCTTTTCAGCAGTGCGGCATCTCGGCAGTAAATAAGCACGCTATGCTGTCGTTTACCGGCTTCGTTAGCGAGYTCGCACACCAGTTGCAGGGCGCGGGCGATAGTGTCTTCGCGACTGCCCTGCAATTGATGGAAGTGTACTTTTGTCATAATGAATGGGTCATTAGTGCGAGTTATACCGAGGCACGATTGCGCAAATACTCCATTAATAAAGGCACGGGACGCCCTGTTGCTCCTTTCGGGCCAGCCGATAACCAGGCCGTGCCGGCGATATCGAGGTGTGCCCAGCGGTAGTCTTTAGTGAAGCGAGAGAGGAAGCAGGCGGCGGTAATACTGCCACCACCAGCGCCACCGATGTTGCCCATATCGGCAAAATTGGTTTTCAGTTGCTGGTTGTATTCATCCCAGAGGGGCATTTGCCAGGCGCGATCGCCCGATCGTTGGCCGGCGTCGAGTAAATCTTTCGCGAGATCATCGTCGTTGCTGTACAGGCCAGAGGCGTGGGAGCCGAGGGCGACAATACAGGCGCCGGTGAGGGTGGCGATGTCGATGACCGTATCGGGTTTGTAACGCGCCACGTAAGTCAGGGCATCACAGAGAATAAGACGGCCTTCGGCATCAGTGTTGAGGACTTCAATGGTTTGCCCCGACATGGAGGTCACGACATCACCGGGTTTAGTGGCCTTGCCGCTGGGCATGTTTTCAACGGCGGGCACAACGCCGATAACGTTGATGGGCAGATCTGCAGTGGCCAGCGCTTCCATCGCGCCGAGCACACTGGCCGCACCGCACATGTCGTATTTCATTTCATCCATCTTGCCGCCGGGCTTGAGGCTGATGCCGCCGGAGTCGAAGGTCACGCCCTTACCCACAAGTACGATGGGCTTCGCGCCTTTTTTACCGCCTTTGTAATCGAGGGTGATTAAATGGGCGGGCTCTKCAGTGCCTGCCGTAACGGACAATAACGATCCCATACCGAGGTCGGCCATTTGTTTTTCAGATAAGACCTGGCAGCTGAGTTTACTTTGCTTGCGCGCCAGGGCACGGCTGTACTTTGCTAGATAGCTGGGCGTGCAAGTGTTCGCCGCCAGATCACCCAGCAAGCGTGCCTGATTAACACCGATAGCAACGGCTTCACCGTAGTTGAGGCCAGTCTGTACTGCGCTTTGTGTTTTTCTATCGCTACAAAGCAGGGTGACTTTCTTTAATTTGAGTTTGCTGGCTACTGGGGCTTTGCCGCCGTTAAACGCGTAGCTGGCTTCTCCAAATTGCTGGGCTAGCTGTTGGGCAGTCCAGCGTACATCCTGATCACTGACTTCAATTTCAGCCAGGGTTGTCGCGACAGAAGCGATAGCATCGCTCTTGGTAAGCTTGGCTACGCTACGGGCGATCTTTAAAAACTCCTGGGTGGAGAGCGTTTTGCTACCGGTGCCGACCAATAGCAGGCGTTTGGCGCTAATGCCCGCAGGCTCATGCAGCATCAGTGTTGATCCGCATTCGCCACTAATATCTTTACCCTCAAGCCGGCGGCTTATCAAGCCGTCGCAGGCTTTGTCGATTGATGCGGTCGTTGGGCTGAGTTTTTTATCARCGGTGACAGCGACCACAAGGCAGTCGGTTTTAAGTGTCAGTGGATTGGTGGAACGTGCGACAATCTCCATGGTGTCTCCCGAGACAAAAGCGATCAAATACTGGATAATTATTTACGCTTGCTAGTGTATGTCATGGTTTAGTTGAGGCCAATCGCTGCGGCCTTAAAATAAGGCGTTTTCACGCACAAATTGACGAACCCCGTTGCTGAAGCAATAGACGAAACAATGAACRAACCCATTAACGAAATAAGGTTGCACCACTTTCTGTGATTATTTTTCGCTACATTGCTCGAGATTTACTCGGCACCACGGCCGCCGTTTGTGCTGTGTTGATGCTGGTTATTATCAGCGGACGCTTTGTTAAATATCTGGCTCAGGCCGCTGCGGGCATGCTCGATGCCAATATCCTTTTTGCGGTGATCGGCTATCGTCTGCCGGGCTTTCTAGAATTGATTTTACCGCTGGCCTTTTTCCTCGGCATTTTACTGGTGTATGGCCGCCTTTATGTCGATAGCGAAATGACCGTGCTCTATGCCTGTGGCATGAGCCCCGGYAAATTAATTGCCTACACCATGGCGGTTGCTGTGCTGGTGGCAGGGGTGGTGGCCTGGCTGAGTTTTTCCGTTAGCCCCGGTGGGCTGGCGAAGGCAGAGGCCCTGTTGAGCGCGCAGAAATCCCGGGGTGAATTTGARTCYCTMGAGGGCGGCAAGTTTTACCCCTTGCGGGGTGGTCGCGGGGTGACGTATACCGAGTCGATAGATGAAGACGGTACGATGCACGACGTGTTTTTATCTCAGTCGAGTGTTGATAGCAACGGCGTACGGCAGGTGGTGGTGTTGGCTGAAAAGGGTCGCCCCCGATTGGCGGAAGAGAATGGCGAGCGTTATCTGGTGCTCAAAAAAGGTTATCGCATTGAGGGCACGCCGGGGCAGGCCGACTTCCAAATCACCGAGTTTGAAGAATATGGGCAGCGSCTGGAAAAGAGAAAAAATGCGCGTCGCCATCGTGAAAAAGCAGAGGTCATGTCGACCGCTGAACTGCGGGCATCGGATCGCCCGGAACATGTGGCGGCACTACAGTGGCGCTACTCTGTGCCTATTTTAGTACTGGTGGTGTCACTGATGGCCGTACCGTTAAGTCGTACTAACCCTCGRCAGGGGCGTTTCGTTAAAGTGTTTCCCGCCGTACTGCTTTATATTTTTTATCTGGTTGGCCTTAACGCCGCTCGCGGTGCACTGGAAGATGGTGAGCTTTCGCCCACCCTCGGACTGTGGTGGGTACACGGTGTGTTTTTAGTGATCGCGGGTGGATTACTGCTTTGGGATAGTGGTTGGCGTGGCAAGCGAGCAAATAAAATTGCCACCGTGAAAGCGGCAGGGAGTGAATAATGAGTTACTTATCTCGCTACGTGATGCGCTTTGTTTTCGGTGCCATCATTCTAGTATTACTGGTGCTGCTTAGTATTGATGTGATTGCCGCCGTGGTCGATGGTCTGGGCGATGTGCGCAACGRTTATCAGTTTGCCGATGTTCTCTACAATGTCTGGCTCACCTTGCCAGCCCGTATTTATAACAATATTGCCTTCGCCTCTTTAATCGGTTGTTTGATTGGACTCGGTATATTAGCGGGTAATAGCGAGCTGGTGATTATGCGTGCCGCCGGGGTTTCGCTGCTGCGTATTACCGGTTTTGTACTGCGCCCTGTGTTATTAATTATTTTTTGTGGCGTGCTGCTTGGGGAGTACGTCGTGCCCTATACCGACCAGTTGGCGACCAGCCGCCGCATGTTATTGCGCGGTGAGCAGGAGAATTTATCGGCCACCAGCGGGGTCTGGAATCGTGAGGGCAATGAGTTCATCCACTTTAATGGTGTTTATCCCAACGGTAAGTTGTTTGGTGTGACGCGCTATCGCTTTAGTGAGCAGCGTGTAGTTGAAGAGGTCAGCTTTGCTGCACGGGCGACTTACTTTAAGGACTATTGGTTGGAAGAAGAGGGTGTGGTTACTCATTTTGAAGAGGATGGAACGCAAACTAGCGAGTTCCTCACACGGCGCTGGGATTCACATTTATCGCCCGACCTGTTAACGCTGATGGTGATGCCCGCAGACTCTCTGTCGATGGGGAGTCTGTATAACTATGCCCAGTACCTCGATGAGCAGGAACAGAAGTCGTCGCAATACTGGCTGGCATTCTGGAGCAAAGCACTGCAGCCGCTGTCCATTTTGAGCCTGGTACTTATTGCCACCTCATTTGTGTTTGGCCCTCTCCGTGATGCCACCATGGGTTTTAAAATCTTCGCCGGAGTCATTGCCGGTATTGCCTTTCAAACTAGCCAGCAACTGCTTGGGCCATCGAGTGTGGTGTTTGGTTTCTCGCCCTTTTGGGCGGTGTTTACCCCGGCCATGGTTTGTATTGGTATCGGTCTAGTTTTGCTGCGGCGGGCGGCTTAACAGGCTGCTGAAATTCTACTGACTAGGCCATCTACGTCGTCGCCTAAAGCGCCTACTTTTGGTAAAACCAAGCTCAAAGTACTCATTTACATGAGTAAACCCCTTGTTCTTGCTTGGTTTTGCCTTGTATCTGGCTCGGCTCCGCGAATTTCAACAAGCTGTTAAGACTCTTTGTTTTTTGCCTCGGCCGCCTCTTTATTAAGCTGTTTACGTGTCTTTTCTTTTGGTAAAACCACAATCCGTGTATGACTCCATATATCGTGCAGACAATGGCCTTCGCGATTGAAGAGGCAATACAAATAAGAAAGTCCGCCACATAATAAAGTAGGCGGTGCGATCAGACTGCGAACCCAGCATTGTCGCCAGCTTGCGAATGGACTTGTGCCCGGGCGTGAGTCATCAAGCTGTTCCAGGCAAATATGCCAGGTTTTCATGCCCAGGGTTTGGCCAGTGCGCCGCCAGCACCAGCTATAAAATAGTGCGAGGCAAAACCACCAGCCGAAAAGGAAGAGGTAGCGCAAGGGGCCTTCATATTCTAGTCGCGTGCTTTCGTTGCCCTCGGTTAACACTTGCGTTGCCGCGTTACCGTCTGCGAAAACTTGAATAAGAAAGAAAAGGGTCGCGTAAGCAATGCTAATGGCGGCGAGTAGGAAAATGTCGTACACCAGTGCCGCGATGCGCCGTATTGGCCTGGCGATTGGCAGGCCTGAATCGCTTATTGTTTCTGCAGTACCGTTCTGATCTGTCGAGGCTTCGGCACTATCTGAATTTGAGGGTAAGGGGGTAGGTGGCAAGGATAGCTCCGGATAGTTACTGGGGTAATTGTTGAGATAGGCGCTGAATGGCGCGCTAATTATAATGGCTTTGTTAGCGCTTCGCACAGGTGGCGGCTTATGCTGTAATAATAACCTAGTACTTCATCAACGTTGAATCTATCAATACAAGATTGATGGAGTGCTGGTTTACTTGTCTTGGTTTTGCGCTAGGGGAGAATTATTTTTGGCGACGATTAATATACGACGTTCACACCAGCTACCGCTGGATGATATTAAACAAAAGGCGGAGCAGTTGGCGCAAAATCTGACCCAGCGGATTGGTGGTCGGTATCGCTGGCAGGGCGATACGGTGCACTATACGTATACGGGGGTGAAGGCGCGTATCGATTGCAGTGATAGCGATATTTTGATCGATATAAATCTGAATTTTTTGGCCTCGGTTTTCCGTGGCACTATTGAAGAGGAAGTGAAGGAAACCCTCGACAAGCATCTGGCCTGATACGCTAGTTGTCGTTAGCCGCTAAGTCTTGCATCGTAGTGTAGGTGCGTGCTTACGGCTAGTTCGACTAAAGCAGGCCACGAATAAAACTACGATCTAATTGCTTAATGTCGGGTCGTCCGGACAAAATCATATCTCGCTCAATTTCGCTTTTTAGCAAGCCCAATACCCGTTCAACYCCGGCCTGACCGCCKGCGGCAAGTCCGTAAAGGTAGGGTCGCCCCATCATGCAGGCRGTCGCGCCCATGGCCAGTGCCTTTAATACGTGAGTGCCACGCCGCACGCCGCCGTCGASAATGATTTCAAGTTTGTCGCCCAGGGCATCGGCAATTTCTGCCACTAAATCGATGGGTGCGGGGACGGTGTCGAGCTGGCGTCCTCCGTGATTGGAAATAATGACCGCAGTGGCACCAATGTCTGCAGCGCGGCGGGCATCTTCAATCGACAAGATTCCTTTGATAGCAAAAGGCCCCTGCCAGCGGGCCGCCACTTTTTCAGCGTAAGCCCAGTTCAGGGCGCGGTCAAATTGCTCATTAATGTATTTACCGAGTGAACTGACTTCCGAGCTGCCTTNGRCMMKANGRTSRKANGMGSKWGSCCATTTCCAGCGCCGGAGTTGTCAGGTAGTGGTAACACCAGGCCGGGTGTAGGGCGAAACTGGCAAGGCTTTGCAGGGTTAACTGCGGGGGAATGGTCATACCGGTGCGCAGATCGCGCTCACGATTGCCCTGTACCACGGTGTCGACAGTCAAACATAATGCGTCGTATTTGGCCGCACGGCAGCGGTCGATCAGCTCTTCATTGATGGCGTTATCACGCAGCACGTAGAGCTGGAACATTTTTGGGCCACTGGTCGCAGCGGCAACATCTTCAATGGTTGTGGTGGCCACTGTTGACAGTGAATACATTGTGCCAGATTGTGCCGCAGCGCGGGCTACGGCGCGTTCGCCTTCATGGTGGAAAAAGCGTGACATACCGGTGGGTGACAGCAGTACGGGCCAGTCGAGTTCGCAGCYCAGCACTTTGGTTTTCATATTGAGGGTGGTGACATCTTCGAGACAGCGCGGCACAATTTCGTATTTATTAAAGGCCTCGGTATTGTTGATGCGGGTGATTTCGTCATCGGCACCGCCATCAATATAGTGAAATAGCGGGGCGGGTAATTTACGTTTGGCCTGCTGTCGAAAATCGTCGAGATTAAAACAGCGTTTGATGGCGGGTGCTTTAAGTGAGAAGGGCATCGCGTTATCTTAGCGCAAGCTGGCGCATAGCGTAACGGTGGCTCGTTGACCGCAGTCTTTATCGTTCCGCCCTMTACTTACCTATGCCACATGGTRTTTATCCAGGGCATTTAGCAGGGCGTTGAGCTGCTCTTTTCGGTGCTCATATTGATCGCTGGGTATTTGATTTTTAAAATCATCTAAACGGGCTAAAAACTTCTCAGCTTCACCCCGGTAGCTGAAATTTTTGTCAGCCCAGGGGTTGGTGTATTCCGGGTCGTTGGGCTCGTAGATGCCGATTGGGTTACCCGCACTATCAAAACGCAGGTTCGCCTCAATATTCGTTACCATGAAGTTTCCCTGAAATAGTAGGCGCTCGCCGTCACTCATATCTTTGGTGGCTTCTGCCCAGGCGGCATGAAYATTTGCCGGCGCGTTTACTGGCGGATATTGAAAGGTTTGAGCGCTGCCCACTGTTGTCAGGCCGTTGTTATCGAGGTCCTTTGCTTCGGTGGGTGGCAGGAGTAAATTGTAGGCGCCTTCATGGCTAAGCTGGGTGACATCGAAGGCCTTGGCCAAACCGTGGCTCTTGCGCAGAATTTCTCTGTCACCAGTGGATAAGCTAGCAAGAAAGCTTTTCGGGTTTGAATAGGCATTAACATCGATGGCTTCTGCGAGGATATTCTTGAAGCCAGCAATATCCTCTTCGCTCATCTGAAAATTCCCCATGAACTTTAAGGCGCGATCAGACAGGGTGACGCGATCGTGTTTGGCGTCGTTTGCGTCCGATACGCTCGTGCTTTCATTGGCCGCCTGGTTTTGCGAGTGGCCCGGATAGGACGTCGAAATGGCTGCAATCGGCTGGTAGCTGTTGATCTGCATATTGATTCCCTTCGTTAGCGCGAGCTTGGCTGTTGGCCTTGCTCTATATAGAACCCTGTTGTTGGAATACTGATTGCAGTACTGACTGCAATATTGACGCCAGTTTTATTCGCTAAGGCCGGGCACGATCAGCAAGCCGTACGGGAGAGGGGGTTTACTGTCTTTACTTTTGGACGGCAGATGTTGTCCGCCCAGAGGAAAAGTCTTGCCACCTGAAGGGTTTGTTGTCGGTTGGTTGAGGGTATTCGAGATCTTTGGTCGTGTGTCGGTCAGAGTGGCTTTGCTTTAAGTTTGGGAGCATCACTTGACTGGGGCTTGTTAAGGTAACGGTGAGCCTGGTCTATGAGTTTTCACGGTGTAGAAACAACCAGCCCGCACAAGGTGCGGGCTGGTTGTGTGCCGAATAACGGGGGGTTACGCGGCTCTTTCTTCAGCAATCTTGACTGAGCTTTTACCCCGGCCATTACGCAGTAACTCGCCGGGAGTGGCGCCTGTGCATTCGCCATTATCAAAGGTGACTTCACCGTTAACGATGATGGCCTGATAGCCTTCGGCGCGTTTAATACGACGCCATTCACCAGCGGGCAGGTCGTGGACGATTTCGCCAATCCATTCGTCACCGTCACCGAGGGCATTGATGTCGTAAACCACGACATCGGCAGCCCAGCCTGCACGCAGTACGCCGCGCTCTTTTAAACCGACTGCTTGAGCGGGCAGGGCAGCAAGACGGTAGTGGGCTTCTTCCAGAGTGATCTTTTCTTCGTCGCGCACTAACCATTTCAAAAAGTCAGTGGTGTAAGCGCCGCCGGTGAAGAATTTGGTGTGGGCACCGCCGTCGGAAACACCGGGGATGGTGTAAGCGTTGTCGTTGATGATCTCCGCCATAAAGTCAGCGTTAAAGCCGCGGTCTGGGCCGAGAAAGTGGACGTTGAGGTCGCCTTCAAGGGACAGATCGAGCATCACGTGAATGGGGTTCTTACCTTCTTCTTCACCAATTTGGGCGAGGGTTTTGCCGACGTATTTCTCCAGTGACTTAGTGCCGTGAACATCTTGCACCTGCAACAGGGGAACCGCGCCGCCAACACCGGCCTGAATCACCTGTAGACGTCGATCGGCCTCTTCGGTTTCGGCGATGATGGCTTCACGCAGTACGGGATCTTTCAGTTTCTCGAGCTTTTCTGCTTTGGTGCCGGTGGTCAGTTTGCGCCATGCGGGGCTGGCATCGTAGAGATTCCAGTGCTCGAGGGTGAAGCAAAAGCCAGTACGTACGGTGCCAGCCTGACCGTAAATCTGCAGGCCTTTGTCACGAGCATTGTTGAGCCAGTCGAGGCTGCGGCGGTGAACGCGAGCATTCTTACGCGTGGGGGCGATGGCGTTATGTAGCACAGGGCGACCCGTTGCCGCCGCCAGGGTTTCGAGGAACTGCATGTCGGTTTTAATATCGCCGGTGGCCTGAGTGATTTGCACATTGCCGTCGCCGCGCTCGCGTAGCACTTCGGCGAGATTGAGTACTTCGGCGTCAGTCATGGTGTCGGTCACCATAGGTGTGCCGTCGAAATCGGCCTGGGTAGAGTTTTCACCGAGACGCTGAATAGAAAAGCCCACCAGGCCCGCATCCATGCCTTCGTCGAGCAAACGCTTGAGCTCTTTGCGCTCAACGGGGTTGGCTTCACGGGTTTTCGCTGCTTCAAGGCCCATCACATAGGTCAGCAGAGAGGCGGTGGGCATGTAGTGTACGCAGTTAATGCCCTTGGGTTTGGCATCGAGAGAATCGAGGTACTCAGGGATGGTTTCCCAAGTGAAGGGCATGCCAACTTTCATGCAGTCGTAGGGGATGGCTTCGGTGCGGGTCATAGTCAGCAGCGAGCGCTCCTGATACTCGGGCTTGACCGGGGCAAAACCGAAACCGCAGTTGCCCAGTACCACGGTAGTCACACCGTGCCAGCCAGAAATGGTGCAGTAGGGATCCCAGTGGATTTGCGCATCGTAGTGGGTGTGCAAGTCGACAAAGCCGGGGCAGACGATTTTACCGGTGGCATCGATGACTTCTTTTGCCGCACCGGTGGCTTCGCCACCAATTTGAGCGATTTTGCCATCTTTGATCCAGACATCGGCTATGCGTCGTGGGGCACGGGTGCCATCGACAACCGTGCCGCCTTTGATGTGAATATCGTAAACGTCGGACATAGTTGAGCTCTCCTAAGGTAAAAACGGTGAGATGGCGTTCAAGGCATAAAATACGATGGGCTACGGGTTTTTTATTGTGGTGATAAGTAGGCCGTGATCATCTAAATTGAACGCATCGTGTTTATTATATTTGTGGGGAGTTTATTTCCAGAGGCCAACGTATCGAATAAAACCTGATGCTGGTATCTTTGCCCCATCAATTTCAATTGACTATAGCACTAGAATAATCGGCGAAGGAAGTCAGAAAAAGTGATTATGGAGGGGCGCTTTTATGCCTCTTGAGCCGTGTTAACCCTGCTTTTCCACTGCCGAAAGCAGCCTGAACCGTAAACTCACTTTGTTTCGTAGCGGGGGATCGCTTACAATTCGTCAGTTGTGGGAGTCTTAACTTAGTAGCTACAGGCTGCTAACGGTTTACCAGCCTGCAGACTATTGGGTTCTGTCCGTTTACGGGATAAGGCGATGGCTGTGAAAGGCTGCGCACAGAGTGACAAAGGGTAAGTTTATGGAAGTCGATTTATTTCAACAGGGTGTCGATCTGATGCTCTATGGCATGGGCACAGTGTTTGCGTTTCTGATCTTATTGGTCGGTGCTATCTACCTGATGTCTACGGTAATTACACGTTTTTTTCCCGAACCTGTGCAGCTCGAAGCGGCCGTGCGGATGGCTCCGGCTGCGGCCGTTGAACCGCGTGTGCAAGCGGTTATACAGGCAGCAATCGACAAGCATCGCGGTAAGTAGTCATTAGAAGTTACCAATAACGAGCTGCACTGAATCGCAGCTCTGTCGTTTAAACAGTTGAGAGTGAGTTAATGGTAGAGCAGAAAAAAGCCCTTGGGATTACCGATGTTGTGTTGCGCGATGCGCACCAATCCCTCTTCGCCACGCGTTTGCGTATTGACGATATGTTACCCATCGCCGAGAAGCTCGACAAAGTCGGCTTTTGGTCACTGGAAACCTGGGGCGGAGCGACCTTTGATTCGTGCATACGCTATTTGGGTGAAGACCCCTGGGATCGTATCCGCGAGCTGAAAAAGGCGATGCCCAATACGCCGCAGCAAATGCTATTCCGTGGGCAGAATATTCTCGGTTATCGTCATTATGCTGATGATGTCGTCACTAAGTTTGTCGAGCGAGCAGCGACCAACGGTGTTGATGTGTTTCGCGTGTTTGATGCCATGAACGATGTGCGCAATTTACGCACGGCTCTGCAGGCCGTAAAGAATGTCGGCAAGCATGCTCAGGGTACAATTTCTTACACCGTTAGCCCGGTGCACAATATTGACCTGTGGGTGGATATGGCCCGCGAGCTGGAAGACATGCAGGCCGACTCCATCTGCATTAAAGATATGGCCGGTTTGTTAACGCCCTATACGGGCTTTGAGCTGGTCAGCAAGCTCAAGAAAGCGGTTAATATTCCTATCCATATTCAAAGTCATGCCACCACCGGCATGTCGACGGCGACCTATTTGAAGTGTATTGAAGCCGGTATCGATAATGTCGACACCGCCATTTCATCCATGTCGATGACCTATGGCCATTCGCCCACCGAGGCACTGGTGGCCATTCTCGATGGCACGGAGCGCGATACCGGTCTCGATATGGGCCTGTTGGAAGAAATCGCCGCCTACTTCCGCGAAGTCAGAAAGAAATATGCCAAATTTGAAGGTTCTTTAAGGGGCGTCGACTCGCGCATTCTGGTCGCCCAGGTTCCGGGTGGCATGCTCACCAATATGGAGAGCCAGCTACGCGAGCAGGGTGCTATCGATAAGTTTGACGAGGTGCTCGCTGAAATCCCTCGTGTTAGAGAAGACCTCGGCTTTCTGCCACTGGTGACGCCAACCTCGCAAATTGTGGGCACCCAGTCGGTGATCAACATTTTAACCGGCGAGCGCTATAAAACCATTACTAAAGAGACGGCAGGTGTTCTCAAAGGTGAGTACGGCGCCACACCGGCTGCCGTGAATGCCGAGCTGCAAGCCAAAGTACTGGCGGGCGCGGAAGCGATTACGGTACGCCCCGCGGATTTAATTCCCGCCGAGCTGGACAAGTTGATCGCTGAACTGGATGACAAAGCGAAAGAAAAGAACATCATCTTAAAGCAGGGTGAGCAAAAAATTGACGACGTGCTGACCTATGCACTGTTCCCGCAAATCGGTTTAAAGTTTCTTGAAAACCGCGATAACCCCTCGGCCTTTGAGCCGGTACCCACGGGTAAAGAAGGTGGCGTTGTCATCAACGATAGCGGCGAAGAAATTTACACCGTCACCGTTGAAGGCCGTGATTACACCGTGGCTGTGAGTAATGGCGGTGATGTGTCTGCCATTGTACCCACCACGGGTGCTGTTGCCCCCGGGGTTGGTGCAGCAGCAGGCCCCGTCGGCGGTGGCGAACCTGTACCTGCACCGTTGGCCGGTAATATCTTCAAAGTTCTAGTTAGCCCGGGTCAGATTGTGGCCGAAGGTGACAACCTGATTATTCTCGAGGCGATGAAGATGGAAACTGCCGTGAGTGCTGCGCGAGCGGGCACCATAGGTGATGTGCTGGTGAAGGAGGGCGATGCCATCAGTGTTGGCGATCCTCTGGTCACACTCATCTAGCCTGCGGAGAAAATCATGGAACAAATGTTAAAGCTCTGGACCGAATCCGGTTTGGCACAAGTTGATGCGGGCACGGTAGTGATGATGGCAGTGGGTTTTACCCTGCTGTTTCTGGCTATCCGCAAAGGTTTTGAACCCCTGTTATTGTTGCCCATTGGTTTTGGCACTATTTTGGTGAATATACCGGGTGCTGGTTTTGAGGCTGCGCCCATCTACGATGCGATGGGTCATCTCGAATCCCCCGGCGGCTTGATGTACTACATCTACAACGTTGGTATCGCCTCGGGCATGTTCCCGCTGATTATTTTTATGGGTGTCGGAGCGATGACCGATTTTGGCCCCTTGTTGGCTAACCCTAAAACTTTATTACTCGGCGCTGCTGCCCAGGTGGGTATTTTTGCCACGGTGATGGGTGCGGTGGGTTTGAGTAGTTTGGGAATTCTCGACTTCTCCATTCGTGATGCGGCATCGATCGGCATTATCGGTGGAGCCGATGGGCCGACGGCTATCTTTGTCGCCAGTAAGCTGTCGCCAGATTTACTCGGTGCCGTGGCAGTTGCCGCCTATTCCTACATGGCGCTGGTGCCGATTATTCAGCCGCCGATCATGCGTGCGCTGACCACAGAGGCTGAGCGAAAAATTGAAATGGTGCAACTGCGCCCCGTATCAACTCGGGAAAAAATTGTTTTCCCGATGCTGTTGTTGGGTCTTGTCGCCATGTTGCTACCCAGTGCAGCACCGTTGTTGGGGATGTTCTGCTTCGGTAATTTAATGCGTGAATGTGGAGTCGTTGATCGTTTGAGCGATACCACGCAAAACGCTTTGATCAACATCGTCACTATTTTTCTTGGCCTCGCCGTTGGTTCGAAAATGAGTGCCGATAAATTTCTCAACTGGGAAACTCTGGGTATTCTCGCCCTCGGCGCCATGGCCTTTTGCATTGGCACGGCGGCGGGTGTGTTGATGGCCAAGCTGATGAATCGCTTTAGCGAGACGCCGATTAATCCTTTAATTGGTTCCGCCGGTGTTTCGGCAGTACCGATGGCGGCGCGAGTGTCGAATAAACTAGGGCTTGAAGCCAACCCGCAAAACTTTTTGTTGATGCATGCCATGGGGCCGAATGTGGCCGGTGTTATCGGTTCCGCAGTTGCGGCGGGTGTGATGATTTCCATGGTTAGCGGATTTTGAACCCCTGCATTAGGAATTTATAGATGAGTGTGCAGGAAACTATTATCGATAAATTGCGGATTGGCTTATCGCCAACGCATTTGCAAGTCGACAATATCAGCCATATGCATGCTGTTCCCGCTGATGCTGAAACCCATTTCGACATTATTGTCGTTGCTGAAAGTTTTGAAGGCCTGCGGGCGGTGCAATGCCATCAGCGGGTGTATCAGCTGTTGGCTGAAGAGTTATCCTCGGGGGTCCATGCTTTGGCTATCCATGCCTTTACACCTGATTACTGGGCGCAAAAGGGTGAGGTGCCAGCTCCACCTGAATGTCTTGGTGACGGCTGATCTACATCTGTCGGTTAATCCAGGCCTCTGTTTTGAAAGCTGAGTACCCACCCATACTGATGTCATATATTTCTTCGATACTTGAACAAGACCTTTAACGTGAAGTCACTTAATCTGGATCAATTCCTGCCTATTAAACGCTTAACCTGGATCAACTTTAGCTGCTCTGTCTAATGCTTTAATTCCCATGCAATTTTAACAGAGAGGGATAAGCAGTATGGGAAGTCAAAAAATCAATTCATTAGTTGCAGGTTCTTTATTAGCCACTGGTTTAGCCTGTGGTGCGGGTAGTGCGTTGGCCTATGAAGCAGGCGATATTATTCTTCGTGCTGGCATTGCGTCTGTGCAGCCAGATGAAAGCAGCTCCGACCTGGAGCTTAACGGTGCTGATTTGGCGGGTACGAGTGCTGGTGTTGATGGCAACGAACAGCTGGGCTTGACCGGTACTTATATGCTGACATCGAACCTTGGCCTGGGTTTATTAGCATCGACGCCTTTTGAACACGATATTACAGCGAATGGCCTGGGTGTTGATGCCGGTTCGGCAAAGCACTTACCACCGACATTAACCTTGCAGTATTTCCCTATGGATGCTGCATCTGACTTCCAGCCCTATGCGGGCATTGGTATTAACTATACGGCTTTCTTTGATGAGCAAGTCGATAGTGAGCTAGAAATGGCCCTCGGAAGCCGTGGTGATTTAGAGCTTGATGATTCGATTGGCCTGGCTCTAGAGTTGGGCTTTGATTATGCTATTGACGAGCATTGGTTGTTAAATGTCGCTGTCTGGTATATCGATATTGAAACCTCTGCGGACTTTAAGTTCGATAATGGTAATCGTGTTAAAGCCGATGTGGATATTGATCCCTGGGTTTATATGGTTGGTGTAGGCTATAAATTCTAAGCCATTAAGTCGCTTAATTAAAAAAACCGGAACAAATTATTCCGGTTTTTTTATGCCTGTTGTTTTTAAATGATCTACTAATTGTTTTTACCGAGAGCCTGAATAATCACTTTACGTGTGTCTTCTGGATTAATTACCGCATCGATTTCAAGATAACTCGCTGCTTCTGTTGCTTTACCCCTTTCATACATGGCATTAAGTAATTTGTTAAATAGAACCTCTCGCTCCTCTTCCGTTTTGACAGCTTCCAATTCTTTTTTAAAGCCGAGATGCACGGCGCCCTCCAAACCCATGGCGCCGAATTCACCGCTTGGCCAGGAGGCACTGTAAATCGGACGCGAGAAGCTGCCACCAGTCATGGCGATGGCACCGAGGCCGTAACCCTTACGTAAAAAGATCGCGACCATGGGTGATTTAAGGCGGGAGCCAGCGACAAACATGTCGGACATTTTGCGCACTGCCCCTTCAGTTTCACTCTCAGGCCCGACCATAAAACCCGGTGTATCGCAGAGTGAAAGCAGGGGTAAATTGAAATTATTACAGAGTTCTAAAAAGCGTGCCGCTTTGAGGGCAGCCTCTGCATCAATGGCACCACCGAGAAACTGGCAGTCGTTACAGATTAGGCCAAAAGGTTTGCCTTCAATGCGTACAAAGCCGGTGATAATGCCGCAGCCATAGTCACGGCGTAATTCAATAAAGGAATCGGTGTCAGCCAGAGTGGTGATGATGTCGCGCACCTTGTAAACAAAGCGCCGGTCTGCAGGTAGTAGTGGCCACAGTTTGCGCTGGTCGGCACAACTCCAGCTTTCGGTACTACCCTGAAAGTAGGAGAGCACCTGGCGGGCAATGCGAGTGGCATCAGCTTCGTCTTCAGCGACAATATCAATTACGCCATTTTTGGTCTGGGTTTCTATGGGGCCAATATCCGTCGGTTTAAAATTACCCATGCCGCCGCCTTCAATCATCGCGGGGCCTGCCATGCCAATCCATGAGTTTTTGGTGGCGATGGTAATGTCGGCACAGCCAAACAGCGCAGCATTACCGGCAAAGCAGTAACCATTGTTGATGGCGATCATTGGCACCTGGCCGCGTAGTTCTGCCCAGGCGGCGAAAGAGCCTAAATTTAAGCTTAATTCGTAGTCGGTATCACCGGGTCGACCACCACCACCTTCTGCGTACATCACGACGGGTAGCTTTAATTCGGCAGCGAGTTCGAGGGCACGGTCGAGTTTCTTGTGATGGAAGACCCCTTGGGTGCCTGCTAGCACAGTGTAATCATTGACGATAACCACGGCACGGCTGGCTTGTTCGTCAAACAGTTGTGCATTAATTGTCGCCAGGCCAGTGATAATGCCATCGGCTGCGGTATTGACTTTCAGGTCTTCAATGTCTCTACGGCGTCGTTGAGCGGCTACAGCCAGTTGCCCATATTCGAGGAAGGAGTCTTTATCGCAGAGGTCTATGAGGTTCTCTCGGGCGCTGCGATAACCGCGCTTGTGCCGTTTATCAATCAGTTCTTTACGGCCCTCGTCCAGGGTGGACTTTATGCGTTCATCAAATTGGGCGATGACCTCATCTTTGTTGGTATTGATAGCCGGTTGGGCCTGGTTTTTAATTTTACTCACTGTTGGCAGCGCCTCTTGAGGTCTGTTTTTATAAGAGTTGTTGTTAGTTTTATTGTCGATGAGTGTACCGGCTGCTCACCGAAATTGCGCTACAGCGCTGTGATCGGAGTCGGTACGAGGGAGAGATAACGGCATTGATCCTTAGTGAATGGGCAAAAAAAATGCCCGCATCCTGAGACGCGGGCATTCTTAACAACTTAAACGCAGGGTTGGCTAGAGAATATCTCCTCCAGGCCGATCGGGCGTCTTATTTACTACCGTCAACCATATAGTCGACAGCTGCTTTCAACTCGTCGTCTGAACAATCCATGCACAGGCCTTTAGGGGGCATGCCCTGGAAGCCGCTAATAGCACTGGTGTACATCGTGTCCATGCCCTTATCAATGCGGGCTGCCCACTGGTCGGGAGCGCCGAACTTGGGGGCTCCGGCCATGCCTGCACCGTGACAGGTTTTACAGCTCTTGTTGTAGACGTCATCGCCGCTACGGCTACCGCCACCGCTCGCTGCAGGTGCGCTGGAAACTTCTCCGGCCAGACTTACTTCGCCGGCAGGTGCCAAACGCTCCGACATGGCTTTTTCCTGTTCAAGGCCTAGTTTAACTTCGCCATTCTCGCCGCTACAGGCACCGAGAGTAATCAATGATAAAAATGCCGTACATAGAGCAAGAAATTTCAGGTTATTCATAAAGCGGACTCCATTAGTCACAGTGGCTTGGCGAGAATGGCGCACATTATAGACGGTTTACTGTGCTTCGGAAAACACCCACTTTGTTTTTTGTAAAAAGGTGGAGGCAAGGCCTGAGTTATGCCATGAATTGTTGAGTTTTTTAGGTTTAGGCAATTGCACCGGGTGCTCGGGCTTTGGCGTAAGTCCCTTTGATTTTCGACGCATCCCCTATATCCTGATATTTCCATTCTCGATCTGACATTAAGGAGCTCTGACGGCTTTGAGTGAAAAAATTTACCTAAGGGCTGAGCAATTATTGTCTGATGCTTATCTTCTTGGCGCAGAGATACTAAAAAGTGACTTTATGCCGGATTTAATAATTGGTGTTTGGCGCGGAGGGGCACCCATTGCCATCGCCATTCATGAGTTGCTCATGTGTCAGGGTATAGAAGCTGATCATATTTCGATTCGCAGTCAGCTCTACAAAGGTATTAAACAGCGCGGAGCAACTGTTCAAGTCGATGGTCTGGATTATGTGGCGAAAAACATCGACGAGATTCATCGTATATTGATAGTGGATGATGTATTTGACAGTGGTTTAAGTATGGCGAAAATTTTGAATGATATCGATTCTCTGGGAGGCGACAAGCAAGTGGAGTGCCGCGTTGCCGTCCCCTGGTTCAAACCGAAAAATAACTTGACTGCGTATAGGCCCGATTATTTTTTACATACCACGGATGCCTGGTTAGTCTTTCCGCACGAGCTTTTTGGTTTGAGTCAGGCTGAATTACTGGAGAACAAACCCGGTATAGAATCAATAAAGCACCTTTTTAAATAGAACACCTTTCCAAATAGAGCTGCTGTCCTTTTGTCATGAAAAATCTAGTCGTGCAAAATTTTTTCAATTGCGGCGAGTTCCTCTGAATCGAGATAGCCCTGTTGTCGAGCGAGCTTGAGCGCCTGAATTCCCATGCTTGAATAGACGCTGTCGAGTTCCGGCACACTCTGTTTAATGGCTTTGATATGTGCCTGTAAGGTATTGCTATCACCGCGGGCAATGGGCCCGGTGAGTGCATTGACTGGCCCGACCTGCAAACCATTTTCCAGACTCTGACGCATTAGTGCTGCGAGTACGGCATTAGCAAGCGCGTCTTCTATTCCGGCTTTTTTAAGCAGCGTTTCACTGGTGCCGAGCAGGGTAATCAAATAATTCGAGGCCATTACCGTTGCTGCGTGATAGAGAGGTTTTGCTTCAGGCTCAATCGTTGTTACCTGCCCTCCAATCGCGCTGAATAAGGCGTCGAGAATATTGGTGGCTCGCTCATTACCTTCAAGGGTGCAGACCGTAGATGGGAAGCTACTGAGAGAGTGCTCGGGGCTGGCAAAGCTGTGGGCGGGGTGGGCGCTGGCAGTGGCGCAACCCTGTTTTTGCAGGGCAATGAGTTCGGCCGATGTTTTCAGGCCGCTGCAATGCAAGGCTGTGGCTTTCTTCCAGTCGATGCCAATTAGATTTGCCAGCTGCTCTGCACAAGGCTTAATAGTATCGTCTGGGGTGCTTATCATCCACAGCTCGGCAGGTTCACTCGACAGCTGTTCGATATTGGTAGTAACACGCCCCGAACCGATAAATGCCTGGGCGGCCTGACTACTTTCGATATTACGATTATAGATTGCACCCATAGTCACCAGCCCCGCATCACTAAAAAGTCGGGCTAGCGTGCGGCCGAGTTTGCCCGAGCCGATAATGTTTAGCGTCGGAAGAGAGGTGTTTAGGGCGCTGTTTGGCGAGATTTTAGTCGGCTTATTCATGCTGTAAACGGCTAGTGGTCGTGTTTCTCTAGCAGGGTTTTATAGGCTTTCACCGCAGGGGCGAGCCCCATGTCTATGGCGTCAACAATTAAAGCGTGGCCGATGGACACTTCGAGTAAACCGGGTGCCGTGGCAAATTGGCGGAGGTTGTGCAGGTTTAAATCGTGACCGGCATTCACGCCGAGTCCAATATCGGTCGCATGGCGAGAGGCCTCGAAATAGTTAGCTAACAGTGTTTTGTCATCTTTCGCCGCAGCATAGGGGCCGGTATAAAGTTCGATACGTTCAACCCCTAGTTCGCGGGCCAAATCCAGCTGCTTTTTGTCGGGATCCATAAACAAACTGATGCGGACATTTAAGGCCTGTAACGCGGCGATAATGGGCTTTAGTTTTTCGCTTGAAGTGCGGAGGTCAAAGCCGTGATCGGAGGTGAGTTGCTCACTGCTATCGGGCACCAGCGTGCATTGCTGGGGCCGGGTTTGTTCGACCAGTGCCAGTAGGCCGAGGTATTCCTTAAGCGGCTCGGCAAAGGGGTTACCTTCGATATTAAATTCGAGGGCTGCGTTGGCAATAGTCCTTTTAGAGCGGCAGAGTTCGCTGAGCTCAATGACATCGCCAGGGCGAATGTGACGTTGATCAGGGCGAGGGTGGACGGTAATACCATCGGCACCAGCATTAATACAGGTAGTGGCATAGTCGACGACACTCGGATAATTACCCTCCCGTGAATTGCGGATCAACGCTATCTTATTGACGTTGACACTGAGAGCGATCAAGGGTCAAGGCTGCGGCGAATACTAATGATCTCAATCGCTTCGACAGGCTTGTGGACAAATCGATGACTGGTTTTTTCAATTTTTGTGGTGGCAATACTTTGCACCACATCCATACCGGAAATGACCTGTCCAAACACGGTATAACCCGGGTTGCCGTATTTGGCATCGAGGCTGCGATTGTCTTTTAAATTGATATAAAACTGAGCTTTGGCGCTATCGGGGTCATGGCTTCTAGCCATGGCAATAGAGCCTTTAAGGTTGAGCAGACCGTTCACCGATTCATTTTTTACAGCTTGGCCCGGTTCAAAGGCGCTGAGCTTGCGGTCAAAGCCGCCTGCTTGAATCATAAAGCCCTGTATCACCCGATGAAAAATAGTACCGTCATAATAATTTCTATCGGCATATTGTAAAAAGTTACGCACTGTAAGGGGGGCCTTGTCAGTTGCCAGCTCCACTTCAATGATGCCGAGGGTCGTGGTGATGACTATGTGGGGTTTTGGCTCGCTTGGCGTAACAGTGGTGTTTGTTTCTGCCCAAAGGTTGCTGGTAAAAATAAGCAGGCAAAACGCCAGCAGACTTTGGTACATAGCCAGCTGTGTGAGCTTTATCTTGCGTATGAGATTTATGCCCATTCTGAATGCCCGCGGCGTTTGCGCTTTAAACGGGGCAGAAGAATACTGAGTAATGCGCCGAGAAAAACGGCGATTGCACCGTAGAGAAACCATTTCTGAGTATGGCTGCTTTCGAGTTGTTTATTGAGTGCGCTGAGAACGTCAATTTTACTTTGCAGCATGCCGTTCTCTTCCAGCAACTTTTGGTTTTGCACTTTGAGATTGAGGGCGTTGGCAGAGACTACTTTGATATCGGCTAGCTCGCGCGACACCGCTTCGTTGTCATCACTCACCGTACTGAGGCGACCGTCAAGCTGTTGGTTGTCAGTTTTTAATGTTGCGACTTGTGTCTTGAGTTCGGCATTGCTGCTATTGAGCGCTTCATTTTGTTTTTTATAGCGAGCGATTCTGTCGCGGGCAATGGGCTGACTGACGATGTACTGGTTTTCTAGCCAGCCTTCCATACCACCGGGTGTGCGGATGTGAGTCCAGCCATCGGCACTTTCAATGTAGGTGAGTTTGAGTCCGGTTTTAAGGCCCTGATGTAAAATCGCACAGCGGCTACAGGGGCTTTTGCGCAGTGGAACGCGAAACTCATCGGAGATATAACGCGTCTCTGCGAACAAGCTGGGCGAGAGTGCTAGCAGTAGTAAGCTTAAGCAAAGTTTGTACATGGCAATACCAGTGGTAATGGGGTGGGTAAGCAGGATTGTTCGAGTTTGTGTGAATCACAAAAAGAGGCGAGCGTTAAGGCAGTACTTTTTTGTACGGCTTGACACTCACCGAGGCGTAAATACCCGCGACTTGATAAGGGTCCTGTGCAGCCCATTCTTGCGCCGCTGCCAGTGAGTCAAACTCGGCAATAATGATACTGCCGCTAAAACCAGCTTCGCCGGGATCTTCACTGTCGATGCTGGGGTTGGGGCCGGCGACCAGTAAGCGTCCAGCATCACGCAGTACTTCAAGGCGTTGCAAATGGGCGGGGCGAGTGGCTTTTCTTAAGGGGAGGCTTTCAGCCACATCGGTACAAACTAGGCTATACCACATTAGTTGTTGTCCTTGTTTTTAACGTCGCTTTGTTCTTCTATTTCGTGGTGGTGAGTGCGAATAATGTCCTCAAAGGGCATGCCCGTCATGCGGGTAATACCGCGAAAGAGGTAAAACATAGCACCCATCATTATGATCATTGCCGGCACGGCAATCACCGGGAAACTCAGTGCCGTCATTTTACCCAGTTCGGCATTGTACTCAACCGTGCCTGGCTGGCTGGTGACAATAATGGTCGCCAGCAGATAGTTCAAAATGGATGAAACTAGAAAAGAGCCTGCAATAATCCATGAAGCGACGACTAAACGCTGGTCAAAGGCGTCGACACTGTCGTGCTCGATCAGAGCGTGATGCACCTTGTCAATTTCAATCACCGTGTCGTTGAATAACAGGGTGCGCACCAGAGGGTAGGGCGTTTTCAGGGAGATCAGCGTGGCCAGCCCAAAAATGGCGGGTATGCCTGCCTCTTTATAAGCCAGGTATTGGGGGTCGAGTTCCAGCAGGCTAATGCCACCGGTCATGACTACACTAAAAACACCGAGGCCGGAGAAAAAATTGATTTTCCCGCGCTGCTGAAAATCCCGCAGACCATAGACAATAGGGAAGAGGAGGGCAACAACGACACCCCAGGTGGGGCCCAGATATTCATCGCCGCTCAACTTGGTCAAAATCAAGGTGGGTATGATCACATTGAAGCCGATATTAATCAGCATGTTTTCTTGCTGCGGGGGGACGGAAGGTGTCGGCGGAGGTGTCAAACTAGGGGTGCTCGCTTCGGGTTCGTTACTGCTCACTAAATTTTGCCCATGGCTGTTGATCAGAATCAAAATAGGGGGGCATTCTAGCCCTTTCATACCTGTTCCGTACACCGGCGAACGGCCAAAATGAGGGTTCGTTGTATTGGCAGTCGAGTTTTTATGAAAGAGGGTTTATAGTCGCGGCAAATTACCAGGGTAAATAGTCTTCATGGCAAGGGTTCTTTATATACATCCGGATAATCCTCAGCAGCGCCTGGTTGATCAAGCGGCGGATATTATTCGCAATGGCGGTGTGGCCATTTACCCCACCGACTCGGCCTATGCTTTGGGTTGCCATCTTGGCGATAAGGCAGCTTTGGACAGGATTCGTCAGATTCGTTCCCTGGAAAAAAACCACAACTTTACCTTGGTTTGTCGCGATCTCTCTGAACTATCAACCTACGCTAAAGTCGATAATCAGGACTTTCGCTTGCTCAAGGCGAACACCCCCGGCCCCTACACCTTTATTCTTGAAGCCAGTTCGGAAGTACCGCGCCGTCTGATGCATCCCAAGCGTAAAACCATTGGCCTGAGAGCACCGGCCAATCACATCGCCCAGGCATTGCTTGAAACCCTGGGCGAGCCGTTAATGAGTATCACCCTGATTATGCCCGGTGATGAATACCCCCTGACCGACCCTCAGGATATTGAAGATATACTCGGCAATCGGGTCGATTTAATTATTAATGGCGGCTACTGCGGTCTTGAACCGACCTCGATTATTGATCTCACCGGCAATACCCCCGAGCTAGTGCGTGCCGGTATGGGTGATCTCGCCCCTTTTGGCCTTTGAGTCGTGTTTTTCTAGCGCTCTGCTCCTGTCACCGCGCCGGGCGAAGCCGTATAATGGTCGACCTTCACGATTGAATCCGGTAGCGCAGTGACAACTGACCCCCATCCCGATAGTGCGCCTGCTGGCGAAGTCGATACCGCTAATGCCGATGCTGAACCTGCCAAGGCTATAGCGCCCCAGCAAAATGAAATGCCCTTCGCTATTGTGCAGGGCCAGCAAATTACCGAACTGCCCCGGGATCTCTATATCCCCCCCGAGGCGCTGGAAGTTATTCTCGATGCCTTTGAAGGCCCCCTCGATTTGTTGCTCTATCTCATTCGGCGGCAAAATCTCGACATTCTCGAAATCAACGTCGCCGATATAACACATCAATACATGAGCTATATTGAGCTGATGGAAGCCATGCAGTGGGAGTTGGCGGCAGAATATTTATTAATGGCGGCGATGCTGGCGGAAATAAAATCGCGCATGTTGCTACCCCGTCAAAATGAAGAAGATGAAAGTGATGAAGATCCTCGCGCCGAGTTGATCCGACGGCTACAGGAATATGAGCGTTTTAAACAGGCAGCGGAAGATATTGACACTCTGCCGCGCACGGGGCGGGATGTCTTCCCGGCGAGCGCTAAGGCTGGCGAAAAAAGAGCCCCAAGGGCCCATTCGCCGGTTGAAATGGAAGATTTACTATTGGCACTGGCCGACGTGATGCGCCGGATTAAATTGACCGATAGTCATCATATTGAATTTGAAGTGCTGTCTACCCGAGAGCGTATGAGTCAAATATTGCAGCGCCTTAGCGGCAAGCGTTTTGTACCGTTTATTACTTTATTCAACCTCGACGAGGGCCGTCAGGGCGTGATTGTCACTTTTTTAGCGATGATGGAACTGGTGAAAGAATCACTAGTTGAAATTGTACAAAATGAATTTCTGGGGCCGATACACCTGAAAGCGAGGGCTGATTAATGGATGCCAAGCAACTACGTAAAATTGTCGAGGCGGCATTGCTGGCGGCGGGTGATTCTCTGGATATTCCTGCTCTGCAAAAACTTTTCGATGAGGAGTTTGTGCCCGAGCGTGACGAGGTTCAGGCAGCGCTGGAAGACATCGAAGCCGATTGTCGCGACCGGGGTTATGAATTAAAGCGTACCGCTAGCGGTTTTCGTTTTCAGGTGAAAGAACAGTACGCCCAGTGGATTGGCAAGCTGTGGGAAGAGAAGCCGAAAAAATATTCCCGCGCCACTCTCGAGACGCTGGCGCTGATTGCCTATCGCCAACCGCTGACTCGCGGTGATATTGAGCAGGTGCGCGGCGTTGCCGTGAGTTCAGATATTATCCGCACCCTTCACGACAGGGGCTGGATTCGCTCCGTCGGCCATCGCGACGTGCCGGGTCGGCCTGCACTCTACGCCACCACGCGGCAGTTTCTCGATAACTTCAACCTGCAAAGTCTCGAGCAATTACCGCCCCTGAGTGAAATACGCGAGCTTAGTTCTATTGATCGGGAGCTGGAATTTGAAGAAGCCCTCAGTGAGAGTAAGAGCAATGAACAGACCGACGAGCAGGGTGACGACAATGTCGACGCTGCTGTTGACGGGATAGTCGAAGCGGGCGAAGGCGAAATATTAAACGACAGTGAAGAGCAATCGCCAGAGGACTATGCTGTGCGAGCGCTGGTGGATAACTTTACCGACACCGACACCGACACCGACACCGACACCGACACCGACACCGACACTGAAAGTGGCAGTAGTTCTGAGCCACAAGCCCAGGTTTCGGGTAACGAAGATAGCGAACGCACTGAAATAAATAGCCCTGCAATTAATGATGAGGATAGCCCCGCGCCATGAGTGAAAAAATTCAAAAGTTACTGGCTCAGGCGGGCCTGGCTTCACGTCGTGAAATTGAACGCTGGATAACGGCTGGGCGAATCTCCGTCAATGGCAAAGTGGCCACCACGGGGGATCGTATTTCCTTAGAGGACAAGGTCAGTGTCGATGGGCGGGTGATTAACCTCAATCCGAAAGATAGTCGTACCCGCGTACTGATTTACCACAAGCCGGTTGGGGAGATATGTACTCGCCAGGACCCCGAAGGGCGCAAAACAGTTTTCTCCAGTCTGCCGCCTATTAAGCATGGCCGCTGGATTGCCGTTGGCCGCCTCGATATTAATACCAGCGGCTTACTGTTATTCACCAATGATGGTGAACTGGCGAATCGACAGATGCACCCCTCGGGTCAGGTTGAACGGCAATACCTGGTGCGCATCCACGGTGTCGTCGACGATGAGATGCTCAAGCGTTTACAGCAGGGCGTAATGCTCGAAGATGGCATGGGGCGCTTTAAGAAAATCCAGGTCGGTGACGGCTCCGGCTCTCACCAGTGGTTTACCGTGGTGTTGACCGAGGGGCGTAATCGCGAAGTGCGTCGTTTGTGGGAATCTCAGGGAGTGGAAGTTAGCCGCTTAAAACGCATCCGTTTCGGCACGGTGGAACTGCCCTCTTATGTGCGCAGTGGCGACTGGCTCGATCTTACGCCCGTGGAAGTGAGTCGTTTGTGTAAGTCGATGGGCATCTCGAGTAAACCCCAGCCTCTCACACCCAAGGAGCGCGAGCTGCGTCAACGCCAGCTCAGTAAATTGAAAGCGAGAGGTGCACAGCGCTAGCAAGTGTTTTGCAGATGCCCCGTCGTTACATTGCGGCTTAGTGGTTTTCGGGCAGGGGTAGATCATCTTTTAAATAGACACGAATCGGATAGTTTTCCATTTTTTCCAGTTTGATAATTAAGCCGTAGTTGTCATTTTCATAATCCTCTGACCACTCATAATGGGTGCCGGGCAAGGTTTCTTCTTTATCGCCTCGCTTGCCAACCACGACCACTTCACGAACGTTGCCGGTACTTTTCAGCTCGTCTTTGGGGATAGTGAGGATAAGGTGTTGGCCTCCATCTCCACTGAGCTCGGGCAGTTTAATGCGGTGTACCTTGGCGCCTATCTTCTGTCCTTCATGGCCTTCTTTTAATTCTAGCCAGTCTGTCTCAAGGGCGTTGAGGGCAGGTGATAAAATTGTTAAAAAGCTAGAAAAAACTAGCATTTTTGTGGTGCGTCCTGTGCTCATATATCACTCCGGAGTGTTTTTAATCAGTCGCTAAAGTCTAAATTAATAGCGCCTTAGAATGCGTGAACAAAGCGCTATTTAATTTTTGTCTCGTAGTGTTGACGATTAAATTACGCTGCATTTGTGAAGTGCCTGCGGTGGTGGTATTGAGTGTATCGTAGTAGAGGAGCTACATGTTCGCTTATTTGTCATAGGCCTAATGGGGGTAAAGCCTCTTTTCATCATGTTCACACAGGTCGCCCGGTGTTGTGATTTTATCCATCATGCGCGTAGGTTGTTATCTGGTATGTTCTATTCATCGTTGAGATCAACGTGTATGACGGCTTTTTACAGTGGTTTCTGCTGATTATTTTATTGTGGGATTGTGAGAGTGTTTGTCGAATTATCTCTGACTCGACGGTAATGCCACTGGGGATAAGAAAGTCAGGCCCTTTTCCTTTTGCCTCTGCAAAGCTATAGCCGAAAAGTGCTTCCGAGGCGGCATTCCAGCCACTGAGCTGGAATGTATCTGTGCGCCATTCGATAACAGGCATTGGGGTCTGTTCGCGGAAGAGCTTGCGGCGTTGCTCAGCATAAAGCAGTAGCGCAGCCATTTTTTTACGCTGATCAATATCGTTCCCTTCGACCAGCAGTTGTGTAATCAGCCCTTGGCTATCGAGTATGGGGTGGATATTGATTTGCATCCAAAGTAGGCCGCCGGGGGTATCAATCAATATGTCACTCTGGGTGTGCTCGCTCTGTAGGGCCGATTCTATATCTGTTTTTATACGGGCCTGCATTGTGGGGTCATGGGAAAATGCCTGGTATTCCCACCTTTTCTTGTTGAGAGATGTGGCTTGGTAGGCATCCGGGTTGGTGACCGGAGTCGTGTTGGCGTGAGTAACACGGCCATTAGCATGAATGATGACAATGATGGTGTTCAAATCATTGAACAGAGTGGCTAGTGTTTGCTGTGTTTTTTCTTCTTCGCGCAAACGGTATTATTTGCTGAGGTCGCGAATTACTGAGAGTACGAGATTTCCCCTTTAATTTTTATTACCTGAGATGTTACTTCGGCGGGGAGCGTTTCTCCTGTTTTTCGTTTTAATCTTATTTCAAATCGAAGTGAGCATGCCTTTATCATTGAGGATAAAGGAAATGCTGGCTTCGGCAGGATAAGTCGAGCCATCCCTGTGATATATATCGACCCGGCAGCGGATGGGTATGCCGGGTTCTTCTTCTAGGGGGCTGATTGTCGACGCGTATTTTTCAAGGAGGGCTCGAATAGTACGGATAGAGGCTGGCGTCAGGATTTTAGTGATATCTAACTGCTTCCTATCTTCGACACTATAAGCACTGTTTTTTTCAGTCAGAGGGCTGAGATAAGTGAGATTTAAGTTGAGATCGCAAGCCCAAAGGGTGTCTTCGACTTGTTCGATAACCTGAAGGTGTTGGCTCATATGCTGGAAAAGCCCTTTTGTTATCGCTTTACCTCTAAAATATGCAGTATGTTTTAGAGGGGTGGCAGTAGCGAGTTGGCCCGGCACGGTTTCTACTTCTATACAGCCTCTTTGTATTCTTTTATCTACCCCTATTCTGATGTGATTTTTTTACGACTCATGGACATAAGGTAGCACAGAGACATAAACTTGCATCAACAGAAAGTTGACAATATGCAGGGCTATAATAATGACTGATTACAAAGCACCAATACGCGATATTCAATTTGTGCGTGATGAAGTATTTGATTACCCCGGCTTATGGCGGAGTCTGTCGGGCTGCGAAGAGGCAACCCCCGATTTGATAGAGGCCATTGTCGAAGCGATGGCTATCTTCTGTGAGGAGGAGCTGGCTCCATTGAATCAGTCCGGTGACGCGGAAGGTTGCACTTGGTCAAAGGAGAGTGTGACGACGCCGAATGGTTTCAAAGAAGCCTATAAAACCTATGCCGAGAGCGGCTGGGCAGGTTTAACCAGCCCAGAGCAATACGGTGGCCAGGGCTTGCCGCCATCAATGGAAAGCATTCTTAATGAATTCGCCGGCAGTGCCAACTGGGCCTGGAGTATGTACCCCTTTCTCGCCAAAGGTGCGCGGGCGACGATTCTCGCCCACGCCAGTCAGGACTTGATCGACCTGTATGTGCCGAAGATGGTGGCGGGGCAGTGGACCGGTACGATGTGCCTGACCGAGGCCCACTGTGGTACGGATCTGGGCCTATTGCGAACCAAAGCTGAGCCCAATGTGGATGGCAGCTACTCGATTACGGGCAGTAAAATATTTATCTCCTCGGGCGATCACGACATGGTCGATAATATCGTCCATATTGTCATCGCTCGACTGCCTGATGCGCCCGCGGGTACTAAGGGTATTTCGTTGTTTTTAGTGCCAAAACGCTTGCCGGGTGCGGACGACAGTCTGGCTGAAAACGGCGTCAGCTGTGGCTCTATCGAACACAAGATGGGCATTAACGCCAACGCCACCTGTGTGATCAATTTCGATGGTGCCACCGGCTTTTTACTGGGCGAACTCGGCCGTGGTCTTAATTGTATGTTCACTTTTATGAACACCGCTCGTGTTGGCACCGCCATTCAGGGCATTGCCCACGGCGAGCTGGCTTTACAGGGTGCCACCAAATACGCCCGTGAACGCCTGCAAATGCGCTCTTTAAGTGGGCCGAAAAACCTCGATGGCCCTGCCGATGCGATTATCGTTCACCCTGATGTGCGACGTATGTTGCTGACCATTAAGTCGCTGACCGAGGGTAATCGCTTGCTCGCACACTATCTCTCGTCATTCCTCGATATCACTAAACTCAGTAAAGATGAGGCTGAACGCGAGCGTGCCGAAAACTTACTGGCGTTGTTAACGCCCATCGCCAAAGGTTTTATGACAGAGACCGGTTTTGAATGTGCTAGCCACGGCGTGCAGGTCTTCGGAGGCCACGGTTATATCAGCGAGTGGGGCATGGAGCAGAATATGCGCGATGCCCGCATCGCGATGATTTACGAGGGCACCAATGGTATTCAGGCCCTCGACCTGCTGGGTCGCAAAGTGCTGGCCTCAAAGGGACAATTACTCGGTGGCTTTATCGCAGAAGTCAGTCGCTGGTGTGGGGTTGAAAGTGCGAGCAGCATTAAAGCCGAGCGACTACCGGCGCTGACGGCGGCCCTCGCCCAGTGGCAAGAGCTAACGCAGGAAGTCGGTATGAAGGCTCTGCAGAACCCGGAAGAAGTGGGCGCGGCCTCGTTTGATTACCTGATGTACTCGGGTTATGTGGTGCTCGCCTATCTGTGGTTACGCGCTGCAGAGGTGGCGGAGGCGAAGCTGGCAGAAAGCAGTGACGAAAGCGAATTTTATACGGCGAAATTAGAGACCACACGCTTCTACTTTGATCGTATACTACCGCGCATTCAAACCCTGGCAGCGACCATCAGCGTCGGTGCCGATTCTTTAATGGCCATGGATGAGTCGCGTTTTGTTATTGGTCTTGAGCTTGATTAAGCGCGGGTTCAATACGCATATAACGCACTCATAAATGTAGAGGTAAATGATTGTGGATAAAAACGACAAGCTGTCCCCGGAAGATCAGGCGCGGGTTGATGAGTACCTGTCCTTGCCAACTCACCAAATTGAGCGTCGACCCTATAGCCCATGGAAGCTGCTGCTGGTGCTATGGGCGGTGGTCAGCGTGCTGGGTGGCTTGAGCTACTATTTTGCCTGGGTCAACGATGTGCTTTAAAGCAAGCAATCAGCTTTAGTTCGCGATCCCACGGGGACGTCTGTCTTCCCCGTTTATGGCAAGCCCTTTGCTTATTTACTCGCCGGTAAAAGCCCTCTAAAATCCGTAGTTTTTAGCCTGCCTGTTTTTAGGCGCTAGCCCCTTGATTGTTATTATTTTTATCAACGAGACATCTTGCATTTAGCCCTTTTCATTTTTGACGAGACGACGACTTATTATGAGCAGCACAAATTCGAATTACCCCGAAATCCGCGAAGCGGTGGCTAAACTTTGCAGTAATTTCCCCGGTGAATATTGGCGTGGATTGGACGATACGGATACTTACCCCACTGAATTTGTCCAGGCTTTGACCGAAGCGGGTTTCTTGTCGGTTCTTATTCCCGAGGAATATGGTGGTGCGGGCCTACCCATTGAAGCCGGTTGCGTCATCCTCGAAGAAATTCAGCGCAGTGGTTGTAATGGGGGTGCCTGCCACGCCCAGATGTACACCATGGGTACCCTTCTGCGCCACGGTACTGATGAACAGAAGAAGAAATACCTACCTGAGATCGCCGAGGGTTCGCTGCGTCTGCAGGCCTTTGGGGTGACCGAGCCCACTAGTGGCACCGACACCACTCGCATTCGTACCATGGCCGTGCGCGATGGTGATGACTACGTGATCAATGGCCAGAAGGTGTTTATCTCCCGTACCGAGCACTCCGATTTAATGGTACTTCTGGTGCGCACCACGCCGCGGGATGAGTGCAAAAAGCCCTCCGATGGCATGTCGGTCTTTTTGGTTGATATGCGTGAATGTCTGGGCAAGGGCCTCACCATCAACCCCATCAAAACGATGATTAACCACTCTACGACGGAGTTGTTTTTCGACAATATGCGTGTGCCCGCGGCAAACATGTTGGGTGCGGAGGGCAAGGGCTTTAAATGCATACTCGATGGCATGAATGCCGAGCGTATTTTGATCGCCTCTGAATGTATTGGCGATGCCCGCTTCTTTATTGAGCGTGCCAGTGCCTATGCCTGCGAGCGTGAAGTTTTCGGTCGCCCCATCGGCAAGAACCAGGGTATTCAGTTCCCCATCGCACGTAACTATATCGAGACCGAGGCTGCAGCGCTGATGGTTTACAATGCTGCCCGCTTGTTTGACGAGGGCAAGCCCTGTGGCTCGGAGGCGAATATGGGCAAAATGATTGCCTCCGAGGCTTCCTGGCATGCGGCGGATACCTGCTTGCAAACCCACGGTGGTTTTGGTTATACCCAGGAATATGATATCGAGCGTAAGTTCCGCGAAACTCGGCTTTACCAAACGGCTCCAATCTCTACTAACTTGATTCTCTCCCATGTGGGAATACATGAGCTAGGCATGCCTAAATCTTTCTAAATCAAATAGTTGCTGTATTTTTATAATCTATTTTCTTAAGAAGGTAAGGCAATGACAGAGATCAATTTAGAGCATCTAAAGCAGTGGGAAGGTAAGCAGGAAAGTTGCGACGATGTGATTTCACTGGCCACCGCTCAGGCGATGGCCGCAACGCTAGATTGGCAGGACTTACCCCAGACGGGTGATGCGCTCGCCAAGCCCGGGCACTGGCTGCACTTCTTGGCGATGGCTCGCCAGTCTGCTATCAGCACCGACGGTCACCCGAAGAAGGGTGGCTTTTTGCCCCCCGTACCGCTGCCACGGCGTATGTGGGCATCAGGCAATGTCGATTTTCACCAGGCCCTGACTATTGGTGATGCGGTGCGTAGAGTTAGCACCGTGAAGAGTGTCACTCACAAGCAGGGTGGTAGCGGCAACCTGGTCTTTGTCGTTGTTGAACATGAGATTTTCAGCGGCGAGACCCTGGCGATTAGTGATACGCAGAACCTCGTCTATCGTGAAGACCCTGCCCCCGGGGCACCGGCACCGAAGCCGATGACGCCAAAGTTTGAGGCGCAGTTTAGCCGCACAGTAATGCCAGATCCGGTGCTCCTGTTTCGTTTTTCAGCACTGACCTTTAACAGCCATCGCATTCATTACGACCGCAATTACGCGATGAACGAAGAGGGCTATGCCGGTTTGGTGGTGCACGGCCCCTTGAGTGCAACCTTGTTACTCGATCTGGTGCGCAATGAATTGCCCGATGTTGAAATTGCCCACTATGACTACCGCGCCGTGCGTCCTCTCATCGATGGTAATGCCTTTCAGATCCAGGGCTGTCGTAGCGACGAGGGCTTGAATTTGTGGGTCGTTGATCACGACGGTGCGATGACCATGCAGGCCAAGGTTGTTTTGAAATAGTTTTCAGCCGTAATAAGTGGTATTGAAAAACTGATATTTTGAGGAATTACAGAGTGACTCAACAAGAATTACCCCTGTGGCGCTCGGCGCTATTTGTCCCCGCCAATGTTGAAAAATTTGTCGCCAAAGCCCACACCCGTGGTGCTGACGCGATTATTCTCGATCTTGAAGATAGTGTGGTTTTGTCCGAAAAGGACAATGCTCGCAACGTCGTGCCTGCGGCGGCAGCCACTGTTGCGGGTCATGGCCTGGACGTGCTGGTGCGCATTAACCGCCCCTGGCGTTTGGCGGTGCGAGATCTCGAAGCCGCCGTTTGTCAAGACGTGCACACCATTGCCGTACCGAAGGTGACCAGTGCCGATCATATTCAATTTATTGCCGAGGTTATCGACGAACTGGAAGTCGAAAAACAATTGCCCCACGGGCACACCCGCATTCTGGCTTTTATTGAAGGGCTTGATGGCCTGGAAAATATCGATGCCATCGCCGCCGCTTCCAGTCGCGTGTTGGGGGTGTTTATTGGTGCCGAAGACTTTTCTTCAGAAGTGGGTATGGAGCCGAGTGAGGTTGGCTTGATGTACCCCAACCAACGCGCTGTATTTGCTGCCCGCAAGGCCGGTGTACTGCCCCTGGGGTTTGTCGGCTCCATCGCCGATTATTCTGACCTCGATGCCTTCCGTGCGAAAATTCGTCAGGCCAAACAGTTGGGCTTTAGTGGTGCTCTGGGTATTCACCCCAGCCAGATTGGCATTATGAATGAAGAATTTATGCCTTCTGCTGAGGCTGTCGAACATGCCACTGGCTTGTTGGCGGCTTTCGAGGCGGGGCTCGCTGCAGGCCGTGGCGCTGTCGAATATAAGGGCAAAATGATCGACGCGCCGGTGGTTGCCCGCGCTGAGGAAACCTTGCGTAAGCACCGGGCTTTGCAAGCGCGCCAGTCGTAATAACTTTTCTACACAGAACACGGGTTGCTGAGGTGATACCTCGGGCTGCCTGTTATCACCGTTACATCAACAAAGGAAAAAAACATGACCGAAGCCGTATTGTATGAACAGACGGGTCGCATCGTCACCATTACCCTGAATCAGCCGGAGACTCGCAATGCGCTGTCTGATGTTTTGGTGCCCTGCCTGATTGAAAGCTTGAACAAAGCGGAAGCGGATGAGGGTGTGAGTTGTGTGATTCTCACCGGTGCCGGTAAAAGCTTTTCCTCCGGTGGCAACCTGAAAGAAATTCGCGCCATGACTCAGGAGAAAAAACTCAGTACCCACCAGATTCGCAACTGGTATCTGGACATGATTCAGCAAATCCCCCGCACCATGGACCAAATGACAGTGCCGGTTATTGCCGCTGTTAATGGCCACGCAATTGGTGCCGGTTGTGACTTGACGATGATGTGCGATATCCGCATCGCCTCTGAAAAAGCCCTCTTCGCCGAGAGCTTTATGCGCGTTGGTTTGATTCCCGGTGACGGTGGCGCATGGTTCTTGCCCCGCGTCATTGGCCTGTCCCGCGCCTGTGAGATGAGCTACACCTGCGACATGATCGATGCGACTAAGGCTGATAAGTGGGGCATGGTCTCCGATGTTGTTGCCCCAGAAGCGCTGCTTGATGCCGCTATGGCCGTGGCTACCCGTATCGTTGCACATCCCCCTCTGGGTGTTCGCTATGCTAAGAAGTTATTACGAGAGTCGCAAAATATGCCCCTCTCCGGCGCGCTGGAAATGGCGGCAGGCATGCAGGCGACTCTGCAAAATACCGAAGATCACCTTGAGGCGATTGATGCCGCTCTGGAAAAACGTGAGCCGCGGTTTAAAGGCCGTTAATTTCGACTTTCTTTGCCCCGTTGCTTCCTAATGCAATGGCTGTAATGACACAGTTTCTGTGGAAATACTGTGTCATTACACAGCATGCCCAGTGAGGAGCTCTCGCGGCTAGCGTGGGTTTCTATTCTAACACCTTGAAAGATATGCATTTAATAAACCCTATTTGGATGGCATGTTTCGTGCTGTCTGGTTAGTCGACCCTGTGTGAGTGGCGTTTTCACTGATCGATAAATTTGTCTCGTTCGGCGCTGGCTCAAATACCAAAGGGCTTCATAAATAAAATGCATTGAGGATAAGGTTATGGAAGTAGGTTCGTTTTATATGCCTGTAGTGGGTAATAGAGAAGAAATTGAAAAAGGTATGGCCGGTAAGCGCACTGATTTATACCAGGAAATGCTCAAAGAACTGACTGAACAGGTTCAGTATATGGATGAGCACGGTTACTACGGTATGGGTACCACTGAGCATCACTTTCACATCGAAGGTGAAGAGGTTTCCACCAATCCTGTGTTGCTGAACTTGTACTTTGGTATGCAGACCAAAAACATGAAGTTTGGTCAGTTGGGTAATGTTTTACCTGCCCATAACCCGGTTCGTTTGGCTGAAGATATCGCCATGGTTGATCAGATGTTGGGTGGTCGTACTTTTGCAGGTTTTGCTCGAGGCTACCAGCCACGCTGGGTGTCGACTCTCGGTCAGCAAATGAAGGGTATGGCGGATGCGAACGAGTTAGGTGCTGATGCTTACGATGCGCTGAAAAAAGAGGTCTATTACGATCACTTCGATATTATTATGAAGGCCTGGTCGAATGATACCTTTTCACATAACAGTAAATTTTGGCAAATTCCCACGCCAAATACCTTCTGGAATACCCATGATGTGACACGCAAGTACGGCCAGGGTGTTGATGATAAGGGCATTTTGACTGAAATCGGTATTGCACCGCCGACCTACAATAAGCGTATGCCTGACTTGTTCCAGCCCTTTAGTGTGTCTGCGAGTTCCATAGAGTGGGCGCAGGAGAATGATGTCACTCCGATTACCATTATTACCAATACAGAGCTTGCGCAAAGCCATATTCGTGCGGCTAAAGATGCTGCTCAAAAAGCGGGCAAACCCTATCGGATGGGTATGACTCGAGAGGTGTATGTTGCCGATACCGATGAAGAGGCCTATCAGATTGCCAAAGATGGCGGTAATTACATCTGGTGTAACTTCTTTCAGCCCTTTGGTTTTAATGCTGCTGTAGCCAATCCCGGCGAGTCGCCTTTCGATGTGCCCAATAACTTCGAAACCATGGTTGAGCGTGGGCTGATTATTTACGGTAGTCCTGATACCGTGAAACGCAAGTTCGAGCAGTTGTTTAAAGAGCTGCCTTGCGATTACTTCTGGTTGTTTACCTACAATGGTTTAGTGCCTCAGCATCAGATGATGCGTCATTATGAGCTGCTGACAGAGCAGGTGCTGCCACACTTTACCGACAAGATTCAGTAACTCGGTGTTTTGGTAAGGTATGTAAACTCCCCGCACCCTTAGAAAGGTGCGGTTTTTTTGTTAATTACTTTAATGAAATCTTTTAAGTTTTTGATATGGATCTGGTTTTTGAGTTACTTGACAGTAGTAGGTGCCTGCGCGGGATAAATTGCGCTACAATTTCGTCGTTTTAATGTGAGTCGTTACTGCCTGCGATTAATAGAGTGGTTAATAGGATAGTTAAGTATGTCTATGGAGAATCGGTCAATTTACGATAGTGACCACGAATTATTCCGCGCCAATGCCCGGCGCTTTTTTCGCGAAGAGTTAGAGCCCAATATTGAAGAGTGGGAAAACGCCAGCATCGTACCTCGCGAATTTTGGCGCAGCGCCGGTGAAAAAGGCCTGCTGTGTTGCGGTATTCCCGAAGAGTACGGAGGCCCCGGTGCCGACTTTAAATACAACATGATTTCCTCTGAGGAAATTGGTTACGCCATCGGTGGTGGCAGTTGTGGTTTTGCCCTGCAATCCGATATTACCGCCTACTATATTCTCAACCACGCTAGCGAAGAGCTGAAGCAAAGGTGGTTGCCGCCCATGGTCAGCGGTGAAATTATTTCCTCTATCGCCATGACCGAGCCGAGTACTGGCAGCGACTTGCAGGCGATTCGTACAACGGCGATTCGCGATGGTGATGAGTATGTCATCAACGGGCAGAAGACTTTTATTACTAATGGCCAGCATTCCGACTTCGTTATCGTGGTTTGTAAAACCGATCCCACATTGGGTGCCAAGGGCATCAGTCTGGTAATTGTCGAGACGGGCGCTGAGGGCTATGAGAAGGGCCGCAACCTGGACAAAATCGGTCAGAAAGCAGCCGATACTTCCGAGATGTTCTTCGCCGATGTGCGAGTGCCGGTCAGCAACTTGATTGGCGAAGAGGGTAAGGGTTTTTCTTATCTCATGGACGAGCTACCCCGCGAGCGCCTGACTGTTGCTTTCCGTGCCTGGGCAGAAGCCCAGCGTGCCTATGAGATTACCGTTGAATACACCAAAGAGCGCGAAGCCTTTGGTAAGCCGCTTTTCGCGCAACAAAATACGGCGTTTAGTTTGGCCGATGTGGCTACCGAGTTGGCCGTTGGTTGGGCTTACCTCGACCAATGCCTGGGTAAGATTGTCGACGGCACGTTGACCGCGCAAGAAGGGGCAATGGCAAAACTGTGGACCACTGAGAAAGAAGGTAAAATTGTTGATACTTGCTTACAGTTCTTTGGCGGTTACGGTTATATGCGGGAGTACCCCATTTCGCGTATGTACACCGATGCGCGGGTACGCCGAATTTATGGCGGATCAACTGAAATTATGAAACTCTTTATTGGCCGCTCTTTGTAGTACCGGGCCTTGCTCGGAGCACAATACGATCCAGGGGTTTAACTTTTTAATCGCTCTACATTTATATAGGAAATATCATGGTAGGAATAACAGCTTACGGCGCCTATTTGCCGAGAATGCGCTTACAGAAGCAGGTGATTGCCGATGCTAACGCCTGGTTTGATCCCGGCCTTAAAGGTCTGGCAAAAGGCGAGAAAGCCATTTGTAACTGGGACGAAGATACCATCACCATGGCGGTTGAAGCCTACACTGATTGCCTGGGTAATGCTCCCGGTCAGGCACCTGCTGCACTGCTGTTGGCATCGACCACGCTGCCCTTTGCGGATCGCCAGAATTCAGTGGTTGTTGCCGAGGCACTCAACCTCGATACATCTGATCTGCGCACCATGGATATCACTTGCTCGCAACGTGCTGCGACCTCCGGTTTGCTGTCGGCGCTGGATATTGCCGCTGCTGGTAAAGAGGCGGTGCTGGTTGCTTCCGAGCATCGCAAAGCCAAGTGTGCCTCCCGTGAAGAAATGCTCTACGGTGATGGCGCTGCCGCCATCGCTGTCGGTGCTGATAATGTGATTGCTGAGTTGGTTGCCAGCCAGAGTCAGGCCGTTGATTTCATCGATCACTATCGTGGTGAAGGTCAGGACTTTGATTACGGCTGGGAAGAGCGTTGGGTCCGTGACGAAGGCTATATGAAAATCGTCCCCAATGCCGTTAATGCTTTGATGGCTAAAGCTGGCGTTAGTGGTGGCGACATCGCCCACTTTATTTTGCCAACCGAGCAGGGCCGTGTGCCACCGATGGTCGCTAAAAAGCTTGGCATTAAAGGCGAAGCCGTTGCCGACAACCTGCTACAGAGTGTCGGCATTACCGGTGCCGCCCACGCTATGTTACTGCTGGCTCACCGTCTTGAGCAGGCTGCACCGGGTGATTTGGTATTGGTTGCGGGCTTTGGCCAGGGTTGCGATGTCTTGCTGTTTAAAGTGACCGATGCGATTAGTAATCAGCGTGCTGGCAAGGGCGTTTCCGGTCACCTCAGCAATGGTCGTCCTGAAACGAACTACAACAAGTATCAGTCGTTTAATAACCTGCTCGAGAAAGAGCTGGGCAAGCGTTCAGAAGTGAACAAGCAGGGTTACCTGTCCTCAATGTATCGGGCTCGTGGTCTGACCAATAGCTTCCTCGGTGGTAAGTGTACCGCCTGTGATACCGTGCAAATGCCTAAGCATAAGTACTGTGTTAACCCTGACTGCGGTGCTTTCGATACTCAGGTCGATCATCCCATGGCCGGTGCTGCAGGCACGATTGCCACCTGGACTGCCGATACCCTGACCTTCGATTACAACCCGCCGGCCTATTTCGGCATGGTGACCTTTGAAGGGGGTGGTCGTATCATGATGGACATGAGCGAAGTCGATGCCGAGACCTTTGATACGGGCTCGAAAGTGTCGATGCACTTTCGTCTTAAACAGATCGACGATAAGGCCGGTTTCCGTAAATATTTCTGGAAAGCTATTCAAGTCTAACTATCAGCTTAGGAGCTAAATATCATGGCAAGTGGAATTAAAGATAAAGTCGTTATTTTAGGTGCTGGCTGCAGTAAG
>NVWE01000006.1:8406-219949 GCA_002746135.1 Cellvibrionales bacterium | reverse complement strand
GCAGTCGACCACGGTGTAGCCCATGGTTTGGGCCTCATCGCGCAGGCTGGGTTCTATCCACAGAGCCTCGAGGCCGAAGGCGGGGTCTTTGGTGGCGACCCCATTCAAGGTGCCAAACACCTGGCCGGGGTTGATGGCCATCTCCTTACCGGGGTGGATTTCCGACTCACCCAGGGGCACACCGTGGAGGGTAATGCGATAGGCGTTGGGCGAGAGGTCGAGGTTGTCGCGGATATGCACCGGCTGCACCAGAAAACCCAGGTCTTGGGAGAGTTTCTTGCGCACGCCCTTGACGCGACCGAGGAGTTCGCCGTCCTGGTTTTTATCGACCAGGGGGATCAGTCGATAACCGACTTCCAGGCCAATGGGATCGACGGTGGTGACATCATCCCAGCTCAGTTCTTTACTTTCTACTGGTGGGGCGACGGGCTCGGCCACAGGTTCGACCTGTTGCTCTATTTTGTCTTTTTGAATAATCAGGAAGGCGCCACCGCCGAGGACTGCGGCAAGAAAGAGAAAGACCAGGTTGGGCATACCGGGTATCACGCCGAGACTCGCCATAATGCACGCTGTAATAATGAGGGCTTTGGGCGATTGAAACAGCTGGGAGCCCATCTGCTGGCCCATATCCTGGGCGTCGGAGGCGCGGGTGACGATAATGGCCGCTGCCGTCGACAACAGCAGCGAGGGGATTTGCGCGACCAGGCCGTCACCGATGGTCAGCAGCACATAGTTGTGGGCCGCTTGGGACATACTCAGGTCGTGTTGCAAGGTGCCCACGGCTATGCCGCCGACGATGTTGATGACCAGAATAAGAATGCCGGCGACCGCGTCACCACGCACGAATTTACTGGCACCGTCCATGGAGCCGTAGAAGTCGGCCTCGCGGGCGATGTCTTCGCGGCGTATGCGAGCCTGTTCCTGGGTCAATGCGCCGGCATTGAGGTCGGCGTCGATGGCCATTTGCTTGCCGGGCATGGCATCGAGGGTGAAGCGCGCCGAGACCTCGGAAATACGGCCGCCACCCTTGGTGATCACCACGAAATTGATAATCACCAGGATCGCAAACACCACCAGGCCCACGGTGTAGTTGCCGCCGACCACGAAGTCGCCAAAGGCCTGGATCACCTTGCCGGCAGCGTCGGTGCCAGTATGACCTTCGAGGAGAACGACCCGTGTTGAGGCGATATTCAGCGCCAGTCGTAGCAGTGTGGCAATGAGCAGCACGGTGGGGAAAACAGTGAATTCCAGTGGCCGCTCGGCATAAATAACGGCCAGTAGTACGATCAGCGAGAAGGAAATGTTAAAGGTAAAGAAGACATCCAAAAGCACCGGTGGCAGGGGCAGGATGATCATCGCCAGCATCATCACCACAATGAGTGGTGTGCCGAGGCCGGCAATTATTTTCAGCGCGGGGTTGGGGGGGGGAGCGCCGGCATTGGTGGTGGCGGTATTCATTGGTTCTCTCCGCTGTTCTCTTCGCTACTATCTGCGTTGCTGTCTTCAGGCACGGATAGCGCGTCGGGAATGGCAATATCGGTGGGTTTTATGGGTGTTGGCTGGCCGGGTGTTACGGGTAGTTTCAGCTGGTAAACATAGGCCAGCACCTGGGCCACAGCGAGGTAAAGCTGGGCTGGGATCTCGCGATCAATCTCGGTGCTGGCATAAATGGCGCGTGCCAGAGGTGGTGCAGAAAAGGTCAGTACATCGTGTTCTTCGGCCAGTTTGCGGATGCGCAGGGCGATCTCGCCCTTGCCCTTCGCGACGACCACGGGTGCGCGTGAGCCGAGGTCGTCGTACTTCAGCGCGATGGCGTAGTGGGTCGGGTTGGTGATCACCACGTTGGCGGTGGGTACGTTGTCCATCATGCGCCGCTGGGACATTTCCCGCTGCAGCATACGGATCTGGCTTTTTACCTCGGGTCGACCTTCGCTCTCTTTGCTCTCGTCCCTGATTTCCTGCTTGGTCATTTTTAACTGGCGCTTGTGCTCCCACAGCTGGAAGGGCACATCGATGGCGGCGATTAAAATTAGCGCCGTACAAAAACTAAGAAAGGAGAGGCCGGCGATACTGGCAAAATGATTGAGAGCCGTATTGATATCTTTACTAGCGAGCATCAGTAACTGGTCGAAGGTTTGCCAGATGACTACTGTTGCCATTGAGCCAACCAAAAAAAACTTACCCAGGGCTTTTACCAGTTCCATTAATGATTTGGCCGACACCATTTTGGCGATGCCCTTCAGGGGGTTGAGTTTGCTGATTTTGAAGGCCATCGACGAAGGACTGAAGGCCCAGCCGCCCATGGCCAGGGGGCCGACAAAGACAGAGACTAGTAGTAGCATAAAGAAGGGCACACAAATCAGGATGCCGTTGCCGAGGGCACGGCCGACGGTAGCGGTAAAGACCTCGGCATCGTCCATGCCTGCGGGACTCATGCTCAGGTAGTTTTCCATTTGGGCTGAGAGGTCGCCGATCATGGCGCTACCAAATACGATCAGGCCGCTAGCACCGACCAGCAGAGAAATCATCGTATTGAGTTCGCGGGAACGCGCCAGCTGCCCCTTCTTCTTTGCGTCTTCCTGGCGTTTGGGGGTGGGTTCTTCGGTGCGTTCCTGCCCGCTCTCATGTTCGGCCATCTAAGGCACCAACAGGGTCGGGACGAGTTTGAAAGCGCTTTCAAAGGCGGCGGAAACCAGGGGTAAAAAGGACGGCAGGCTGAGAAGAATTAGAGCGAAGCCCGCCAGCAGGGTGATGGGAAAGCCTACGGCAAAAATATTCAGCTGCGGTGCCGAGCGGGTGATAACGCCAAAGGCGAGGTTGACCAGCAATAACGAGGCCAGTGCGGGCAGGGCGATTAATAGGCCACTGACGAACATCTGGCTACCCCATTGGACGATTTTCCAGGCTAGATCTCGAGGCCATTGAGCGCCGATGGGTAAGAGTTCAAAGCTGTGGTGAATGGTTTGAATAAGTAGCAGGTGGCCATCGAGAGCGAGAAAAACCAGCGTCGCGAGAATCATATAAAACTGACTGACGACTGGTACCTGTACACCATTCTGGGGGTCGACGGCGGAGGCAAAACCCAGGCCCATGGCCATGGCGATGCTTTGCCCGGCAATAACCACTGTGGAGAAAGCCATGTGAAAAATAAAGCCCATACCCAGCCCCAGGGCGACTTGCTGCAGGCTGATTAACAGCCCCGCTGCGCTGACGGGGTTGATGTCGGGAGTCTGGACGATGGGGGCCAGTATCCAGGCAATGCAGAGTGTGAGAATGATGCGGGCCCGTACCGGAATCGATTTCGCGCCGAGTACGGGTGAGGCCATCACAAAACTACCAACACGTAGCAATGGCCACATTAGGCTGGTGACCAGGCGCATGACGTCATTGATTGAAAACTCCACTGTCGTTCCCGCTGCCCTAGCCGGTTATTTCCGGAATACTAGCGTATAGGTTGAGCGTGAAACTGAGCAGAATATTGAGCATCCACGGCCCGGCGATCATGCCGGCGATGGCCATGGCGATGAGCTTGGGAATAAAGCTCAGGGTCRTTTCCTGAATTTGCGTGGCCGCTTGAAAGACACCGATGGCCAGACCGATGGAGAGGGCAGCCAGCAGCAGTGGTGCGGCCAGCAACATGGTGACGTGAATGGCGTCGTAGCCAACATCTATAACGGATTCAGGTGTCATGATGCTCTCCTTATTTTAGGGATGCCCTGCGACATTAGGCATAAGAAATTAGACATAAAAGCCAGCGGCCAGGGTACTGACAATTAGTGCCCAGCCGTCAATCAACACAAACAGCATGATTTTGAAGGGCAGGGAGATGAGTACGGGCGATAGCATCATCATGCCCATCGACATCAGGACACTGGCGACCACGAGATCGATGATTAAAAAGGGAATAAAAATCAAAAAGCCGATTTGAAAGGCGGTTTTTAATTCGCTGACGACAAAGGCGGGCAGTAACACTTTTAAGGGTACGTCTCTGATATCGTCGACCTGTACATCACCGGCCATATCGACAAACAGGGCGAGGTCGCTCTCCCTCACCTGATTGAGCATAAACTCGCGAAAGGGGGCGATGGCATTGGTGGCGGCCTCGTTAAAGCCCAGTTTTTCTTCCATATAGGGTTCAACCCCTTCGTTATAGGCCTTTTCCAATACGGGGGTCATAACGAATAAGGTGGTGAACAATGTCAGGCCAAGCAGGATTTGATTGGAGGGTGTCTGTGCCGTGCCCAGCGCCTGGCGAAGAATGGCGAACACCACCAGAATACGGGTGAACGATGTCATTGCAATCAAGGCCGCAGGTAGCAGACTGAGAGCCGTCATCAACAATAGGATTTGAATATTCAGGCTGTAGGACTGCTGTCCCTCGGCCCCTGAGGTCACCGTCAAAAGGGGGATGCCCTGCTCGGCAAAGGCTGTGTTTGAAGTCAGCAGTGCTGCACCGAGTACGAGTAGTGAGGCCAGCAGTTTCATGGCGCGGTGTCCTTGCGTACTTTGGCGATAAGGGCAGAAAAAGCATCTTTTCGGTGTTCGTCATCGCCTGCGGGTTCATCTTGTTCAGCAGTTGGCGAAGAGGCGATCTCCCCCAGCTTGGAAATGCTGCCGGGTGCAACACCCAGTACGAGTTCCGTGTTGCCAGCGCGAACAATGACCACGCGCTCACGCTGACCAACGGACAGGGAGGCGATCAATTCCAGGTCTTTGAGGTCGCGATTGGGCAGGCGATTAATGCGTTTTAGCAGCCAGGCGAGAACGGCAATGCTGAGCAGTACAACGCCGAGGCCGCTGACCAGTTGTAAAAAATAACCGGAGGTATCTGTCAGTGACACCTTGCTGGTACTGGGCTCCGCAGCTTGAACGACGGCCGTACAAGTAAATGCGAAAAACCCAGATAGACGCAGGAGACTGTTCATTTGAGTTTTTTAACGCGCTCGCTGGGGCTGATTACATCGGTCAGGCGAATACCGAATTGCTCTTCGACGACGACGACTTCCCCATGGGCAATGAGGGTGTTGTTAACCAGTACATCGAGAGGCTCGCTGACTAACCTGTCCAACTCAATCACTGAGCCCTGGGAGTAGCGTAGCAAGTCCCGAATTGGCACCTGGGTACGGCCTATCTCGACAGAAATAGTGATAGGCACATCAAGGATGACATCGAGATTGATATCCTGGTCGTCCATAATCGGTGCTGTGTTGCTAGTGGTTGGGCTGCCTGCTTTCAGATCCTTTAGCGGTGCGGCGGCATAGTCTTCGCTTGCCGTTGGTTGGGCTTCTGCCTCGAGGCTGATTTCGGTGTTATCTGTTTCGTTGTTTTCGTCGTCACTCATGTCGAGTCTCCACTACTTTGCGTTATTTGTGTCTTGCCCACGGCTGGCTAGGGGCGATGCTTCTTGTTGCGTATTTTGATGGCGTTTTTGTCATTGAAAGCACCGTATTCACCGTCAAAAACAGGAATTCCCTCGGCGTAGAGGGTGATTGCATCGCTCATCTCCAGGGGGATAATGTCGCCCTTTTCAAGTTTGAGGACTTCGCCCAGCGATAGCTGCGCGGTGCCCAGGGTGCTGCTGAGTTCTACACTGGTGTTTTTAAGTTCATCGATAATGACAGGTGCCCAGGTGCCCTGGTCTTCGCGCTTTTCAGACTGGTAGGTCACCGAGAATTGTTCTCGGTAGGGTTCAATCATCGCCATCGGCATGGCGAGTTCGAAGACGCCCTGAGTGCCCTCAAAGACAATGTCAAAACGATTGACCAGCAGCTGTTCTGCGGGGTTCATTAGCTGGGCAAAATCGGGATTGGTCTCGGTCTGTTTCGCCTCGGGGTGGATAGCAATATCGGCTTTCCAGCTGACCTGTAAGTCATGCATGACGCTCTGTAGCAACATATTGCCAATGCGCATTTCGGAAGGCGTGAAATCTGGCTTATCGGTGGCCAGCTCATTTTTCATTGAGCCGCCGAAAAAACTACTCGTGGCATTGGTGATCAGGTTGTTGTCGAATACGGCTAGAGCGATACCCTTCAAGGGTTTGAGATTGATGAAATTAATGTGTGTGGGCAGGTCGAGGGTCTGCAGGTAGTCGATAAATGAAGTCCCTCGCGCACCCACAAATTTGACGTTGTTAGAGCAGCGCAAGGTGTTAAAGATACTTTCACACAATTGCAGGGCAAAGCGCTCGTGAATAACGTTGAGCAGAGGCAGGCCGGCGCTGAGTGACTGACCCTGGCGAGCAAAGTCAAAGGTACGTACGTGACCGATGCCTGGAATGATAGTGCCACTGCCATTCCCGGACTCAGCGCCGACTTCATCGTCTTCAACGCTGGTCAGTAGGGCATCGATCTCTTCTTGAGTGAGGACATCTTCGGCCCCTGTGCTTTCCCCTGATTCTGTCTCTGAATCAGCCATTACTGCATCACATAACCGGTGAAATACACCGCTTCCACTCGTCCTGGATTATGGGCTTTGTTTTGTTCGGCCTGAATGATACTGCGGATTTCGAGCAGCATTTCTTCGCGCAGAACCTCCTTGCTGTCTTCACCATTGAGCTCATTAAAGGTTTTATTGCTGATCAACATAATTAAGCGATGGCGAATGGCGGGCATGTGGTGAGTGACCTGCTCGAGGATCTTCGGCTCGTGACTCATTACGGACAGGGTCATTTGCAGGTAGCGCAGGGTGTCTTTATAGACAAAGTTAACGATGAAGGGCGGTTCGAGGGCTAAATAGTAGCTTTCCCCCCGCGCTTCAATAGCACTGTTCGAGGAGCTGCTATCGGCAGTTGCCCCATCATCACTCAGAAAGAAGAAGGCACCACCGCCACCGATTATCAGCAGAACGACTATGGTGACAATTATTGCTACTGTTTTATTCAAGCCTTGGTAATCCTTGTGTCAGCTAATCTTGTGCTAATGCTGCATTCGACACTTTCTGGACGGATAGCAGCCACCTGGAAGTGTTTAAGCACTAACTATGCCACTACAGAATGTTGAATAAATACAGTGAGTTAATGAGGTTTGATTGGGTTTCGTCAAAGTGTTGACGGATGTTTGGGGTGACGTGTCAAATACCTGGGGGCAGGTATGTGAAAAAGAGGGGCTGTGACCTGAAGGGTGTCGGGGGGGGGGTTATAAGCCCTGTGTGGCTTGCTCCCGTTCATGGTTACGTTGGTCCATTATTTCCTGCACACCCTTCGCATCGTTCAGCAATTTGTCGATCGCTTTTTTACTGTAGGGGTTGAGGTTCATCGACGGGGTTTGCTGTTGTGTGGCAGGCTGCTCATTGATGGGGGCAATGTCGGTAATTACTTTGTCTAGCTGAGTTAGGCCTTGTATAACGTTGGTCTCGGAATTGAGGAAAATCACCTGCTCCGGTGTTACACCCTCCGGCAAGGTCTCGCTAAAGTGCCAGGTGCCATCGTTGCCACGCCATTTGTACACCTTGCTGATGGTCGCAGGTTGTAAGCCTTGCTCGCCTCCAGTGGGGAGTTTGATATCAGGCATCGTTGGCAGTTTGAAGCTTGGCCACTGTAGGCGCTCAAGTTTTGGTACAAATTGGCGAATATCAATGCCATTTGATGAGGCTATGTAGGCCATAATGCCGGTGGTGATAACCATGGATACAATAATGCGGAAAATGAGGCGCTTAATCATAGTTTCTCAAAGTCCTGTCGTTCGATAAAAAGGCAGTTTATCTGTTCTATAGTTTGTCATCATCGCAGCTTACGAGTTGCAGGTCTGTGTGTCGGTATGGGTTTTCTAAAGCATTACCTGTAATTAGCCCTTGGTAGTCAAAGTAATGGGAAGGAATCATTTGTGGTCGATGTGCGTAGAACTGTACTGATTCGTTATTTGTTGAGTCTTCTCGTTGGTGTTCTTTTTGGGGTGCTGTTGATCCAGCCGATCAACGATATGGTCATTTATCACCTGTATGAATCGCATGATGGCCTGATAACGCAGTGGCAATTTATTCATCAAAATTTAGTCAAATCACTCACCGGTCAAACCAATACAAAAACGCTGTATTACACCGTTGTTGGCGGTGTGCTGGGTTTGTTGTTTGGCCTGGTATTTCGCTTTATTCGCGGCAAGTTGGATACCATCGACAATTTGAATCAGGAATTGGGTAAAGATCTGCTGCTACTTCTGTCCCAGGGTGAAGGGCCCCGGCTTGAATTCAAGTCGAGCTTTCGTTGGGATCTGCGCCAGAATCAGGCCAACAAGGCGCTGGAAGTAGTGATATTAAAAACCATTGCCGGGTTTATGAATGGCACTGGCGGCACCTTATTAATTGGTGTCAGTGATGACGGTGAAGTCAGCGGGCTGAAACTGGATTACACCCTGTTGAAAAAGTCCGATGCCGATGGCTTTGAGCAAGCGATCATCACCGTGGTATCGACAAATCTGGGTGCCGATTTATGCCAGTACCTGCATATTGTTTTCCACACGATTGACGGAGAGGATATCTGCCGTATCATTATTAAGCCGACACCAAGGCCCGTCTATTTAAACCGCGAAGGAGGCCCCCGGCTATTTTTGCGCACGGGTGCGGGTACTCGGGATATGAATATCCAGGAAGCGACCGAATACATTAAAGGCCGTTGGGTTTAGAACTTGGCTGGGTAAGGGTGATTTGGTGGGTCTAAAGGTGCTTAACGGTTAACCTTATGCCCTCTGTTCTGAAGCGCTTGAGCCCTTGGCCGTGTGCCGGATCGCCGTAGCGGAAGTGCTACATTTTAACCGTGATACGCCTCGTTTGCATAAACAGATGCTCGCTCTACTTTGACAGTGATTTGTTGGACTAAATCGTTTTAGACAAACCCGTAAGAACCGCCCTCCTATCTCCTGCAAGCGTGACTCTGCTCTCTTTAATTAAATGGGTAAACGGTAATAATCCTTTCAATTCGACTACTGAAAAGAAGGCCTTTCCATGAAAATCAACCCCCTATTTTTAATAACACTACTGTTGTCAGCCGCTATGGCTAATGCGGGTGATTCAACGCTGGATGCGGCCATCGGTGGCGGCCTGGGCGGAGCTGTCGGTGCGGCTATTGGTAATGAAGTGGGCGGTCGTGATGGTGCGATTGTCGGCGGCGCTCTGGGTGGCGGTGTTGGTGCGGCTATAGCAACGGATGAACAGCGGGATGACAGGGGTTCCAATGGAAAACATGGCGACCAATATAATGGTTCACATAAAGGACATTCAGGATCACGCTTTTGTCCTCCCGGTCAGGCAAAGAAAGGGCGGTGTTAAGGGGGCTGAAGTTCGTCTGAGCACGTTTAAAGCAGGTATAAAAAAACCGCAGCGTCGTGAGGCGATGCGGTTATTTTATTTGGTAGCTACGGGCGGACTTGAACCGCCGACCCCAGCATTATGAAACTGGCTGGATATTTGTAACTAATTGATTTTATTATCTTTAATTTCGTCACCCACAGCAAATTAGCAGAACAAAGCACTACTTTTCACAACAAGTCACGCAAATCTCACGCAAGTGCGGTATAGGTCTTTCTGGCGCAATTACTCGATCGCGCCACTTTATTTGGCGCGAAAATAAAGAATGCGACAAATAAACTCGTTTATTTTGAGTGTTTCGTTTATTGCGAATAAAGCAGGATAGGTCTATTCTTGCAAAGTATCGGAGGTGAATTTTGAAGGTGCCTCTAGCGTAGACCCTTCAAGTGAGGTGAAGTTATGGGAACCCTAAAAGACTATCAAGAACTACCCAACCAGGAAGCTGCTCAATTAGCACGGTCCAGTGCATCTGAGTTAAGCAGATTGTTAAGTGAAAAACCTGATGCAGATAGAGCCAGCGTAAAGATGGATGGCCACAACATGATCTTGCCTCGTCAAGCAATTAGCTTGTTGCGTGACCTTCTAGCAGACATGGCTCAAGGTAGTGCCGTGACCATTGTCCCAATGCATGCGGAGATGACTACCCAGCAAGCAGCCAATATTCTCAACGTTTCCAGGCCTCACCTAATCAAGCTCCTTGGGCAAGGTGAGCTGAACTTTACGAAAGTCGGCACTCATCGACGTATTCGCTTTGAGGATCTAATGGAATACAAGCAGAAACTTAAGCAGCAAAGTGCGCAAGCTATGGATGAGTTGGTTGAGCAAGCACAAGAGCATGAAATGGGTTATTAATGAATTTTGTCGTACTTTACGATGCTTGTGTCTTATACCCGGCACCATTAAGAGACATACTGCTGGAAATAGCTATTTCAGAGTTGGTTGCAGCCAAGTGGACAACAACTATTCACGATGAGTGGATGAGGAATTTGTTAGCTGATCGGCCAGAGCTTAAAGGGAGGCTGGAAAAGACCAGGGTATTGATGGACAAAGCAGTGCCTGATGCTTTGGTTGAAAACTTCGAGTCGCTTATCGATAACCTCAATCTGCCCGACCGAAACGACAGGCATGTGCTGGCTGCTGCCATTAAGTGCAACGCACAAATAATTGTCACCTATAACCTCAAAGACTTCCCGCCAGATATTCTTGCTGGCTACGGCATGGAGCCAATGCACCCTGATGAGTTTATTGAACACCAAATGGGGTTAAGCCAGGGAGTGGTTATTGCCTGCGCGAAGCGGGTAAGAGCGCGTTTGAAAAACCCAGAAATTAGCGCAGAAGCCTATCTTGAAATTCTGGCATCGCAAAGGCTGCCAGTAACGGCCGACAAGTTGAAAGAGTTTGTTGATTTAATCTAGGTCAGTGAATAGAAAGGTTAAAGAAGAACATTATGGCTAAAGAAGCGATCCACCCTGGTGAATTTCTCGCTGATGAACTGGAGGCAATTGAGATTACAGCAACTGAATTGTCGCGCCAGATCGACGTGCCACCCAACCGCATTTCCCAAATTATCCGAGGAAAACGCGATATCACAGCAGATACGGCATTACGGCTTGGACAGTTCTTTGGTACGGGCCCAGAACTGTGGATGAATTTACAAAAGGCTTTTGACCTGGATAAAGCCAAAATTGAGATGGGCGCTAAAATCAGCAAAATTCATCGCTGGCAGCCAGCGTCTCAGATGCAGGGATAAGCATCACCACTCTATACCTGATACACCTGCATCACATAGACCATGCTAGAGAACAACCAACCTTACCCTGGCACCAAATGTCAGAAACTCAGTGTTGCCGGAGAAGTAAGCATTGAACGCCGTTGAAATAGAACAAGCAATAAGCGATTTAGCCGAACAGGACTTTGACACGGCGGACTTCCCCTATGCTTTCTTAAGTGCCTTTGGCAATAAAGCGACCACCATTAAACGTCTCAAAAGTGGCTCGTCGAACGCGTCCGATATTGAAGACGGCGTGCTGCAGCGCAATAACATACATATTGTCGTTTGTGCAGAAGGTGGAGTGGCAGCCACCTTGAAAAATCTCAAAGCCAGTCCCGCAACCAGCAAAGCAAAAGCCAAATTTGCCCTGGCTACCGATGGTGTTTATCTGGAGGCCGAAGACCTGATTTCCGGCGAAACAGTCGCCTGTGATTACAAAGACTTTCCCAACCACTTTGGCTTTTTCCTGCCGCTGGCCGGTATCACCACCGTTAAACAGATCCGCAACAACCCCATCGACATTCAGGCCACCAGTCGTTTAAACCGGCTTTACGTTGAACTGTTGAGAGTCAACGAAGACTGGGCGACTGACGAACGCCGTCACGACATGAACCACTTTATGACGCGGCTGATCTTCTGCTTTTTTGCCGAAGATACCGATATTTTTAGTGGCGACAATCTGTTCACCGCCACCATTGAACAAATGAGCGATAGCCGCTCTGGCAACACAGGGCATGTTATCGGCGAACTGTTTCGCGCAATGGACACGCCAATAGACCAGCGCGCAGCCGCCAACCTTCCGCGCTGGGCCGACACCTTCCCCTACGTTAATGGCGGCCTTTTTGCGGGCAGTCACCAAACGCCCATCTTTAGCCGCATTGCCCGTTCGTACCTGCTGCACGCCGGCAGCCTCGACTGGAAAGCCATCAACCCCGATATATTCGGCTCTATGATCCAGGCCGTGGCCGACGATGACGAGCGCGGTGAGCTGGGCATGCACTACACCAGCGTGCCCAATATACTCAAAGTACTTAACCCGCTATTTCTCGATAACTTGCGAGAGCAGTTGGGCGAAGCGGCAGATAACCCACGCAAGCTGCTTAACCTTAAAAAACGCATCGCCAAAATTCGCGTGTTTGACCCCGCCTGTGGTTCCGGGAATTTTCTGGTGATCGCCTATAAAGAGATGCGCATCATTGAAGATGAAATCAACCAACGGCGACAGGAAACACACCTGGGTTCAGATATTCCCCTGACCAATTTTCGCGGCATCGAGCTAAAAGACTTTCCCGCCGAAATAGCACGGCTCGCCCTGATTATTGCCGAATACCAGTGCGATGTGCTCTACCGTGGCCAGAAAGATGCCCTCGCTGAATTCCTGCCACTCAACGCCAAAAACTGGATCACCTGTGGCAATGCCCTGCGGCTAGATTGGCTGTCTATTTGTCCGCCCACCGGTACAGCGGTGAAATTGGCAGCGGACGATTTATTTGAAACTCCGTTGGATCAGGCGGAAATTGATTTTGAAAATGAAGGGGGTGAAACCTATATTTGTGGGAATCCGCCTTATTTGGGTAGCACTTGGCAATCCAAAGAACAAAAGGCCGATTTGGAGCAAGTATTTAAAGGCCGCACAAAAAGCTGGAAGTCACTGGATTATGTCGCCGGCTGGTTTATGAAAGCAGCGGACTACGGCACCCACACCAATGCCGCCAGTGCTTTTGTGAGTACCAATTCTATTTGTCAGGGGCAACAGGTGCCGATTTTGTGGCCACTGATTTTTGATTCTGGGCATAAGATTTTTTTTGCCCATACCAGTTTTAAATGGGCCAACTTGGCCAGTCACAACGCTGGTGTCACGGTCGTTATTGTTGGGATTTTCAATCAAGTAGGTTCAGTGGTTAGGCTATTTTCTTTGGATGATGAAGGAAAAACGATTCTAAAAGATGCGGCTAATATCAACGCTTATTTAGTGGCTGGTGACAATATTTTTGTTGAGGTATCCGATAAGGTATTGAGTGGTGCCACCAAAATGGACAATGGAAACAAGCCTGTTGATGGAGGTCATCTCCTGCTAGAGCCTGAAGAGGTTCAAAGCCTGTTGCTACATGGGAAAGAGCAAGAATCATTGTTAAGACGGTTTGTCGGTTCTACCGAAGCGATAAACGGGAAGCTTCGATATTGTCTTTGGATTGATGAGCAAACAAAGGCTTTAGCTCATAGCATCTCAGCAGTGAAAACTAGAATTGATGCAGTTGCGAGTTCAAGGTTACAGAGTCCAAAAAAATTAACACGTGACTCGGCAACCTACCCCCATGCATTCCAGCAAGTGCGCCAAACGGGCGAGGAAATTCTGATAGTGGTGCCAAGAGTAAGTTCCGAAAACCGGCCTTACCTCCCGGTTATCCTAATGGAGCGCGGGACAATAATATCCGATAAATGTTTTGCATTTTACGATGCCCCTCTCTGGAATATGGCACTAATCGCTTCCCGCCTTCACTGGGTATGGATCGGCACAGTCTGTGTTCGAATGAGAACTGATTTCTCTTATTCAAACACCCTCGGCTGGAACACCTTCCCCGTTCCCAAACTCACCGAAAAAAACAAAGCCGATCTAAGCTGCTGCGCCGAAGATATTCTGCTTGCCCGCGAAGCCCATTTTCCCGCGACTATTGCCGACCTCTACAAACCTGATGCTATGCCCGAAAACCTGCGTCATGCCCACGAGCGTAATGATGAAGTGCTGGAACGCATCTATATCGGTCGCCGTTTTAAGAATGATACTGAACGCCTTGAAAAGCTCTTTGATCTTTACACCAAAATGACCACCAGGGAAAAACAGCAGCAAGGAAAGCAGGCATGAGTGATGTTGTACTTTATACCAGTGAAGATGGCACCACCCGCCTGGATTTACGGCTGGAAGGCCAAACGGTTTGGTTAACCCAGTTAGAGATTGCTGAGCTGTTTCAAATCACCAAACAGAATGTGTCGCTGCATACCAATAACCTCTTTAAAGAGGGTGAGTTATTACTGGATTCAGTTGTCAAGGAATCCTTGACAACTGCTGCCGATGGCAAGAATTATCGTACCAAACTCTACAATCTTGAGCTAATTCTAGCCATTGGTTACCGGGTACGCTCGCCTAGAGGTATTCAGTTTCGCAAGTGGGCAAGTAGCAATCTGAAAGAGTATCTGCTTAAAGGCTTTGTCATGGATGATGAGCGCCTGAAAAACCCAGAGCCCTGGGACTATTTCGATGAGCTGTTGGAGCGCATTCGTGATATTCGCGCCTCAGAAAAGCGTTTTTATCAGAAAGTACGCGACCTATTTGCCCTGAGCGGCGATTACCATCAACGTGAACAAGAAACCCAACAGTTTTTTGCCCAAGCCCAAAACAAGTTGTTGTATGCGGCTACGGGCCATACAGCGGCTGAATTGGTGATAAATAGAGCTGATGCCAGCAAGCCCAATATGGCGCTCACCGCGTGGAAAGGTGCTCGCGTGCGTAAGCAGGATGTGATTGTTGCCAAAAACTATCTCAGCACGGATGAAATCGACACATTGAATCGCCTGGTGGTGATTTTTCTGGAACAAGCCGAGCTGCGGGTGAAACGGCAAAATGATTTAAGCCTTGAGTTTTGGCAAGGTAATATTGACCGGATGTTGACGTTTAACGATCAAGCTATTTTGGAAGGGGCGGGCGCTGTTAGCCATGAGTCAATGAAGCATAGGGTACAGAAACGCTATGAGAAATTTGATCAGAGTCGACGGCAAAGCGAGGCACTAGCCGCTGATGCCGCTGATATAAAAGTATTGGAAGCACTTGAGCAGCAACTAAAAGAAAAAAGCAAAGAGACAAGCAAGGATAAAAAGCATGAGTAGTAAAAGCATTCCCTCTATTTCAGTTACCTATGCCTGTAATGGCAGCTCAAAGCATGCCAATGAATTGGGCATGCGGGTGATGCAGGAGCGGGTTTACGAAAAACGCGGTGAGCAATATTTATTAATTAAGTCGCCGCCGGCATCGGGTAAAAGCCGGGCTTTAATGTTTGTCGCGCTGGATAAGCTATACAACCAGGGCTTAAAAAAAGCGATTATTGTGGTGCCGGAAAAAGCCATTGGTGCCAGTTTTAATGACGAGCCCCTCAGTGACTTCGGCTTTTGGACAGATTGGCAGGTGGTGCCAAAATGGAACCTGTGTAATGCCCCCGGTGAAGATGGCGGCAAGGTGAATTCCGTTAAATCCTTTCTCGATGGTGATGATCGTATTCTGGTTTGCACTCATGCCACCTTCCGCTTTGCGATAGATCGTTTTGGCATTGCCGCTTTTGACGATTGCTTAATTGCGGTGGATGAGTTTCACCATGTGAGTGCCAACCCGGATAACAAACTGGGTGCCCAGTTGGGTGAATTAATCGCCCGCAACAAAGTGCATCTTGTCGCCATGACCGGCTCATATTTTCGCGGTGATGCCGAGGCCGTGCTGGCACCAAGCGATGAAGCCAATTTTGATACGGTCACTTATACCTATTACGAACAGCTCAACGGTTATGAGTATTTAAAGGCGCTGGATATTGGCTACTATTTTTATTCCGGCTCCTATGCGGATGATATTTTAAAGGTGCTCGACTCTGAGGAAAAAACCATTATTCATATTCCCAATGTGAATTCACGGGAGAGCAGCAAAGATAAAATAAAAGAGGTCGAGCACATTATTGAGGAGCTGGGTGAGTGGCAGGGCACGGATGCTGCTACCGGCTTTCATCTGGTCAAAGCAGCAGATGGGCGGGTATTGAAGATTGCTGATCTGGTGGATGATGACCCGCTAAAACGGGATAAAGTGTCTACAGCCCTGCGCCAGCCTGCGTTGAATGACGACCGGGATTATGTCGATATTATTATCGCCCTGGGCATGGCCAAAGAAGGCTTTGACTGGATTTGGTGCGAACATGCGCTGACCATTGGTTATCGCTCCAGCCTGACGGAGATTATTCAAATCATCGGCCGAGCCACCCGTGATGCGAAGGGTAAAACACACGCTCGTTTCACTAATTTAATTGCCGAACCGGATGCCTCTGAAGAAGCGGTGGTAGATGCCGTGAATGACACTTTAAAGGCCATCGCTGCCAGTCTGTTAATGGAGCAGGTGCTTGCGCCGAAATTTAATTTTACACCGAAGAATCCACAAAGCGGGCCGGTAGCGGGTTTTGATTATGGTGAGAAAGGCTATAAGCCGGACGGTACGAATGTTGGTTTTAACGAAATAAGCGGGCAGCTTCAAATCGAAATTAAGGGTTTGGTTGCGCCAAAAAGTGAAGATGCCCAGCGTATTTGTCAGGAGGACTTGAACGAAGTGATCACCGCTTTCGTGCAGGATAAAAATGCCATTGAGCGCGGCCTGTTTGATACCGAGCTAGTGCCAGAGGAGTTGACTCAGGTGCGCATGGGCAAAATCGTAAAAGACAAATACCCCGAGCTGGATGAAGAAGACCATGAGGCGATAAGGCAACACGCGATAGCGGCGCTAAATCTCACCCAGCTTGGCAAAGAAAGCGCCAGCGATGGTGTTGATGCGCAGCAGAGTGCTAGCACGGCATTTGTGGATGGCGTCAGGCGTTTTGCCATGAGCGTGACGGATCTTGATATCGACTTGATTGACCGTATCAACCCGTTTAGCGAAGCCTATGCGATTCTCGCCAAGTCGATGAACGAGAGTAGCCTGAAGCAGGTGGCGGCGGTGATCAGTGGGAAAAAAGCCACGCTCACTGAGGAAGAAGCCAGAGACCTGGTGAAGCGGGCGCTAAAATTCAAAACTGAGCGTGGTCGCTTGCCCGAGCTAACCTCGGCCGATCCCTGGGAGAAGCGCATGGCTGAGGGTATTGCCTTTTTGCAGCGCAAAGTAGCGGCGCAAAGTAATGACTGACAAATCGAATGAGGATCTACTTGCAGAACTGGGTATTGAAGCGGAGCCTGTTAAAAGGGCTGCTCGCTCGCCACGCGAAGAGCGGATTATTGCCGGTTTTGAAGAAATTCAGGATTTTGTAGAGAAGCAGGGAAGGCTGCCTGCCCATGGTGAAGAGAATGATATTTTTGAGCGCTTGTATGCAACAAGGCTAGAGCAAATTCGCGAACAGGAAGAGTGCCGAGAGTTGCTGCTGGATATAGATCATCAGGGGCTACTGAAGCCTGTAAGCGGTGTCGCTGAATCACCCGCAGAATATGACAGTGATGAAGCCTTATTAGCCGAGCTTGGCGTAGATGCACCGATTGAGGGCGATGTGACTTTATTGAAGCATGTTAAATCCCGTGCCGAAGTGAGGGCGGCGGAAGAGATTGCCAGCCGTGAACCCTGTGAAGATTTTGAAACCTTTAAGCCTATTTTTGACGCTGTGCAAAGTGAGCTTGCCAGTGGCCTGCGCGAGGCGAAGCTACTCACCCGTAATGCCGCGATTGAGCAGGGCGACCTGTTTATTCTCTTCGGTCAAAAGGCTTATGTTGCCGAGGTGGGTGATGAGTTTGTCACCGACTATGACCGCAAGGACAGCCGCTTGCGCGTGATTTACGACAACGGCACTGAAAGCGATTTACTGCTGCGCTCTTTGCAACGCGCCCTTAACCGGGATGACGCGGGTCGGCGTATTGTTGATATTGCCGCTGGGCCATTATTTGCTGGTTTGGCCGATGATGAAGACCTTGCTTCTGGCACTATCTATGTTTTACGCAGTAAATCTGAGCATCCTGTCATTAATGAAAACAGAGAGATCATTCACAAGATTGGTGTGACGGGTGGCAGTGTTGATAGGCGTATAGCGGGTGCCAGTTTAGATGCGACATTTCTGATGGCCGATGTAGAAGTCGTTGCGAGTTATGAGCTTTTTAATATCAACAGAACAAAACTCGAAAATTTGCTGCACAGGTTTTTCGAGAATTCAAAGCTCGATATTCAAATTAACGACCGTTTTGGCAACCCGGTAATCCCCAGGGAGTGGTTTCTGGTGCCACTGTTTGTCATTGATGAAGTGGTTGAAAGGATTAAGGACGGGACAATCAGTCAATACGTTTACGATACGGCGACGGTTAGTTTGGTGCCTGTTTGATTGTTGATTTCTGTTTGACTGTCACTATACTGTATTTATGTACAGTTTTATGTTTGAGGGGGATATCGAAATATGCCGAAGAAGGACACCGCTAATAAAGTAAAGCCACATACTGAGGCGAAATTGCAGTTCTACACTCGCTATCTCGAGCGATATTTAGAAATTTTGTTAAGGGCTGGCCCTGTAGAGAAAATCAACATATATGATATGTTTTGCGGTGAGGGAGTGTATTCAGATGGCAAGACTGGTAGTGCCGTTAGGGCTGTTGATGCAATTTGGAAGGCAGAATCATCGAATGAACGATGCAAGCCGATCAATTTACATCTAAATGATCTTGATGGAAGGAAGATTGATAAGCTAAGAGCTTGTTTAGATAGTAGGATGTCTGAAGATAAAAAATTTCGAATAAGCTATTCAAGTTATGAAGCTTTTAGCCTACTTGCTGAATTGTCTAACCTCTTTGAAAAACAAGACAGGAAGGTTAGAAATCTGGTATTCATCGATCCTTACGGCTACAAGGCAATACAGCGGGATGTGCTCGAAGGTATTTTGATAAATGGCAAAACGGAAGTGATTATATTTCTTCCTATTGAGCAAATGTATCGTTTCCGAAATAAGACTATAGACGAAGTCGTTGAAAAGTCATATCAGCCATTGAAAGAGTTTGTAGGTCAGTTTGACCTGGATGTTTCTTCAATTAGTTCGGAGAAAGAGTTTATTCAGGCATTCACCCAAGCCCTCGCGTTTAGTAAGACCTTATTTACTACATCCTATGCGATCAAAAATCATACGGGGCATTACTACGGTATGTTTTTCATTACACCAAATCTATTAGGCCTTGAAAAAATCATTGAAGTAAAATGGGGGTTGGACTCCCAGCAGGGTGAAGAGTTTTCAGGGCATAATCAGAACGATTTTTTCTTGGAATCGGAAAAGAAAAATAGTCTTGAGAAACAATTGGAACAATTTTTACAGGGATCTAGCAAGACGAATATTGAGTTATATGGCTTTGTATTAAGTTTAGGGTTCTTGCCAAAACATGCTAACGAAATCTTTAGGCGATGGCAGAATGGTTCAGTTTTAGATGTTTATGACTTAGTGAAAAACAAAGCTGCAAGAAAAGGTGCTTTTAAGCTTAATTACAAAGATAGTCAGAGCGGTAAGCCACTTTTCAAATTCAGCCTAAATTGAGGTGGTAAAATGAGCAAAATAGAATGGACAGAGCAAACCTGGAACCCTGTAACTGGCTGTACTAAAGTCTCGCCGGGTTGTAAGCATTGCTACGCGGAAACCATGTCAAAACGCTTACAAGCAATGGGTGCGCGTGGTTATGAGAACGGTTTTAAATTGAGCTTACTGCCGGAAAGATTATGCCAACCCCACCAGCGCCGCAAACCAACAATGTATTTTGTGAACTCAATGAGTGATTTGTTTCAGGAAGGCGTGCCGTTTGAGTTTATCGACAAAGTCTTTCAGGTTGTTGAAGAAACGCCATGGCATACTTACCAAATTCTCACCAAACGTAGTGGCGTTATGCGCGATTATTTTCAAACGCGCGCTGTGCCTGATAACGCTTGGCTGGGGGTTTCGGTGGAAGATCAGCAATACGGTAAACCGCGCATCGCCGACTTGCAAAAAATAAAAGCAAAAACACGCTTTCTTTCTATAGAGCCCTTGTTGGAAGACTTAGGTCGCATACGACTTGCTGGTATCCACTGGGTTATTGTAGGTGGCGAGTCCGGCGCAAAGGCACGCCCAATGAAAGAGCAATGGGCGGTGAGCATTCGCAAACAATGTGAAAGATCAAATGTCGATTTTTTCTTTAAGCAATGGGGTGCATGGGGGAAGGATGGCGTTAAGCGGTCGAAGAAAGCCAATGGCCGAAAGCTGGAAGGCAAGGTTTGGAACATGATTCCGGCAATTACTGTTTAACATATTCCAATGCTTGCAGTGGGAGGGAGTTTGTTCGATAGCGACCTGCTGCAAGCGATAGAATGTGGATTCCGCACAAGTCACTGCTCAAGCGTAGCGTGGTAGTGACGTGGGCGACCGCACCAGTAATCACGGCAGTCTGCGGTAGGATTTCTCAATGACGTGTAAATGATCTGTTCCTATACTGGCACCCAACAACAGTTTTCACGGTTCTATCCCCGCCACTGTGGAAAAGTGGTAAGGCAGGCTCCACCTTGCATTAGCAAACGGAGCATTGTGCGAGCAGGATCTTTTACTCGCACCGGCTGATCGAAATGTCAGTTGTGATCCATCTTCAATTCAGCAGGCCGCGGTCTGTATCTTTCAAATAAAACCTCTGGTGTCTGAGCCATTGGTTTATCTCAGCAAGTTATTGGCTCTGTTGTTCTTGGCGTTATTTGACCGGGAACATCTACTTCAATTTTTAATACAGCATTTTTATCTGTTTCTTTAAACGAGGGTTTGCCGTGGCTGCTGTGTTGCCATGCTAAATCCGTCCATCAATTCACTCATGAAAGGAGGTTCTTAAAAGCCCCGGTTATTCCGGGATATTGGTTTGTAGGTGCCACGTCTCTGCCGAGAACAAACCTGCTGTCTATGGCCAGACACATTCAGGTCAATTTGGGCGTTGTGTCCCGTGATCATTCTGCCTTTGGCAAACCACTCAGGTTACGACCTGTTGGTGATCAGAAACACTAACCAACATGGATTGATACACAGATGAAAGACTTGAACTACCAATTGAAATGGCTTTGCCGCAATAACCGGGAAGGTAGCTATGCCACCCGCTGTAATCGAGAGCATCAATTAACCCAAATAGCGGATCAGTTATATGAGTTGGGCTTTAGGCGAATGACTAAACATTCCCTAAAGCCCAAGCATATTGATGCCCTGGTTAAACTCTGGACACAGCAGGGCTTGTCGCCCGGTACGATGAAAAACCGGATGAGCAATCTACGCTGGTGGGCCAGGGCGGTCAATAAAGCCAATGTGATTGCCCGCTCGAATGACTTTTACGGGATTGCGGATCGACAATATGGTTCCACTGGAACCAGCAAAGCAAGAACACTGGAGCAGGACAAGCTCGAACTGGTTAAAGATCAGCACACTCGAATGAGTTTACAGCTTCAGGCCGCTTTTGGATTGAGGCGAGAAGAGGCCCTGAAAATAAGGCCGAGGCAAGCTGATGAAGGGCATCAGCTCAGACTGAAGGCCAGTTGGACCAAAGGTGGCAAAGAAAGAACGATTCCTGTTCGAACGGAAGAACAGCGACAGCTGATTGAGCAAGCTAAGAAGCTGGCTGGGAATGGATCAATGATTCCCGGACACATGCAATATATCCAGCAACTGAGAATCTATGAGCGCCAGACAGCTAATGCCGGGTTTTCCAAAATGCATGGTTTGCGGCATACCTATGCCCAAAATCGTTATCTGGAGCTCATCGGTTGGGAGCCACCTGCAAGGGGTGGGCCTAATCACACACAGCTCACACCCGAGCAAAAAGCCATAGACCGGCAAGTACGCCTGGCTATTTCTAAAGAGCTTGGCCATGAGCGGGAACAGATTACAGCGGTTTATCTGGGGCGATGACGATGGTGAAGGGAATCCTACCAAGACTTATTAGATTAAGGGATGCACCGTTTTACCTGGGTATGGATAAGAACAGGTTCAACAAGGAGGTGCGTCCAGACCTTGCTGAGATTCCCATCGGCAAGCAGGGCGTGGCGTTTGATCGGCTTGAAATGGATGCCTGGGTGGAGCAATATAAATCCCGCTGTGGGTGTTCGACGAACCGTAGGAGTAATTCACTATGTCGAAGAGAACACCGGGCCTCGTTAAGCGGGGCAAACATGGCATCTGGACAATCGACAAACGTATCCGAGGATATGGCCGCCTTTTCGAAAGCACTGGAACAGGTGACAGGCAGGAAGCAGAGCAATACCTGATTTATCGGCTGGAACAAATTCGAAAGGAAGTTATTTACGGGGTAAGAGCTGAATATACCTTCCGCCAGGCAGCCACAAAGTATCTATTGGAGAACGAGTACAAGCGTAGTATTGATCGTGATGCGCAATCGCTCAGAATTCTTGACCCTTTTATCGGGAATATGAATTTAAGGCAGGTTCATCAGGATTCGTTGGCGGGTTTTATTGCTTCCCGAAAGAAGGAGGGCTTGAAATCTAACACGATCAACCGCGATTTGGCTGTTGTCAGGCGTGTGCTAATTCTGGCGGCAAGGCTCTGGCGCGATGATCGTGGCAGGCCCTGGCTGGATACGCCGCCTCTAGTCCGTATGTTAGATTGGAAAGATGCTAGAAAGTCATACCCAATATCCTGGTCTGAGCAAGAAAGGCTTTTTGCTGAATTGCCCAGCCACTTGCGAGAAATGGCGTTGTTTAAGGTCAACACAGGAACAAGGGAAGCTGAAGTCTGTGGGTTGCGATGGGATTGGGAGATATCAATCCCCGAACTCTCTACCAGTGTCTTCTTGATTCCTGGTGAGCTTGTCAAAAATGGTGAAGACCGGCTTGTTGTTTTGAACACGGTGGCGAGAGCGGTAGTCAACCGTCAGCGTGGTGATCACGATGAGTTTGTCTTCACTTATAGACGCAAGCATGAAAATAGGCCAGTGGAGCGGATTAACACCAAGGCGTGGAGAAGAGCGCGTGATGTGACTGGGTTGACCCTGGTCAGAGTGCATGACTTGAAACACACTTTTGGTCGTCGTCTAAGAGCTGCTGGCGTGGGCATAGAAACACGTATGGTGTTGTTGGGTCATAAGAACAACCAAATCACTACGCATTATTCAGCGGTTGAGATCGGGGAGCTGATTGAGGCGACTGAAAGAGTGAGCTACCAGAGTGGATCGACGCCCACATTAACGCTACTGAGGAGCCCAAATGTCGATGCGAATGGAGGATCACGCAAATCTCACGCATTTGGTCGAAACAAGAAGGGTTACGCGTACGTAACCCTTTGATTTAAATGGTAGCTATGGGCGGACTTGAACCGCCGACCCCAGCATTATGAATGCTGTGCTCTAACCAGCTGAGCTACATAGCCATTGATTGGTCGATCTTTGAAGGCGGGGGATTTTGGCGATTTCGCTGCGGCTTGTCAAGCCAGTAGGGCCAATTTGCTGGGACTATTTAGTTCGGGCTTTCTAGTCGGGTATGGACGGTACAGGGTGTCGGCATGGTCGTCGCTAATGTAAAGGCTGCCGTCTTTGCTCTGGGCGAGTTCGGCGGGGCGGCCGAGAATCCTGCCCCTGCCCGTTAAGAAACCCGTTAATAAGTCTCTTTCAGTAATAGCGCCGTCTTCATTCCAGTGCAGTGAAACCACTTTATAGCCGTCGGGTGTCGAACGATTCCAGGAGCCGTGCAGGGCGACGAAAGCACTGCGTTGATAGTCTGCCGGCAGCTTGGAGCTACGGTTGAAAACTATGCCCAACGCGGCGTTGTGGGGGCGAAAGCCGTATACCGGGTGGTTTTCCGCTTGCTGGGGCTTGCTTGCATGATTGCCGTAGTCGGGGTCGGGTGTGCCGAAGCCGTTGCTGAAGGGCCAGCCGTAAAAGCCGCCGTGGGTGATGTGATTAAGCTCGTCCGGGGGCGACAATTTCTCCACCACTGCCGTCGGCTTGAACGCGCATCAGGGTGCGCATCGCGGGTCTTCCTCAAGACAGACATTGCAGCTGGAGCCAATGGCGAGGTAGAGCCAGCCATCGGGGCCGAAGTGGATGACGCGACGCCAATGATTCCCGCCGCTGGGCAGGTCGTGAATAATTCGTTGGTAGCGCCCCTGAGTTGCGCCGTTGAGGGGGTTGTAGGCGATGCGACCGATGGCGTCGGCAATGTAGAGCCAGTTGTTGTGCAGCGCGAGGCCGGTGGGCCGCTTCAGTTGGTCGATAAGGGTGATATGGCTCTCGGCACTGCCGTCGTGGTCGCTGTCGATCAGCCGATACACGGCACTCTCACTAGCGCACTGACAATGAGCCCTGCGGGGCTGGTGGTAAGCCCTCGTGGCCCTGATATCTTGGTGTAATAAGGTACGATCTTAAAACCTGTCGCTGCCGTGAGCGGGCTCAGGATTYCCCCTGGGCTTTGTACTTTAATRCCGAGGGCCCGGCTACTTAATTGCTGGATCGTGTGGAAACCGGGGATAGTGAGCTAGGCCAGCAACAGRAGGGCTGGCAATAGGCTGAACAGTAGTAAGCGACGTTTCATGGCGCCAGCATAGACTRCTCGTCTAGGACTTGCGAGTGCCCTTGAGTGCCACCATCAAGGCGCCGAAAACAACCAGCGCAGCCCCGGACAGGGTCAGGCTGGTCAGGGGCTCTGGGGTGATGTCGAAGCCGGGGRTAAAACTCAGGCACCACATAAATAAAATCGTAAATACCGGCAGGGTGGAGAGCATGGCGCTGGCTTTGGAGGCTTCGATATGGGCCATGGCTTCGGAGAAGCTGCCAGAGCCCACCAGGGTGCTGGTGCCGCAAAAAAGGAGTAGCAGGAGGCCTGAGGTGTTGAGCTCGAAAATGCTCAGTGGTTGAGCCAGTGGCAGGAAGACCAGTGCACCGAGGCAATAAACTACCAGCATAATTTGCGACGAAGTGAAGTGCAGGAGCAGTTGCTTCTGCATAATGGCGTAGGCAGTCCAACAAATAGCGGCGAGTGATATCAGGCCCATGCCCAGGGCGTAGTCATTGAAGCCGTTGAGCATGKCRACAATRCGGGGRTAGAARAAAATCACCAGRCCCACCAAAAAAATGCAGCWGCCGAGCCATTGACGGCGGGACAGGCGYTCGCCAAAAAAGAAAACYCCCGCCAGTAGCAGCATAATGGTCGAAACYTGAATCAATATTTGYGTGGCGCTGGGGGTGATGTGCTGYACACCGATAATGTAGAAAAAATAATTRATGATYAGTAAGAGGCCGCARATRATRAGSCGCACGGTGTRGYGWRCWTKKYTTTTGTCRACTARTCGRGGCAGAGAGCCRCGGGCAATAAGGAASGGCARSAGHATGAGCCCRGCAATGGCAAAGCGATAAAAATTAATGGTGTGGATGTCGAGCTGGCTAGTGATGCCCTTGGCTGCAATGGGGAAAAAACCCCAGATGACGCAGGCCAGYAGCACCAGRCYGAARCCGTAARYACTACGSCCYGASGTGGTGTGAATACCGCTCTTTATGGCGGTATTGGCTGRGCTGCTATCKCGACTCTGCGTCGTTGTGTTTTTAGAAGGGTTGGGGCTAGGGCTCACACATTAAACCGGAAGTGGATGACATCACCATCCTGCACGATGTAGTCCTTGCCCTCAAGCCGCCATTTTCCGGCATCTTTGGCGCCCTGTTCGCCATTGCCGGCGATATAGTCGTCGTAGCCGACGATTTCGGCGCGAATAAAGCCTTTCTCGAAGTCGGTGTGAATCTTGCCAGCGGCCTGGGGTGCGGTGGCGCCAATGGGAATGGTCCAGGCGCGAACCTCTTTCTCTCCGGCGGTGAAGTAGGTGTGCAGGTCGAGCAATTGGTAACCGGCGCGAATCACACGGTTGAGGCCGGGCTCGTCCATGCCCAGGTCGGCGAGAAACTCAGCCTTGTCTTCATCGTCCAGCTCAGAGATCTCCGCTTCGAGCTTATTACAAATAGGCACCACCTGAGCGCCTTCGGCGGCGGCGAGTTCTTCAACAACCGTCAGTAAAGGGTTGTTTTCAAAACCGTCTTCGGCAATGTTGGCGATGTAGAGGGTGGGCTTGAGTGTCATCAGGCTCACTTCGCTGAGTTTTTCGATGTCGTCCTCAGATAATTCAAGACTACGCAGAGGCCTGGCTTCATTGAGGTGGGGCAGCAGGCGTTCGAGTACGGCCAGCAAGGCAATCGCGTCCTTATCTTTGCCCTTGGCGGCGCGGGCGGTCTTCTGTATGGCTTTTTCGACGGCGTCGAGATCGGCCAGGGCGAGTTCGGTGTTGATGATTTCAATATCCGCTAGCGGGTCGATTTTATTGGCGACGTGAATAACGTTCTCGTCTTCGAAACAGCGCACGACGTGGGCAATGGCATCGGTTTCGCGAATGTTGGCTAAAAACTGATTACCCAGGCCTTCGCCTTTTGATGCGCCTTCGACCAGACCGGCAATATCAACAAATTCCATGGTGGTGGGTAGAATGCGTTCGGGATTGACGATGGCCGCGAGGGCATCCTGTCGGGGGTCAGGTACGGGCACCACGCCGGTGTTGGGCTCGATGGTGCAGAAGGGGAAGTTTTCCGCATCGATACCAGCCTTGGTGAGGGCGTTAAACAGGGTGGATTTGCCTACGTTGGGCAGGCCGACAATACCGCATTTGAAACCCATGGTGATCCTCTACTATTAGCTGGCTGGGCGGGGCTGTTATTTAGCCTTGCGCCATTAACTGGTTAAGTGTGGCGTTTGTTGACTAACGCTTATTTCGTGTGCAGGGCTTTCATCGCCTTGTTCCACTGGCCCTCGCTAAGCTCGGGCGTGATCTCAAGCGCAGCGCTAATGCTGTCTTCAATCAACTGCTGTTCGGCTTGTGGTGCGCGGCGCAATACGTAGCTGACCACCTCACTCGCGTGGCCGGGGTGGCCGACGCCAAGGCGCAGTCGAGCAAAATTCTTGTTGTTGCCCAGGGCTTTAATAATATCTTTCAGACCGTTGTGGCCGCCGTGGCCACCGCCAATTTTGAGGCGGGCTTTACCCGGTTCGATGTCGAGTTCGTCGTGGGCGACGAGAATGGCTTCGGGGGGAATGTTGTAAAAATTGGCCATGGGGCCGACGGCTTTGCCACTGAGATTCATAAAAGTGGACGGTCTCAGCAGGCGTAGGTCCTGCCCGTGGAGATTAATGCGGGCGGTTTCGCCGGAAAACTTACTTTCTTTTTTAAAACTGGCCCCGTGTCGTTCTGCCAGGGCGGTAACGAAATCGGCCCCGGCATTGTGGCGGGTGTGCTCGTATTGGCTGCCGGGGTTACCCAGTCCAACCACGAGCCTCACTTGCGCGTCCAATGTCGGGGCCTAAAAGCAGAGCCGAGAGTCCTCCTTAGGACTCCTCGCCCTCTTCTGCATCTGCAGCTGCTTCGCCTGCTTCAGCGCTAGGGGTATCTTCGTCTTCTTCAATCGCTTTAGACTTAACTACAGCGGCGACGGGTAGATCGTGATCTTCACCGTGTGTCAGGGCAACACTGACCACACCTTTAGGCAGTATGACGTCAGAGATATGCAGGGTTTGGCCCAGTGTGATTTCAGCCATATCGACTTCAATGTACTCGGGCAGGTCGCCAGGCAGACATTCAATTTCGATATCATTCATGCTGTGAGAAATCTGGCCGCCTTCCATTTTGACACCGACACACTCTTCTTCATTCAGGAAGTGCAGGGGTGCGCGGATGGTGAGCTTCTGATTCATATCGACGCGCAGGAAGTCGACGTGCAGAATTTCAGCCTTCGCCGGGTGGCGCTGAATGTCTTTAAGAATCACATTCTGTGATTTACTGTCGATGCTCAGCTCAATGATGTGCGAATAAAACGCTTCATTGTCCAGCGCGTGGCTCAGTTGGTTAGCGGCGAGAGAAATACTCTCAGGCGTTTCGCCCAGACCATAAATGATGGCGGGTACTTGATTGTCCAGACGACGTAGGCGGCGGCTCGCACCTTTCCCTATATCGTTACGGACGTTGGCATTCAGTACRAAATCGACCATTTGCCTTWRCTCCTATKTTGTTCCGCTATAGCTGTTGCGACCCAGRTTATAGCGGGTGRGGTTAATTCCCGTCGCCAAATGCGGCGGGAAGTTKATCCGTGCCAGTYTTCGTTAGTTAAACATGGCRCTGATGGATTCTTCRTTRCTGACCCGGCGAATRGCCTCGGCGAGCATGTGTCCCARCGACAGYTGGCGGATTTGCTTGCAAGCCCGCGCTTCGTCAGTGAGGGGAATACTGTTRGTGATGACCAGGCTGTCGAGYTGAGARSYGGTWATGTTGTCGATCGCCTTGCCGGATAAAACCGGRTGMGTACAGTAGGCRACGACRCGTTTRGCRCCYTKYTCTTTCAGTGCTTCRGCRGCTTTACACAAAGTGCCGGCGGTATCGACGATGTCGTCMACYARYAAACAGGTGCGRCCAGCGACRTCRCCGATAATATTCATCACCTGKGCCTGGTTCGCYTCGGGRCGACGTTTGTCGATAATCGCCAGGTCGGTATTGAGTTGTTTCGCTATRGCGCGGGCACGAACYACGCCGCCGATGTCGGGTGACACCACGAGMAGGTCWTCGTACTTTTGCTTYTCWATRTCGTCCAGTAATACSGGTGAGCCRTAGACATTGTCYACYGCGCAATCGAAAAAKCCCTGAATTTGCTCGGCGTGTAGATCAACAGTCAAGACGCGATTAACGCCGACGTTGTTGATCATGTCGGCGACAACCTTGGCGCTAATGGGTACTCGAGCTGAACGTACGCGTCTGTCCTGGCGGGCGTAACCAAAGTAGGGTACGACTGCGGTGATGCGTCCGGCTGAAGAGCGGCGCATGGCATCGACAATAAAAATCAGTTCCATCAGATTTTTATTGGTCGGTGCACAGGTGGGCTGGATGATGAAGACATCGCGGCCACGGACGTTATCGTTGATCTGTACGCTGATTTCACCATCGGAAAAATGGGTGACCTGTGCGTCGCCCATCTTAAGACCGAGGTGTGCGGCGATTTCCTTTGCCAACTGCGGATTAGCATTTCCTGAAAACAGCATCAAGTTGGGCATGGGAGGATCCTGGTGTCACGAATGGCGCAGAGAGTGAGAAAATGGCTGGGGCGGGAGGATTCGAACCTCCGAGTGACGGGATCAAAACCCGTTGCCTTAACCACTTGGCCACGCCCCAATAAAACTTGTTTAACTACTTACTTGACGGGCCGTTCGGATAGGCTGGTGAGTGGTTAACTCCCCGGGCGACAAAAGCCTGCCATCGTTGCGGAACATCGGCCAGTACCTTATGTGCTTGTGCTTCGTTCTCGAAAGAGGCGAAGATACAGGCACCGGTGCCGGTCATTCGAACAGTTGCGTATTGCTCCAGCCATTTGCGGGCTGTTTTTACCTCAGGGTAGAGCTTTTCCGCTATGGGTTGGCAAGCATTTCTGCCACCCTGCTCGAGAAAGGCGCGTATTGTGATAGCGCGTGCGTCCCTTGTCAATTGCTGGTGTGAGAATATTGTTGCTGTTGAGACTTCAACGTTGGGTGCCAGAATGAGATACCAGCATTCTGGCATGTCGACGGGGCTTAAAATTTCGCCAATACCCTCGGCCCAGGCAGTGCGACCGTGGATAAATACGGGTACATCGGCACCCAGCTCAAGYCCTATGGCGGACAGTTGTTCGCGGCTGAAATCGAGCTGCCACAACTGATTGAGGCCAATTAGAGCCGTCGCTGCATCGCTGCTGCCGCCGCCTAAGCCGCCACCGAGGGGCAGGCATTTAAGCAAATGAATGTCGGCACCGTAGTGCTGAGCGGTTTGTTGCTGCTGGGCAACTTCCTGCAATGCTTTGGCTGCGCGATAAACCAGATTATCTTTTTCGGTAATGGTTGGGTGGGCGGGACTGAGAGTGATGACCGAGTCATCGCGCCGCTCAAAGCTGAGTCGGTCGCCGTAATCGAGTAATTGAAACAGCGTTTGTAACTCGTGGTAGCCGTCGGCACGACGCCCGGTAATGTGTAGAAACAGGTTTATTTTTGCCGGTGCGGGCAGGCTGGTTTTATAGGGTTTCACGGCGGCTTACTTACTGAATATGTTGTGAAGGGTCGGCGAAACTGTCATTAAAGGACCAGTCTTTTAATAATAGTGTAAAGGCTAAAGTGCCGTTATGGCCTTTGATTTTACCCGGTAACTGACCGCGAGTCTCCGCTTGATAGCGACTGACACTCAGTTGCCAGCCATCTTCTTGCAGGGTTTTGGGCAGCCCTTTGTCGTTAAATGTTTTTATGGCATTGGCCGATGAGCTGGCTGGCAAGCCTYTCACCCAGAAACGCATTTGCTCCACGGGCAGCTGCCAGCCAAAAAGTCGTTGTGTTAATGCGCTGGCAGAATGAGAGCTTATATCGGCCTCGCSCGGTTGGCTGAGAGTGATAGTTTGTGAGTTACCACTGAGCTGCACCGTGCCGACGCCGAAGGGCCCACTTAAATAGATGTTGTAGCTGTCGCCCTGCTGTACCCAATCAAACCAGAGGCTGCCTGAGTCTTTATCATTACGATAAGCGAGCTTGCCTTTAAGCTGCCAGCTATCAATAGCGTGCATTGCAGCTTGGTGTGCCGGCCACGACGAGGGTGGTAGGTGGATGGCAGTGTCTGGCCGTTTTGGTAGCGGCGTACAAGCGCTAATTAATAACAGAAGCAGGGCAATAAAGCCAAGGGTGGGGCGAGAAGGCGTTGACCTGAGTATTGTTAACCGTGGTATCACTTTTGGTGGCATCAATGTTGGGGGTTCAGTGGGGGCAATATAAAGGTGTGTGTAAGGCTGCGTTTTCAAAGTTGGACATTKAGTCGCTTCAATGTGTCGATCAAGAATTCGCTTCTCGGATTGTTGTCGATGGCGTTCTGCCAGATGGAGCGCGCTTCGTCTTTTTCACCGGTGGCCCACAGTACTTCGCCCAGGTGGGCGGCAACTTCGGGGTCGGGCATGGTAKTCATCGCAGCACGTAGATGACCCAGGGCTTCATTGTATTCACCGCGTTTGTAAAGCACCCAGCCGAGGCTGTCGCGGATGGCGGGGTCGTTGGGCTTGATTTCCAGGGCTCGCTGAATAAGCGCGAGGGCTTCGTCGTAGCGTTCAGTGCGATTGGCCAGTGTGTAGCCGAGGGCGTTGAGTGCGGAGGCGTTATTGGTGTCGTACTTAATAATGGCGCGTAGGTCTTTTTCAGTGGCAGCGATATTGCCGAGTTTTTCGTGAACCAGCGAGCGACTGTACAACAATTCAATATCATCGGGATGTTCGGCAAGACCTTCGTCGAGCAGGGCCTGAGCGCTTTGAGGGCCCTGTTGCTCGATGAGCAGTTGGCTTTCAATTTGATAGAAAGCACTGGCGTGATCGGGGTAGTCGAGACGCAATTTGTGCAAATATAGCCGCGCATCGTTGAGTTGACCACGGTCCGCTAGTATCTGGCTAATACRTACTGTCGCCTGTAAAAAAAGGTTGTTGTCGCTGACCATTCGATAGTGCTGCAGAGCATCGTCAGGCGCCTGGCGTTGCTCAGCCATAACGGCGAGCTGGAAGTGGGCCTGTGAGACCAGGTGTCCGTTGCCGATAAGGCCTTGGTAGATCGTTCTGGCGGGTTCGGGGTCGTTATTTTCRCGGTGGAGCAGAGCAAGTGCTAGCTTGAATTTATCGTTGCTTGACTCTTGACTAGCCAGGGCTGTCATTTTTTCGACGGCCAGAGGTAGATTGCTCTCGGCTATGAAGCGTACTAATTGCAGTTGTAACTGCTGGCTTTTCGGTGCGTGTTTGAGGCCTTGCTCAAGTTCGTTAATGGCCTCCTTGTGATGCCCTGCTTTATGTTGGATTTGAGCGGCAACGAGGCGGGCTGGCTGATCGCCGGGGTGCTCRCCGAGAAGTTGCTGGACAGTGCTAAGGGCTTCGTCGACACGGGCCAGTTGAGCCAATAACAGGGTTTTACCCAGTAATAAATCGCGGTTGCCGGGGGTGTTCTGCTCAACAATGGTGTATTGCTTGAGTAAGTATAAGCGCTGCTCTTCATCGAGATTGGCAGTATAACTGGGCAACAAGACCATGTATTTGCCATTGTTCTGGCGGAGTAAGTATTCYGCGTGTTCAAAAGCAAGACTGAAATGGGCCTGCCGGGCCTGGGCGTAAAAGGCCATGTTGCGAGCCTGAATGCTATCGGGCTCCACTTCCGCCCATAAAATTCCCAGTTCCTGTAATGCTGCATTGTTTTTTTGATAAGAGGCGGTACTCACAGCTCTAGCGATGACGCCGGGGTCGCGGGTAGCCAGTGCCTGGCGGCGGTAGTTTTCGAGTGCCAGACCCAAATTACCGCGCGTGCCGGCAACCTCGGCAACAAGTAAGTCGTAAAAAGTTTGTGTTGGGAAGGGCCGAACGGGATAATCGCGCCTGATTGATGATGAATCGGTCTGCGTGTCGACGACAGTCAGCGCGTTGTTGGCCTGTTGGCTGAACTCAGGTGAGGTACAAGATGCCAGTAGCAGGGAGGCAGTCAATAATACCGCTTTAAAGCGCAGCTTCGTGAATCGTTGTTTGCCAGTCAGTTGAGACTTGTCGAGCATAGTTGCGTTATTCCGAGCTGTTGCCGTAGAGAGTAGTCAGTATAATTGTGACAGCGATGAAGCGTTTAGTTCATCGTTGTGACTGTGAAATATATCCACATTGGTCCTTTATGCCCCTGATTGTCCTAGGAATCAACCACCGCACGGCAAGTCTCGAGGTTCGCGAGCGGGTCGCCTTTGCCCCCGATCAAATGATTTTGAGTTTGCAGCAGGGTCGCGATGCCTGTGGTGCGAACAACTTGGCGATATTGTCGACCTGCAATCGCACCGAACTTTACGCGACGGGTAGCGTCAACGCAGGTGCTTTACTGGCCTGGTTGGCGGATCATCACCGCTTGCCGGTTAAGGCTTTGGACGATAGTTATTACGTGCAGGAAGATGACAAAGCCGTGCAGCACATGATGAAAGTCGCCAGTGGGTTGGATTCAATGGTGCTGGGCGAGCCGCAGATTTTGGGTCAAATGAAATCGAGCTATGCCGTTGCGCAGAAGGCAGGCACGGTAGACGGGCTCTTATCTCAGGTGTTTCAGGGCGTCTTTGCCACCGCCAAGCGGGTGCGCAGTGAAACGGCCATTGGTCAGAATCCCGTGTCGGTGGCCTATGCGGCGGTCAGTTTGGCCCAGCGTATTTTTAGCTCGATGAAAGAAGTGACAGCGTTATTGATCGGTGCGGGCGAAACGGTTGAGTTATTAGCTCGTCATCTGCGTGAGCAGGGCGTCGGCGATATTATTGTTGCCAACCGAACTCTGGCCCGTGCGCAGGAGATGGCAGAGGTGTTTTCGGCCGAGGCCATTTTGTTATCTGAGATTCCCGAATATTTACACCGCGCCGATGTCGTTATTTCATCCACCGCTAGCCAGCTGCCGATTTTAGGCAAGGGTGCGGTGGAATCTGCTTTAAAACAGCGCAAGCACCGCCCCATTTTTATGGTCGACATCGCCGTGCCTCGGGATATCGAACCCCAGGTCGCCCAGCTCGATGATGTTTATTTATATACCGTCGATGACCTAAAAGAGGTGATAGAAGCCAATCTGCGCCACCGAGAAGATGCAGCGGGACAGGCTGAGGTGATCATCGAGCAGGGCGTTAGTAACTGGAAGAATCAATTGCGCGGCCAGCAGGCCGTGGGTACGATTCGCGCTTTTCGCGATAATTTCGGTGCGCTGCGCGATGCCGAACTTGATAAAGCGCTGGCCKCTATTGCCCAGGGCCAGTCGGCTGAGCAAGTGCTRCGTCAGTTGGCCAACGGGCTCACCAATAAGTTTTTGCATGTGCCAACGACACGTTTGAAAAAGGCCGGTGAGCAGGGTGACAGTGATTATGTTCGCTGGGCYCACGATTTATTCGATTTGCCGGGAGCGGGCGAAATATCCCCCGGCAGTCAACAGCAAGGTCGAGAGCAGAAAGAGAATGATCAGCAGGGGGGCGATTCCCGTGCCGATGATGTTAATTCAGATGCCAACGCCGGTGTCAAAAAAAGGGACGAGCAATGAAAGCCTCGCTATTAGAAAAACTGGATCGTCTTGCCGAGCGYTATGACGAGGTTGGGCACYTGCTTAGCGATGCCGAGGTGATAGCCGAYCAAAACCGYTTYCGTGGSYTGTCRATGGAATATGCCGAGCTGGAGCCGGTGACRAAAACCTATCAGCAATTTGTRMAAGTGACTGAGAATACGGAAGAAGCGCGGTCCATGCTYAAAGACAGCGACCCCGATATGCGYGAGYTGGCGCARGAGGAGTTGCGTGAKGGCGAGRCTGAACTGACTGGKTTAGAAAAGGAATTGCAAACCCTSTTACTGCCGAAAGACCCGAATGAYAAACACAATGTATTTCTTGAAATTCGTGCCGGYACYGGYGGTGATGAGGCGGCRATWTTCTCCGGCGACTTGTACCGCATGTATTCGCGCTATGCAGAATCCCGAGGCTGGAARGTSGAAATTGTCAGYGARCGCCAGGGCGATCACGGGGGTTATAAAGAAATCATCGTGCGKATTGTGGGTAAGGARGTTTTCTCGCTGTTTAAATTTGAATCGGGCGCCCATCGCGTGCAGCGCGTGCCTGAAACTGAATCCCAGGGTCGGGTGCATACCTCGGCCTGCACSGTYGCAATCCTGCCGGAAKCCGATGAAATTGAAGCCGTGGAAATTAAGAAGGCCGACCTWCGTGTCGATACTTTTCGTGCCTCGGGKGCRGGTGGKCAGCACGTTAACAAAACCGATTCGGCKATTCGCTTGACCCACTTGCCGACYGGYATCGTGGTTGAATGTCAGGATGAGCGTTCGCAGCACAAGAACMGGGCGCGGGCGATGTCTTTGTTACAGGCGCGTATTCTCGATGGGCTGCAGCAGAAGCAATCTCAGGAAGAATCGGAACTGCGMCGTAGTATGGTGGGTAGCGGTGATCGTTCAGAGCGYATTCGCACCTAYAAYTTCCCTCAGGGGCGAGTGACYGACCAYCGSATTAAYCTCACSCTGTATAAAATCGACGAAATTATGCAGGGYGATTTGGGGCAGGTGATCCAGCCYTTAATTACYGARCACCAGACTGARCAGTTGGCGGCACTGGCGAARTAAAAGCCTTTYNTAATARYGAYYGYTTAAARAATATGMCAGCTGAAAASYCCAGYATCGCCGCSTTGTTRCGYCTTGCTTCKCRGCTTGAMGGCATCAGYGATACRCCTCGGCTCGATYTGGAAGTACTRCTTTGYYAYSTGCTYGRWAAACCGCGCAGCTATTTATTTACCTGGCCAGAGAAAGAACTCGATCAACAGCAGGTTAATTGTTTTAACGACTTACTGAAACGCCGTGCCAAGGGTGAACCCATCGCCTATCTGACAGGAGAAAAAGAGTTTTGGTCCTTGTCTTTARMTGTGGATGCGACGACTTTAATTCCCAGGCCCGATACRGAGCTGCTGGTTGAAACAGCGCTCAATGCGCTTGTTAAGCCTGATGCGCGGGTTCTTGATTTGGGCACCGGAACAGGCGCGATTGCTCTGGCRTTGGCGAGTGAAAAYTCAGGCTGGAMAATATTGGCTGTCGATAYYGTCATYGGGGCTGTAGMGCTRGCYGAAAARAACCGTCAACGCTTAGGTCTGGATAATGTCAGCGTGATACGCAGTGACTGGTTTGAAARTMTTCCYGYRCAAAAATTTGAYYTGATTGTGACTAACCCGCCCTACATCGATGAAGATGATCGGCACTTAAAGGAGGGTGATRTTCGCTTTGAACCTATTTCTGCCCTAGTGTCGGGCAATAAAGGTTTGTCTGATATTGAAATCATTATTTGCGGGGCAAAAAAATATTTAATTGATGGCGGGTGTTTGTTAATTGAGCACGGCTACCAACAAGCGCAAGCCGTACGCACACTGCTGCAGAATGAAGGTTTTTTGTGCGTTGAAACAGCGTGCGATATAGCCGGGTGTGAACGTCTTACTTCGGGCCGTTTCAAAAAATCACTTTAGGTTTCATTAAGCCGGATTGGTGTGAACGACGCAGTTGCCGCCCTGCTTCTTTGCTCTGTACAGGGATTGGTAATTAGAAGAGAGAGCGGCGGGAAAATCCCCATTTTCAATTTCGCAAACGCCTACGCTAAGAGTGATGCCAATTTCTTTATCTTTATAGCTTATGGTTTGAGTGCTGATAAAGTCTCGAAATTCATCGCTCAGTCGGGCCGCTTTTTCYGCGCTAAAGTTTGGCATTAATAATGCAAACTCTCCGCCGCCATAACGGGAAGATAAAAACATGCCTATGTTGGTTGTTATGGACTTTGAGAATTCAATCAAGAGATGATCGCCGCCGTCATGGCCAAACTCGTCATTAATGTCGTTGAATTTGTCTATGGATATTATGCAAAGAGATGTTGTTGTGCTCGTTTTATCGTTTTCTGTAATGAGTTCGTTGGCTTTTTCACTAAAATAACGGCGGTTATAAAGGTCAGTTAAGTGATCCCTGTTCGCATAGTCATGGACCCTGTCGAGTAATTCTCGCTCTTCCAGATTGTGCATAATGCGGCAGTAGAACTCCTCATGAATAAAGGGTTTCTTGAGGAAGTCACTAGCACCATTTTTAATAAAACGTGCCGATAAATAACGATCGCTCTCTGAAGACAGGGCGATGATAATGAGCTGGTCATTACCCATCTTGCGGCGTACGTGCTTGGTGAGTTCAATGCCATCCATATTTGGCATATTGAAATCAGTAATAAGTAATTTTATMTCAGGGTTTTGTTCGAGTACGGTAATAGCTTCTTTTCCGTCTTTAGCTTCGCTGACTTTAAATAGATGGGTTTTTAAAAGTTTGCGAAGATGGGCTCTGGCCGTAACGGAGTCGTCAGTGACGAGCACATGAGTTTCTTCATTTTTAGTTAGGCGGACTAATAATTTGACCGCGTATTCATAGGCGAAACGACTTTCTTTTACAACGTAGTCGACAACGCCTCTGGCGATTAATGACTTTCTGTTTTCTTCGTCGTAACTACCCGTGAGTACAATGGTCGGGATTTTTTTTGCGAGGCAAAACTCGACAATCTCTCCGTTGGGTGCATCGGGTAAACCCAGGTCGGTAAGGCAGGCAAAAAACGGCGTTGTTGCACGGGCAATCAATTCTGTCGCCTGACCAAGGGTTTCAGCAAATTGCGGTTTTAGTTCGTCGTGTCGAGAAATAAACTGCTTGAGAACCTTCAACACCATGGGGCTGTCTTCGACGACTAGGATATGCTTCATGATTGCTTTGAACCTGTGCTTTTTACCGGAGTTAGCAGCTCACTATAAATTGAGCCGCTACTTTGGACAAAAGGTGATCGCTCAAATTGACTATTGCTTCTCAAATTGTTGGCTCGGGACTTTGTAACAAAAAGAAAGGGCAGCTGTGGAGGGCTGCCCTTTAAGATTCATACTTTATGCGTGTAAAACTAGTCAATAATTGAGCGCTTTGAAATTTCCTCCAGCATCACCTCGGTGGCACCGCCGCCAATACTCTGTACGCGAGCATCTCGCACCATTCGTTCAATGGCGCTCTCACGAATGTAACCAAAGCCGCCGTGAAATTGCTGACAGGTGTACATGGTTTCGTTAACGAGTTCGCAGCAGAATGCCTTCGCCATCGACACTTCTTTCACGCAATCCTGGCCCATAGAGTCGAGCCAGGCAGCGTGATAGGTGAGCTGACGACCGGCCTCGACCTTGGCCTGCAACATGGCTAAACGCTGGCGAATGGTTTGTTTTTCCCACAGAGTGGCGCCAAAGGCTTTGCGCTCCTGCACGTATTGCAGGGTGATTTCCAGCGCTTTAGCGGCTTCACCAATAGATTGGGCGGCCAGTACTGTGCGCTCGTTTTGAAAGTTACGCATGATGGAATAGAAGCCCTTGTTGAGCTCGCCGAGAATATTTTCTTTCGGTACACGGCAGTTGTCGAACACCAGCTCCGCCGTATCTGAACTGCGCCAGCCTGCTTTATCGAGGGCGCGGCTGACGGTGAAGCCTGGCGTGCCTTTATCAACGATAAAGATAGTCACACCGCGTGAGGCTTTAACCGATGTGTCCGTTTTTGCCGCGACAAAAAAGACATCGCCTTTCACGCCATTGGTGATAAACATTTTGGTGCCGTTGAGCACATAGCTGTCGCCATCTTCCACAGCGGTGGTGCGCATACCGGCCACGTCAGAACCGGCATCGGGCTCGGTGACACCCACGGCGCAAATTTTCTTGCCGCTGATGAGGTCGGGCATGTACTTGTCTTTCTGGGCTTTGTTGCCAAAGTTTTCCAGATGGGGAGAGGCCATGTCAGTGTGCACCAGGACGGTGACCGCAAAACCACCAAAGCTGGAGCGGCCCAGTTCCTCAGCCAGTATCACGCTGCTCAGAGTATTCATATTACTGCCGCCATACTCCTCGCCATAGCGAATACCGAGAAAGCCCAGGTCGCCCATCTTGCGCAGTACGTCGCGGGGCACAAAGCCGTCCTCTTCCCAGGCTTCGCCGTTGGGAACAATCTCTTGTTCGACAAAGCGGCGAATCTGCTCGCGCAGCATGTTCTGTTCTTCAGAAAAATACAGTTGGTTCATGGTTGTCCTCAGCGTATCTGCGTTGTGTGGTTAGTGTGTAGAGCGAATGCTGTTGGCTATTCGCTTGGCTCTAGCTCAATCAATACGGCGCCGCCTTCAACGCTGTCGCCGACTGAGCAGAAAATTTCACCCACCACGCCATCGGTGGCGGCGGTGAGATTATGCAGGAGTTTCATCGAGTCGAGTACCACCAGGGTATCGCCATTTTTGACCAGGTCACCTGTGGCTATTTTGATTTCGACCACCTGTCCGGGCAGGCTGGCTGTGACACGGCTGTCACCGCCGCTAGCAGTATGCCCTTTGCCTAGCGCAAGGTCTTGCTCGCTCAGGCAGCGATAGCGATGGCTGCTGCCTTTTGTCGTGAGGGCAATAGCAGCGTCACTATTGTCGACGGCAAAGCTCTGGCTGTGGCCGTCAATTTCGACTTGTAGGGTGTGTTCGCCAATCCARCCTGCGAGTATCTTGTGCTCACTTTGGGTGTTGCTGTCATCTATTACCTGAATTGTCAGCTGGTAGCAGCCTTGTGTGCCACTCATGGTGACAAGCTGAATAGCGCCGTCATCACTCACCGCATCCTGCAAAATAACGCGGCTCTTGCCCGCTTGTCCTGCTCGCTCGAGCACGCGGAAGGCGCCGAGGGTTTGAAAGGGCGAGTGGTGAATCTGCGTGTCACGTTTTTCAATGAGCATGATGCGCGCGACGGCAGCGCAAATCGCGGTTTTGTTATCGGCGCTTTTGGCTTGCCAGCCACCTGTAAACGCTGCTTCGAGAAAGCGTGTGGTCAGGGCTTTTTCGACAAAGCTGGGGTGGCGCAGGATGTCGCCTAAAAAGTCGAGGTTATTGCCAAGGCCGCTGAGGCTAAAGTTCTCAACCCCACGTAGCAACGCACTGCGGGCTTGCTCTCGGTTGTCGCCAATACCAATGACTTTGGCGAGCATGGGGTCGTAATAGGGGCCGAGTACGGTGCCCGCTTGCACGCCACTATCGACGCGAACGTCACTGTATTGYGGCTCGTTATAGAGGGCGATAGTGCCGGTTTGCGGACGGTAATTATTRGCGGGRTCTTCGGCGTTAACCCGTGCTTCAATTGCCCAGCCTTCACAAYGAATGYCGCCCTGTGTRCTGGGSAGSGGCTCACCGGCAGCAATGCGGATTTGCCAYTCRACCAARTCAAAGCCGGTAATSGCTTCAGTTACCGGGTGCTCAACCTGCAGGCGTGTATTCATTTCAAGGAAGTAAATTTCGCCATTGCTTTGGTCGAGCAAAAATTCGACGGTGCCGAGAGAGTCGTAGCTTACCGACTGGCCGAGCGTGATGGCGCTGCTGAAAAGCAGCTCGCGTTGTGCATCACTCAAAAAGCCAGCGGGGGCTTCTTCAATTACTTTTTGATGGTTGCGCTGAATCGAACACTCGCGCTCGAATAAATGCACGGTATTGCCGTGGTGGTCGGCGGCCAGTTGCACTTCAATATGGCGCGGTTCTTCAATCAGCTTTTCGAGCAGAACTTTGTCATCACCAAAACCCGATAGCGCCTCCTGTCTGGCCTGGGGTAGCTCGCGTGCCAGTTGCTCRCTATTGTCGACCCGGCGCATGCCTTTACCGCCACCGCCTGCGCTGGCTTTGATCATCAGGGGGTAACCGACTTTGTCACCTTCGCTTAACAAGGTGGCTTCAGACTGGTCGGCTCCGTGATAGCCGGGTATGGTCGGTACACCGACATGTTGCGCCAGTGCTTTAGATTCGATTTTAGAACCCATTACCCGAATAGCTTCGCGGTTGGGGCCGACAAAAATAATGCCTTCGCTTTCGCACAGGCTGATCAGCGCTTCGCTCTCTGAGAGAAAGCCGTAGCCGGGATGAATGGCGTCGGCACCGGTTTGTTGGGCCGCCGCGATAATGTTCTCCGCTTTCAGATAAGACTGGGCGCTTTCGGCGGGGCCGATTAATACCGCTTCGTCAGCTTGTGCAACATGKCGTGCATAGCGGTCGGCTTCGGAATAAACAGCAATGGCACGGATACCGAGTTTTTGGCAGGTGCGCATAATGCGTACCGCAATTTCGCCACGGTTGGCGACGAGCAATGATTTAATCATAGTGATTTACACTTCTTTAATAAGGGCAAGAAAACACTGTTTGCATGTCGTGGGTAGCAATGCACTACATGCGATAAACTGGCGATGGTCCGGTGTCCGGCTCTTTGGCTGCGGCCAGTGCCAGGCATAAGCCCAGTACATCGCGGGTGTCGGCAGGTTCAATAATGCCGTCATCCCAAAGGCGYGATGTYGCRTAGTAGGGGTCGCTTTGCTCRCCGTACTGGGCGCGYACGCCRTCTTCAATTTCCTGTAACTCTTCGKCTGTKGCYKCRCCSMSYTTAAKRCTGGAGCGGCGYAAYTCGGTCATKACATTACTGGCGATRTCGGCGCTCATSGTGGCGCAGTTAGCTGACGGCCAGGTGAAGAGGAAGTTYGGCCAGAAGCCACGACCGGCCATGCCGTAGTTGCCCGCACCGTAAGAACCACCGACGATAACGGAGAACTTGGCTACCCGTGATGTGGCCTGGGCGTAAACTAGCTTAGCGCTGTTTTTGGCAATGCCACCGCGCTCGGCTTCGCTGCCCACCATAAAGCCGGTGATGTTGTGCAGGAACAACAGCGGGGTATTACGTTGGTTACACAGCTCAATAAAGTGCGCACCTTTTAAGGATGACTCTGAAAACAGTGCGCCGTTGTTACCAATCAGGCCAACGGGGTAGCCGTGAATATAGGCGGTGCCGCAAATSAGCGTGTCGCCGTASAGGGGYTTGTATTCGTGGAAGTCRCTGTCRTCCACCARGCGSGCGATAATCTCTCGCACRTCRTAGGGTATYTTCGGRTTGGCGCTRACSACRCCGGGYARYTCTTCCGGGCTRTAGCGRGGCGGYAGYRCKGGGCGAGTGKCGGCGTGGCATTTYGTTGGCCAGTTGAGCTTGGCCATRATTTCGCGAATMCGCGCCAGGGCCTCGTCTTCATCTTCGGCTAAATAGTCACTAACCCCAGAAACTTTACTGTGCATTTCGGCACCGCCGAGAGTTTCGCCGTCGATATCCTCATTAATAGCCACTTTAACGATGGAAGGCCCACCGAGGTGGATGCGGGCATTGCCGCGCACCATAATATTCTCATCCGACAGCGCAGGGATATACGCACCGCCCGCTGTACAGCCACCAAATACTGCCGAAATTTGCGGCAGGCCCTGGGCTGACATTTGGCACTGGCGATAAAAGGTATTGCCGAAGTGTTCTTTGTCGGGAAAGACGCGATCCTGCTCGGGTAGATAAGCGCCGCCGCAATCGACTAAGTAGATGCAGGGTAATTTATTTTGCTCGGCAATTTCTTGGGCGCGGACGTGTTTCTTCACCGTTTCGTGAAAGAAGGAGCCGCCTTTTACCGTCGCATCGTTGGCTATAATCATGCAGGTAATACCGCAAATCTGGCCGATACCAGTGACGATGCCCGCCGAGGGTACTTCGTTTTTGTACTGCCCATAGGCGGCCAGAGGCGAGAGTTCGAGAAAGGCCGTGTGGCTGTCGACCAGTTGGTCGATGCGCTCGCGGGCGAGCATTTTGCCGCGCTCGCGGTGGCGCACAATCAGCTTTTCACGAATGCCCGTTGCTGCTTCGCTGTGGCGTTCTCGCAACAGTTCGAGCAGCTTTGAGTAGTGCTCAAAGTTCTCTTTGTAAGCGGCGGATTGGGGGTTGATCGCGGATTGAATTTGGCTCATACGTCATCTCTTTAGGGGGTCTATTTGCCCCCGGGGAATCTAGTAAATAGATGCTACCCGTTCAGCTTGGCAGCATTTCGTTGACGTTAACGTCAACTTTAGCGGTTGAAATTTAGCAAGTCGCTTGTATGGATTCAACTTAACGTCAATGCATTTACATAATACCGGGTTGAGCGAGACGCTTGTCTAGCACTGGATGTTTGGATAAAAGCTTAAAAAATAATCCCCAGAGCGGCTGTAACAAGCAGAAAAATATTGGCTAAAAATCCTGTCATCATGCCAGTACCCCGTGTTGTCGGGTCGGCAATATAGGCTTTGCGGTAGAGTATGCGACCCGCGAAAAATACCAGCCCCATAATGCCTGCAAAACTGGTGCTGAAATAGTGAGCACAAAGCCACATTGCTGGCAGAGTGACCATCAGTTGTTCCAGGGTGTTGAGCTGTACTCGCAAAATACGTTCGAAGACCTCGTCGCCCGTCGTGGCAGGTGCCTTAATGCTCAATTCGTCACGGGCTTTGCCGGTCATGGCCATAAAGTAGAGGTACTGGGAGACTAAAAGCAGAGTGACTAAGGCGACAAAAGACATGGTATTTCTCCGGTTTGGTGTTAAGGGTTGATAAACCGGTCAGATGAGAAGCCCATCTCATCTGACCGGTAGGCTTATATTGCCACACAACCGCCGTCGACGGGCATTGCGTGGCCGGTGACGAAGGAGGCATCATCGGAGCATAAAAAGGCGACCACCTTGGCAACTTCAGCTGGTTCACCGAGACGACCAATGGGTTGTAGCTTGAGCAATTGTTTTTCAACCCAGGGCTTTTCATCGAGGGCGCGCTGCAGCATTTCGGTGCGAATACCACCGGGGCATACGGCGTTAACGCGAATACCTTTCTTGGCAAATTCAATAGCTGCTGTTTTGGTTAATCCAACAACGCCATGTTTGGCGGCGACATAGGCCGGTACACCTTTGGCGGCGACCAGTCCGGCAACCGAGGCGGTATTAACAATAGCGCCGCCGTGACCCTGTGCGAGGAACTGGTTGATCTGGTATTTCATGCACATGAAAACGCCTTTCAAGTTCACGTCGATATTCAGGTCGAAATTTTCAATGCTGCAATTGGGTGTGGTAGCGGCCTCGCCTTCAATCCCCGCATTATTAAAAGCGATATCGAGTCGCCCATAAGTGTCGACGGCTTTTTTGACTAGCGCGATAACGTCTTCTTCACTGGCGACATTGCAGCGCTGAAAAACAGCTTCGCCACCGGCGCTAGTAATGCGCTCGACAGTCGCCTGTCCGCCCTCTTCATTAATATCGGAGACCACGACTTTGGCGCCTCTCTCGGCGAGTATTTCTGCCGCCGCCGCACCAATACCGCTGGCTGCTCCGGTGACAAGAGCGATCTTCCCTTCAATATTTCCAGACATAATTATTTCCTGTTTTGGTTGATTTAAAATGAATATTTGGACGCCAATTCAACACCAAAAAAACCTGTAGCTCAAATGGGTCTTGCCTCGCGTTGAGTGACCTTGCTGAAATCTGTCGTGTTAAGATGACGCTTTATTTTTCTGAGTAATGATGAATGTCTGACAAATTTACGACGGTTGAACAGCAAGTGAGCTACGGCATTGGCCGCCAGATGGGTGATCAATTGGCGGGCAGCCCGTTTGACGAATTGGTTCTGGAAGCAGTTCTCGAGGGTGTTAGTGATTCTTACACGGATAAGCCCCCCCAGATTGATACTGAAGTTATGAAGGCTGCATTTGAGGCCGTGAATACGCGTGTACAGGCAAAGCAGGCTGAAGAGGCAGGCAAATTGTCGGCCGAGGGCGTTGAATTTCTCGCTGAAAATGCTAAACGCGACGGCATTACCGTTACTGCGTCTGGCCTGCAGTATGAAGTGTTAAGTGATGGTAAGGGTGCTATTCCCGGTAACACGGCTAAAGTTAAAACGCACTATCACGGTACTTTGATTGACGGCACTGTATTTGACAGTTCTTACGATAGAGGCGAGCCCGCAGAATTCCCCGTCAATGGCGTGATTGCCGGCTGGACGGAAGCGTTGCAGTTGATGAAAGAAGGATCTAAGTGGCGTTTGTACGTGCCATCAGATTTGGCCTATGGCGAAAAAGGTGCCGGTGGTGCTATTGGCCCTCACGCCACATTGGTTTTTGATGTGGAGTTGCTGGCGATTGTCGGCTAGTTTTGGCGCTTTGTATTTGTAGGAATACTCAGCTGTCAGGCTGTTGAATAGGGTCTGATAATAAGCAATAAAAAAGGCGCTCGATGGAGCGCCTTTTTTATGTGTTTTGTTTAAGTCTTATTCAAGGCCAAGTTGTTGTTCTGCGGGCTGCTCTGGTGGAGATTCACTATGGCTCAAATTTTCAACAAAGGCCGCCAGCTTGTCCTGTACTAAGTCATAGGTCGTGTCGATATTACTGGCGATATCGCCGTTCAGTACCTGTAGTCCATCGAGTATTTCCCGCGCCTCGGCAAAGCCCTGGTCGATACCGTCGCTAATCACGTCGACGAATTGATTGAGCGCGGTGTCGAAATCTAAACCTGGGTTGGCGTCTCGGTAGGCAGAAAAGAAACGGGTGCTTAAGGAGACGATGCGCTCGGCTGTGGCTTCCGGACTGACATCAATGCCGTTGTCGACTGCCGCTTGAATAGCGTTGGCCCCGAGGGTTGGTTCCAGTTCAGTATTAATGCCCTCTATCGCGGATTTTAATATCAGTGTTAATGATTGGTTGGCATCGCCGCTGCTGAGAGACAGGTTGGTATTCACGATGGCGGCGTCGAGGCTTACAGCTTCAGCCTCCTCCTTTTTCTCATGAGCCAGGGCTGAAACAGTTTGCCCGAAGGGCTCCGTCCGTTTATCGGGAGTCTGCGCCAGGTTGGAGATGTTGGAGCCAAAATTTGCAGTTTCCATGGTGTTTGCCTGTGTCTGTATCTGCATATGGTTTTCTGTGAAAGCGGTTATAGATGCTTCTGTCATTACCGTATCGGTTTAATTGACAAAAACTTAAGCGCTATTTCGCTTAAAATCTATAACGTTTTGTACTAATAGTTCAGCCGTATATAGCGTATAGAGGCTGTTGAGATTCTGCTGCCCAGCAATCTACGGCGTCGCCTAAAAGCGGTTATTTATTGTTTTATTGGGTTTTATTCTTTGAGAGTGCTCTTGAATTTATATGGCTACATACTGACGTCTTGCACTTCGCCCCAACCGGTGACGCCGTCGAGATCCCAGCGCAGGAAGGACTGGGTGCAGTAAACAAAGGGCCACGGTTGCCAGGGGTTAGATGTGAAGGCAGTGCCGCTAAAATGGTGTATTTTGCCCCGCTCGTCCTCCACCTGTAGATCCATATTTTGATGGAGTCGGCCATTGCGGCGCAATTTGCCAGAGCCTTTTACCAGTCCGTAAACCTGATCGCCTTCGCGTACATAGCCGTGAGCAATGGCCTGGTAATGGTTAGGGTCTTCGGGGTCGATGATCCAGATGCAGTGAATGCTGACATCGTTGTCGAAGTTGGCGTTGAGCCAGCAGAAATCCTGAAACTGATCTTCTTTGCGCTCGCCCCAGCTGTGGTCCATGCTCGATACGCAATTCACATCGTAGGTCTTACCGTCGATGGTGAATTTGCCGGTAACACGCCCGGTTTGGTCCCAGTGGCCTGCGTAAGCAGTGTCAGAAACACTATCTTTAGTCGAGTCCGCTAATGGGTCTTGGGCGGGATCGTGAATATCGTAAGGTGCCATTAATGCTTTGTATTGCACGTCAATTTTAACACCGCGTTGGTCGTCGAATGTAATGTCGTAGTCCATTACCGGCTTGGTGCATTTAATCGATAAACCGTTTTCGAGGGTGTAATCGTCAAAATCAGTTTTCGGAAAAGGCAGATGCACCTGATTATTGCTGTAGCGCACCAAGTGAGGCGAGTTGGAAAAGCCATCGGTAACGGTGATGCTGGATAACACCACGCCAGCATTTTGGCGCGTCAGTACATAGACATTAACGTGTATTGCTTCTTCGGGTATGTAAAAGCCAAAGTAATTCGTTTCCGCCCAGTAATGGTCGTCGGAAGTGGGCGTGTGAAAGTACATGTCTTTTTCGGTAATCATAGAGACGTCCTTATTTATGTTTTTAATGGCATTGAAATTACTGTATCTGCGTGCCGATTAAAAGATAAAGCAAAGATAAAAGATGTCGGCTTATTTATTGCCGCCAAATTGCGCCGCCGCCAGTTTGGCGTAAAGCTCGCTTTCTTTAAGTAATTGCTGATGGGTGCCACTAGCCACTTGTTTGCCGTTGTCCATCACCACAATGTGGTCGGCGTGAAGAATGGTCGACAGGCGATGGGCGATAATTAAGGTGGTGCGGTTGTGCATCAGCTTTTCCAGTGCCAGTTGCACCTGCTGCTCGCTGTGGGTGTCGAGTGCGCTGGTGGCTTCGTCGAGTAGCAGTAGGCGGGGGTTTTTGAGAATGGCACGGGCGATGGCGATGCGTTGCTTCTGCCCGCCTGACAGCCGCACACCCTGTTCGCCGAGAAAACTGGCATAGCCTTCGGGTAATTGTTCGACAAAATCGTGGGCATAGGCGGCCTTTGCCGCGGCCTGTACTTCTTCGTCGCTGGCATCGGGTTTGCCGTAGCGAATATTGTGGCTGACATCGGCGCTAAACAGGGCGGGGTGCTGGGAGACCACGCCGAGTTGTTGGCGTAAGTCGTTGGGGGAAAGTTCGCGAATGTCGGTATTACCGAGTAGCACAGAGCCTGATTGTGGGTCGTAAAAGCGCTGCATCAATTCGAACACGGTGGACTTGCCAGCCCCGGAAGGGCCAACTAAGGCCACCACTTTGCCTTCGGGAATATGGATGGAGAAGTCTTCCAGTGCCTTTTGCCCGGGGCGCGAGGGATAGCTGAAATCAACCTGCTTAAAGCTGACTTCGGCGGCGAGTTCACTGGCGGCAATTTCTACGGAATCAGGCGCAAGAATAGTGGCTTCGGCCGTCATTAAATCGACTAGCCGGTCAGTGGCACCCACGGCGCGCTGCAAGTCACCGTAGACTTCTGACATCGTCGCCACGCCCATCGCTACCAGCATGGCGTAAAACACAAAGGCACCGAGATCGCCGGCGCTCATAGTGCCATTTAAGACGTCGTTTCCGCCAACCCAGAGCATGCCGCTCAGCGCACCAAAGACCAGCACGATCACCGCCGCCATCAGCACCGCCCGTTGTTTGACGCGGCGTCGGGCGATGGCAAAGGCGTTTTCGACTTCTTTCCCAAAAGCTTCGCGCTCATAATCTTCGCGGGTGTAACTTTGCACGGTCTTCAGCTGGGTGATGATCTCCCCCGCATAAGTACCAACATTGGCGATGGAGTCCTGACTTTGGCGGGAGAGCGCGCGTACCCGGCGGCCAAAAACCAATATGGGCAATAGCACGACGGGGATGCAGGCGAGAATCACCAATGTCAGCTTGAGGTTGGTGATGATGAGAATAATCAGTGCACCGGTGGTCGAAATGGAGCTGCGTAAAGCGAGGGAAAAAGAGCTGCCAACAATGCTCTGTAACAGGGTAGTGTCGGTAGTGAGGCGGGACATAATCTCGCCACTGCGATTGTTGTCAAAGTAGCCGGGGCTGAGGGAGACAATATTGTTAAACACCGCGCTACGAATATCGGCACTGACCCGCTCGCCGAGCCATGACACCAAATAAAAACGCACAAAGGTACCCGCGGCCATTAATACCGATAGGCCCAGTAGTAAATAAATACCCTGCTGCAGTTGCGAGACCGAGCCAGCGACAAAACCGTCGTCGATCACCATGCGTACACCCTGGCCGATGGTCAGGGTAATGCCTGCCGTAAAGAGCAAGGCAATAATGGCGCACACCCAGCGCCAGCGATAGGGTGCGATCAGGCGAATGAGTTGCCTGATGGAGGACATTTTAGTGGCGGCAGGGCGATCGGTGTTTGCGGACATGGCGTTGGGGTTATCCGGTGAAAAGGCCAAAGCAGGCCCAGTCAAAAACAAGGGGGATGCAGTTTACGATAATGACAGCTAAAGGGGCAGAGGCGGGAAGGTGCGTTCACTGCAGGCAGTTGCCTGAGTTTGTCAGTGTTGGTTGTCGTGCGAAGAGGCGGTAACTGAGCTAGCGTATGGTGATTCTAGGGTTTGACCTTGTCCATGTGGCGAAATAGGCGAGAGGGGTTGAGCCCAAAGGCCTGTCGAAAACAACGGTTGAAATGGGCAGAATCGCTAAAGCCCGCCGTCATGGCGGCCTGGGTAATATTGTTGTCATTGTGCAGAGCTTCCATGGCACTGATGATGCGACGCCAGAGTCGATAGCGCCGGAAGGGAATGTTCGATTGCTCGCGGAATAGATGCCGAAAGCGAGACTGGGAGAGTCCCAGTGCAGCGGCGAACTGGGCTTGGCTGAGGTCGCTATCGGGGGTGAGGCTAATGCTGCTCATGGCCTTTTCAATGCGCGAGTCCATCGCTGTCACCGCCGTACTATCTACGCTCAGTAAGTGCTTGAGTAGATTGTAAGCGACGGCTTTTGTCGGTTTTACCTCGGCAATCATTTGTAGGTAGTCGACCCACTTTGCCGCACTAAGGGGCGTAATTGCTCGCGCTGGACAGCCGTTGTTTTGTGGTAAATGGTGGTAGGCGCTCGAGTTTCTCTCAATTAACAAGCTGGCAACGATCCCTCCGTTGGCCGCCAATTCGTGTTGGTGACCAGGGGCAATCATTGCACAGCGGTGCTCGCTTGTTATGCCGTCTTCAGTGGTGAGTGTAAATGGCCGATAAAGCCCGACGTTGATGGCGCTTGTTTGCATGGCGTGTAAGCCCAAGCTTTGTAACGGCCCGATAAATAAAGTCATATCGAGCCATATATACAGTGTGGATTGGGGTTGTGTCGTCGCTGTAGCCACTTTGTACAATTCCTCCTTGTCTAGTACCGCTAAAATCTTTCCTCGACGACTATAAAAATGTGTCAATTACTAAAGTGAGGAAATGTTCGATGCAAGAGATATTAAATCAAGTGGCGTCGGTACTGGCAATTTCATGTGCCGGTGTCTTTTTTATGAGTGCGTTGCTAACTGGCTTTTGGAAGTTTTCGTGCATGATGAGGAGTAGTGAGTGCAAGGCTCCCCACTATGTTGACATCGCACACAGGGCTTCACTGATGTATGCCTATGGGGCGATATTAGTCGCCGTGTTTGCCTATTTCAGTATTTTCTCGAGTTTTGTAAACACCTTGGCAACGGCGGTTTTGATGCTGTTTTTTGCCCTTGCTATCGTTAAATATATTATCGCGGGTCGCGCTAATAAGACTAATAACCAATTTCGCGACTCAGCCAGCCCAAAGGCAGATCAGATGCTGCTATTGATCGTCGGGCTTTCTGAAACGGTAGGTTTTGGCGTTTTATTACTCGGCTTTGCGCTGCGAGTGATGAGGGATAGCTAGGGGTGCCGGTTGCGATAACAGGGGGGGCATTAAGTGGCAGTAAAGACGGGTTTGAAAATATCTAAAAGGCTGAACCGGATTGCTGTAGAAAGGCCAGCTCTTCGCCGGTCGATGTCCGCCGAAGTATTTTATTGCGATGGGGATAGCGACCGAAGCGCTCAATAATGTCGCAGTGACGCCGAGCGGATGAGCGATGGGCGCCGAGGCCGGCTTGGCTAAATAGCTGTACCGATTGATTTTGCATGGCCTGGGACTCGCTGTGCATGTAGGGCATGTAGAGAAAGCCGCGCTGTTTGGCACTCAGTCGCGGGGCAATATCGCTGGCGATGGCCTGCTGAGCCAACGCCAGCGCCAAACTGTCGTGGGCAAAAGCCTGGGCCTGGTTGCGATAGAGGTTGCGAGAAAACTGGTCGATAATAATAATCTCTGCCAGTCGGCCAAGGGGGCGACGGCGCCATTCAGTCAGTTCACACTGTGTGGCAGATTGATGCAGGGCTAAAAACCTGTCGCGAATAAGCGCATCAAAGGCATCGTTTTTTTGCCACCACTGGGCGGGGGTGGTTTCTTCAAACCAAAACTTAATGACAGATAAGTAGGGCATGGTTATTTATTTGTTGTCAGGGTGAAAGCCACTCGCTCATAGAGAGAGCAATTTTATCGAGCGGCACTTCCCAGGTGTAAGCCTCCAGTACTTTGCCATCTGGGCTGATAAGGTAAAGCACGGAGCTGTGTTGCAAGGTGTAATTTTCTTCACTTGTCTCACCTTTGGCAGCAGCCATTGTTGCGCGTATTTGCCCCCAGGTTGTTAAAACACGAGAAATTTCGGTGGTTGATCCCGTTAGATAGCTAATCCTCGGATCAAAAGCTTTGGCGTATTCATGGAGTCGTGCGGGGGTGTCTCGTTCAGGTTCGACAGTGATGAACAGGGGGTAAATTTGATGGTTGTTTGGCCCGAGTTGGTTGAGCACCTCGGCCATACGGCTGAGTGTTGAGGGGCAAACATCGAGACAGTCTGTGAAGCCAAAGAAAATGAGTTTATAGCGGTCGGAATAACTTTCGTTACTAACGGCCTGTCCTGACTGATCCAGCAATGAAAAAGAGTCGCGAATTTGTATTTCATTGACAGTTGCCACCTGGCTGTCGTGAGTGTCAGGTTGCTGTAGATAATCGAATAAGGCTATGCCGCAGACAATGATCACCAGCAGCGAGAGAATGAGTGGTCGGCGTTTGGACGTATTGGATTGCATGGGCTGGCTTATTATAGGAGTGGTGAGTACGCGATGTGTGTCAATAATTAGGTTTTGATAATACCCTGAAGAATGGGTATTAACAAAGCCATTATAGTGGTGAGCGTTGATGGGCTTAATCTTTACTCGAGGGCGGATGGATAAAAACTAAGTTTAAATAATGTAGTCTTGGGTGTTACATTGGCTCAACCAAATTTAGCGTTGAATGTTAATAAACACTGGAGAAGAAAAATGATTAGCTACGTCACTGTTGGTACCAATGATCTCGAAAAAGCCGCCGTTTTTTATGATGCCGTACTCGCCCCTCTCGGCGGCAAACGTGGCCCGGAAACAGAGCGTTATAAGTCCTGGGTTGGCCCCACCCGTGGCCCTATGTTGATGGTGATGAAACCTTTTGATGAGAAACCTGCAACTGTTGGCAACGGCGTAATGATCGCCCTTGGTGCCGAATCCCCTGAAGTGGTTGATGCTGTTTATAGCGCTGCGATTGCTGCTGGCGGCACCTGCGAAGGTAAGCCTGGAGAGCGACGCCCGGGTCTTTATGTTGGCTATTTCCGCGATTTAGATGGCAATAAGCTGGATGCGATTAGTATGTAACTACCCGTTAGTCAGACAGTGCGAGTACTGCACATTAAAAAACCGGCTGAAATGCCGGTTTTTTAATACCTGGTGTATTGTTATAGCGGTAGACTTAAAGCAGCTATAAATTGGCAGGTCTTTTTGATAAGTACCTCGGGTGTTTCCAAATGAGGATAGTGGGCGGCCTCTGCCATTTTAAAGACCTCCAGCGGGCCACCCATTCGCTCAGTCATCAATGCAAGGTTGGGTTCAAAACCGTAGTTATCTTGCTCACCAAACACGGCGAGCACAGGACAGGTTATCTCTTCTAGTGATGTTGCATAAGGCTTTTCTGGTACGGTTTTTTTCAATGCCATACTGGCCCAGTTTTTAAACAACGTATCGGTTTTATCAGCGTGGAATGGGAGAAGTTTTTCACGCAGGCGGCCTTTGTAAAAAGCATCTTCGGCTAATTTAAGACCTGATTTTGCATCTTCATGCATAATTAATTGCGGCACGATTGATATTATTCCGCAGATATTTTCCGGGTGTTTACTCGCGGCAATCAACGCAACGGCTCCGCCAAAACTATGGCCAACGAGAATGACTTTGTTTAAAGCAAAGTGTTGAATAATGTCGCTAATCGGCTGGCCTGCTTCGTCCTCCCTAGGGTCGCCAGGGCGAGGGAGGACAAGCGGATCAGATTTACCGTGGCCCCAGCGGTCATAAACAATACCGGCCAGTCCGCTAGCTTCGCATAACTGGCGGGGGAACTTGCGCCACATGCCGATACAGTCAAGACCGCCGTGGATAAAGAGGAGCGTTGGTTTTTTAGTATCGACGCAACCCAAAAGCAGGGTGTTAATGTTATGGCCTGCTGCAGATATGCGTTGCTCCAGAGATTTCATGGGATGTCCTTTCCGGTAAAAGTACCTGGCTTCAGGCTGTCGATTTTGTTTATGGTGTACAGATGTRTTGTTATATGTATGTTTTTTGATGCTATCATCTTTGACCTTGCTGGTTAAGGTGCTTGCGTTAATTCTTTGCGGCTAAGGTTAAATCGTAAGCACAGCTTTAAGTAGTAATAAGAAAATAGTTTTTCTACGGTCCTACTCATACAATTTCTCGGAAAACCCTATGCGTAAAGTCATACTCTTGCTGGCTACTATTATTGCAACACCACACGCTATCAATGTCGCTGCGACTGAGGAGGCAGTCCTGGCCGTGCTAGTCCCCGGCACAGGTACTTATAGCCGAACGATTTCTACCGACTCCAAACAGGCTCAGGCCTTTTTTGATCAGGGCTTACGCTTGGCCTGGAGCTTTTATTTTCCAGAAGCGATCGCATCCTACCAGGAAGCTTCGCGCCTCGACCCCAAAAGCCCGATGCCGTATTTTGGCCTGGCTCATGCTGCCGGGCCAAACCCGAATAGTCGTTATGGGCAAATGCCTGATGACCCCCATGGGACGGCGCTTGCCGCTATTCTTAAAGCGCGGGAATTAGCSGATAACGGAACGCAGCCGGAGCAAGACCTGATCAATGCCTTGTTTGTTCTCTATGACAAAGCGGCCAATCCCGACGGGGTTAAGCGTGACTTCGCCTTTTTGGATGCAATGCGCCAGCTTCACAAAAAGTACCCGGGTGATGCCGACATCGCGACGATATTCGGTGAGGCTTACATGAATACGACGCGGTGGGATTACTGGAAGGCAGACGGCTCAGCAAAACCAGGTACAGCAGAAGCGAAAGCGGCCTTTGAAGCCGCGATGGCCTCAGAGCATGACCACCCCGGCGCCAATCATTTGTATATTCATTTAATGGAAGCGTCGACTCAGCCCGAGCTAGCACTGCCTTCGGCTCAAAAACTTGAGTCAGTGGCACCTATTGCCGGGCACATGGTGCATATGCCCGGGCATATTTACCTAAGAGTAGGAGAGTATGAAAAGGCAGCGCGAACCAACGTGCGTTCGCAGATTGTCGACCAACAGTTTGCGAAAATTTGGGGGGATACCAATTTCCCACTGATCGGCACTTATTCCCTTTCGCATAAGATTCACAAGCCTCATGCCCTCGACTTCGTTCGCTTTGCCAATATTTTGCAAGGTAATTACGCAGAGGCTTCCCGCGCAGCCCGGGAGGCAGCGGGTAATCCCAGCGCCAACCCGGCGCTSATAAACAGCGGGCAAAAACAAATTGTTCAGAACTGGATGGTCGACAAAATATTTGGCAAATGGGATGTTATTTTAAATACCAAAGAGCTGGGAAGCTCAAGCCCTTATCTCATCGGAATGCGCAGTTATGTTAAAGGCAGTGCCCTGATAGCCAAAGGGAAGCTTGAGGAAGCAGAAGTAGAGTTAAGCAAGTTGCGTCAGCAAATTAACGCAGAAGGTGTGGATGATGGTGGCGTCGCACCAACACCGGCCTCCCACCTTCTAAATTTGGCGGCTAATGGTTTGTTGGGTGAACTCCGCGAAGCGCAGGGTGATTTTGATGGCGCAATAAAAGCTTTTACAATTGCAGTGCAGCTGGAGGAGAGCAACAACTACTTTGAGCCACCTGACTGGCCCCAATCTATGCGCCTGTATTTAGGGGGTGCTTTGCTCGCTGCAGGCCAAGCGGAGGAGGCAGAATTGGTTTATCGAAAAGATCTCCAGTGGAACCAGCAAAGTGGCTGGGCAACGCTGGGTCTGTACCAGGCTGTGCTAGCTCAGGGTAAAGTAGAAGAAGCAACATTGCTTGAGCGCCAATTTAAATCCTATTGGCGTAATGCGGATACTGAGCTAAAACGCTCTCATTTATAGAGTCTTAAATAATTTCTAAGAATGACTTTTAATTCAACGATGTCCGCGTGAAGCTGGCGTAAAAATTTAACCTGTAGAGTCGAATATTATGAAAACAAAATTAAAATCTTTTTTATTGTCTTCCACCATGGCCGCCGGTCTTGTTCTATCAAGCCAGGCTGTTACAGCAGATGTTGATCTGGGGGAAAACAACTGGAGCTGGGGTAAAGATGATGTGCTTGGTGCCGGTAATTTGATGACCTCCAATAGCATTAAAGCGGCTCTGGCTGCCGTTGAAAGCGGTAAAATTATTGAGCTTTCTCATGACGTGGCGGTGGGCGCGCCTTATATCAACCCGATTCAAACGCCCTACGTTATAACGCTAGCGCGTACTTCAAAAAACATGGAGAAATTCTTACGTGATAATGCGGGTGCCACTAACGAAGTGGGCTTTTATCTTGAGCGTATTGAAATGACTACCCACGTCAGTACTCACATCGACGCGCTGGGCCACGTCACCATCGCCGCGGAGCTGTACAACGGTCTTGATCGAGAAGATGCGGCCTCCGATATTGGTTTAAATCATAATGGCATCGATAAGTCGCCGCCATTTATCGCTACCGGCATTCTTATTGATGTCGCTGCTTATAAGGGTGTCGAAAACCTCGAACCCGGTTATGCAATTACCGCCGCAGATTTGCAGGGCGCACTAAAGAAACAGGGCACAACTATACCYAAGGGTGCCATTGTATTTGTCCACACCGGCTGGGGTAAAAACTTCACTGCCAAGCCGCAGCACTATGCGCACACTGGCCCGGGTATTGGTATAGAGGCGTCAAAGTGGCTCGCGTCAAAGAGTGTCGTTGCGATTGGCGCAGACAATATGGCATTGGAAGTCACCCCGGGTGAAGATCCAAAAGTAATATTCCCTGTGCATCAGCACCTGCTGGTTAAACAGGGTATCTATATTATTGAGAACGTAAAATCTGACGAGCTAGCTGCCCAGAAGCTCTATCAGACTACGGTGATTATGTTGCCCACTAAATTTAAAGGGGCGACGGGAACACCGCTGAGAATTATTGCCCTGCACTAAAATTAATAAAGAAGAGGCTGCCTTGCTTGTATGTGGAGGTGGTMGGTGCTGGTTTGTCATGTTGTATGAGCCTGCACTGGAGGAGTCAAACGGGTGGTCTACCTCCCTCGCCGTAATGACTGCTGGTTCAGTAAGTTCAAATAGTATCGTTAGAATATACCTTGCCAAATTTCGAACAAAAAAACCGGAGACTGCATAACAATCTCCGGTTAAACCATCGGCTGGATGGCGGTAAAACTAGAAAATCTTGCTGAGTGGTTTGGCCAGTAACATACCAATAATCATAGTTGGCACAAAAATCAGGGTTGCGGTGTAGCCGTAACTTAAGCCCGCAATTGCTGGGCCGGGGCAATACCCCACCAGGCCCCAACCTGAACCAAAGAGTACGGCACCGATCAGCAGTGGTTTGTCGATAGCGGTTTTGGTGGGGATGTGGAACTTATCGGCCAACAGTGGCGCGGGGTTTTTAAAAATAAACTTATAGCCAATAAAGGTGACGCTGATGCCGCCGGCCATAACAAAGGCGAGTGTGGGGTCCCATGCGCCAGCGAGGTCAAGAAAGTCTTGCACTCGTTCGGTATTGGTCATGCCTGATATTGCCATGCCGAGACCAAAGACGATGCCCGAGGAGAGTGATGCCAGTAGTCTGTATTTTTTCTGTAAGGACATAAGCTTAGCCTCCCAATACGTGTTTGAGTAAAAAGACACAAATAAAGCCAGCGGCCATAAAGGTACAGGTGGCAACCATAGAGCGGGGTGACAGGCGCGAAATACCGCAAATGCCATGGCCGCTGGTGCAGCCGCTACCCAGGCCCGTGCCCAGGCCAACGGTCAAGCCACCGATGATGACGAGCCAAGTGCTGGTGTCGGGGGCGGGAGGGACAAAGCTATCTGACATTATTGCTGGAATAGCGCCGCCAATAACAATGCCGACGATAAACAGGATTCGCCATAGGCGGTCATCATCGCTTGAAAAAGCGCTCGATAGTATGCCGCTGACACCGGCGATACGGCCTTTCAGGCCCATCATCATGACGGCGGCGAGGCCAATAAGCCCCCCGCCAATGAGTGCTAGTACGAATGGGTGCATTTTGTGGTTGACTCTTTTTTAGTGAATAAACGTTGAGAAAATTATTTATTTTCCGACCTGATTAAGTGGGATTTTCAGGTAAGCAACGCCGTTATCTTCAGGTTCAGGAAGCTTGCCAGCGCGGATGTTAACTTGAATGGCGGGCAAAATTAGCACTGGCATTTTAAGGTTTACATCGCGTTTTTCACGCAGCTTAATAAAATCATCGGCAYCGGAACCCTGCACATGAATGTTGTTGCGCTGGTCKGCAACGGTGCAGAGATACTGTGGGTCATTGCCCGCTTCGGGGTAGTCATGGCAGAGATAGAGGCGAGTCTCGCCGGGGAAAGAGAGAATACGTTCTAGCGATTGATACAAAGTACTGGCATCGCCACCAGGGAAGTCAGCGCGAGCTGTACCGTAACTGGGTGCGAGGAACGTATCGCCGATGAAAATGGCATCGCCAATCTGGTAAGACAGGCAGGCGGGTGTGTGCCCGGGAGTCTCCAATACCTTAATGCTCAAGTCGCCAAGCTCGAGATTGTCGCCTTCACTCAACAGTAAATCGAACTGGCTGCCATCGGTGGCGAAGTCGGCCATGTTAAAGACGCCTTTGAAGACGTCCTGCACAATAGACACATTGGCACCGATGCCGGTTTGTCCGCCACATTGTTCTTTAATGTAGGGGGCCGAACTCAAGTGGTCAGCGTGGGCATGGGTTTCTAGTATGTATTTGAGGCTGAGGCCAAGTTGTTTGAGGTCGGCAATAACAGCATCGGCAGCTTCAGTGCCAGTTTTACCCGAGCGATGATTGTAGTCGAGTACCGGATCAATAATAGCGGMCTGCTTAGAACTGCTATCCCAAATCAGGTGGGTAAAGGTTGCTGTGGGCTGGTCGAAATACGTTTTAACTTCCATGATGTTGACCYCGTGTTGATTGAGGTTTAATTATATTAGAARWTTATACATTAGCAATAATTAAAGTATAAYCTTCTAATATATAAAAGACGTTTAATAGACGCTATGAGATSTAAAAAAGCCCRCTAATTGGCAGGCTTGTAATCTGGATTMTTGGTCTTATGCGTGGGCTTGCGACTCTTGATGAACAATTATTAAYCGACAATTCCTTCGGGTATATATTGATCTTTACTCCAGGCATCAAAACCGCCTTCGAGGCTGTAGGTATTTGAGTAGCCCATATCCTGTAGCGTTGCTGCTGCCAGAGCCGAGCGGCCACCGGATTTACAGTAGATGAGGATAGCTGCGCCCYTGTCTTTAAAGTTGGGGTTGTTTTCGATGCGCATTTCCAGCACACCGCGTGAAATATGTTCTGAGCCTTCAATATGCCCAGCGTCATTTTCAACTTTTTCGCGGACGTCGAGCAGGGCGATATTGCCWGCCTYGATTAGCGYTTTGGCTTCGGCGAGKTCAATACAGCGGAYTTTKGTTTTAGCTTCTTTAATAAGGTGCATTGCACTGGTCATGGTCGCTTCCTCTTAATGCGATGGGTTTTATGGGGGCTACCCCAGCAATACAAGGCTGTAGGWGTAGTTTTGTTTGGTATCAAATCATAGTTCAATATACATATAGCGATATTGTATTAGTACAATATACTTTAGCAACACATAATGTAAGAGTGGTTTATTTTGGCGCATAAAGTTTAGAGTTTGGGCTGACAAGTCTTTGGGAGGTGTTCGGTAATGGTGACTGGTGTAGAACTAGCAAATTTGGCAGYTCATGCCGACGAAGCGGAGAGTTTGCTCAAGGGGCTTTCAAACAGTAATCGTTTGATGATTCTTTGCTCGCTGAGTGAAGGCGAGCTGTCTGTTACTGAGTTGAATGAGCGTGTCCCSCTCAGTCAGTCTGCTCTGTCACAGCATTTGGCGACTTTGCGTCGMGGTGGCATGGTGGCGACGCGGCGGGAATCACAGACGATTTACTATCGTCTCGAMGACCCAAAGGTGAGTGTGATTATTGAAGCGCTACACAGTATGTTTTGCGGGGCTCCGACTTAAGGTTTATTTAAAACCGTGTTCCGCCTGGGGGAAATCCCCGCTACGTACGGCATCGGCGTAGGCTTGCAATGCCAGTTGTACGCTATTGGTCTCGGCGAGAAAGTTTTTGGTGAATTTGGGGATGCGCGGTGAAAAGCCAAGCATGTCGTAAAGCACTAGTACCTGAGCATCGGTATTGGGTCCAGCGCCAATGCCAACAACGGGGATGTCCAAAGCCTCGGTAATAGTGGTCGCCAGTTCAGTCGGCACACATTCCAGTACCAGTATRTCGGCACCCGCYTCCTGCAAGATTTTGGCGTCACGCAGGATTAGCTCAGCACCTTCGTCATCGCGCCCCTGCACTTTATAGCCCCCCAGTTTATTAAATGACTGGGGTGTCAGGCCYAGGTGSCCGCAGACGGGMACACCGCGCTGGCTGAGKCTGAAGACAGATTCTTCCAGCCAGGCCCCGCCTTCRACTTTCACCATTTGCGCACCSGCTTGCATTAGCMGCGCGGCGTTGGCGAGGGTSKCYTCTTCGGTGGCGTAAGACATATAGGGCATGTCGGCAATAATTAGTGATTTRCTGTTACCGCGACTCACGGCRCCGGTRTGRTGGAGCATGTCGTCCATGGTMACGGGTACGGTGCTGGTGTAGCCGAGAATGACATTGCCCARGGAGTCGCCAACCAGAATCACATCTATACCCGCGAGTTCGATCTGGCGGGCAAATGCACTGTCGTARGCTGTGATAACGGGGAATTTATCGCTGGCAGCTTTGTGGTTATTAAGGGTGTCGATAGTGATAGGTTTCATCGGCTGGTCTCTGGTTAATGCCTRATACGYGACTGCTTTAATACCATTACAAATGCGCTTGGGGGTTGTAGTAGTGCCGCCCGCTTTTAATGCTAAGCAGGTAGTCCACCAAGCTGCGGTAGTCGTCTTCATTGTTAATCGGGTCAATATCCGCTGCGTTAATGATCAGCAGCGGTGCGGCCTCATAGTAATGGAAGAATTCCATATAGGCTTCATTGAGCTGGGTCAGATAGGCTAAATCGATATTGCGCTCACTGGCAACGCCACGAGCGTTGATGCGTTCCATGAGTACGTCAGCGGGTGCCTGTAGATAAATCACCAGATCGGGTAGAGGCTTGTTCAGGGTTAGCTGTTTATACACCGCCTGATAGATTTTTAACTCGTCAGCGTCGAGGGTGACCTGGGCGAAGAGGGGGTCTTTGTCCATGAGGAAGTCGGCAATGCGCAGTGGCTGAAACATATCGCCCTGGCGTAGCTCTTCAATTTGCTCGGCTCTTTGTAATAAAAAATGTAACTGGGTCGGTAGGGCAGCAGCCTGCCTATCCTGATAAAAACGGGTCAGAAAGGGGTTGTCGGCGGTTTTTTCCAGCAAGGTATCGTAATTGAAGGTTTCGGCCAGGCGTTTGGCGAGGGATGTTTTGCCGACACCCACCGGGCCTTCCACCGCAATAAAGCGGGGCGGTGTGCAGATATCGAGGTTGAGATTAATAGTCTTAGCCAGTACGTCCACCACTTCCTCCAGCGCTGAGGCGGACAATACCTTCTGGCGAACAGTTTGCCAATAGTTTTGCCAGCGGTGTGCCGTTGGGCAGCGTTAATGCGGGGGCGATGTCGGCTAGCGGCCGCAGGACAAAATTGCGCTCGCCAAGGCGGGGGTGGGGGATTTGTAGCCGTTGGGTGTTAAGGGTTTGATGGGCGTAGAGCAGAATATCGATATCCAGGGTGCGTGGTCCCCAGCGCACGATACGCTTTCTGCCCTGCTGTTTTTCTATCTGCTGTAGTGCCTGGAGCAGGATGCGGGGTTTAAGTACGCTATCTATCTCCGCGACCGTATTGATATAACGCCCCTGACTACCGGGGCCAATGGCGATGCTTCGGTACCAGGGTGCACAGCGTACTAACTGAGTCCCTGGCAGTTTGGCGATGGCTCTGAGAGCGGCTCTGATTTGCCGGGGTGGCGAGTTGAGATTGCTGCCCAGGCCGAGATAAACCTTAGCTGGCATGATCCGCTTTGGGTTTGCGGCGGGATCGTCGGCGCTTATTACCYGATTTAGGTTTCGGCAGAGCGGCGACCATGGCTTCACGCTCCTCGTCATCAACTTCTTGATAGAGCGTCCACCACTCACCCAGACCTTGAGTTTGCTCGCCGGCCTGCTCGCGCAGCAAGAGAAAATCATAGGCGGCGCGAAAGCGAGGGTGGCTAAACACGCGTGCTGCATTTTGACCATTACGTCTGTTGAGGCGAGACTGTAACTCCCAGATTTCCTTCATCATTGTGGTGAAGCGTCGGGGTATGGCGGTACGCTTTATCTGCTGCTGAATAACGTCACTGCCGGCCTGCTGTAGGGCGTAGAGAGGTGAGTCTCCTTTGTCGGTGTACTGATTACGCTGCTCGACAAGGGGTGGCCACAGCAATGCAGCATAAATAAAGGCGGGTGTTACACGCTGGCGGTTGTTAATTCTAGCATCGGTATTACGCATGGCCTGGCTGATGAGGTTTTGATTAAAGTCATCATCGAGCAGGCGGGCCGTTTGAGGATACAACTGAGCAAAGAGTTCAAGTTGGCAGAGCTGCTCGTAGGTGGCGAAGGCCGCACCGCTCATAAATAGCTTTAAACTTTCATCGAATAAGCGAGCTGATGATATGTCGCCGAGTAAGGGTGCGCACTCGGCGATGGGGGCGAAGGTTTTATCGTCTAGATCAAAGTCGAGTTTGGCGGCAAAGCGCGCAGCGCGGAGCATACGTACCGGGTCTTCGCGGTAGCGGGTGGCGGCATCACCAATAATGCGTAAGGTTTTTTGCTCAAGATCCTGCAGCCCATCGGCATAGTCATAAATGGTGTTATCGGTGGGGTGGTAGTACATGGCGTTGATGCTGAAGTCGCGTCGACTTGCATCTTCATCAATCGAGCCAAAGACATTGTCGCGTAGCAGCATGCCCTCTTTGGACTGGCGGGAGAGGTTTTTGTCTTTACCTGGGTTGCTGGTGTGGTGGGCGCGGAAGGTAGTGACTTCAATCACTTCGCGGCCAAAGCGCACATGGACGATACGAAAGCGTCGGCCAATAATCTGCGCGCGCCTGAAAACAACTTTGGCTTCTTCCGGTGTAGCATTGGTGGCGACGTCAAAGTCTTTGGGCTTGAGGCCGAGCATCAGGTCTCGCACACAGCCGCCAACGACATACGCTTTATAACCTGCTTCTTCTAATCCGCTGACGACCTCAGAGGCCGCGCGGCTAATATCCCGGGGTTCGATGGGATGAGAGCCTGGCGGCACGATGTGTGGCCCAGAGGTCTTACGTTTTTTTTTGAAGCCTAATGTTTTGGCGATGCGCTTTAGCATGGAATGAGCTTGGTAATAAAAAATAGGAGTGGGAGTTTAGCACACAGGCTATGGTGGATGCTGATGGTAGGTGAATCGATTTGGCTGTTGTGTCATTGAACAATAAGGTCGACATTTTATCGTTTTTTTAGCGGCAGGGAGCCGTTTGTTCGGAGAGGATTATGAAAAAGAGGGGTAGTAAAAAGGGAAGCCCGAGGGCTTCCCTTTTTTAAAATGCCACGAATTTACGGATCTAACCCACCCTTAAAACGTATAGCAACTCATCATATTTATTATTATTTTCTATTGTTTTTATTATACTGTAGATATTCTGCACATTCATTATTGTTATAAGTGGAGATTATATTACTCAGAAAGTGTGAGCTGTGCAAAGGTTTTCTTAGAAATAAATATGCTTAGAGTTAGTTACTTTTATAGCTAAAAGTGTTTGATTCTGACACGTCTTAAGGACTGTCACTTTCTGTCACCCTGCTAAGAACAGGGACATTGCCTGGTTGCCAGTGTTCAACTGCCCAGTTAAGTAGTTGTTGGTTTGAGCTGTTATTCAGTTCTGAGGGGACGCTAAAGCCCAGTAAGCCCAGACAATCAAACAGGTTAGAGACTGTGTCATCGGAGCTGAGTTCGGGCGCATGGTTTTGTTTGCTGAGTTTTTGGCCCTCGGCATTACTCAATACCGGGATATGGCCATACTGCGGTGGCTTAAGCGCGAGGCAGTTTAAGAGGTGTATTTGCCGAGGTGTTGAATCGAGTAAGTCGCTACCGCGAATAATGTGGTTAATACCTTGATGGCCGTCATCCAGGCTGCAGGCCAACTGGTAGGCGGGAAGTTGATCGCGGCGCCAGAGAATAAAATCCCCTGTCTTGCTCAAATCAAAACGTAGAGAACCTTGAATCAAATCCTCAAGGTCGATTGTGCTTTGCTCGGGCAGTTGAATACGGATGGCGTGGGGTTTGTCGGGGATTGCCGTGCTGGAATTGAGATTATGTATCTGGCATTTGCCGTCGTAGCTTCCGCCCAGGGTGCGCAGCCGCGCTCGGTTGCAGTAGCAGGCATATAATAGGCTGGCTCGACTTAACTGCTGTAGTGCCTCTTTATAGGCGGGTAGGCGTGTACTTTGATAAAGCACGGGGCCATCCCAGTGCAAACCGTGCTCATCCAGTTGTCGGAGTATGCGATCGGCGGCACCAGGGACTTCCCGTGGGGGGTCGAGATCGTCAATGCGCAGTAGCCACTGACCGCCATTAGCTTGAGCATCGAGAAAACTGGCCAGGGCGGCGAGTAGTGAACCTTTGTGGAGAGGGCCGGTGGGCGAGGGTGCAAACCGGCCGATATAGGAGCTGACAGCCATAGATGGGCAGCCGGGGAAGCTTTAGCCGCCGCTAACTTGCTTCTCTTTAATTTCGTCGAGGGTTTTGCAATCGACACAGAGGGTCGCAGTAGGGCGGGCTTCAAGCCGGCGAATACCAATATCGACACCACACTGATCACAGTAGCCGTAGTCGTCGGCATCGAGCAGCTCCATCGTGGAGTCAATTTTCTTGATCAGCTTGCGTTCTCTATCGCGGGTGCGCAATTCCAGGCTGAACTCTTCTTCCTGGGTGGCCCGGTCAGCGGGGTCGGGGAAGTTCGCCGCCTCGTCTTTCATATGGTTGACTGTTCTATCGACCTCTTCCATCAGCTCCTGTTTCCACGCCAGTAGCAGCGCTTTAAAGTGCTTCTGCTGATTTTCATTCATGTACTCTTCGCCCTTTTTCTCCTTGTAGGGAGCCTGGCCGTGAAGGGTTAGGGTGGACGCTTTGGCCGCTTTTTTCTTGGGCATGAATGTTTTCCGTTTTAATGCTGTCGCGAGGGAGGACGTTATAGTGCCACTGAGCAAATTTTTCAAGTCTATTTTGTATTATAGGTGCTGATTGATGGCCTACAATGGCTTATTTTTCCGGATGTAATTGGGAATACGCTATGGCGAGTGGAATTCAGCGTCAATATGCCTCAAGAATTGAGGGTATGACATCGTTTAAAGTGGTCGATTTTCTTGAGGCTGCCGTGAAAATGGAGGCTCAGGGGCGCGATATTGTGCGCATGGAGGCCGGGGAGCCTGCTTTCGCAACAGCTCCGGCTATTATCGAAGCGGCGAGTGCCGCGCTGCACGATGAGAAAACCTTCTATACCCCTTCTCTGGGGATTATCGAACTGCGTGAAGCTATCGCCGGGTTTTATCAAACACGCTACGGACTCAATATTCCTGCAGAGCGTGTTGTCGTGACCACGGGCAGTAGTGCTGCTCTCGGTTTAATCTGCGACCTTATTATTAATCCGGGAGATGGCTTGCAGCTGACCGATCCCGGTTACCCTTGCAATGCCAATTTCGTGCGCCGGGCCGGTGGTGAGCCCCAGCTAATCCCAGTTGATGCCGATAATGCCTATCAATTAACACCCGAGGCCGTTGCCGCACACTGGCAGGACAATACCGTGGGGGTGTTGATAGCATCGCCCAGTAATCCCACCGGCGAGATGCTTTCCCGCGACAATCAGCGCGGTATTRACGAGGTAGTGGCCAGCCACAATGGCGTGCTGATTATGGATGAGCTCTATCACGGCCTCGTTTATGACCARCAAGAGAGTTCTATTCTTGAAATCAATAATGACGCCATGGTGATTAATAGCTTTTCGAAGTACTTCGGCATGACCGGCTGGCGTCTCGGCTGGATGGTAGTGCCGGAAGACGCTCTTGAGTCGATCAACATCATGGCGCAGAATTTTTATATTTCACCGCCCAGTATCGCTCAATATGCCGCCCTCGGGGCTTTTGAACCGGCAACCATTGAAATTATGGAGGCCCGCCGCGCCGAATTTCGCGAGCGCCGCGATTACCTGGTGCCGGCCCTTCGCGAGCTAGGTTTTAGTATTCCCAATATGCCGGCAGGCGCGTTTTATATTTATGCGGGTATTGAAAAGTTGGCCGTTGATAGCGAGGCCTTTTGCTGGGATATGCTCGAGCGAGCGGAAGTGGCGTTTACGCCGGGCACAGATTTTGGTGAACATTTGGCACGCCAGCATGTGCGGTTCTCCTATACCCAGCCTATGGAYAGGCTTGAGCTGGCAGTCCATAGGCTGGGCAAAGCACTGGCGAGCTGAATAAAAGCTTCTAGGGGGCATTTTCCTCGTGTTTATGAGCTACTTGAACAGTGCTGGTGGTGAGCTTTGTTTCAGTTTCTGAGATTTTAAAGCTTGTAGCTATAGGCCATGGATGAGCGTAGCAACCTCAATTTGGCACCGGGTTCAATTGCCATAATTTCACAGCCGACAGCTTGCAGGTGGTTGTTGCGATTGTCTGGTTTACTCCAGACGACACGAAGGCCGAGCTGAATAGTGGTTGGGCCTTTGCTGGGGTGGGGTAGGTCGACGGAAACTAATCGTCGTTGGTCGACAGGTAGGTCAACGCCGGAAAACAACATAAACCCGTTAGTGGAAATATTGGCGATATAGCCAATAGTRGATTGATTGACAATATCGTAAACCTTGGCAAGAGCTGTATAGCCCGCACGTAAAGGGCGCTGGAAGTGCTTGTCCGGCGGGAGTGGGGTATGTGGGTTCACGCTGGTCCCTCAGGTAATTAAAAAAGCAGCGAGTCTTAATGGGGTAACTTTATCGAGCATTACTGTCGTCGACCTCTAGGGGCGTGTATTGCGCGAATTTCCTGTTGTACCAAGTCTCTGTATTAGCAGCGTGCAAACCTTACGCCGAACCTGATATTAGCACGGCCTTTCGTGCGGTGAAATAGACGCGTGCACTGGTCAGACTAGCGGTCAAAATCAAGGCTATAACGATGCCGATCCAAAAACCTTCGACGCCCAGTGCTGGGCCCCAAAAGTCACTCAAGGCGAGGGAATAGGCCAGCGGAAAGCCGACTAGCCAATATCCAATACAGGCCAGAGCCCAAGTGATATGGGTGTCTTTATAGCCGCGAAGAGCACCATTGCCGCCGATATTGATGGCATCAAACACACGAAAGATTGCGGCGTAAACCAGCAGTGTTGCAGCCAGCTCTTGTACGGCAGCATCGGGGCTAAACAGGGCGGCAATTTGTTCGCGAAATAGCAGCACAAAAGAACCCTGACAGAGGGCAATTACTGAGGTTAGTCCAAGCCCGGTGGCGCAAACTTGTTGCGCTTGCCGGGGTCGTTGCAGGCCCATTTCATGAGCGACGAGTATGGAAATGGCCTGCGAAATGCCCATCGGCACCATAAACATCATCCAGTCAAAGGAGATCGCTACCGAGTGGCCACTGACGGTAACGGCCCCTAGGTGGGCGACCAGTAGTGGAATCAGCAGGAAGAAGCCGCCTTCTGCCAGTATCGCGCCGCCAATGGGCAGGCCGATACGCAAGGTTTCTTTAAGCCGTTGGCTATCAATGACCTGCCGTGAACCCAATAATTGATAGGCCTGCAAGGTGCTCGCACGGCGGGCGTAGAGCGTTTCGCCGACGACGATTAAAAAAGAGATGAAGAATGTTGCCCAGCCACAACCCGCACCGCCGAGTGCGGGTAGGCCCCAGTGGCCCATCACCAGCGCGTAGTCGAGGGGGATGTTAATCATAAAGCCTGCGACGTTAAAAACCATCGCCGTGCGCGCCTGTCCCATGCTTTCGAAGGTGGTGCGAAAAGCCATAATATAGGGCAGTAGAAAAGCGCTGCCGATCATTGGCAGGAGGTAGCTGGTAGCAATGCCAGTGATTTCTGCGGGGCTGTCGAGTCGAGGTAGGAGCACAATGCCCGTGCCGATAAAAATGCTGCAGAGCAAGCCCAGTGGCAGGCATAGCCACAGGCAGTTTTGAAATTGTCCTCTTAGGGCATCGGTTTTTCCTGCGCTGAACAATTGCCCAATAATCGGGCCGTTGCCGAGAATAATACCGAGCACTAGCATAATAGAAAGATTAAATACGGTGCTGCCCAGTGTGACGGCGGCCAGGTCGTTGGTGCTGAGACGTCCGGCAATAATGATATCTGTCACACTCATGCCGACGATAGCAAGCTGCCCAACCGTAATGGGTAGTGCTAATTTGAGCATCCGGACACTATTGGTGGCGAAGGTACTATCGGTAAAAGTAATAGGCGGCATAGCTCATTTTGTCGTGAAAAGACGTTATTATCTGAATTGAGGGTATGTTAACAGTGACCTGTATCCTCAGGGTTGCCGAAGATGGTTTATTTTAAATGAGTGCATTTGGCGTGCGCTCTGGTGGTTTTAAAGAGGCTTTTTTATGAGTGATTTTGATGTGAACTCCTTATTCGTTTTGGAGATTTTTGTTGATTTACTGATTCTTTTATTGGGCATTGGCGTGCTTTGCATCGCTTATATGTATGTTGTTGACTCACGCCAGACAAAACACGCCATTCGCCGTAACTTCCCTGTCGTCGGCCGTTTTCGTTATTTCTTTGAAACGCTTGGAGAGTTCTTTCGGCAGTATTTTTTCGCGATGGATAGAGAGGAGATGCCCTTTAATCGCGCTAAGCGCTCGTGGGTTTATCGCGCGGCTAAAAATGTCGATGGTACTGTGGCTTTTGGCTCGACAAAAAGCATTAGCGAACCCGGGGCGGTGCTATTCGTTACTCACCCTTTCCCTACTTTGGCCGAGGATTATGCGGCACCACAGGCCATGATTATTGGCCCTCATTGTCAGCAGCCGTTTAAAGCATCATCTTTTTTTAACGTTTCGGCAATGAGTTTTGGCGCTATCTCTCAACCGGCCGTGAGTGCCCTGTCACGCGGGGCGGCACAGGCGGGTTGCTGGATAAATACGGGTGAGGGCGGGCTATCGCCACACCACCTGGAAGGGGGGGGCGATATTGTTTTTCAGATCGGCACTGCAAAATATGGTGTGCGTGATGATGGGGGCAAGCTAGATGACGAAAAGCTTCTAGCTATATCGGCTCACCCTGAAGTCAAAATGTTTGAGATCAAGATTAGCCAGGGCGCAAAGCCGGGCAAGGGTGGCATTCTTCCGGGTATCAAAGTGACCGAAGTGATTGCCATGACTCGGGGTATTCCGATTGGTGAGGATTCTATTAGCCCCAATGGTCACGCCGATATTCGTAGCGTCGATCAATTGCTGACCACGCTGGCGCACGTGCGCGAACTCACCGGTAAACCTGTGGGCTTCAAACTGGTGGTGGGCGGCAGCAGTTTTTTTGACGAGCTATGTGAGGCGATTAAGTTGAGAGGCGTCGAGCAATTCGCCCCCGATTTTATAACCATTGATAGTGGCGATGGTGGTACAGGTGCCGCGCCACAGAGCTTGCTCGATAGTGCCGGTTTGAGTATTCGTGAAACCTTACCCCTGGTGAGTGACCGGTTGCTTGAGCATGGCCTGAGAGACAGAATACGTGTAATCGCGGCCGGTAAGTTAATCACCCCCGTCGATGTTGCCTGGGCTTTGTGTGCGGGCGCAGACTTTGTTGTTTCGGCCCGTGGCTTTATGTTTGCTCTGGGTTGTATTCAGGCGATGCAATGCAATAAAAACACCTGTCCCACCGGTGTTACCACCCACGATAAAGACCTTCAAAAGGGGCTTGACCCCACCGATAAAGCTACTCGCGTTGCCAGCTATGTGGCGAATATGGAAATGGAAGTCGGCACTATTGCCCACTCCTGCGGGGTGCGAGAGCCCAGGCAGCTCAATCGGCGTCATGCGCGTATTGTTACGGATCTCGGTCAGTCGGTGCCGCTGGATGTTTTATATCGCAAACAGGCGGAGCAGAATCCGCTGTTTTCGACATCATCGGAAGAATAAATGCGATGTTTTTAAAATAGTNCNNCNTTCCTTCCTTNNNNGAAATTACTGGGGAATTTTTTCAGCCTTCGCTTCTCTAAATTTCCAACGTCTAAATCACACAACACAAGAGAACCTCGTCATGGGCAAGTTGGCACTGTTTTACACCATTCTGCACGACGCTATTTTTGAGCGCATTAAATGGCTCGATGGCCTGCCGCCACTGCTATTGCGCTTRTATTTGGCGCCGRTAATGATTGCTGCTGGTTTGCACAAATTACATAACTTTGAAGACATGGTCGCCTGGTTCGGAAATGCTGACTGGGGCTTGGGTTTGCCCGCACCGGCACTAATGGTTGGGCTCGCTATCTTTGCGGAGCTAATCGGTGGTGTGGCATTGCTCATTGGTTTAGCCGTGCGCTGGTTTGCTGTACCGCTGATTATTTCTATGGCGGTGGCGATGATGACCGTGCACTGGCAGCACGGTTGGTTTGCCATCGCGCCGGGGAACCCAGAGACCAGCACCGCAAAAACCCTTGCCGATGTGGGTATCCCCGCCGCTCAGCGCAGTCTTGATAATAGTGAAGAGGTGGGGCGGCGTGTCGCCGTCGCCAAAAGCTTGCTCAAAGATAACGGCAATTACAGCTGGCTGACAGAGAAAGGCACCTTCGTTGTGCTCAATAACGGCATTGAATTTGCCGCGACGTATTTGATTATGCTGCTCAGTCTGTTCTTCACCGGGGGTGGTCGTTATGTTAGTTTGGATTACTGGTTGAAGCGGCATTTTTGGCGCGATACAGAAGTTTAGCACTCCTTAATCCGTCGACGAATACTCCGGCTGCAAGGCTTTTAGGCTGTGCTATAATCCGCAGCTTTTTCACCCCGCGCTGTCTATTTGGTCAGCGCCCTATCCGGCACAGGCATGAGCGAAGAAAAACAAGCAAGTCCCCAGAGTAGCAGCGAGAAGCCACAGGCTTCTGCAAATCAACCCGAAGGCAACGAAGGCAGCAGCGAGCAGAGTGGTGATAAGCCCCAGTCGACTCGCCGCCGRCGMGGRCGMGGTGGCCGTGGTGGTCGCAATAGAAMCRSKTCCRRCTGGAARSTCTCRCACTTCAAAGTCGARCCCGAGGAAGGCAAGGTRCGCTTCCACGATCTCGATYTKCCCGATACSYTRATGCATGCGATTGCCGATACCGGCTTTCAGTACTGCTCGCCGATTCAGGCTCGCTCTCTGCCCCTGACCCTACGTGGCCACGATGTGGTCGGCAAGGCACAGACCGGCACCGGTAAAACAGCGGCCTTTCTGGTCGCCATTATTGACGACCTGCTGAAGAACCCTATTGAGCATGATCGTTTTGCCGGCGAAGCCCGCTCACTCATCATTGCACCGACCCGCGAGCTGGTGATGCAGATTGCCGAAGATGCGCGCACCCTGAGCAAGTATTCGGACCTCCATGTCCACACCCTGGTGGGCGGCATGGACTACGACAAGCAGCGCCGTCATTTGCATGAAAAGCACTGCGATATTCTGGTGGCAACGCCGGGGCGCTTGATGGATTTTTGTGGCAGCAATGATGTCTACCYCGATCGCGTTGAAGTGTTGGTGATTGACGAAGCCGATCGTATGCTCGACATGGGYTTCATCCCTCAGGTGCGTCGTATTGTGCGCCAGACGCCGCGTAATGATCATCGTCAAACTCTGCTTTTTTCGGCGACCTTCACGCCCGAGGTTGAGACCCTGACAGAGCAGTGGACTCACAAGCCGATAAAAATCGAGATTGCCCCCGATAGTGTGGCGACAGATACCGTCACACAAAAAGTGTTTATCACCCAAACTCGTCAGAAGCGTGACCTCCTGGTGAATCTGCTCCGAGGTGATGACGTCGAAAGCGTGATCGTTTTTGCCAACCGTCGCGACCAGTGTCGCCGGCTGCAGGAGTTTCTCGGTAAGGCGGGCTTTAGTGTCGGCCTGCTCTCGGGTGAAGTGGCACAGAACAAACGTGTGCGCACCCTGGAAGACTTTAAGTCGGGCAAAATAAAGGTGTTGGTGGCTACGGATGTCGCCGGACGTGGTATTCACATCGATGGCATCAGCCACGTGGTTAATTTCACCCTGCCCGAAGAAGCAGAAGACTATGTGCACCGTATTGGTCGTACTGGCCGTGCAGGTAAAACAGGCACTTCTATTAGCTTTGCCTGTGAAGACGATGCCTTTTTACTGGAGCCGATTGAAGCTTTGCTCGGTAACAAACTTTCTTGCGAGCAACCACCTGAAGAAATGTTGGTGCGGGTTAAAATCGAGCACTAAGTTTTGCGTCAGGTGTTTTAAGCACTGGCGGATTCAACGCTGAATAATGCYATCGCCCGTTCTGAATTAACATTTCAGGCCGGGCGTTTTTATTTGTCTCTCTTTATCTCAGGCTCAATCGTTTTTCCTGAAATTCTCCACCCAGAGCGATGTAGCACCGGCGACAGCTGCGGGCATCACCAGTAAGTTTAGTACGGGCACAGTGCTGCCCAGTAACACTATCGAGCCAAAGGTGAAGGACAGGCCTTTGTCGCTTCCCGCTTGCTGGCGTACTGTCTTAAAATTAACGCCGTTGATATCGGCCGGGTAATCTAAATATTGCAGGGCCAGCGACCAGGCACCCCATAAAAAGGCGATGGCGGGCACGGCAAAATTCACCAGTGGAATAAACGACAGAATCAGGCAGAGCAGCAGCACGCCCACCAACCGGGGCAGAAAATAGCCGAGTTTTTGCAGCTCGCGTACAAAGGCCTGCCAGGCAATAGCGCTGGCCGTTTTGAACGTCAGAGGCGCTTCATCTTCAYTGCCGCTGAGCTTGATATAAACAGCATTCGCCAGCAGACCGTAAAAGGGCGAGGCGATAAGGTTGCCCACCAGGGTAAAGGTGTAGCCATAGCAGACGGCCAATAACAGGCCGAACAAAATACGGAATAACCAGGCAATAAACGCCAACCAGCCGGGCAGGTAATTGAGCAGCCCGCCCATCAGGTCTTCAAACTGCTGCAGGGCGTACAWGGTTAAGCTAATAAATAGCGCCAGGTTCAGTAGTAGGGGGATGATCACCCAAAGCCGAACGCCGGGTGCGGCGAGTAGCCTGAACCCGGTGAGAAAATGTTTAAGCCCCATATGACTGTCCTTTCGTCCGGCTTTAAAAANTGAGCGCTATTGTAGTTACTCTGCGCAGATTTTGTCGCCCGCTTTACCTTGTTTGCTTCACCTTTGCCAAGCGGCCTCGGCGATGCCAAAATACGCGCTCCCTATTTTGATAAAAGAAGTCGTAATGAGCAAACCTCTCGCTGGTCTACGTATCCTCGATTTAACGCATATGCTGTCGGGGCCTTTCGGCACRGTGACMCTGGCCGACCTCGGYGCGGAGGTGATTAARATTGAACCYCTSGAAGGSGAGCGYACKCGGCGTTTACTSGCCAATGACCCGAAGCACTCCATCGAYGGYATGGGCGCCTAYTTTATYAATCTCAATCGCAATAAAAAGAGYGTYGCCATYGAYCTGAAAGGTGARGAGGGCAARGCYCTGTTTTACGAGCTGGTKAAAAAGKCSGATATYGTCKTCGATAACTTCAGTGTYGGTGTCACSCAAAAGCTCGGYGTSGACTAYGCYGTGTTGAARRACATWAACYCRCGCATTATCACCTGCTCGATTACSGGYTTTGGYTCCGARGGMCCSGGTAATCAYCGCACGGCTTTYGATCAGGTGGTGCAGGCCTATGGCGGYAATATGTCGATTACSGGTGACASTGCCGAGCGKCCAYTGCGYTCMGGYYTGCCCATCGCCGAYYTSGGYGGCGGYATGTTTAGCATGGTGGGKGTGTTGACSGCKCTGTATGAGCGCGAACGCAGCGGCGAAGGTCAGCACGTTGATATTTCCATGCTTGATGGCCAGATCGCCATGCTCAGTTATATGGCCACCATGTACTTTCTCTCCGGCGAAGACCCCGAGCCTATCGGCAATTCTCATTTTGTTCATGTGCCCTACAATAGCTTTAAAACTAGCGATGGTTTTATTGTTATTGCGGTAATATTTGATCACTTTTGGACCGGCCTTCTTGAAGTGCTCGACTGCGATGCACTACGTAAGCCTGAGTATAATGAGCAGCCTGGCAGGCTTGGCGATAAGGCCTTTATTGAAGGTCGAGTGGCGGAGATACTCGCCACCAATACTGTGGCTCACTGGCTGCCACTACTCGAAGCCCAACGCATCCCCTGCGCGCCGATCAACAGCTTCAGTGGCGCGCTGGCTGACCCTCAGGTGGCCCATCGCAATATGGTGATCGATGTCAGTCATCCGAATGGTAAAACTACCAAAGCACCGGGCAATCCGGTGAAGTTATCGCGTACAAATGAAGAGTCTTTCAGCCCTGCTCCACTGCTTTCTGCAGATGCCGATCAGGTGCTGGGTGATTTGCTTGGCTTAAAGAGTGATGAACTTGAATCTCTGCGCAGTCAGAAAATTATCGGCTAATTATTGCTCGGGCTTGTTACTCTGCAATGGGTAACAGGCTCTTTGTTAGACGTCACCTTTCCCCTCTCCTGCAATATTCAAAATACACTTTTTCCAGCTTTAGAATAAAATCGTGTCAAAAGACGGTTTGCCTTTCTCCAGCAGAGCCACTAGCATCGAGCTTGTCTATTTCATGCTTGGTTAAGGGGAACTGTTATGAAAATAATAATTAAAATCCTGGGTGTTCTTGTTTTAGTGGTGGCAATAGTTGTCGCGGCGAGTCTTTATTATCTCGATAGTGGTATTAAAAAAGCCGTTGAAACATTCGGCCCGGAATATACCAAAACYCGTGTTGAGCTAAATGATGTCAGTCTTTCGCTGCTTTCCGGTAAGGGCAGTCTGGGAGGGCTTGCTGTTGGTAATCCCAAGGGCTTTAGTGATGCTAATGCTTTTTATCTGGGCGAGATCGCTATCGTTGTCGATACGCAAACCTTACGTTCTAATCCGGTGGTTATCCACAGTATCCGTATTGTTGCTCCAGAAATAACCGTTGAGCAGCTTAAAAAAACCACTAACCTTCAGCAGTTGCTAAATAATATTGAACAGTCAGCGGGGTCTGCAAATAATACGGGTGAAGACTCTGGTGAGAGTAAAAGCGAAGCAATAAAGCTGATTATTAAAGATTTGCAAATCAGCGGTGGTAAGGTGCATTACATTAATCCTTTGCTGGGTTCTAAGGTGCTTGATCTTGCGTTGCCCGATATTCAATTGCGGGGTATTGGTGAAAAATCGAGTGGGGCCACTGGAGCAGAAGTTGCTGAACAAGTAATAGCCGCAATAAGTAAAAGTGCCAGTAAAGCCATTGCTGAGCAAGGCGGAATAAAAGCCATTGGCAAGCAGTTAGAACAGGGTTTGAAATCTGAAAAAGATAAGCTTGAAAAATCTTTCGAGGGAATAAAAGGCTTGTTTGATAAGTAATAGAAAATACCCCAAAAAATAATTAAACAGGGAGTGAGACTAATGATAGTTCGAGACAAGTTTTATATTAATGGCCAGTGGATAGCGCCGGTGGGTCAGGATACATTGGATGTTATCGACGCTTCTACCGAAGAGATTATGGGGCGTGTTCCCGCAGGTGTTGAGGAAGATGCCAGTCGAGCGGTAGAAGCGGCGTCCGCTGCTTTCGATAGCTGGGGTATGACTACGCCGCAGGAGCGACAGGCGTATTTAAAAAAAMTCCATACGGCGATGGCCGCCCGGCAGGATGAATTGGGTGCAGTGATGGCCGGCGAGGTGGGTATGCCGCTGGGCATGGCCAAGCCCGTACAGGCGGGTTTACCGCTGCAGGGTGTGGCCAATTTTATTAAAATTTTAGACACTTATTCTTTTGAAGAAACGATCGGCAACTCCGATATTATTAAAGAGCCTGTCGGTGTTGTTGCCYGTATTACGCCGTGGAATTTCCCCTTRCATCAAATTATGGCCAAGGTCTGCCCTGCACTGGCTGCGGGTTGTACGGTAATTGTTAAACCCAGTGAAGTCGCACCGCTAACCGCTTTTATGCTGGCGGAAATGGTTGAAGAGGCGGGCTTCCCTCCCGGTGTGGTCAACGTCATTACCGGCCTTGGCCCGGTAGTGGGGGAGGCGCTGGCCACCCACCCTAAAGTCGATATGGTTTCTTTTACCGGCTCGACCCGTGCGGGTAAACGCGTCGCCGAACTGGCGGCTGATACGGTAAAACGTGTGGTAGTTGAACTGGGCGGCAAGTCGCCCTCGTTGATTCTTGACGATGCGGACATTGATGATGCGGTGCGCGGTACTGTAAATGACTGCTATTTTAATAGTGGACAAACCTGTGCTGCCCACACCCGTATGCTCGTGCCCGAGGCCGACTACGAAAGAGTGGCTAAAAAAGCGGTTGAAGTGGCGCAGAGTTTAACCATCGGACAATCTGACGACCCCAAAGCAAAGCTTGGCCCGGTTATTTCGAAGGCACAGCAGGAGCGAGTGAGAAATTATATTCGTCAGGGCATTGAAGAGGGTGCAGAGCTACTGTGCGGTGGCCCTGAACAACCCGATAATTTGCCCACCGGGTTTTTTATTCAACCCACGGTATTCGGAAAAGTCAGCCAGGATATGACTATTGCCCAGGAAGAAATTTTTGGGCCAGTGTTGAGCATTATTCCCTACAAAGATGAAGAAGACGCTATCCGCATTGCCAATGACACAATCTATGGTTTATCGAGTGGCGTGTGGTCAACGGATAAAGACCGTGCCCGTAGAGTCGCTCGCCGTCTGCGTAGCGGTAATGTGATTATTAATGGCGGTGGTTTTAATATGATGGCCCCCTTCGGTGGTTTTAAACAATCGGGTAATGGTCGTGAGCATGGCCCTTATGCGCTGGATGATTATCTAGAGTGTAAGGCACTGCAAATGTAGTTCTTGTATTACAGTCAAAAAGTGAAAGTGGCATGGGTTAGCCAGCAGCTCATGTCATTTATAACAATAATAATCCCGTGAGTTATTTTCCATGAATATAAAAGCCCAGTTATTTTGCGCCTGGTGCGGCGTTGCTTTTCTGATTTTATTTAGTATTGGCTGGTGGTTTATCGCCGGTTATATTCCACCAATTTCTCCCGCGCTGAGCGCCAATGAGGTGGCCGATTTTTATCAGAAAAATACAGGGCTTATTCGCCTGGGCATGGTGATCACCATGTTCAGTGCTGCGCTGAGTGCGCCGTGGGTGGCCGTAATTGCCGTGCAACTTAAGCGCATTGAGGGAGAGTTTCCCGCCTTAACCTATGCGCTTTTGGTCGCAGGGGCTGTTGGTGTTGTGGTACTGGTTGTACCGCCCATGGTGTGGACTACCGCTGCTTTTAGGCCGGAGAGAGATCCTGAGTTGATTATGTTGCTCAATGATTTTGCCTGGTTATTTTTTGTTATGACGTTCTCGCCCTTCTTTGTTCAAAACTTGGTGATTGGTCTGGCGGTGTTTGGCGATAAATCTGAAACGCCGGTATTTCCGCGCTGGGTCGCCTATTTTAATATTTGGGTGGCGATATTATTTATTCCCGGTGGCTTGATTACTTTCTTTAAAACGGGGCCTTTCGCCTGGGATGGCATACTCGCTTTCTGGCTGCCCTTTGCTGTTTTCTTTGGCTGGTTTTTGGTGATGTTCCCCCTCTTGTTGAAAGCGATTAAGCAGCAAGACCTGCCCGCCGAATCTCAATAACGCGTTTGATAAAAAATAAGTTGTCGATTCAAGCAGCAGGGCTAATACCACCGAAATCGCATGTGCCCGGCGAGATGGGTGTCTGGGTTTTTATACTCGGAGACATGGTGATTTTCGGACTATTTTTCATCGTCTTTGTTTACTACCGTGGACTCGATGTTGAATTGTATCTGCAGTCACAGGCGACACTGAATCAAAACTACGGGGCCATAAACACCCTGTTTTTACTGGCCAGCTCCTGGTTTGTCGCCATGGCGGTTGATGATATGCGCAGTAAAATCCCCAGGCTAGCACCGCGCTTCTTTGTTCTCGCTATGCTCTGTGGCCTCGGTTTTGCCGTGGTAAAAATTATCGAGTACCGCGAAAAAATAACAGCGGGTATTACGCTGACCACAAATGATTTTTATATGTACTACTACATTTTCACCGGTCTGCATTTTCTTCATGTCTTGATTGGTATGGGGGTATTGGTGTTTTTATGGCTAAAGGCAAAAGCTGCGGTGCGGCGCAAGGCTGAGTTGCCCATCGCTGACAACGAAAAAGAAATGATGTTGATTGAAAGTGGTGCCAGCTATTGGCATATGGTCGATTTGCTGTGGATCGTGCTCTTTCCACTGTTGTATTTAATGAAATGATGAATCTGTTTTTAAAACCCGTCAGCGYCGCTTGGCTCTTATTGATGCTCGCGACCTGCCTGTCGTGGTGGCTGGGCCAGGATCATGGTTTAAGCGCACCACAAACTAGCGACTATCGTCTTATTTCTAGCGGCCTGATTCTTATCGCCTTTATAAAAGTACGCATCGTGATTCGCTATTTTATGGAAGTGCGGCAGGCACCACTGGCATTAAAATTAGTTTGCGATACTTGGGTGCTGCTAGTCTGCGGGGCGATTCTTTATCTTTACTGGTTTGGCCTCTTGYCTGTTGTTACCGTTATTTAATGAAAAATAAGTAGGCAGCAGTGCTACCTACTTATTTTCAGGTGTAATTTAGTTGCCTGTCGAACCGGGTGCCTTGGCATCAACCAAGGCACTGGAATTTGCCGACCAGTCAAAACCTCTTTGAATGCGTTCAAAGCGTCGYTCGACGGCTTTAACCATTCTTGGRTCGGTAAACAGGTAGAACTGCTCTTCCTGAATACCTTCTAGCACTAGCTTGCCGACCACGTCGGGATCGAGGCCGTGCTCTAACAAATCGGCGACATCGCCAGGGATGACGGGTTTTTCACCCGAGCTGCCGAAGTCTGAAGGGCGGCTATCGGCGGCTTCAATAATATTGGTCGCCACGGCGCCGGGGCAGAGTACAGAGACACCAATGTTGGTTTCTTTTAATTCGCTGTAGAGCACTTCGTTCATCACCACCACGGCAAACTTGCTGGCGTTGTAGGGTGCCCAGCCTGGCCCGGCGTTGACCATGCCAGCCATGGATGAGGTGGTGACGATATGGCCGCCTTCGCCATGAGCTTTAATTCTTGGCAGAAAGGCACTAATACCGTACTGCACGCCCATCTGATTAACTGCAATAACCCAGTCCCAGTCCTGCTGGGAAAGCTCTTCGTAGGTGCCGCCGACATTAATACCGGCGTTGTTGCACAGCACGTGCACTTTACCAAAGCGTTCAACGGTGGCATCGGCAGCGGCGATTACCTGATCCTGCTTGGTGACATCACAAGCGATGGTGGCAACATCGACACCCTTGTCTTTGAATTCTTGCTCGACTTCGGCGAGTCGCGCTTCGTTAACGTCGGCGAGCATCAGCTTCATGCCTTCACCGGCAAAGGCGCGGGCCATGCCCAGACCCATGCCGCTGGCACCGCCAGTAATAAAGGCGACTTTTCCAGATAAATCTCTCATTAATTTTCTCCTGTTTATAAGTTTGGTCGCTGATTATAGGGCTTGAATGAGCAAGTTATTTGTTTTTATAGGCAGCAGGCCGTGGGCCGAGGGACTGGTTTGTAGTGAGGCTAGTAGCGAGAGGATTGAGGCGGGATTCAGCGGGGCGTGATGGGAGGAACCGTCGTGCGGGCTTTAGCGACTGTYTGCCATTAATGTATTCGCGACGATTTCATAGGAGTGTAAACGTGCCTGATGGTCGTAAATCTGCGAGGTGATCATTAGTTCGTCGGCCCCAGTTTGGTCGACGAAATCAGTGATTTGTTGATGAATACTGTCGGCAGTGCCAACCATGGTGCAGGCCAGTACATTATTCAACATAGCTTGCTCCATGGGCGACAGGCTATTCATATAGTTGGCCGTGGGGGGCGGCAGTTGGCTGGGTGTGCCTTTGTATAAATTCACAAATGTTTGCTGCCATGAGCTGGCTAACAGTTCAGCTTCTACATTGCTATCGGCTGCAAAAACACTAATGCCGAGCATGACATAGGGCTCAGCTAAAGCGGCCGAAGGTTTGAACTGTTCGCGATAAATCTTGATGGCATCCATCAATTGTCCCGGGGCGAAATGGGAAGCAAAGGCATAGGGCAAGCCCAGGTGGGCTGCAAGTTGGGCGCCGAACAGGCTGGAACCGAGAATCCACACGGGTACATTGAGGCCTTCGCCGGGTATGGCGCGCACTGGTGAGCTTTGCTTATTCGTTTTGAAATAGCCAATTAACTCGGCAACATCCTGTGGGAACTGCTCTACCTGAACCGTGGAATTACGCCGCAGGGCGCGACTGGTGGCGGGGTCGGTGCCCGGCGCACGCCCTACTCCAAGGTCGATGCGTCCAGGGTACAGGGCCTCCAGCGTGCCAAATTGTTCGGCGATAATCAGCGGCGCATGGTTGGGTAGCATAATGCCACCGGCGCCGACACGTAGGGTCGATGTACCCGCTGCAATGTGAGCAATCAGCACTGCCGTTGCCGCGCTAGCGATGCCAGCCATGCCGTGATGTTCGGCCAGCCAGTAGCGGTGAAAGCCCCAGCGTTCAGCGTGCTGAGCTAGATCCAGGCTATTACGCAGGGATGCACCAGCATTACTACCTGCACTGATGGGTGAGAGGTCGAGAAGGGAGAGGGGAATCATGATTACGGTGAAGTCTTTTCTCGGGCTATTTGCCTCAGAGATTAGCCCTGCAGCGCACTGACAATCGAGTCAATTTCTTCTTTTGATTGCACCATAATTTCGTGAATTAGCTCTTCATCGAGCTTGAGGCGCTTAAACGACTCTATTTCCGTCCATTCGGGGTCCATTTCATTACCCTGTTCAATGGCATGTGCAAACAAGTTGGCAGCTTGCACAACATCGGTTAAATCAGCCTCGAAACGGATGCCACCCTGGTCGTTGGTGGGTACGCGGTCGAGCATTTCATGTTCATCGGCGACGAGCACCAGGTCTTCACTAAAGCGCCATGCTTCAAGAATGGCAGCACCAACACCGGTGTGCCATTCGGCGATGACAGCTTCGAAGGTTTGAAGGTCCTCAGTTAATTCAGGGTATTCTTCCATTCGGGCCAGCAAATAAATTTTTCCGACATCGTGGAGCACACCAGCAATGAGAGCTTCATCGGGCTTTATTTTGGTTCTTTTTCTGGCGACCACGCAGGAAAAAGCGGCGACGTTAAGGCTATGGCGCCACAGGTCTTTGAAATATTTGTCGAGCTTACCCATGGAGTGGGAGTTCAGCACCTGGTCCATGGCGATGGCGACAGCAATACTGTGTGCCATTTTAAAGCCCATGCGTGTAATTGCTGTGGGGATATCCTTGATCGTAGTGCCTGAGCTATTGAGTGCAGCAGAGTTAGCCACTTTTAATAAACGTGCAGTAAAAGTGGCTTCGCTACCAATGACTCTGGCGACCTGCTTGGCCGAAACATCGGGGTCTTCGAGAATGTTTTTGATTTTCAAAGCGATATCAGGCAGCGACGGTAGTTTAACCGTGCCCTTTGAAAGCTCTTCGCTCAGTGACTGAACAAACTCAAAACCGATGGAATTCACATTTACCTTCTATTTATGTTATTTGCTAGTTGCTCTGAAAATCGTATTGCTATTTTTTTTGGGCAAGTTGAGCAAGGGTTATTTGACCCCAATTATAGTGAGGTGGTAAACCAATGCCTAACTAAATCTCTTCGGCGAGGGGAGTGAATTGGTAGGGGAGGGTAAATAGACGGCTAATGAGCACACTATTTTCTTGGTGGAGGTGTGGCTGGTTCGCTGTTTTCAGGCACAAAACGTAATGCGACAGAATTAATGCAATAGCGCAGACCGGTGGGTGCAGGGCCATCGTCAAACACATGGCCCAGGTGCTCACCACAGCTTGAGAGTATTTCGGTGCGTTTATAGCCGAGGAACCAGTCATCTTTGAGGATGATATTGTCTTTGTCCAATGCTTCCCAAAAACTCGGCCAGCCAGTGCCGGATTTGAATTTATGACTGGAGTGGAAGACCGGCAGTCGGCAGCCCGCCGTTACGTAAACGCCTTTCCCCTGGTTTTTGAGCAACTCGCCACTAAAGGCACGCTCGGTTTTACTGCGCCAGAGAATGTCGTATTGCTGTTTGCTGAGTAGCTGCTTCCAGGTGGCTTTGGTGATGGTGTCCAGTTGTTGCTGTTCTGCGATGAGCTGCCGTGCGTTGTCGAGCGACATGGGCTGTTTGTTATTGGCTTGATCGCGACCYARTGACAGGGCTAGACTGGCCGCMAGGCTGACAGCAATAACAAMTAAAAGGGCGAGGCCGGATCGTTTCATCWTGGGTGTGCTCACGTGAGTGGGGTCTATCTATAAGAGCCKTRGAAGCCAATWTTAGTTCAATWMGGGCTATCTGACCCACTTCTGTRTGTCGATACYCGAYCGAAAGTGTACATACAAWNNAATAAGGAGATGAGTAATGAGYAATAAAGTRTGGCTGGAAGTGGCCATGAAYGGTGCYTGGACRCGTGCCCTGCAACCCAATATTCCGGTKACGGCAGAGGAGATTACYCGCGAGGGCATAGACTGCTKCAATGCGGGCGCGGCTATYCTWCAYGCCCACAGTTTAGACCCYGAAACSGGCAAGCAAAATGCCGATGTCGATATTTGCCAGGCCTTTATYGAAGGTATTCGCGAGCAGGTTGACGCCATTGTTTAYCCMTCRTCAATGGAAATACCSATGKSKGAYGATGCRGARRTKCGYAAYMGYACGACCAATGARCTGTGYCGYCGGGGRGTRCTCGAGTGGGGTATTCTCGAYCCMGGYTCMTGYAACTTCGCYATGAARGGCGTKAATWTATTTGGCRRCGATGGTGATGTTTAYAMSAATTCRCCRGGCGTRTTGCGYGCYAGCGCCGAGATGGCSGCWGARTACGGTTGGCGACCCTCCTACGCCTGTTATGAGCCGGGCTTCGTGCGTGAAGGTGCGAAGCTTTATAAGGCTGTTGAGGGCATGAAGACACCGGTTTATCGCTTTATGTTGTCCGACGGTTTTACCTTTTGCTTCCCGCCGCGAGAGTGGGCCATTGAGGCATTGGCAAAACTGATGGACGAAGAGGCACCCGGTGCACCGTGGATGGTGGCGGGGCTCGATATCAACACCATTCCCCTCATTCCGAAGATCGTCGAGCTGGGCGGCCATGTGCGGGTGGGGCTGGAGGATGCGCCCTTCCAATCAGAGAAAACCAATGTGCAGTGGGTCGAAGAAGCGGTAAAGGCGATTCGTGCCGCCGGTGGTGAACCGGCGACGGCAGCGGAGATTCGCGCTAGCTTGGGCTAACACTGTTCGATGAAAGGTTCGCCGATTAAAAACTGAGCTAATAAAAAAGCCCCGGTCTGAAGTCTATTCAAGCGGGGGCTTTTTTGTACCTGGCGTATTAGGCCTGGCGCGGACTTTTAGTCGTCGCTCATTACACCCATTAGGTGTAAGAGACTGGTGAATAAATTGTAGATGGCGATGTAGAGAGTCACGGTCGCCATAATGTAGTTGGTCTCGCCGCCGTTAATGATTTGGCTGGTCTGCCAGAGAATCATTGCTGACATGAGGATGACGAACATGGCGGAGACTATCAGCGACAGGCCCTGCATTTCCAGGAAATAGGCACCGATCCCAGCGAGGAAGGCAATGATAACGCCGGCCATAATAAAGCCGCCGAGAAAGCTGAAATCCTTACGTGAGGTAATGGCGTAAGCAGAGAGGCCAACAAAGGTGATGGCGGTGGCGCCGAGGGCATTCATCACCAGTTCGGTGCCATTGGGCAGGCCGAGATACATGTTGATGATAGGCCCAAGGGTGAAGCCCATAAAGCCGGTCAGGGCAAACACACAGACGATGCCGAGAGAGCTATTACGAAATTTAGTGGTCAAAAATAACAGGCCAAAATAACCCACCAAAGTGATGATGAAGCCGGGGTGGGGAAGATTAAACTTCATTGAAATACCGGCGGTGGCAGCGCTGAATAGCAAAGTCATGGACAGCAAAATATAGGTATTGCGGATGACTTTATTGGTTGCCAGTATTGATGTTTGTTTCTCAATACCTGCAGGATGGGTCGATTGATTCATGGTGGATCTTCCTTATAAATGCGGTGTGTCAAAATATACGGTGTGCCAAAATAATAGAGGCCGAGTAAAAAGTGGGCAGAGTAAAGGCTCTGCCAGTCAAAGCCGGATAGTAGCGCGTCCCTAAGTTTTTGTCACAGATCAATGCAAACTTATCAATTGGCTTCTTTAGGGTAGTTGACGATTTTAAGATAGGCGGCGATGTTCTAGCACCGGCATATTTCGTCGCAGCTCTTGAACGCGAGTAAGATCGATATCAGCGATGATAAAGCCCTCCTCGTCATCCATCTCAGCCAGTACTTCACCCCAGGGGTCAATAATAGCGGAGCCGCCCCAGGTAGGTTTTTTCGGGTGGGCGCGGTTACAGAGGTTAGCACCGACAACATAGCTGAGGTTTTCCACTGCGCGGGCGCGCAATAAAAGTTGCCAGTGGGCCTGCCCAGTCGCGGCAGTAAAGGCTGATGGTGCGACCATAATTTCTGCGCCTTGTGAAGTGAGCTGTCGATAGAGCTCAGGAAAACGCAGGTCGTAGCAGACACTCATGCCGACACAGCCACAGGGGGTTTGCGCGACCACCGGGTGAGTGCCGTGCAGGTAGTTGTCGGACTCGCAATAACGCTTGCCGGTTTTCTGTACGTTAACATCGAAGAGGTGAATCTTCTGATAGGCGACCACTTCATCGCCACTGGCATCGTAAAGCAGAGAGGTGGCGTAGGGCTTGTTGGTATCCTTTGCAGTCGTCGCGTTGTCGAACAGAGGCAGTGTGCCTGCCACTAGCCACAGCTTGTATTGACGGGATTGCTCGGCAAAAAAATGTCGGGCCAGGCCTTTTTCTTTCTCGCCCTCGGCAACTGCCCGCATATCACGCGCATTGTAGTAAACGAAGTGCTCGGGCAGCACCACGAGTTGGGCACCGGCATTGGCAGCCTCTCCAATATAGCGAGCGGCTACCTCTAGATTACTGACGGGATCACTCGTACTTTTGAGCTGAATAGCGGCGATTTTGGCCATGGGGGTTCCTCGCTTTCGCTAGTCGGTTTTATCGCTGAAGATGCGGCCCACCGTTACTTTCGGATTATCCAAATTGCCCTTGACGCTGTAGCTGATACTGGAAAATCTGTTCACCTGTTTTTCGAAAAGCTTGCTGGTGATATAAACCCCGGCAGCGGCGGGAAGCCCCCCGGCGAGTGCGACTATCCAGGGTAGGTTAGTACCTATTGGCAAGGTTGCAATTAAGCGAGCATCAATGGTTTCTTCAACCAAATTTGTCTGGCCCAGTAAGTGTAGTTTACCCGAGGGCAGGGTCACAATAATGGGTTCGTCAAAGCGCATTAAGGCCTGTTCAAACATTAAGCCGCCCTCAAGATGATCAAATTGCACACCACTCGAGAAGAGGTCGGAAAAATCGAATTTTAGACGGCGCAACCAGGTGTCGAAGTTGATTAAACCAATGACTTTTAGAGCCGCGTTGGTGGTCGTACCGGGTGCCTGAAAGAAACGTCCCTTGTTAAAGTTGAGGGCGACATGACCCTCCATGGCATTGGCAGAGAGATCCCAGGGTTTCCCCTGCCAACTCAGGTCAGCGAGGAAGGCTGCACTATCGGTGGTCAATATCATCGGCACCTTCCAGGCTTGTAAAACGCCGCCGAGGTCATGGCTAAGTAAAGCGCCGGTAAACTGACTTCGATGCTCGCCATTTATCCGGTTCCATATGAGTCGAGCATCATCGCCATTGTGGGTGCTGGCGATAGTGATACCGGTTATTTCAGCATTGATTTGGTCGATGCTAACCCCCTGCTCATTCGCTTGCATGACAAAGGCGAGGCTGCCTAGCTCCTTGTCACCGATACGCAGGCCTTCGGTGGCAAAATCGAGGGTTGGCAATGTGCGGGGATCTAAATCTGTTAATCGGCTTTGGCCGCTATTAAGCTTGGGTTTGGGCAAGGTGATGTGGTTCAAGCGCGCTATGATGGCTTGATCCCTGTCTTCGGGTGCGCGGATATTACCGGCAAGTGTCGGACTGTCAATATCGACATTCCATAATTGCTTGCTGTGCAGAGCGTCGATGGTGACGCTGTCGAATGTAAACCCTGCCACGCTAAAGTGATCTATTTCAACCATTGCGCGAGTGTCGAAGTCAGGTGTCTTGCTGTCTGCTGTTGAGCTGGCAAGCAATACGTCTAACCAGTCGTCCAGCTGAAATACAGGGGTATGGCCGGTAATTAGCAGGCCTTTTTGTTGTGATGGGTGTTGCCGCGACGAGTGGAGGGGCAGGTTGCCTTCAGTATTGCCTCCACCGAGGGCGATAGTGCCGTTGGTGAGTTGTTGGTTTGCAATGCTGAATCGGGCTTTTATCTTGTCAGTGCTGGCCGTGGCGAGCAGGTCGCTATCGCGGAATTGTAAGGAGGTTTCTAACGGCCAGGGTAGATTAGCAGGTTTGAGCAAAGGGGCGGGCAGGTTAATGGCAATGCCTTGCAGGTCGGAGCGCAAGGTTAATTGGGCCGGTGTCTGTTCATCCGGCGCGGTAAAGGTCGCCGTATAACTTGTCGTTCCCGTTACGTTATCGGTGAACAGGGGCTGCCAGGCGGGGACTTTTGATAGATCGAGTAGTCCCGAAGCATTAATGCTTAACTGACCATTTTTYGTGACGATATTGGCTTTCAGTCGTTGCCCCCAAAGGCTGCCGATTAGATCAGAGGCGTGCAGTCCGTCATTGTCATTGTAGGCGATGCGGCCTTGTACACTATTGAAAACAATGGGCCGGGAGCTGCGTAACTGCATCCGGCCCTGATCGATATTGGCTTCGATTCGATAGGATTCGCCCTGATGGTTTTTTGACAAAGGGATAATAAGGTCTAATTTAGCAGTAGTATTCCCCTGGATTTTCCAGCTTTCCAAGGCTGACATTCTATTGGCAAGGGGCGATTTTAAGAGGCTATCGATTGCGGTGCTTAACGGCGACGTGATGGCGGCTTTAACTGACAGTAGTGCGCCAGGAAGGGTGGTGATCAACGCACTGTCGAGTTGTGCTTGCTCAGGTTTGTCACCGATTTTTCCGCTCTCGATGATGCCTTCGAAATCGGTGTCATCAACGGTGATGTGAGCAGAAAACTCGCTGAGTCGGGGCCAGCTGGGGTCGTAGTTGATTTCTCCGTTGGCCAATTGGGCATAGAACTGGATACTGCGTTGTTGGTGGCTTGTGCCATTGAGCGAGCCGCGCCAGATAAACCCAGCCTCGGTAATATCAACATCACCGATCGAACGTTTAAGCCAGGTGAGTAAATCGGGGTCGAGTATCTCGGGCAGGTAGTTTTTGAGGTGGCGAGAATGGCTGTTTTTGATACCGGCTTGGAGGAACATTTTGGGTTCGCGGCTATTTTCTTGAGTGGGGATGTCGAGGCTGATATAGCTACGAATCTGACCTTCTTTACTGMGCATGTCAATTGGCCCGCCAGCAATTTGCAGGCTGGAATCGGCACTTGTCCAGTCGATATTGAGCCTGCCCTGAGTGCGGCCGTAGTGCATGAAATTGGTATAAACGCCGGGGTAGCGCATGGCGAAGTCGTCACCTGAATCGATGTCGAAATAACCGCTATTGTCCTGCCAATGGATATAGCCGCTGACCCCGCGAGCTGCWGGGGTGCTGTGCCAGGAGTCGATGGATAGCTGCTCGATATCAGCACTGAACTGGCTGAGGGGAAAGTTCTTTTCCAGATCGAGTGACAGTTGAACCCCTCGGAGCTGACCAGAGGGGTTTAATGTACTGAYGAGAGTTGCGGTCGTTTTGCCCATTATCTGAGTCTGCACCAGGCTGTGCCTTAATGTATCGAGGTTGATGTGATCCGCTGATACGGTTATTTCATTCCAGTGTTCGCCCAGACCCTGTCGGAAGTTAAGGTTCAAGGGCTGAATGACGCTATTTCCCCAGTCAAAGTGCAGGTTTTGGCATTGCAGCCCCCAGTCTTTACCGCTGACAAACCAGCCGGTGAGCGTGGTGTCGAGGTTTTTAATGGAGGGTATGTCATCGTTCCAGTTTAAGGGGATCTCGTCGGCGCGCACTTTRCCACGCAAATCGAAATGGCCGGGTTTGAGCGATGTTATCCACAGCTCAGCATCGAGGAGCGTGTTGGGTTCTGCTGTTTTAGTCAGTTTTGAAAAGGGTTCCCAGCTGCGTAGGATGAGGCCCAGAGCATTGTGTAGATTGACCCGATTAAATTTGATGTAGGCTTTACCATCGAAGTGCTGCCAGTCCTTCGGGTTGCCGCGGCCTTCAACAAGAAGTGTTGCGTTTTCTTCTTCTTGATCGAGGGAAAGCTTTGCTCGGGCGCGATGAAAATCACCGCTGCTTTCGATCTCGATGTCGTCGATATAGAGTGTGGTATTGGTGCCATCAAAAAAGGCAATGTCGATGGCGACTTGTTCGATACCAATATGCGTACTGAGTAGGATAATATCGGCGAATATGTCCAATTGTCCGCTGCTATTCGTGCCACTATCGAATCCTGAAATGGGGAAGTTGCTGACAAACCATCGCCCATCTACATCTTCACGTAGGGTGAATTTGACCTCACCGACTCTCAGGTCATCCCAGACAATCTCTGTATTTAAGATACTACGCACGATGTCGATGTCTGACTGAACGCTATTGATAGTAATGGCTGGTGATGCACCTTTTGGGGCGATGCTTAAGCCTTGAACTAGCAGTCGGGGTGTCAGCCGTGTCCAGCTGCCGCTAAGGTGTTCTGTAGTGATTTGAACGCCGAGTCGCTCTGAAAGCATTTGGCCAATGAGCGCTTGTCGTTGTTCAAGGGCAGGTAATAGCTGACGACCGATGATGACTAGTAGGGCGTAGCTAATAATTAAAAAAGCGAGGGCAGTCCAGGCATAGCGGGCGCTACGCTTTAATACTGCGGGAACATCCAATGTTGGCAACTCCTAAAACAGACAGCTAAACAGTAATGATGTCGTACTGCTCCTGGGAGTAGCTACCTTCGGTACGAAATACGATCGGACAGTTAATTTCCTGCTCGGCGGCACTAAGATAAGCAGCCTCCTGGTCCAGTATACGTTCGACCACTTCGGGTGATGCCAGTACGAGTCGTTTTTTGGCGCCGTCGGTGCCGGTGTGGTTAATGATTTCCCGCAAAATGGAAAACGAGGTGGTTTCCACTGATTTTAAAAAGCCTCGCCCCTGACAATGTTCGCAGGGCTCGCAAAGTAAGCGTTGCAGACTTTCGCTGGTGCGTTTGCGGGTCATTTCTACCAGGCCCAGTTCGGAAACGCCGGTGACCTTCATTTTTACGTGGTCGAGCTCAAGTTCTTTTTCCAGGCGACGCATCACCTGACGGCGGTGCTCGGGGTCTTTCATGTCGATAAAATCGAGAATGATAATGCCGCCGAGGTTGCGCAGGCGCAGCTGTCGGGCGATGGCGCTGGCCGCTTCGAGGTTAGTGGTGTAAATAGTTTCACCGAGATTGCGATGCCCCACAAAGCCGCCAGTGTTAACGTCGATAGTGGTCATGGCTTCGGTTTGGTCAAAAATCAGGTAGCCACCGGATTTTAGTTTAACTTTGCGTTCAAGGGATTTATTGATCTCGTCTTCGACGCCATAGAGGCTGAAAATAGGGCGTTTATCCTCATAATGTTCCAGTTTTTCGAGCATTTCTGGGCTGAAGTTTTCGGTAAAACGGTACATCTGTTTGTGAATATCAATGGAGTCAACGCGGATGCGTTCGACATCTTCAGCGGCCACGTCACGCATGGTGCGTAGAGACAGTGGCAGGTCGTGATAAATACAGGTCTTTGCGGGCAGGCGAGTCATCTTGTCTTTTACCAGGCCCCACAAGCGGTGCAGGTACTCGACATCAGTGCGAAACTCGTCTTCGGCTACGCCATCGGCAACGGTGCGAATAATATAACCGCCGCCCTCTTCTTTCATGCCGCCCGCATCAACGGCATGGTCGAGCTGGGCACGCAGTCGCTCCCGCTCCTCTTCTTTTTCAATACGCTGGGAAATGCCGACATGGTCGACGCCGGGCATGTAAACCAGATAGCGAGAAGACACGGAAAGATGGGTTGAAAGCCTGGCACCTTTACTACTGATGGGCTCTTTAATGACTTGCACGGGTAGTGTTTGGCCCTCGCGCACTAATTCACGTATATCGGGTGCTTCTGCAGGTTTGCCATCGCCGGAAACAGGTGGCTGGCTTTGCATGATGTCGTTGGCGTGGATAAAGCCTGCTTTCTCGAGTCCGATTTCGACGAAGGCGGCCTGCATGCCTGGCATAACGCGAACCACTTTGCCGTTGTAAATATTACCAACCAGGCTGCGGTTGCCGACTCTCTCGATGGCGATATCAACCAGTATGCCGTCTTCCAGGCGGGCAACGCGGGTTTCCGAGGGCGTAATATTGACGAGTATTTCTGCTTTCATCGTGCATTCCAACAGGCGATATTAAAACGCTCAAATAACTCAAACGTTTGGCTAAGCGGTAGGCCTACGACCCCGGAATAACTTCCTGTAATACTGTCTACGAACACTGCCCCCAGGCCTTGAATAGCATAGGCACCTGCTTTTCCCAGAGGTTCACCTGTCGACCAGTAGCGTTCGTATTCTTGTTCTTTTATATCTCGRAAACGCACAGAGGTTTCAGATAATCTGAACTCCGTACGGCCTTCGGCAACTACCGCAATGGCGGATAATACCCTATGGCTTCGTCCTGACAAAGCCCGCAATGTGGCAATTGCTTCAGCCTTGTCAGCAGGTTTGGAAAAAACCCTGTTATCGAGTACTACGGTGGTGTCAGCGCCGAGAACGGGCAGGTTAATTTCTTTTATATACTGGGCTACGGTTTCGGMCTTTTCACGCGCCATGCGCTGTACATAGACCTCGGCAGGCTCCTCAGGGAGCTGCGTTTCGTCGATGTCGGCGGGCTGGATGGCAAAGCGTGTACCTATCTGGCGCAGAAGTTCGGCTCGGCGGGGCGAAGATGAGGCAAGTATGATGTCAATGTCGTCGGGCTGTATTGCTGGCATAAGCGCTAACTGAAGAGTCGTTGTAAGCGGTACAGGACACCTGCGAGGAAGGGCCAAATCAGAGCGCTACTGAGGGCTGGATAGTAAACGCGCCAACCGAGGACGATATCTTCCGATATCAGGCGCGTGCTCACCCATAGGGTTTGATAAATGACCACGATAAACAGRGCTGCCAGACACTGGAAGGGCAGGCTTAACTGGCGTGCGCGATATTCCTGGGTTTTCAGTAAGTACGCCGTTACCGACATGGCGAGGGCGTTTTGGCCAATCACATTGCCATAAAGCAAGTCGAGTAGCAGGCCGGTGAGCCAGACAAAGGTAATACCCACATTTTGAGGTTGGACTAACAGCCAGTAGATGCTGACTAGAAGTACGAAAGGGGGGCGCCAGAATGCCAGATCCCCGTGAAGAGGCAGGCTGTAGAGAAACAGAGCGGCAGTCAAGCTGAGGCATAAAGCCAGCAGCGGTAGGGGGCTACTCCTCCTCGGCATTACTGGAATCTACGTTTTTTGGTATTGAGGTGGACTTTGTCTGTGAATAATTATCGAGTGCTTCAACGGTAGAAAAAACCACAAGCAAGCGCAGGCTACGGTCGACTTTGGCAGCGGGGGTGACACTGACCTCAATAAAAGCCTGTCCGGGATCTTTGTTAATGGCGCTCACCGTACCGACCGGGTAGCCGGAGGGAAAGCGCTGGCCGAGACCGGAGCTGAGCAGTGTATCGCCGATCTGAATGTCTTGTGTGGGGGAGACGTGGCGCAGGCGTAGGCGCTGGAAGTCGCCGCTACCCTCGATAATGCCGCGTACATTATTGCGCAGGTTGTAGATCGGTAGTGCGTGACGCGAGTCGGTGATTAGCAGTACTCGACTGTGTTGCTCGAAGACCTCAATCACTTGCCCCATCAGGCCTTCACCGTCGATCACGGCCAGGCCCTCGAGAATATTATCAGAGGCGCCTCGGTTGATGGTGATAACGTGGTGAAAGGGGTCGGGTGAAATGCCAATTAGTTCAGCGACGATGACGCTATTTTTAACGAGCTCGGCACCATTGAGCAGGCTTTTCAGTTGCAGGTTTTCCGCTGATAGCTCCGCCATACGTTGCAGTTGGGCTTTGTAGACCAGGATCTCAGTTTCTAACTTGTCATTATTGGCAATGATAACGGCGCGGCTTTCTAAGGATTCATCGTTCCACTCACGCCAGCGCATAGGCAGGGTGGATGCCCATTGAAACGGTTGGGCAAGAGGCTCTAGCCAAGCGTGTGCCGGGCGTAATAAGCCGGTAAATGAATCGAGAGCAATAAGTATGAGTGCCGTCAGCGCCAAGATCAGCATGCGTTGTGGCGAAGCATTTTTCTTAAAAAGGTTTTTGATGATCCTGGCTCAGTGGTGTTTTATCTCAACGGTACGTTAGATATACAGTGCTTTGATTTAGAGCGACATAATATCGAGGTGGCGTTTATCCATCATTGTCAGCGCCTTGCCGCCGCCTCGGGCTACGCAGGTCAGTGGATCATCGGCAACGAGCACCGGCAGGCCTGTTTCGTGGGTGAGTAGTTGATCGAGCCCTTTAAGCAGGGCGCCACCGCCGGTAAGTACGATGCCGGACTCAGCAATATCCGAGGCCAACTCGGGAGGGGATTGCTCAAGTACCCGTTTTACGCCTTGTACGATGGCGGCGAGGGGCTCTTGAATGGATTCGAGGATTTCGTCGCTATTGAGGGTGAATTGCTTGGGTACACCCTCGGCGAGATTGCGGCCGCGAACGTCAATTTCACTCACTTCATTACCGGGGTAGGCACTGCCGATTTCCATTTTGATGCGTTCGGCCGTGGCGTCACCAATGACAGAGCCGTAACGACGGCGCACGTAGTTGGTAATTGCCTCATCGAAGCGGTCGCCGCCCATGCGGATAGAGTCGGAGTAGACCACGCCGTTAAGGGAGAGAATGGCAATTTCTGTCGTACCGCCGCCGATATCGACGACCATAGAGCCGCGAGCTTCTTCGACGGGTAAGCCTGCGCCAATGGCTGCTGCCATCGGTTCTTCAATGAGGTGGACGACACGAGCCCCGGCGCCTTCGGTCGATTCGCGAATCGCCCGCTTTTCGACCTCGGTGGCCAAGCAGGGTACACAAACTAGTACTCGGGGGCTGGGAGGGATCAAGCTGTGGGAATGCACCTTTTTAATAAAATGCTGAAGCATTTTTTCAGTGACCTGAAAGTCGGCAATCACCCCATCTTTGAGGGGCCGAATAGCACTGATATTACCAGGGGTGCGACCGAGCATGCGCTTGGCCTCAACACCAACGGCTTCAACGGTTTTTTGCCCGTGGTGATGGCGAATGGCCACTACTGAAGGTTCGTTGAGCACAATGCCCTTGCCGTTGATGTAAATCAGTGTGTTTGCTGTGCCAAGATCGATGGACAGATCGTTGGAAAACATCCCGCGTAAGCGCTTTAACATAATGGTGAATCTTTCCTCAAAAAAGCGCTTAGGGGTGCGACGCTTGTGGTTGATGATGCGTACGGGATTTTTCAGTTATAAAAACTGGCGAAACTGTAACAACGGCGGGGATTTAGGGCAAGGTGTAAATATGATACCTTACGCGGCTTTTAAGACACCACTAGGATCGAAACCTTACCATGTCCATCGATAGAGCTGATATTGAAAAACTCGGTGAGCTGGCGCGCATTCACATCAGTGATGAAAATGCCCAGGCGAGCGCGAAAAGTATTAACGAAGTGTTCGCGCTGGTTGACCAGTTGCAAGCGGTTGATACCACGAATGTTGAACCGATGGCCAACCCTCTGGGTGCTCGTCAGCGTCTACGCCTTGATGAGGTGAGCGAGACTAATCGACGTGAAGCCTTTCAGGCCATTGCACCCGCAACGGAAGATGGCCTCTATCTGGTGCCGAAAGTCATCGAATAGGCCTGACTTCGCTAAAAATACAATGAGACTTGGCACTGGTGAATAAATTGCGAGTGGTCGGTCGTTTATCAAATACCGTCTCTGCGGAGACAGTCTGAGGAAACACAATGCACAACCTTACCCTGGCCGAATTAAGTGCAGGCCTAGGTGCTAGCGAATTCTCTAGCGTTGAAGTGACGCAGCATTTTCTGGCCCGTATCAAGCGGCTCGATGCCAATTACAATAGCTTTATTACGATTACCGAAGAGCAGGCCTTAGCGCAGGCCGCTGTGGCTGATCAGCAGCGAGCGGCGGGGAGTGCCCCGGCTCTGTGCGGCGTGCCTATCGCCCACAAAGATATTTTTTGCACCAACGGTGTGCGCACCAGTTGTGGCTCGCTTATGCTCGACAACTTTGTGCCGCCCTACGATGCCACCGTGGTTGAAAATCTTGCCGCCGCCGGCGTGGTGGTGCTGGGCAAGACCAATATGGATGAGTTCGCGATGGGCTCGTCCAATGAAACCAGTTACTACGGCCCGGTGAAGAACCCCTGGCATACCGACTGCGTGCCCGGTGGTTCATCGGGCGGTTCAGCAGCGGCGATTGCTGCACGACTGACACCCGCCGCGACCGCCACCGAYACCGGTGGTTCCATCCGTCAGCCCGCAGCCCTGTGTGGCATCACGGGTTTAAAACCGACTTACGGCCGCGTTTCTCGCTGGGGCATGATTGCCTTCGCTTCAAGCCTCGACCAGGGTGGCCCCATGGCGCGCACGGCGGAAGACGTCGCGCTAATGCTCAATCAAATGGCAGGCTTTGATAGTAAAGACTCCACCTCGATTGAGTGCGATGTACCCGATTACACGGCGAATTTAAATCAGGATATCAGTGGTCTGACCATTGGCGTGCCCGAAGAGTACTTTGGCGAGGGCTTGAACCCCCTGACCGAGCAGGCAACACGGGACGCCCTGGCGGAACTGGAAAAGCAGGGTGCCAAGCTCAAGTCGATTAGCTTGCCCCACTCCCACCTTTCGGTGCCTGCTTATTATGTGATTGCCCCGGCGGAGGCCTCGGCGAATTTATCGCGCTTCGACGGTTCACGTTACGGCTATCGCTGTGAAAACCCGGCGGATTTACACGATATGTACATGCGCAGTCGCACCGAAGCGTTTGGCGATGAAGTGAAGCGGCGTATTTTGATTGGCACCTATTGTTTATCCGCCGGTTATTACGACGCCTACTACAACAAGGCCATGCAGGTGCGACGCCTGATCAAAGAAGATTTTGTCAGCGCTTTTAACGATGTCGATATAATCGCCGGCCCGACTTGCCCCAACCCCGCCTTTGAGTTCGGCGCTAAAAGTGACGACCCGGTGGCGATGTATCTCGAAGACATTTACACCATCGCCACTAACCTGGCGGGCTTGCCCGGCATGTCTCTGCCCTGTGGTTTGGTCGACGACAAGCCCGTTGGCYTGCARCTYATTGGCAACTATTTTGACGARGGGCGCATGCTCAATGTCGCCCACCGCTATCAACAGGTCAGCGACTGGCATTCACGCTGCGCCCCCGGCATCGATTAAGGAGTACGGACAGCATGACATGGGAAACCGTAATCGGCCTGGAAGTTCACACCCAGCTCGCCACTAAAACCAAGATTTTTTCTGGCGCCAGCACCGAATTTGGTGCCGCGCCCAACACTCAGGCCTGCGCCATTGATTTGGCCATGCCCGGCACCCTRCCAGTTCTTAACGCCGAAGCCGTGCGTATGGCGGTGATGTTCGGTGTTGCTATTGATGCTGAGATCGGTCTGATTTCATCCTTCGATCGCAAAAACTATTTTTATCCYGACCTGCCCAAGGGCTATCAAATTACGCAGCTGGAAAGGCCCATTGTGCTGGAAGGCACGGTCGACATTCAGCTCGACGATGGCAGCACGAAAACCGTGCGCATTCATCACGCTCATTTGGAAGAAGATGCGGGCAAGTCGCTGCACGAAGACTTTCACGGTATGTCGGGCATTGACCTCAATCGCGCCGGTACGCCGCTGATTGAAATTGTCTCTGAACCGGATATGAACAGTCCGGAAGAGGCGGTTGCCTTTGCTAAAAAACTCCACGCACTGGTGGTGTCCATCGGTATTTGTGACGGTGAAATGGCCCAGGGCTCGATGCGCTTTGACGTTAACGTCTCGGTGCGTAAAAAAGGCGAAGAACTCGGTACGCGCACCGAAACCAAAAACCTCAACTCCTTCCGCTTTATGGAGCGGGCGATTGTTCAGGAAGTGGAGCGCCAGATTGACTTGATCGAAGACGGCGGTAAAGTGAAGCAGGAAACTCGGCTCTACGATGGCGATACCCACACGGCTCGGTCGATGCGCAGTAAAGAGGAAGCCAATGATTACCGCTACTTTCCCTGCCCGGATTTATTGCCAGTAGAAATCGATCAGGCCTATGTCGATGCCGTGCGGGCGTCACTGCCCGAATTACCCGAGGCTCGACGCGCCCGCTTTACAGATAGCTACGAATTGTCGGCCTACGATGCCGGCGTACTTACTGATGACGTGGCCACGGCGGCTTATTTCGAAACCGYCGCCAGCCAGTGTGGTGATGCTAAATTGGCAGCCAACTGGGTGACGGGTGAATTGGCGGCACGCTTAAATAGCGACGACGTTTTGGTACAACATTGTCCAGTGAGCGCAGAACAATTAGCCGCTTTAATTGCGCGCATTATCGATAAAACCATCTCCAATAAAATGGCGCGAGAAGTTTTTGCTGCCATGTGGGACGGCGAAGGTGAACCCGATGGGATTATCGAAGCCCGTGGTTTAAAACAGGTGTCCGATAGTGGTGCCATCGAAGGAATGGTTGACGAGGTGATTGCCAACAGCGCCAAGCAGGTGGAAAATTATCGCAATGCGGATGAGGCCAAACGGCCAAAAATGCTCGGTTACTTTGTCGGCCAAATTATGAAAGCCTCAAAGGGGCAGGCTAATCCACAGCAGGTAAATGAAGTGTTGCTGAAAAAACTGAATGCCTTGTTGTAAGTAATATGCGTTAGATGGTTAAACTTGGTTAATTATATTTAGGTAGTAAAAAAATGGCTTTAAAAAAAGACAAGCAAAAAGTACTGGGTGAAATGTTTGATGATGAACGCATCAAGACGTTTTTAGATTATGAGGCGCCGCAAGGTATCGATGGCGATTTTCATGTGCTTGAAAAAGCCTATCGCGGCATGAGAGCGGAGAATTTTCAGACATTTTTGAAATTCTTTACAGTGGCAAAAAGAAACATTAACGCAACAAATCAACAGGGTCAGACCCTGCTCGATATTGCCTCGRCCCATCGTCATGCAGAAGATTACGTGACAGCTTTAAAAGAACATCTGGCTAAATAGAGATTGATCAATCTCAAACACTAATTTCATCGTTACATAAAATAAGGAAGCATCATGTCCGATACCGTGAGTTTTTCAAAGCAGGGCTCAATAGGCCTGATTAAAATCAACAATCCTCCCGTTAACGCCCTCAATCAATCGGTGCGCGCAGGACTGAAAACTTGTGTTGATCAGGGTCTGGCAGATGACAGCGTTAAAGCCATGGTGCTGATTTGCGAAGGCAGAACCTTTATTGCCGGTGCTGATATTAATGAATTTGCTAAAGGCATGGGCGAGCCTGGCTTAGTACCAGTGATTGGCAATATGGAAACAGCCGCTAAACCGATTGTTGCTGCGATTCACGGTACTGCTCTTGGTGGCGGGCTGGAAGTTGCTTTGGGTTGTCATTACCGCGTTGCCCTGGCCTCGGCCAAAGTGGGTCTGCCCGAAGTGCATCTGGGTCTGTTGCCCGGTGCCGGTGGCACCCAGCGCTTGCCGCGTTTAGTCGGTGCACAGGCAGCGCTGGAACTGATCGTTGGTGGTGGTCATGTGCCAGCCGCCAAAGCCCTTGAGCTGGGCATTGTTGATGAGATTGTCGACGGAGATCTTGAAGCAGCCGCCATTGCCTATGCTGAAAAATTATTGGCCAATGGCACTGGTCCACGCGCTATCAGAGATATTGCGCCCGAGGCGGCAGGCCCCGAGGTGTTCGACAATTTTGAGAAAAGCATCGCCCGTAAACAACGCGGTTTTCTCGCACCCTTCCATATTATTAAGTCGATTCGCGCCGCCTTTGAATTGCCTTTTGATGAAGGGATGGTGCGCGAGGGTGAGTTGTTTATGGAGTTAATGACTTCCTCTGAATCCGCAGCACAGCGCCATATTTTCTTTGCCGAGCGGGAAGTGGCGAAAGTTCCCGGTCTCGCTAAAGATACTGCGAAGCGTGAAATAAAATGTGGTGCCGTTGTCGGCGCGGGCACTATGGGCGGTGGTATTGCGATGAATTTCGCCAATGCGGGCATCCCCGTCAAACTACTGGAAATGAAGCAGGAATTCCTTGATAAGGGCATCGCCTTAATTCGTAAAAACTATGAAAACACGGCGAAAAAAGGCCGTATCAGCATGGGCGATGTTGAAAAGCGTATGGCTTTAATCGAGCCAACACTGAGCTACGATGACATTAAAGATGTCGATATTGTGATTGAAGCCGTTTTCGAAAATATGGATGTTAAAAAGGAAGTCTTTAAAAAGCTCGATAGTGTTTGCCGTCCCGGCGCTATTCTCGCCACTAACACCTCTACGCTCGATGTGGATGAAATAGCGAATGTTACTGGTCGACCACAGGACGTGATCGGCATGCATTTTTTCAGCCCGGCCAATGTGATGCGCCTGCTGGAAAACGTACGCGGTGAAAAAACGGCTGACGATGTGATCGCTACGATAATGAACTTCTCCAAACGCATTGGCAAAATTGGTGCCATGGTTGGCGTGTGCGATGGCTTTGTGGGTAATCGTATGTTGCACCAACGCACCCGTGAGTCGTGCTATTTGGTTGAGGAGGGTGCCAGCCCCGAGCAGGTCGATAAAGTTTTGTTCGATTTCGGCTTCCCCATGGGCGCTTTCACTATGGCCGATATGGCCGGGTTGGATGTTGGTTATAAAGTGCGCGAAGAGCGTCGTAAGGCGGGCAAGATTGAAAAACGCGATTCAGTGTGGATTGATAAAATTGTCGAGCTGGGCCGCCACGGACAAAAAACCAATGCTGGCGTTTATAAATACGAAGATGGCCGCACTCCGATTCCCGACCCTATTGTTAAAGCCTTAATTGCCGAGTGTGCCAAAGAAGCGGGCATTGAGCAGCGCGATATTAGCGATCAGGAAATTCTTGAGCGTTGCCTCTATCCAATGATTAACGAAGGCGCACTTRTTCTTGAAGAGGGCATTGCTGCGCGGCCGCTCGATATYGATATTATCTGGATTAACGGCTACGGCTTCCCCGGTTATAAAGGTGGCCCTATGTTTTGGGCAGATCAAATTGGCCTGCAAAATATTGTTGATGCCTACGCCAAATATGCCAAACAATTTGGTGATCATTACTGGCAGCCAGCACCWCTACTGGCCAAGCTAGCGAAGGAAGGTAAAGGTTTTTACGATCTGTAAAACACCTGCCTGTTAGAGTAGATTRGTTGTTTGTGTGGCCCCGTGTTGAARGTGATTTTGTGCTTCCAACACGGGGATTTTTCGTGGCGGCGGGGAATTACAGGGCGGCGTTATGACGATAGATAATGCGCAGCCATATCCTCTGCTCTACAGTTTTCGCCGCTGCCCCTATGCCATGCGTGCTCGAATGGCTCTTTATCAAGCGGGCGTGCAATGTGAAATTATTGAGGTCGAGTTAAAGGCAAAGCCGGCGGCAATGTTGATGCTGTCGCCAAAGGGATCGGTGCCGGTATTGCAACTGCCATCGGGCGAGGTGCTCGACGAGAGTCTCGATATTATGCGTTGGGCGCTGGCGCAGAATGATCCGCCCCATTGGTTGTCATCATCATCRKCAWYSRSNNTCAGTCANTNNTNGATTAATGAAAATGACACGGACTTTAAATCGAATCTCGACCGTTACAAATACCCCCAAYGCTTTCCCGGTGGTAATAGTTTGGCGGCACGGGATCAGGGCTTTGGTTTTCTTCGCAAGTTACAGATCCAGCTTAATGGTAATGACTACTTATTAGGGGCCGAAGTGAGCTTTATCGATATAGCCATCTTTCCCTTTGTTCGTCAATTTGCCAATACCGATGTGCAATGGTTTACGGCGCAAGRCCTGCCCAATATTCAGCGCTGGCTAGACTGTTTGGTTAATTCTGCGCTGTTTAAAGCCGTGATGGAAAAAAACCGTCATTATTTATTGTGAAGTTTTTGTTGTAACTTGCGATCACTCTTTACCATCACTGGCATCCTCGCGGATGCATTCTTCGAGTAAACCCAACGCCGCTTTGGCAAATTGCCACATATTGTCTTCGCGTCGATTGTGGCCAGTATTAATTCGTAGGGYTCTTTCTATCGGCCCAGTAACGGCAAACCAGGCAGTGCCGGGTGGGTCTTTATAGGGGTTGGAGGCAGGCCCCGTGGCCCCCGTTTCGGCCAGTGCCCAGGTGCTGCCCAAGGTTTTGTGGATGCTGCGGGCACAGAGTAGGGCGTATTCTTCAGTAGCGCTACGTATACCTTTCATATCGTCATCGCTCATATCGAGAAACTGCCGCCGTGATTCCAGGGTGTAAACTACGGTACCGCCGAGAAAATAGGCGGAAGCGCCGGGTACAGCGACCAGTGCTGCCGACAACAAACCGGCAATGGATGATTCGCAAACAACCAGGGTTTGCTTTCGCTGTTTTAAGAACTCGCCAACGGGCTCGCCTAATGCTAAGAGTGAATTCATTGAGTACTCCTTCTTTATAATAGACATATAGCCTTAAGGTTTTGCTGAAAACAAGGTGAGCGGCGTAATTGTTATTGTTGATACGCAAAGCCATACTTCGGACTCGAACCTGCAATAAAACAGGAACTTTTGGCTTGATGACGGTGTTGAATGACTTTAACGGGCTCGACGTTATGATGAATGTTGTCATTGCCCTTGCGCTTATTGCCGCCCCCGTTGCAATGTGGCATGCCATGCTCTATAAGCGCGATCCGCGCGCTGCAATGGGCTGGATTAGTGTCTGCCTGCTATTTCCCATTGTCGGTCCGGCATTGTATTTTTTCTTTGGCATTAACCGTGTTCAGCACCGCGCGCAATCGTGGCGAGATGGTGCTTATCAGCGTCGCTTTGTTAATTTTGAACGGGGTGAAGAGCCGCTTTCAGATATACCCTGCAATCAAAAGTCACCGGCTGATTTCTCCTGTCTAGTGCGTGCCACTTATGCTTTGACAGGTTTGCCGCTGCTCGGGGGCAATCGGGTGTCGGTACTTCGCAATGGTGAAGAGGCTTTCCCCGCGATGCTGGATGCCATTAATCAGGCCACCAAGTGTGTTGATTTAAGTACTTATATTTTTGAAAGTAATCGCTCTGGGCAGGCATTTACGCAAGCGCTATGCGCAGCGGCTTGTCGTGGTGTTGAGGTTAGGGTGATTGTTGATGCCATGGGTGAGCTTTATTCTTGGCCCCGGGTCAGTCGTCGCCTACGTCGCGGAGGGGTGCGTGTTGAGCGGTTTTCCCCGCCCCGTCTCATCTCACGGCTTCCGGGTTTGAATTTGCGGAACCACCGAAAACTACTGATAGTTGATGGGCAACTGGCCTTTGCGGGTGGCATGAATATTGGTGATCGCCATCTTGTCACCTTAGCCTCTAACAAGCATCCGGCGGCGGATATACATTTTCAATTTGCAGGGCCTGTCGTCGCACAGTTGGCTATGGGTTTTGCGCAAACCTGGCAATTAGCGACGGGTGAGAATTTGACACAGCCGGAAGGAGGGCAGGCTGAGTGCGGTGCTAGCCTTTGTCGGGTGATTGTCGACGGGCCTGATTTTAACCTCGATAAGTTGAGTAATGTTCTTTTGGCCGCTATAGCTCAGGCCGAGGTGTCGATCCGTATCATGACGCCTTACTTTTTACCGTCCAGAGAAATGCTGGCGGCACTGCAAACAGCGGCCCTGCGCGGAGTGTCCGTGACGCTCATGCTGCCAGAGAAAAACAATCTACGCTATGTACACTGGGCTATGCGCAATATGCTCTGGGAGCTGCTTTATTACAATATTAAGGTCGTTTACCAGCCCCCACCGTTTAACCACTCCAAGCTGTTTATGGTGGACGGTGAGTATTTGTTGATCGGTTCGGCCAATCTTGATCCGCGCAGCTTGCGACTGAACTATGAGGTGAGTGTCGAAATTTATGATCAGGTGATGGCGTGTGAACTGGAAGCTGAGTTCGACGATCGCCAGTCAAGTTCATCTGTTGTGACCTTGGCTGAGCTAGATAGGCGCTCACTTCTCGCACGCAGCAGGGACGCATTTTGTTGGTTGTTTTCGCCTTATTTATGATGGGTTCTGTGCTTTCAGATTGAAATAAGAAAGCCTGAACTGAGTGCATATCCTCGGTGCCGAGAGGCTGTTAGAATTGGCATAATGTTGCTCTGTTAAACAGCTGGCAGAGAGGTCTTGAGTAAAGAGCGATGAACGAAGAAGAAAAAAAACTATTTCGTGAGTTTGTCGGCGATGTGGAGTCCCTGAGTGAACCTAGTCATTATTCAAAAATACCGGTGGATAGAAATACTCCGGCTTTAGTGTCGCGCCGTAGGGCGGCTGTTAAAGAGGAGGGTAGTGAGGATAACTTCCTCGCGGGTGAAGAGCATGTGCCAAGAGTCAAGCCTCTCGATACCTTATCGTTTAAACGGGACGGGGTTCAGCACGGTGTTTTTCGCCGTTTGAAACAAGGTCACTACCCGGTTGAATCAAGCCTGGATTTACATCAGCTAACAGTCGTTCAATCACGTGTAGAAGTTCTGGGCTTTGTGCGGGACTGTGTTGCTCATGATATTCGCTGTGCATCGATTAGCCATGGCAAGGGCGAGCACAGGGAGAACCCTGCATTGTTAAAAAGCTGTGTTAATTACTGGTTGCCGCAACTGCGTGAAGTATTGGCCTTCCACAGTGCGCCCCGACACAGTGGAGGGCTGGGTGTGACATTTATCTTATTACGTAAAAGTGAGAGGAAAAAAGAAGTGAACAGATTGCGATTCCCTGAATCAAAGCCTTCCTGGTAATGGATATGAGTAAAAAAACAGCTACGGTGATGATCGGATATTGCAAGGACTAAACATGCAAAACACTACTCACGATAATACTGATATTACGGCGCTGGCTTTTGAGGCTGGCCAGCCGTCGCTTATTGCAGATGTGAGAAGAAAAATAATTAAAGTCAATCAGGCGTTCTTGGCACTGTCTGGTTTCCCCTTTGACATGCTCATCGGGTCTACCCTTAATACTTTATACGCCGAACAGGAAGATTACGGTTTTATTGAGTTTTTACAAGGGACGCAAAAGACGGGCCTAAAGAGTGATGACCCGGTAAATCACTATACGGGTAAAACACTTCGTGATACCTGGGATGGTCGACATTTGGAGTTAATTGAGACCCTGACGCATATCCCAGGACAAAATGGTCGGCCTGGGCATTATTTGATGAGTTGCCAAAAGATTGGTGGCCTGATACCTAAACTTGTTGTTGCTAGCGAGTCAGAGAAGGCCTTTAATCAGCTCATTGAATCTCTACCTGAGGCCGCTGTGGTATTGGATGGAGCGCATATTAAAGTCTGTAACGAGCAGTTTTCCCATCTTACTCAGCGTGATAAAGCGGAGCTTGATAATTTGCCGATTACTGATTTATCGATGGCTGTGCAAGCAGACGGTGTGGGCGCTGTTGAAAAGTTGAGTCGGATACTCTCGGCGCTGGAGCGGGGGCGTATCGGCACTATCGAATGGTTGCTTAAGTTACCCAATGGCGAGCCGCGCGAAGTGGAGGTCAGTTTTAGTGGTTTCGAGTACTACGACAGGCGGCTCACTTTTGCGAATATCAGAGATATTACCGACCGTAAGCGAATGGAGTTGGAGCGCCAGGGACTGCTGGATGAATTGGCCAACAAAGAACAAATGACACGTCTGGCGACCAGGGCGGGCGGTATTGTCATCTGGGAAGTTGATTTGCAAACCAACAAAATGTACTGGTCTGACGGGGCCAGCCAGCTTTTCGACGTGCCGGTTGGGAGCTTGCCAGCAACATTCAACGCCTTGCGGGAATTCGTGTTCGAGGATGACATCGGACTACTTGATTCTTTGCTTGATGATATTAATGAGGGCCTCCCTTTTGAGTTTGAAAGCCGCTTTCAAGGGCCGGCAGGCGATGTTCGCTGGTTGAGAACCCAGGGCCAAGTTGAGTGCGATGCTAACGAAAAACCCATCATGGTGCGCGCTGCGGTTTCTGATATTAGTGAATACAAAAATTCCCAGGAAGAAATTAGTCGCCTAGCCTACTATGACCCGTTAACGAAATTGGCCAATCGACGTTTGTTACTTGACCGGCTGCATCAATATTGTGCTTCAGCAAAAAGAAACAAAACCAGTGGTGTGGTGTTTTACCTCGACCTTGATCGCTTTAAATTATTGAATGATAGCCTGGGTCATGCCAGCGGTGATATTTTATTAATAGAAGTGGCAAAACGTTTGATAGAGGTTTTTCGGACGGATGATACGGTTGCGCGTATCGGTGGTGACGAGTTTGTGGTGGTGATTCCGGTAATTGCCGGTGGTATGCATATGGTGGCGCATAAGGCGCGGGTTATTGCCGACAAACTCCGTGCAGCACTGGCATCGGACTATATTATTAATGGCCTTAATTACCACATGTCTTCAAGTATTGGCCTGGCGATGTTTCCACAAGATGGTGAGACGGCTGAAGCTGTTATTCAAAATGCCGATGTTGCGATGTACCAGGCGAAGAAAAATGGTCGCAATGCCGTGGCATTTTATCGCGCTGAACAGCAGGACGATGCAGACAAGCGCGTGCTCATCGAGCAAGATTTGCGACAGGCGATTAAGCTCGAGCAGTTTGAATTGTATTATCAGCCCAAGGTGGATAGTGATGGGCAGACGGTGGGGGGAGAAGCCCTTATACGCTGGCAGCACGAGGAAAGAGGAATTGTTCAGCCCGATGCTTTTATTGGTGTTGCCGAAGAGACCGGCTTAATTATGGAGATTGGGCAGTGGGTGATGGAAGCAGCCTGTATTCAGTTAAAGGTCTGGAAAGAGCGGGGTTATTTTGGTGATGATTTTAATTTGTCGATTAATATTAGCCCCGTACAGTTCAGGCGGAAGGACTTTGTCGTTAATATACAAGAGGTCATCGACCGCAACGGAGTTGCTCCCAGCAGTGTGATGCTGGAAATTACTGAAGGCATGTTAATTGAAGATGTTGATGCGACCGTCGCAAAACTCAATCAGTTGAAAGAGTTGGGCGTAAAAATATCAATTGATGACTTTGGTACGGGTTACTCCTCTCTCTACTATTTAAAGCGCTTGCCCCTCGATGAAATAAAAATAGATCAAACCTATGTGCGCAGTATTATTAGTGACAAGGATGATGCCGCGATTGTAAAAACAATAATGGATCTTGCTCGTCACTTCGGCTTAAAGCCAATTGCCGAAGGTGTGGAAAATAAAGAACAAGAGAGTTTCTTGCATGATATTGGTTGCCAGATATTTCAGGGCTATCTTTATTCAGAGCCTCTTACAGCTGAAGAGTTTGCGGCACAATATTTTTAACGGGATGATGCAGAGTAATGGGTGAGAGGAGGAAGAAATTGGCGTAATTTTAGGCCATTGTCTAAGCTGTTGGTAGAGAGGCCAGTTCGGTGAGCTGCCTCTTACCACCCAATTCCGGCAGCTATTATCTTTGCTCGGGATGGTCTTCGAATTATTTTATAAGAGGATTTTATGATGCCCGGACATATCTATAAACACATCGAAGTGACAGGTAGTTCTACCATAGGCACGGATGATGCGATTAGCGCAGCCATTGCCGAAGCGACGAAAACCATCAAGCATTTACACTGGTTTGAGGTGATTGAAAGTCGTGGGCATATCGAAGATGGCAAAGTAAAACACTGGCAGGCAACCATTAAAGTGGGCTTTCGCCTCGATCACTGAAACACCAGTTTTTGAGTCGGCTTACTAATCTATAGGCGATAGGCCAGGGCTTCGCTGAGGTGCCGGTTCTGGATTTGTTCCTGATTTTCGATGTCGGCGATGGTGCGTGCGACTTTTAATACACGATGGAAGCCGCGGGCGGATAGATTCATTCGCTCGATAGCAGTGTTCATCATTTCAAGCTGAGTTTTATTGAGTGAACAAAACTGATCGAGCTGCTTGCGTGACAGTTGCGCGTTGGCACAGCCCTGTCGGTTTTGCTGCCGTTCTCTCGCGGCGATAACTCGTTTGCGAATCGTTTCACTATTTTCGCCCGGTGGCTTATTTGCCGTTAGCTCCTGATGGGGTACGCGGGGGACATGCACTTGCAGGTCTATTCTATCCAGTAATGGCCCCGATATTTTATCGCGGTAGCGATTAACCTGGTCGGGCGTGCAGTGGCATCTTGGCTCTCCAAGATAGCCACAGGGGCAGGGGTTCATTGCTGCAACGAGCATAAACTTGGCAGGATATTCGACACTGGCTTGGGCGCGGGCGATGAGAATCGATCCAGATTCCAGAGGCTCTCTTAATACCTCAAGTACCTTGCGCGAAAACTCGGGTAATTCGTCCAGGAAAAGCACACCGTGGTGAGCCTTGGACACTTCGCCGGGGCGTGGGTTACTACCGCCACCGACCAGAGAAACACTTGATGCGGTGTGGTGGGGTGAGCGGAAAGGGCGTTCAAAAAAATTCGTACGTGGCGTACTACCACTTACAGAGTAGACAGCGGCGACTTCCAGTGCTGATTTGTCGTCGAGGGGTGGTAATATGCCGGGCAGGCGACTGGCGAGCATGGTTTTGCCCGTTCCAGGCGGGCCGCTGAACAGTAAGTTGTGGGCGCCAGCGGCGGCGATTTCCAATGCGCGCTTGGCTTGGTGTTGACCGATAACCTCATTAATGTCTGCGGTGGAGGTGTAATCAGTTTCTTGCTGAAGAGTTTCTGAGGTGAGTATGTCACCTTCTTTTAAGTGGGCGCAGACCTCCAATAAATGTTGAGCCGGGTATACGGTGGTCTTACTGGCCAGAGCGGCTTCTGCGCCATTGGTTTGAGGGAGGAGCAGCTTGCGATGGCTTTCACCGCAGGCTAGGGCGCTGGGCAAAATGCCATCAACGGGCCTCAATTCACCAGACAGTGCTAGCTCCCCGATAAATTCGTAATCTTTCAGGGCTTCCATCGGTAGCTGCCCGGATGCGGCGAGTATGCCCAATGCTATCGGCAGATCAAAACGTCCACCCTCTTTGGGTAGGTCGGCGGGGGCGAGGTTGATGGTGATGCGACGAGCGGGAAAGTCGAAATGACTGTTCAGTAAGGCACTGCGGACGCGATCCTTACTTTCCTTAACAGCCGTTTCGGGTAGACCGACAATATTTAGGCTGGGCAGTCCGTTGGAAAGATGAACTTCAACGGTCACCAGCGGTGCGTTAATACCTGATTTTGCCCGTGTATAGATAACGGCCAGCGACATAGATCTTCCTTGATCACATTAAAGGCCCTGTTGTAGCAGATAGCCTTTGCCAATGAAAGGCGTCGTTGAGTGGGAGGGGCTACTTGGTATTCATGTGCAATATTGGTGCTGATCAGTGGTGCGTCGTGATGTTCTGGTGCGCGTTTCTGGTGCAAAGCCCCTGGTGCTCGCCAATTGTCGTTTTTCCTATTCCGTTTTTAATACGTCATTTACGTTGCTGAAACCCCTTTCTAGCGTAGGTTTAGGCATTAACGGCTGCTTTTTTCAATGCAACACAACTGTGTTGGCTAACACTTAATCTTCAAAGTGAAAACTTGGCACAGGCTATGCATTACAGCTTGTGTGGCGTTCTTTCCGATTTTTATATTCGCTGAGGGCGTCGTAACTGTTAGTGGATAGATATTGAGTTGACTTTCCTCATGGATTGACCCGCCTCTAAGAAGGGGCAATGGTTAGCCTTCCTTATCCTCTGGTAATTTTAAATGTGCGCGGATGCTAATTAGATTCGAGCAAAGCAGGAGAATGACAATGAAAATGATCACTGCAGTCATCAAGCCATTTAAGCTGGACGATGTTCGTGAGGCACTGGCTGATATTGGCGTGCAAGGCTTAACTGTGACGGAAGTTAAGGGTTTTGGCCGACAGAAGGGTCACACGGAACTTTATCGTGGCGCAGAATATGTCGTTGATTTTCTACCTAAGGTAAAAGCTGAAGTGGCGGTTACCGATGAAATGGTGGATGGCACGGTTGAAGCGATAGTGAATGCCGCACAAACCGGCAAAATAGGTGATGGCAAAATCTTTATTTCAGACCTTAACGAAATCATCCGTATTCGCACTGGCGAAACGGGTGACGAGGCGGTTTAAAACAACTATTCAGCTTAAGAGACTTTGAGGGGAAGAACTAATGGAAAGCGATATTATTGAGATTAAGTACGCGCTAGACACCTTTTATTTTCTGGTGTGCGGCGCGTTAGTGATGTGGATGGCTGCGGGCTTTACCATGCTCGAATCTGGCCTGGTGAGATCAAAGAATACCACTGAGATTTTGACTAAAAACGTAGCGCTCTACGCCGTGTCCTGTGTGATGTACCTATTGATGGGTTACACCATCATGTACGGCGGTTCGGAAGGTGGCTATTTACCCGATAGCTGGTTTGGTAACAGCATTGCCAATGCTACAGCAGAAGAAGTGCTGGCGGGTGCCGCGGCCGATGCCAGTGACTACACCTATTATTCTGGTGCATCTGACTTTTTCTTTCAGGTAGTCTTCGTTGCAACAGCGATGTCGATTGTCTCGGGTGCCGTTGCTGAGCGTATGAAACTCTGGTCATTTCTCGCCTTTGCCGTGGTGATGACGGGCGTTATTTATCCGTTACAGGGTATGTGGAAGTGGGGCGGTGGTTTCCTTGATTCTGCGGGTTTCCTCGATTTCGCGGGTTCCGGTGTTGTGCATATGACCGGTGCTGCGGCGGCTCTTGCAGCGGTTATTTTACTGGGTGCACGTAAAGGTAAGTATCGGGCTGATGGTTCAGTTAATCCTATTCCCGGTGCTAATATGCCGATGGCAGCTCTGGGTATGTTCATCCTCTGGGTTGGCTGGTTCGGTTTCAACGGTGGTTCTGAGTTGAAAGTATCGGATATTGGTGAAGCAAATGCCGTTGCCGATATCTTCGTCAATACTAATGCTGCCGCTTGTGGTGGCTTGATTGCAGCCTTGATTACCGCACGCTTTATGTTTGGTAAAGCAGATTTAACAATGGCAATCAACGGCGCACTGGCTGGCCTGGTAGCGATTACCGCTGAGCCTTTGACGCCTGGCCCTATGCTGTCAACCTTGATCGGTATTGCCGGCGGTGTTCTCGTGGTCTTCTCGGTGGTGACTTTTGACAAGTTGAAAATTGATGATCCCGTTGGTGCCATTTCGGTTCACGGTGTTGTTGGTATCTGGGGTTTGCTGGCTGTTTGTTTTTCCAACCCAGACGCGACCTTGTCTGCTCAGTTGATGGGGATCGGCGTTATTTTCGCCTGGGTCTTCGGTGCTAGTTTTGCGGTGTGGTTTATCCTCAAGGCAGTGGTCGGTATCCGCGTTAGTGAAGAAGAAGAATACGAAGGCGTTGATATCTCTGAATGCGGTATGGAAGCCTATCCAGAATTTGTATCGGGTACTAAGTAAAAGAACACTTGTAAACGTGTTGTAAAACAAAAAAGGGAGCTTGGCTCCCTTTTTTGTTGTCTGTTAAAGGTGTATCGTTAATGCAATGACGACTAACTGAGAGTATCTATGAAGCTAATTACCGCCATTATTAAGCCATTCAAAATGGATGATGTTCGACAGGCCCTGGCCGATGTCGGCGTACAGGGAATAACGGTAACGGAGGTGAAAGGTTTTGGGCGACAGAAAGGTCATACTGAGCTTTATCGCGGTGCCGAGTATGTTGTCGATTTTCTGCCTAAAGTGAAACTCGAAATTGCTGTCGATGGTGAGATGGTTGATAGCGTTGTTGATGCTATTTTGAAGTCTGCGAATACCGGCAAAATTGGCGATGGTAAAATCTTTATATCGCCGTTGGAAGAGATAATACGGATTCGCACGGGTGAAACGGGTTCAGACGCGGTCTAAGCATTTTTACGCTTAGCGCCATACAAAAGAAGTCCAGGTTTATGGCCCGGGCTTTTTTTTGTCTCGAGAATGGGCGCGGGGGTGGGCGCTGTCGTAGGTCTTCGCCAGATGTTGAAAATCCAGGTGAGTATAAACCTGAGTAGTCGACAGATTAGCGTGCCCGAGCAACTCCTGAACCCCGCGTAAATCACCGCTGGATTCCAGCAGATGACTGGCAAAAGAATGGCGCAGCATATGAGGGTGAAGCGGCTGGCTGATACCCTGTTGCTGACCCACTTGTTTGACGCGTTGTTGAATGGCGCGATGACTAATGCGTGTCCCCCGCTGGCTGACAAATAGCGCACTTTCATTCTCGACTGCTCGCTTACCGCGTACCTTTAACCAGCGCTCAATGGCTTGCAGGGCGCAACCACCAACGGGCACAAGGCGCATTTTGTTGCCCTTGCCGGTCACCGTAACAGTAGCTTCATGAAAGTGAATATCACCAATATCAACATTGGCTATTTCCGCTAATCGTAGTCCGGAAGAATAGAGTAGTTCTAGCAGGGCGCGGTCGCGCAGAGAGTRCCAGTCATCACCAGCAATACTGACTAGCTGAATGGCCTCATCGGCATCCATCAGTTTGGGTAGTTTTTTGGCTTTTTTCGGTGCTTGCAGACCGTCGGCCGGGTTATGGCTTAGCCATTTGTTGTGCAGGGCATAACGAAAAAAAGCGCGTACCGATGACAGCCAGCGTTGCAGGCTGGCGTTCGACAGGCCACTTTTATGCAGTGTGCCCAGTGCGCTACGGATATGTTGGGTATCCAGCTCGTCGAGTGTTTTGACTGCTTGCTCATTTAACAGTAATTGCAGGCGAGAGAGGTCGTGCAGGTAACTTTTTGTGGTCAGTGGCGAGAGGTTTCTCGCCGTGCCAATGTGTTGGGCGAAGCTGGCTAGTTGCACCTCATCAGGAACCATTGCTAATCGGTCTCAATTCATTTGTTGCGCGCTATGACGGGTTGTAAGGTGGCTACCTGGGCCATCATTGGCGGCAGGGCGCGATTGAGAACTTCGGCAATATAGCTGAGAAAAAGCGTGCCCATGCTGCTTTTGTAATAAAAAGGGTCCGAACTACCGATGGCAAGTGTGCCAAAGGTGTTGCCATTATTAAGGGGCACAACGGCGACAGATTTAATGGCACCAGCTTGATCATCAAACAGAAAGGTCAGCTCCTCATCACGCAATACGCCACAGGTGGCACGATTGCTACGCAGTAAGCCACCAATTGCCTGAGTGCCCTGGTCGAGGCTGACAATCTTGGCGGGCATCGATAGCTTGCTATCAGCGCTGAACAGAATGAGCTGGTAGTGCTCAATTTGAAAGTCATTTTTCAGGCTGTCATAAAGCGTGTCGATCGCTTTCGCCAGGCTGTCCGTTTCGAGTAAAGCCAGTACCAGACGCTGAGTCTTCTCAAACAACTTATCGTTGGCTCTCGCTGTTTCGAGCAGGTTTTTCAAGCGCGAGCGCATTTCCAGATTGCGGTCGCGTAAGACACTGATTTGACGCTCGATTAAGGATACGGCCTTGCCGCTTTCGTGGGGTAGCTCGATTGATTCAAGCAGTTCGGGGTGACGCTCAAAAAAATCAGTTTTTGCACTGAGGAATTCACAAACTTGTTCTTCGCTAATCGATGGCGCGTCCTGTTTGTGAGATGTGTCTTTTGTGCTCATAGACGAATGCGCCCCTGATAAACGGTTGTCGCCGGACCGGTTACTGATACCGGCTGCTCTTCACCCAGCCAGGTAATCGTGAGACTACCACCGGGCAGATTGACTTTGACCGGCGAGTCTAGCAGATCTTGAGTGATGCCAGCTACCGCCGCCGCACAGGCACCGCTGCCACAGGCCTGGGTCTCGCCAGCGCCGCGTTCGTAAACCCGCAAATTAATTTCATGACGCGTGACTAGTGCCATAAAGCCAACATTCACCCGTTCTGGAAAGCGAGAGTGGCTTTCGAGCAGTGGGCCAAGCAATTCAACAGGCGCTTGCTGAATGTCGTGAACCTGCAGCACGGCATGGGGGTTGCCCAGAGATAGAGCGGCGACATCGACACTTTGCTCGCCGGTTTCGATGACGTAAGTCAGCGCGCACTGCTCAGCTTCGAAAGGAATTTGCGCGGGCTCAAAATTGGGTATGCCCAAAGCGGCGGTATAGTTTTGTTGGTCGTCGATACTCAATTGCAGAATACCTGCGTGAGTTTCAACGCTAAGCAGGGATTTTCCGGTGAGCCGTCTGTCGCGCACGAACTTGGCAAAGCAGCGTGCGCCATTGCCACATTGGGCAACTTCGCTACCATCGGCATTAAAGATGCGGTACTTAAAGTCGACGTCGGGACGGGTGGGTGGCTCGACCAGTAGAATCTGGTCACAGCCAATACCGGTATTGCGGTCGGCGAGGCGGCGAGCGAGTTTGTCGGTCATCGTCACAGCTTGAGTGACAGCATCGATAACGACAAAGTCATTGCCGAGGCCGTGCATTTTGGTGAAGCGAATATACATTCAGCTGGGATCCGGCAGCAAGGATTCGCCGCGCATGAGGTCGGCCTTCGATTCGCGGACTTTGATAACGTGACTGTTGTCGTCATCGACCATTATTTCTACTGCGCGGGGGCGGCTGTTGTAATTCGAACTCATCGACATCCCGTAAGCACCGCAGGAGTGAATGCAGAGCAGGTCGCCCTCTGCGATAGCCAGTGAGCGTTGTTTGCCGAGGAAGTCGCCGGTTTCACAGACCGGGCCGACGATGTCATAAATAGCCGCGTCGGCCTGCGTGTTGTCGCTGACTGTTTCAATATCGAGCCAGGCTTCATACAGAGCAGGGCGCAACATGTCGTTCATCGCGGCATCGACAATGGCAAAATCCTTGTCGCCAGCTTGCTTCAGGTATTCGACTTTGGTCAGTAGAACACCGGCATTGGCGACGATGGAGCGGCCGGGCTCAAGTATCAGTCGCAAATCGCGCGTACCGAGTCGCTGGCGTATAGCGTGAATATAATCAGCGATGGCAGGGGGCTTTTCGTCCTGATAGCGCACGCCGAGGCCGCCGCCGAGGTCGAGGTGTTCAATGGCAATGCCAACTTCGGCGAGGCGGTCGATGAGTAGCAGTACTCTATCCATGGCATCAATAAAGGGGGCGATCTCGGTCAGCTGTGAGCCGATATGGCAGTCGACACCTTTAATGCTGAGGTGGGACAGGGATGCCGCGCGTTGATAGACCTCGACGACAGCATCGATTTCAACACCGAACTTGTTCTCTTTCAGTCCGGTAGAAATATAGGGGTGGGTGCCGGCGTCGACATCGGGATTTACGCGGATGGAAATAGGCGCGACGATATCGAGGGTCTGGGCAATGTGCTGAATACGTTCCAGCTCCGCAGTCGACTCGACATTAAAGCAGTGAATGCCCGTTTGCAGGGCCAGTGTTATTTCTGAGTGGCTTTTGCCAACGCCGGAAAAAACGATTTTTTGTGGTTGTCCGCCGGCGGCCAGTACACGCTCAAGTTCGCCGCCGGAAACGATGTCAAAGCCCGCCCCCAGTTTTGCCAAGATATTGAGAATCGCCAGGCTACAGTTGGCCTTTACCGCATAACAAATCAGATGGGACTGTTCGCCCATGGCTTGTTGATAGGCCAGGAACTGCTCGCTAATGGCTGTTTTGGAATAGACGTAAGCCGGTGTGCCGTGTTCGGCGGCCAGTGAGGCGAGGGCGACATTGTCAATATAGAGCTGACCATTACGGCGTGAAAAATGGCTCATTCGTTTTCGCTGCCCTCAGCGGGGCTTGAAACGTTACTTTCTTGAATTGGTGTTGTCGCTTCGCTTTGCTGCTCGACAGGTGGTGGCGGAATATAAAGCGCACCTTTATTGCCACAGGCATTGAGTGTAGAAACGGCTAATAACAGCAGCGGTAAAAAGAGMAAGATTCGACGTGAAATGGTRGCAGTCATCGGTGATAGTTCGTCCAGTCAGCGTGAGGGCAAGTATAGCGGTTTGCTGTGCTTGCCCTCAATATTGGTTTGATGCGTGTTGGTCGGTTTTGTGGTTTCGGCTTAGAAGTTTTTCGCTTGTTCTTCGAGCTGATGGTGCGCGCGGATGACCGCTTTGCTCACCTGTTCCGGGGCGGTGCCACCAATGTGATTGCGCGCGGCAACGGAGCCTTCAAGGGTTAATACGTCAAACACGTCATCGGTGATCATGTCGCCAAATTTTTGCAGTTCGTCGAGGGACATTTCCGATAGATCTTTGCCGCTTTCAATGCCGTAGGCGACGGCGCTGCCGACAACTTCATGGGCGTCCCGGAAGGCGACATTTTTACCCACCAAATAGTCAGCTAGGTCGGTGGCAGTGGAAAAGCCCCGTCGCGCCGCTTCATACATGTTTTCTTTTTTCGCTGTAATAGCGGGAATCATGTCAGCAAAGGCACGTAGGCAGTCGCGCACCGTATCGACGCTATCGAACAGGGGCTCTTTATCTTCCTGGTTGTCTTTGTTGTAGGCCAGAGGCTGAGACTTCATCAGAGTTAACAGACTGATTAAATGCCCGTGGATACGCCCGGTTTTACCGCGTACTAGCTCGGGAACATCGGGGTTTTTTTTCTGCGGCATGATAGACGAGCCGGTGCAAAAACGGTCGGGCAGGTCGATAAAGTTAAATTGAGCAGATGCCCAGAGTATGAGTTCTTCAGAGGCGCGGGAAAGGTGAGTCATTAAGAGGCTGGCAAAGGCGCAAAATTCGATAGYGAAATCTCGGTCGCTGACAGAGTCGAGACTGTTGGCCGTGGGGCCGTCAAAGTTGAGCAGGCTGGCCGTGTACTCGCGGTCAATGGGGTAGGTTGTACCGGCGAGGGCGGCGGAGCCAAGGGGCGACTGATTGAGCCTTTTTTTACAGTCGGCCAGACGACCCTGGTCGCGTACCAGCATTTCGTACCAGGCCAGCAAGTGATGGCCGAAGGTCACGGGCTGGGCTGTTTGCAGGTGGGTGAAGCCGGGCATAATCGTACTGGCTTCACGTTCGGCAATCAATAATATACCTTCCTGTAAGCGGTGCAGCTCGCGTTGAATGATGGTGATCTCGGCACGCAGCCAGAGGCGAATATCCGTCGCCACCTGGTCATTGCGGGAGCGGCCCGTGTGCAATTTTTTCCCGGTGATGCCAATTTTGGCTGTCAGCGCGGCTTCTATATTCATGTGCACATCTTCGAGCTCTATCGACCACTCAAAAGTGCCAGATTCGATATCGGTAAGGATTTCGCCGAGCCCTGCCTTAATCTGTTGGTGTTCTTGCTCAGTGAGAATCCCTGCGCGGGTCAGCATTGCCGCGTGTGCTTGTGAGCCTTCTATATCTTGTTTGTAAAGGCGCTGATCAAAATTTACCGAAGCGGTGAAACGGGCAACAAAGGCGTCGGTGGGTTCGCTAAAGCGACCTCCCCAGGATTGATTTGAAGATTTTTTGACGCTCATTGTGACCTCGGCTAGCAAAATTAGTGGCTGACTTGCCCGAAGGAAAGATGCCTGTCTGGTGAAAATGGCGCATTATAGCGAATTCATAGAGCGGTCTGGGTGAGAAAGCAAAAAGTGAATCGAAAAAACAAATCGCACAGGAAAAGGCGCGCGCGATCTTCAGTCAGACCTGAATTGCCGATCAATAATTTCTGGCGCAGTGGCAGCTGGTTGGGTGTGTTGTTGATTGGTCAGTTGTTGTTTGTGGTGATGTCATGGCTTGCGGGCGGGCCATCTATTATTACCTGGCCCGTGCTGGGCAATGCCTGGTTGGCCGCAATGACTGTTTCTGTCGTTGCGGGTTTACTCGTCTATATTGTCGAGCGAATGGTGTGGCGGGCCTTTGCCGCCAATGAGCTGGCGCTCAGCTATGCCGTGCTGGGGGCTGTATTGGTAGTGGCTATTCTGGCGATTGAGTTTGCTGTGTTTGCCGTGCTTGGGCCTTTGTTTCAGCGCTTCAATGCTATCGAAGCTGTTGTGGCCGCGCTGATCTTATCGACTATGCTGCTGCTTCATTTACACCTCGATCGCCAGGTTAAAATGCTATTCGCCCAGTCGGAGGCTTCTCGTATTCAGGAGTTGCAATCCAGAATACGTCCCCATTTTCTTTTCAACAGTATGAATATCATCGCTAGTTTGATTGCCACTGATCCAGATAAGGCTGAGCAAGTGGTGGTTGATCTCGCGGAACTATTTCGCCGGGTGCTGGATGATGCCCATACTTTGGTGCCCCTGCGCGAAGAGCTGGCACTATGCCGCAGCTATCTGGCCCTTGAAAAACTACGTCTCGGTAAGCGCTTGCAAACCGAGTGGGAAATTGGCGATTACGGTGAAGTGAAAATCCCCAGTCTCACCCTGCAACCAGTACTGGAAAATGCCGTTTATCACGGTATTCAATTATTACCGGAAGGTGGACTCATCAAAATCAGTGTGAAACGGGTGAATAATCGGCTGATTTTGACGGTTGGCAACCCTAGAAGCCATAGAATGCAGCACAACAAGGGTAGTAAAATGGCCATAGACAACGTGCAAAAGCGACTTATTGCACATTTTGGGCCGACTTCTGTGGTGCGGGCGGAAAGAATGGACAATCATTACATTTCACATATTAACTTCCCCGTGGGGGAGTGAGTTATCTTTTATGAATGTATTGATAGTCGATGATGAGCCTTTGGCACGTGACCGCCTGCAGCGGATGGTTGCGTYGCTACCGGATTTTACCGTTGTTGCCATGGCTGAAAATGGCCAGCAAGCGATTCAGCAGGCGCGGGAGAATAGCCCCGATGTCGTGTTGATGGATGTRCGTATGCCAGGCATGGATGGCATTGCGGCGGCACAGCACCTTGCTGAGCTAGACCCGCCGCCGGCAGTAATTTTCTGCACGGCTTATGAAGATTATGCGATTGAAGCTTTTTCGTCCCAGGCCATAGGTTATTTACTGAAACCGGTGAAGCAAGAGGATCTAGCTGCAGCCTTGAACCGCACCGGGCGCGTCAATAAAGCTCAGCTCAACAGTTTGCAGGACAGTGTGGGCCTTGGCGAGGGTGGGCGCACCCATCTTGCCGCGAAAAACAGAGGTGAAATCGATTTAATTCCGATTAGTGATGTGCGTCTGTTTCAGGCCGATCATAAATACGTGACCGCCTACCATACTGACGGTGAAGCWMKACNTYGAMGATNAMMYTGMANNGGAATTAGAAGGTGAATTCGAAGGCCGCTTTGTACGCATTCATCGCAATGCTCTGGTTTCGGTTCACTACATCGAAGGCCTGGAGCGCGATAGTGATGGTCACTGCTTTGTGCGCCTTAAGGGTCTGGATATCAAGCCCCAGGTGAGTCGTCGTCATATAACACCAGTGCGCCGCTTGCTCGAAAAAATTTGATCAGGTTGCCTTAAGTACTTTTCTTTGTTGGCACACTTTTTTTCCTAAAATAACGTTACCGATGGTCTCTTTCGGGCTTACCCCAATGGTCTGTACTTCTGGAGGCTATTGGCTATTTGCTGTCTCGAATCTGTTATTATCTGCGATCGTAATTTCCCGCTAGCCTATTTGGTAACAGCTTATTTCGAGTGTTGAAGCTGTAGCTGAATGAGGTGAATTTTTCACTGACCCAATGAGTAAACCCATGCCAACATTGCGTATCGCCACCCGAAAAAGYCCTCTKGCCCTGTGGCARGCRSAMKWTGTTSSCSAKSSTTTRWTGSRSSMTCACCCRRRGCTRMRWRTTGARMTSRTSRRMATGTCYACCCAGGGCGATAAAATTCTCGATACCCCCCTCGCTAAAATTGGTGGCAAGGGGCTCTTTGTTAAAGAGCTTGAAGTGGCCTTGTTAGAGGGGCGCGCTGATATTGCCGTTCATTCCATGAAAGATGTGCCCATGGCTCTGCCCCCGGGCCTGGCTTTGCCGATCATTTGCAAGCGGGAAGATCCGCGCGATGCGTTCGTTTCCAATCACTATCAAAGCATTGCAGACCTGCCCGCTGGTGCCCGCGTTGGTACCAGCAGCATGCGTCGCCAGTGTCAGTTAATGGAGGCCTACCCCCAGCTTCAACTTCTCGATTTAAGGGGCAACGTCAATACTCGGCTAGGGCGGCTGGATAACGACGAATATGATGGCATTATTCTAGCGACGGCGGGTTTACTGCGGCTTGAAATGGCCGACAGAATTACCCAGCGTATTCCGGTGAGTCAGTCACTACCGGCCGGTGGCCAGGGTGCGGTGGGCATTGAATGCCGCGCTGATGATGAGCAAACGCAGGCCCTGCTGAGGGTGCTTCACCATGCGGATACCGCAGCCCGTGTTACTGCTGAAAGAGCCGTTAATTGTGAACTTGAAGGAGGCTGCCAGGTGCCGATAGCCTGTTATGCCGAGCTGCTAGATGATCAGCAATTACACCTTAGAGCGTTGGTTGGCTCCCTCGACGGCAGCGTGATGCTGCGTGAAGAGAGCACCGGCCCTGCAGAGTCTGCCGAGCAACTCGGTATTGAATTAGCCCAGCGCTTGTTGGCGCGCGGTGCGGATAAAATCCTCGCGGCAATTACTGCACATTAATATGTCGGCACTCGACGGTCTGCATATTCTTAGCCTGCGAGCGAGTCCAACGCTACCTGCTTCGGAGCAATCTGCTAAGTCGAACCCTTTTGCCCTTACTCAAAAACAAGACATCTTACTGACTCGTTTCGAAGACTTAGGCGCGACGTGCCATAACTACCCGGTGCTCAAAATAGAGGCTGCAGGGGTGGATGACGAGCAGGTCAAACAACAGGTGATGGGTTTTTCCAATTACGACAAAGCTATTGTTGTCAGCCAGCATGCCGCACACCTTGCCGGGTGGTGGCTGGATCGCTATTGGCCGATGTTGCCGGTGGGCATTGATTACTTTGCGGTGGGGCCGACCTCTGCCCAGCCTCTGTTAGATCAGGGTGTGTCAGTTGTTGTGCCAGAGTCGGGTTATTCCAGTGAGGCTTTATTGGCGCTACCGGCATTGAACGCAGTACAGGGCGAGAAAATAATTATTTTTAGAGGTGGACGGGGTCGAAATTTACTTGAGCAGACTTTAAGGTCACGGGGGGCAATCGTGGATTACTGTGAGCTTTATCGCCGCGTTGTCGACCTCCAAAATAGTCAGACTATTGGCGAGTTAATACAAGTGAATCCACCCCTGGTGTTGATCTACAGTGGGCAGGTATTAGATGCATTGTTAGCGGTTGCGCCAGAGACTTGTTTAGCGAAATTGAAAACCCTGCCTATCATCGTGCCGGGCGAGCGAGTAGCAAATTTGGTACGCAACAGGGGCTTTAATTCGGTACATATTGCGGCTAGCGCACTCGCTCAAGACATGGAGCATCGTGTTTTGGACTGGTACACTCGTGTCCGGTAACGACTAAACACTCTTGTTTAGTAAAAAGGTGTTTAGCCAAAAATAATATTGATTGAATAGCGGGATGACGGTGAATAACAAAAATCAAGTTGATGATACACAGGGACAATCAGAAGCCGAATCGGCCCCCGAGCTTAAGTCGCAAAGTAAGACTCAGAATAAAGTGCAGGGTAAAACCAAAAAACCGCCCACCGGTAAGAGTTGGCGTTTTTTTTCCTTGTTTTTACTACTGGTTATTATCACGGGTGGCGGTGCGTTGGGCTGGTTTGGACAAACGCTATGGCTTGAACGGGCGTCCTCTGCTCAAGCACGTGTGCAGCAGACCGCGTTGATCGAGACCTTACAGCAAAACATTGAGCGCAAATCCGCAGAGCAAACGCGGCTGGTGGCGACTTTTGAAAACAAGCTTCAAGCCTTGCAGCAAGAGCAGCAGAGCCTGTTAGAGCTACTCGAACGCGATGATGATGTGGGCCGAGATAAGCACCTGTGGGATGAAGCTGAGTTTTTAATTCGCCTCGCTAATCAGCGTTTATTGCTTGAGCGCAGACCACAAGGTGCTCAAAGCTTGCTCGAATCAGCTGACCAGGTGTTATCGAAACTGGACGACCCTGGGTTGATTTCCTTACGTAAAACGCTATCAGAAAATATTGCCGAACTGCGTCGAACGACGATTATCGATCGTGAGGGTATTTTTCTCCGTATCGCTACTTTGTCTGATGTGATGATGACKYWCMMSRCSTTANNSCSGTTCATGGTCTTGACGCTGAAGAGCTGGTGGAAGCTGATGATTCTGCAGTTGTTGTGGTCGAGGGGGGCTGGTATCAGAGTCTTTGGGGAAATATACGTGAGGCCACAGAGGGATTTGTCGATAGGCATTTCCATGTGCGTTCACTCCAGCAACCACTGACACCATTAATGTCGATTGACCGAGAAACTCAGCTGCGTCATAGCCTGTTGATTGTTCTTGGCAATGCTCAGCAAGCTGTGCTGCGCGAAGAAGCGGGAATGTATAGCGCCAGCCTGTCTCGTGCGGCAAAGGAAATCGCCCAAAATTTTGCCCTCAATGATGACACCCGTGCCATCATTGAGCAGCTGGAAGAATTGCAGGCCGAAGCGGTGCAGCAGGACTTACCCGATATTAGCGCCTCGCTGTATGCCTTGCGGGATTATCGGGACGGGGCTGAAATTCGATTTGGCAACGGGGAGGGCTGATCACCGTGAGAATCGCAATTGTAGTGTTGATCCTGGCGGCCTTTGGCGGCAGTTTCCTTTATTGGTTAGTTGGGCAATATCCTGGCTTTGTGCTAATTTCCGTCGGCGCTACCGCTATTCAATTTACTCTGTGGACTGGTGTAGTAGCGGTGCTGGCGTTGTGGATATTGGTACGTTTACTTTTCAGCTTACTACGTGCCTTGGTGTTACCCGGTCTGCACTTTTCAAGTAACTGGAAGGCCAAAAAACAACAGAAAAATAGCCGTTTAACCTATCGGGGATTACTGGATTTAGCTGAAGGTCGGTGGGCATCGGCCTGCAAACAGCTGTCAAAATCAGCAGCAGACTCTGAACTTACTCTCATTAATTATCTGGGTGCGGCCAGTGCGGCGGCCGAGTTGGGTAATGAGCAGGAGGCTAATCGCCTTTTGAGCCTGGCGGAAACGGCGGATCCTCGTAATGAAATGGCGGTTTCTCTCACTCGAGTGAGATTGCTTGTGAGCAAAGGAGATTATGCTGAGGCCTTGCCGATTTTACAGGGCTTATATGGGCGGCACCCGAAGCACCCTTATATCCTCAATTTACTGCAGAAAAGCTATCGGCATTTGCAGCAATGGGRCCAGCTAGAAAAGCTTTTAGCCGATCTGCGCGCCAACAAGGTGCTGGATGGAGAGGGTTTACGTCAGCTCGAAATTTCGATTCGCGCAGAACAGTTGCAGGGTTTGGCTGAAAATCTTGATCCTGATGTGGCTAAAAATAAACAGACCTTGGTCGATCTTTGGGGGCGAACAGCAAAAAATGTGCGCACGGCACCGCGGGTTATTGCCAGTCACGCGGCACTGTTGGGACAGATGGGTGAGGCGGGTCTTGCTGAAAAAGAATTGCGCAAAGCGATAAAAACCTCCTGGGATAAGGGCTTGCTTCAGGCTTACGGCCAGCTGGGAGGCGACCTTGCTACACAGCAGTTGAAGACGGCGGAAGCCTGGCTCAAGGAGCAGCCGAATAACCCTGATTTGTTGTTGGCCCTGGCGCATTTGTGCCAGCGTAGTGAATTGTGGGGTAAGGCGCGGGATTATTTAGAGGCCGCATTGAAGCTCGATCAGCGYGCAGAAATCTATGCCGAACTGGCTGAGGTGGTGGGGCGTTTGGGTGAGTATGACAGGAGCTTGCAGCTGTATCGTCAAGGCTTGTTAGCAGTGACGCGTGGAAAAGATCAGGCGATAGCTGTGGTTTGAATCTTGTCATTGAATCCTGTGATTGAATAGAAAGGAGCAGACATAAAAAANGCACCGTGAAGGTGCTTTTTTTATGTCTTGTATTGACTGGTTGTTATTAGTGCTCCGCCAATACAGCGTTGTTGGAGTGCTAGCTTAGGCTAGGCCCTGCGTTATTGATGTCATCGGCAACATCAAAGGTTTTAAAGTTCTCGACAAACAATCCAGCGAGCTTGGCGGCTTGTTTATCGTAGGCACCCTTGTCTTCCCAGGCTTCGCGGGGGTTAAGGTAGCTTTGATCAACACCCGGCACAGTAACGGGGAATTTGAGGTTCAGGAGCGGTAACTGGGCAGTCTCGACGGTATCCAGATCACCATTTTGGATGGCGGTGACGATGGCGCGAGTTACCGGGATGGGGAAGCGAGCACCAGTGCCGCTGGAACCACCTGCTCCACCAGTCCAACCGGTGTTAACCAGGTAGACTTTACTGTCAAAATCGTCAATACGCTTCATCAGCAGTTCGGCATAAACGCCAGCAGGGCGCGGCATAAAGGGTGCGCCGAAGCAGGCTGAGAACGTGGGGTTGATGCCCGTCTCGCCGCCGAGTTCAGTTGAACCCACTCGTGCAGTGTAGCCACTGAGGAAGTGATAGGCCGCCGCTTCTTTGGACAAGATAGAAACGGGAGGTAATACGCCAGTCACATCGCAGGTGAGAAACATAATGTGCTTGGGCTCGCCCGCGCGATTTTTCTCGGAGCGCATTTCAACGTGCTCAATTGGATAGCTGCAGCGACCGTTTTCGGTCAATGAGGTATCGCAGTAGTCGGGCTCGCGCGTTTCGTTGAGTACGACGTTTTCGATAATGGCGCCAAAGCGAATAGCATCCCATATCACCGGCTCATTCTTCTGGCTGAGGTCGATGGTCTTGGCGTAGCAGCCGCCTTCCAGGTTAAAGACAGCGCCTTTGCTCCAGCCGTGTTCGTCATCGCCAATCAGGTAGCGCAGTGGATCTGCTGACAGAGTGGTTTTACCTGTGCCGGATAAGCCAAAGAACAATGCGACACCGCCGTCTTCGCCAACGTTGGCAGCACAATGCATGGGCATAACGTCTTTTTCGGGTAGCAAGAAGTTCTGTACCGAGAACATGCTCTTCTTCATTTCACCGGCGTACTTCATGCCAGCAAGTAACACTTTGCGTTGAGCAAAGTTGATGACAACCACACCAGCGCTAGTGGTGCCGTCGCGCTCGGGCTCACAAACGAAGTTGGCGGCGTGGAGAATTTGCCAGCCCTCTTTACTCGCGGGGTTGTATTGCTCGGTGCGGATGAACATGTTTCTGGCGAACAGATTGTGCCAGGCAGTTTCGGTGGTCACTTTGGCRGGGATGTAGTGCTCTCTGTCCTGGCCGATGTGCAGGTAGGAAACGAAACGGTCGACGCCGGCAATGTAAGACTCAACGCGATCCCACAGGGCATCGAACTTGTCCTGGGGGAAGGGGCGGTTAACCGGGCCCCAGTTGATGGCGTCGCTAGTGCTGGGTTCTTCGACAATAAAGCGGTCGGCAGGTGAGCGGCCAGTGTGCTGTCCCGTCTCTGTACGCAGTGCACCGGTGTGGGTGAGCACGCCTTCTTTGCGATGAAGGGATTGCTCGATCAGTTCCGCAGAACTCAGGTCGGTGTAAATAGTTGCCGCGGAATTATCAAAATCGGTCATTAGTATCAATCCTGTGAACGGTTTAGGGGATAGCGCGCTATCCGGATCATGCCAAAAAAGGGCGCCAATTATGCCAGAAAAGTGGCTTGTGGCGAAGGAGAAAAAACCACGGCGTTAATGCAGGGTCGGTGGTTCGTCGATAAACAGCTGTGCTGCTTGTTTGGGGCTGAACTGGTAGACGTAATGGCAGAATTCGCAGCTGATATCAATGCTGGGCTGCTCTTTGAGAATGGCCTCCACCTCTTCTTTCCCCAGGCTAATCAACATATTGGTGGTGCGGGCTCGTGAGCAGCTGCAGGAAAACTGCAGGGCTGTAGGCCCGAAAAGTTGTAGTGTTTCCTGATGAAACAGGCGGTGTAATTGCTCATGATGGCTGAGTGACAGTTGCTCTTCGGCTTTTAATGTGTCGGCGAGCAGGGTTAAGTGTTGCCAGAGTTCGCTGCGTTGTTCGAGGCTCTGCAGCTGAACAGGTAAGGCCTGCAACATAAGTCCCGCTGCGCGCCCGCTATCGGCGGACAGCCAGATACGAGTGGGCAGTTGCTCCGATTGCTGGAAGTAGGTATTCAGGCATTCACTCAGCGAGTCGTGCTCAATAGCGATAATGCTTTGATAGCGCTCGCCTTTTGCGGGGTCGATGGTGATCGCCAGGTAGCCACCGTCGAGCAGAGTGCGAAAGTCACAGCTTTGCTCGTCACTCGGCGCTTTCCTTGCATCGTAGCGAGCCACGGCGCGAAGGTTATTGTGGCGTGTACAGTCAGCCATGATGACCTCGAGTGGGCTCGCATCTTTGGGTTTTGCCTGCAGAGTAATAATGCCATCGAATTTAAGTGTCGCGCTCAACAGGGCGGCGGCGCTGAGAAACTCGCCGAGCAGAGTATTGATGGCTGCGGGTATGTGCTGGGCAGATTGTTTGTGATTGGCGAGCACCGTCTGATAGCTGTCTTGCAGAGAGACGATTTCGCCGCGTACATCACTCTGTTCAAAAAGGAATCGCTGCAGCAGATCATTGTCGGGTTTGGACATTACTTTACCAGTGGTTTGTGGGCGAGGCTGGAAAATGGCTGGCTGAGCAAGGGGCGTCGGCGGCTGCTCAGCGGGGCTGCAATGTACGAAAGATGCTCGATTTTGTCCAGAGCGCTTAATTGGGTAGCGTGCTCTTAGCTGGGCTTATGGGTCGAGTTCTTGTTCTCGTTGAAAACGATGGATTTGCCGTCGCTGTTTTTTGTTGGGCCGCTGGTCGGGGGGRTAGTGGCTACTGCCCGCMGCTTTGCGTTCGGCGGCGCGCCGTTCTCTTTCGATGATGCTCTGCTCTGTTTCGGTGTATAGCGCTGCGGCCTCGGGGGCACCTCGGCGCTTATCGTTCAGGGCATCGACCTGTATTTGCTTTTCGTCCCAGCCCTGGCGAATGGTGAGCACGGTGCTGACTTTTAATTCTTTGCTGGCTTTTACCCGCTGCCCGCCCATATGTACCTTGCCGCCCTCGATGGCAGCTTTGGCCAGGGCGCGGGTTTTGAAAAACCGCGCGGCCCACAACCATTTATCAATACGAACTTTTTCCATGGCAGTCATTCTTTGTGTCAGCAGCCTTTAGTTGATTGGCAATAGGTCTGAGAAATGTTCAATGGCAGGATATTTAAAATCGCTGCGCGGTGTCGCTTTACTATCGGGCTGGCTAATACACCGCAGGTGGGCGATGCCGAAATCCTCGGCAGCACTTAACATATCCTCCGTGTCATCAATAAACAGGGTGCGTTTGGGGTCGAAGTGAATCTGTTCGCTGAGTCTCTGCCAAAAGATGGGTGATTCTTTGGGTACACTGTAATCGTGGGATGAAATCAGGGTGTCGAGCAGGTTATCAATGCCGGTAATGTCGAGCTTAAGATTAAGGCTATCGCGATGGGCATTGGTGATTAAAATACGCTGGCGATGGGTGCTGCCGAGGGCGCTTAAAAATTGTCGCACATGGGGGCGTTCAGCAATCAGGTGTTGGACTTCTTTCTTCAGGGCGGGGATGTCGAGGCTGAGCTCGGCTGACCAAAAATCGGTGCAGTACCATTCAATAGAGCTACGTTTTTCTTCAAAGCGTTTGTAGAGCTTGTCGAGTGCGATTTCAGGCTCAATTTTGTGCAGCTCGGCATAGCGGGCCGGCAAATGATGTTGCCAGAAGAAGTTATCAAAATGCAGGTCGAGGAGGGTGCCGTCCATATCGAGTAATACAGTGTCAATGGTGTTCCAGTCGAGCATGGTCGATAATACCTTTTTGAAGTAAAACGAATAAATTGAAACGACAGTCAAAACGAAAGGCTCGAGTATGCCGACTAATCCTCTGATTTTGAAGCGAGAGCGTATCGCCCAAACCCGCCTATTCCGTGTGGAGCAGTTGGATTTGCGTTTTTCTAACGGTGTTGAGCGGACTTATGAACGCTTGGCTTCGTCGGGTTATGGCGCTGTGGCTGTGGTGCCGGTAACGGCGAAGGGTGAAGTCATACTGGTACAGGAATACAGCGCCGGTATTAATGCTTACCAATGGGGTCTGCCCAAGGGTGCGATTGATCCGGGGGAAGACAATCTTACTGCGGGCAATCGAGAGTTAAAAGAAGAGGCGGGAGTTGGTGCTCGCGAGTTGCGGTTTTTAAAGAGCATTCATTTGACGCCTTCTTATATGGAGCGAAGCATCGACGTGTTGGTGGCCTGGGATCTCTACGAAGAGTCGTTACCGGGTGACGAGCCTGAGCCCCTGGCCACCATGGAGTGGCCTCTCGATRATTTGGCCGAGCTGGTTGCGCGGGCTGATGTTAGTGATGGGATTTCGATTACGGCTTTATATATGGCACGAGATTATTTGCAGTCGTCACCAATCAAATAGGTGAGCGACACTTTTTGTTATTTTTTGTTTATGGAAAGGTAAAGAGTAAAGGATGAAGGGAATGAGTGTGGATCAGGCAGTTGTGAATAAAGAAGTGATGAATAAGGTTGTGGCGCTTTGCCGTCTTGCCGGTGAGGCGATTCTGGAAATCTATGCCCGCAGTGATCTTGGCGTTGAAGTGAAAGCGGATGAGTCGCCACTGACGGCAGCTGATTTGGCAGCCCACCATATATTAGTTGACGGTTTAGAAGGTTTGCTGGAAGGCGTGCCGGTATTAAGTGAGGAAGCGGCAGCACCGCCCTTTTCAAAGCGCAGCCAGTGGCAGCGTTACTGGATTATTGATCCCCTTGATGGCACGAAAGAGTTCATTAAGCGCAGTGGTGAGTTTACGGTGAATGTTGCCCTGGTCGAAAACCATGTGCCAATTTTGGGTGTGGTACATGTGCCCGTCAGCGGTGTTACTTACACCGGTTTAAGTGGTGCAGGTGCGCAAAAAATTGAAGGCGAGCAGCCAGCACAGTCTATTGCAGTGCGCACGATGAACGGGCGGGGTAGCGCCGATAAACCGGTGACTGTGGTGGCGAGTCGTAGTCATGGTGCTGGTGCGGTTGATGATTTGCTAACACGCTTGGCGAAAGACCTGGGTCAAACTGACACCTGCAACATGGGGAGCTCACTGAAGCTTTGTTTGGTTGCCGAGGGTAGTGCGGATATTTATCCACGACTGGCGCCGACCATGGAATGGGACACAGCGGCGGCGCAGGCTGTTGTTGAAGCGGCGGGTGGTCAGGTGCTCAATTTTGACTTGGAGCCGCTATGCTATAACCAGAAAGATGAGCTGCTCAATCCTTATTTTTACGTGCTGGGTGATAGCTCTTTCCCCTGGCGAGACTTATTGTCGGGTCTTGAGGTAAAGAGCTAGGCCAGAATTAAAGAAGTAGACCTAAAAAATATCTTCCGGTAGCGCATTGTCAGTTTCAAAAACCTGATCAGGATTATTGGTGTCGCCATAGGCCGGAAGATTTTCTTCTCGAAAGAGTTCAAAAATACCATTTTTCTCGCTGGGTGAAATTCGCAGCCCGGTTGTTGGGTCAATACGAACGGAGACTAGCCCTGCCGGTTGCGGATGATGGCGCTGGGGGCGCGTGGCCAGCGCCTTGCTCATATAGTCTATCCATATAGGCAGGGCGGCCGAACCGCCAAACTCCCGCCGGCCGAGCTTGCGGTTGTTATCGAAACCAAGCCAGGTAGTTGTCACCAGGTCGGGGTTGTAGCCGGAAAACCAGGCGTCCCTCGGGCCATTGGTGGTGCCAGTTTTACCCGCGATATCATTACGTTTCATTGACCGKGCTTTAGTTGCCGTGCCTCTTTTAACGACGTCTTTGAGCATGGAGTCAATCAGGTAGGCGATGCGAGGCTCCAATATACGTTCTGCCGATGGGCGTGCAGGGGGTGTTGATTCAAGGGTTGCGGGATTGGTGGGGCCATCCGTATTGTCTTCAATATTGACTTTATTCGTGCAGTCGCGACAGACAATCGGGTTCATTGCCTGGAAAATGYTTTCCCCGTCACTGTCAGTAATGCGTTCAATGACGTAGGGCTCAATTTTGTAACCGCCGTTAGCAAAGGTGGCATAACCACCGGCAATGGCCAGTGGTGTGACCGCGTGGCTGCCCAGTGCCAGGGATAAATCGTGGGGCAGCTGCTTTGGGTTAAAGCCGAATTTGGATGCGGTGTTAATGGCATAAGCAATACCGGTCGATTGCAAAACGCGAATCGATACCAGGTTGCGAGATAAGTACAGGGCTTTACGTAAGCGCGTTGGGCCATAGAATTTGCCGCCGCTGTTGACGGGGCGCCATTGGGTTTCGATATTTTTGTCGTTAAAGGTGAGGGGGGCGTCGTTAATCATGCTGGCGGGTGTCATGCCTTTTTCTAAGGCGGCGGAGTAAATGAAGGGTTTGAAGTTTGACCCCGGCTGACGCTTAGCCTGGGTTACGCGGTTAAACGGGCTTTGATAAAAGTTAAGTCCGCCCGACATCGCCTGTATTGCGCCGGTATCGGGGTTGAGGGAGACGAGGGCGGCCTGGGCAACGGGAGTTTGGCTAAGGTGCCACTCTCCGCTGGGCGTGGCTTTAATGCGAATGAGATCGCCAATGGAAAATACTGTGTTTAGGTCCTTGACGGGAGCACTTCGTTTGTTTTCTGAAATGTATGTCCTTAGACCCTTTAACGCATCAGTACTACTGAGTGTGATGCTGGGATTGTTTCGGCTTTCAAGAGTGATGCTGCTGGYTTCTACATCGATAACAATAGCGGGTTCCAGGCCTTGTCCGGGAGGGGTGCTTTGTAAAGCCCTCTGCCACTGTGCTGGTGTCTCGAAATGTGTTTCGGGGCCACGATAACCATGTCGCCAGTCGTAGCTGAGCAGTCCATTCGCTAGGGCCTGGTCAGCATAACTTTGCAGGGTGCTATCAATGGTTGTAAACACTGAAAACCCAGACGTGTAGGTTGAGGGGCCGAGTAGATCTACCGCAGCTTGTCTTGCTATTTCGGCAATGTAGGGGGCGTCGTAATCTTTTAACGAGCCGTGGTATTCGGCCGTAATAGTACGGCTTCTTGCTGYTTCGAGCGATGTTCTATCAATATACCCAAGCTTGTACATACGCCCGAGTATCCAGTTGCGCCGTGTGAGCGCACGTTGCGGATTAATAATAGGATTAAACCTTGAGGGTGCCTTTGGTAGCCCGGCTATCATCGCCATTTGAGCGAGAGAAAGCTCGCTGATCGACTTGCCGTAGTACGTTTTAGCAGCAGCTTCTACGCCATAGGAGCGGTTGCCGAGGTAAATTTTGTTAGCGTAAAGCGCGAAAATTTCACTCTTCTCCAGCTCGTCTTCAATGCGTAAGGCTAGCAATATTTCATTGAATTTGCGGATGAAACTTTGTTCTCGAGTAAGAAAAAAGTTTCTGGCCAACTGCATGGTGATGGTGCTGCCACCGGATTGTATATGCCCTGTGGTGATCAATTCGAGGGCCGCGCGGGCCAGGCCCTTAAAATCGACGCCAATGTGGGAATAGAAGCCGTCATCTTCGGCTGATAGGACGGCTTCAACGAAGAGGGTTGGCATTGCGTCGAAACTGATCGGTGTTCGACGCTTTTCGCCAAACTCGCCAATAAGTTTCAAATCTTGYGAATAAACTCTCAAAGGTGTCTGCAGTTTGACGGTTCTGAGGGTTTCAACCGAAGGTAATTTCGGACTAAGGTAGAGRTACAAGCTAGTAGTGACGATTAGTGCGCCGCCCAGCGCTGGAATAGCCAGCAGATAAATAAGGCGAAGCATTACGATTGAAAGATGTTTCATGGTTCGGACTTAGTCAGCTTGTAGGGGTGTGTCACATTATAGTGCTAAGCCGCTGGTGATTTGTACTTGAAAAGTTACGATATATAGTTAAAGTACATTGTTATTAACTTTGCTTAACAGTAGGAATTAGAAAATAAAAATGGGAATTTTTAGTTTTCTGGATAAACAGACAAAGCCGGTACTTGGGATTGATATAACATCATCCACAGTCAAGTTACTTGAATTGAGCCGAGTGGGTGAGCGATACCGGGTGGAAAGTTACCTGGTTCGACCTTTACCCCAAAGCACCGTTGTTGAGAAAAACATCAACGATGTGGGCGCCTTGGAGGAGACCATTCGTAAGGTGGTGGCCCTGGCGAAACCGAAGACTCTGGATGCGGCTGTATCAGTAGCGGGTTCTGCGGTGATTACTAAGGTCATTGAAATGCCTGCTGATTTAAGTGAGCAGGGCATGGAATCACAATTGTCTCTCGAAGCCGATCAGTACATCCCCTACCCGCTGGATGAGGTTGCGCTGGACTACGAAGTAATTGGTCTGTCCGAGGTGAATTCCGACCAGGTTGATGTTTTGTTGGCGGCCTGTCGTCGTGAAAATGTTGATTTGCGAGTTGAGGCTTTGAGCGCCGCTGGCTTAACACCAAAAATTGTTGATGTGGAGGTGTTCGCTATTGAGCGTGCGTTCAATCTGATCACTGAGCAGCTTGACAGTGTCGGCGAGCAAGTTGTTGCGATTGCCGATATTGGTGCAACGATGCTGACTTTAAGTGTTCTTGTTGAAGGAAAAACCTTGTACACCAGAGAGCAGCTTTTTGGTGGCAGACAGGTTACAGAGGAAATTCAGCGCCGTTATGGGCTGTCTTTCGAAGAGGCTGGGCAAGCAAAGAAACAAGGGGGCTTGCCAGAAGACTATGAAGCGGAAATTATTGAGCCCTTTAAAGAGGCCTTGATTCAACAGATTTCTCGGTCGTTACAGTTTTTCTTCTCCTCAAGCCAATATAATTATATTGATCAGCTGGTCTTGGCTGGTGGTGTGGCGGCAACTGAAGGCTTGCGGGGAGACGTGGAAGAAAAGCTGGGCTTGCCTACAATTATTGCCAATCCGTTTGCCAATATGGCAGTTGGCAGCAAAGTTGACGCTGTGGCGTTAGCAATGGATGCGCCAGCTATGATGATAGCAGCGGGCTTGGCATTGAGGAGTTTTGAATAGCTATGGCGAATGTGAATTTACTTCCCTGGCGAGAAATCCAGCGGCAGGAAAAAAAGAAAGAGTTTTTGATTGTTCTCGGGATGGTGGTTGCGGTCGCACTTTTTTCGGCAGTGGCCTGGGGCTATTGGGTCAACTGGAAAATTGACTTTCAGAATGACAGAAATAATTTCCTAACACGTGAAATAGCGGTGCTTGATGAGAAAGTTAAGGAGATTAACGAACTCAAGTTACGCCGCCAGCAAGTGCTTGAGCGAATGGAGGTTATTAAGGCTCTGCAAGGGAATCGTCCCGGTGTTGTAAAGGTGTTTGACGAATTTGTACGCTCGGTTCCAAGCGGAGTGTTCTTTGTTGAGGTGAAGCGTGTTGGAGATAATGTTGCTTTGGTCGGGTTTGCTGAATCGAACAATCGAATTTCGACATTAATGCGTCAACTCGATGCTTCTGACCGATTCAAAGAGCCCAATCTCACCAAGGTTGAAGCGGATGATACTTTAGGTGAGCAGGGCAGTCGTTTCGAACTCCAGGTCAGACTTGATATGACGTTGGATGAAGAGAAAGATGAAGACGAGGGAGTTTAAAGTGGCMGATAAGAATAAAGGGTTTCAGCTAGCCAAACTGGATGCTTCTGAACTGGAATATCAAAATATTGGAATTTGGCCTGTTCTTTTTAAAGTCTTACTTTGTGCAGCTGCGTTCATTTTGATTGTTGTACTGGGCTATTTTTTCCACGTTAAGGATTTATATCTAAGCTTGGAGTCCGTTGCTAAGAAAGAAATCACCTTGCGCAAGACTTATCAAGAGAAGGCGTTTGAGGCTGCAAACCTTGAAGCGTATCGTCAACAAATGGTAGAGGTTGAAGAGTCGTTCGGGATACTGCTAGCTCAATTGCCGGGGGATACTGAGGTTCCAGGTTTGCTAGAGGATATTACCGAAATTGGCTATGGCAGTAGTTTAGAGATCAAGACAATTTCTCTACAACCCGAAAAATCGGAAGAGTTTTATGCTGAATTGCCTATCAAAATTGTGGCAGAGGGTAGCTATCATGATGTTGGAACCTTTGTTAGTGGTGTTGCGGGCTTGCCACGGATTGTTACTTTGCACAATTACTCGATGATGGCAAATAAGGAAGGAAGTCGGCTCGTCTTTGAAGTTGAAGCAAAAACCTATCGATATAAAGGTCAGGAAGATTGAATATGGATACCGGTATGATGGTAAGGGCGGTAACAATAGCTTTAGCACTTGGGTTGATCACTGGTTGCGGGGACGGGGAGCATGCAGATTTGCAGATTTTTATGGAAGATGCGAAGAATCAGCCGGTTGGGGAAATAGAACCGCTGCCGACTTTTCGCCCCTACCAAACGTTTCGTTACAGTGCGATTGCTTTACGTAGCCCCTTTGATAAGCCCTTATCGGCTATTGCCAAAGAAGACTCTTCGGGTAAGTTGGCAGTAGAGCCGGATGAAAACCGCAAGAAAGAATATCTTGAAGGGTTCAACTTTTCGTCGTTCTCATTGGTTGGTGTGCTTGATCAAGGTGGCACCACGTGGTCACTGCTTGATGATGGTGATGGTGGTGTGCACAGGATAACGATTGGAAATTACGTAGGGAAAAACCACGGCAAGATTACGGGCGTCTCAGATACTCGGATGGAAGTACTTGAAATTGTCCCTGATGGGAAAGGTGGCTGGGTAGAACGACCTAGAACGTTGGCCCTCAAGGAGAGCAATTAATGAGAAATATTGAGGAGTTAGGCATGAATGTTATCAAGCAGTTGACAGGGGTTCTGTCAAAAACTGTGGTGGCTGTTATCGCAAGTTTRATCTTGTCTCAGGCTGCTATTGCAGAAACGGCAACTGTTGATGATATTAGTTTTTCGGCATTACCTGGGGGGCGGTTTGAAATTAAACTTGATGCGGCTAGCGGTTTGCCTCAGCCGAAAAGTTATTCGATTGATTCTCCCGCTCGAATCGTCCTTGAGTTTGATGATACAACAAGCTCTTTAGAGAAGAAAAAATACCCTCTGGCTTTTGATAATGCCCAGAGTGTGGTGGTGCTCAGCGCTGGCGGTAAAACTCGCTTGATTGTTAATCTGCAAGATCCTGTTGGTTTTGAAACCTTTCAGGATGAAGGCGGGATGAGGCTACTTATTGGCGCTTCTGGTGGTGCGGCGCTGGTCGAGAAGACCAATGCTCCTTCATTTGACGTGTCGTCAAAATCAGCGAATTCGGGTGTTGGTACGAAACTTGGAAAAGCGATTACTGATGTTGATTTTAGGCGCGGGGAAAATGGAGAAGGTTTGGTTTCTATCGGGCTGGCAGACTCTAATGCGACAATAGATGTAAGCCAGGTTGGTCAAAATGTTGTTCTTAGTTTTTATCGGACCAGCTTGCCCGAAGCCTTAAATCGAAAGTTGGATGTAGTTGATTTCGCTACTCCGATTACAACTATTGACAGTCAGGTGGATGGTGGTACGACCAAGATCGTGATTACCGCCACGGGTGAGTACGATTATTTGGCCTATCAGGCAGATAATCGCTATGTTGTTAGTGTGAAGCGTCCATCAAAAGAAGACATTGAGGAAAGAAATTCGCGGTTTGAATTTACGGGTGAAAAGCTATCGTTGAATTTTCAGGATATTGAAGTGAGATCGGTTTTACAGTTGATTGCCGATTTTACTGACCTCAACTTGGTTGCTAGCGATACCGTGGTTGGCAATATCACGTTGCGTTTGAGGAATGTACCCTGGGACCAGGCTCTGGACATTGTTTTAAAGTCAAAGGGCCTGGATAAGCGACAAGAAGGAAACGTTCTTCTTGTCGCACCTGCAGTGGAAATTGCCGAACGAGAGCGTTTACAGGTTGAGGCAAATAAACAATTAGTTGAGCTTGCACCATTGGTGACGGAATTTGTTCGTATAAAATATGCGGATGCTAGAGAATTGTTTGACTTGTTTAATGCTGATGAGAGCGGCAGCGGCGGCGGTGGTGATGATGAAAATGCAACAGCGAGCATTTTATCTGAACGGGGCAGTGCTATTGTCGATGAAAGAACAAATACGATTATTTTGACCGATGTTCAAGATAAAATTGATGATTTTTATCGCCTGGTTAAAGTAATAGATATCCCTGTAAGGCAGGTAGAGATTGAGGCGAGAATAATAATTGCCAGTACTGATTTCAGAAAGGAGGTTGGTGTAAGGTGGGGTATTGCGGGAGCTAGAAACCCTGGTGACGACCTTTTTATGTTTGGAGGAAGCAGGGATATCATGGATAGTAATCCTGGTAATCCTGGTGAGTTTTTTGGGGGTGTTCCTGGTGCTTCCCTCGATCTTTCTGAAAGTCTTGGTGTGGATTTAGGGGTGACTAATCCTGCAGGTAGCCTGGCGCTAGGGTTGTTAAAAGATGACACTTTCATTGATCTTGAGTTAAGTGCCCTTGAAAGTGATGGTTTTGGTGAAATTCTATCCCAGCCAAAGCTAATAACTGGCGACAAGCAGAAGGCCACTATCAAAGCCGGTACTGAAATTCCTTATCAGTCGGGTACGTCGAGTGGCGAGACAGATATTGAATTTCGAGAGGCGGTCTTAAAGCTTGAGGTAACCCCTCAAATTACGCCTGATAATCGAGTGATAATGGATTTGATTATTAATCAGGATACGATTGGTGAAATTGTACCCACGTCAAATGGCGGTTCTGAGCCAACTATTGATGTGACAGAAATTAAAACAAAGGTGCTAGTGGGTGATGGGCAGACACTGGTATTAGGCGGTATTTTCCAAATGGAAGAGCTTAAAGGTGTGCAGAAGGTGCCGGTATTGGGTGATATTCCTTATATTGGTCGTTTGTTTCGAAAGAATATTTCAGATCATACTAAGCGTGAAATACTGATATTCATAACGCCTAGGATTATTAGCGATCCTTTACTTGATCGATGAGTGATCAGGCCCCTGTCTTTCTTGTAGGGCCGATGGGTGCGGGTAAAACAACCATCGGCCGACACCTTGCTCGTTTACTAGGCAAATCGTTTGTGGATCTCGACCTAGAAATTGAACAGAGCTGTGGCGCTGACATTGCCTGGATATTTGATGTTGAGGGTGAAGTGGGTTTTCGTAAGAGGGAATCGACAATACTTCGCGAGGTGGCAAGTCGCAGCAACATGGTGATCGCCACAGGCGGGGGTGTTGTGCTCGATAGTRAAAACAGGGTGGTGTTAAATCGCAGTGGCACGGTTGTCTATCTTTCCGTTGCAGCCAAGGTGCTTTACAACCGGATGCAGCAAGACACTAAAAGGCCTTTATTGCAAGTCAGTGATAAGAAAGCAATGATCGATAGTATTGTTAAGGAGAGAGAGCCTCTTTATCGAGAAATTGCTGACATCGTCTTTGATGGGCACAAGAAAACACCCGCCGCTTCTGCTCAGGAACTCGCGTTGCTGATTCGCCAACAGGCTTGAATAGCGTTTAAGCCCTGATCCAAGCTCTTGTTGCTGTGCTAAAATTGCCGCCCGGTATTTTTTAGCTTATATCCCATGAATGTATTAACCGTTGACCTTGGCGAGCGTAGCTACCCCATCATGATTGGCGGCAAGCTGACTTGCAGTGCTCGTTATTTGGCGCCCTATATAAAGGGTGAGCAAGTGATGGTTGTAAGCAATGAGACGATTGCGCCCCTCTATCTTGAAAAGTTGCTCGCAAATATCGATGTGGGCACACTCGACTCTCTGGTCTTACCGGATGGCGAGCAATACAAAACACTGGATACCCTCAATACAATTTTTGATGCCTTGCTTGAACGCCGGCATGATCGTTCGACGACGTTGATTGCGCTGGGTGGTGGCGTGGTTGGCGACATAACAGGTTTCGCAGCAGCTTGTTATCAGCGGGGTGTCAACTTTATTCAGATACCGACGACTTTGCTGTCTCAGGTTGACTCTTCTGTTGGCGGAAAAACAGCGGTCAACCACCCTCTGGGTAAAAACATGATTGGTGCTTTTCATCAGCCCCAATGTGTATTGATTGATATTGACACCTTGCAAACCTTGCCTGAGCGGGAGTACCGCGCAGGTCTAGCAGAAGTCATAAAATACGGCCTTATTACAGATTTAGGTTTTTTTGTCTGGCTCGAAGAACATATGCCGCGTTTGTTGGCCAGAGAAGATAAGGCTGTTTTGTATGCCGTTGAACGCTCATGCCACTTAAAAGCTAAAGTTGTGAGTGAAGATGAGCGTGAGAGCGGGCTGCGGGCTACCCTTAATCTGGGGCATACTTTCGGCCATGCTATTGAGACTCATGAGGGCTATGGTAAGTGGCTTCATGGTGAGGCTGTAGCGGCAGGCATGTGTATGGCTGCCGAGCTGTCGATGCGTTTGGGTTGGATCTCGAGTGCTGATCACGCAAGAGTGGTAGATTTAATGAAGCGGGCTGGCTTGCCAACGATGCCACCTGATATCGCCGTTGAGCAATTCCTGCGTTTAATGGCAGTGGATAAAAAAGCATTGGGTGGTCAAGTTCGCCTGGTGCTCCTTGAGCAGCTTGGCAAGGCCGTAATTACAGCTGATTATGGTTCTGATCGTTTGTTGGCGACCTTATCCGCCAGCTGACCTAAAAAAGACAAGTTTGTCCCCCTGCAGTTCGGCGTGTAGAATATCCCACCTTTTGTACGAACCCGCCTTTATTTTTGAGTGGGTTTTCTTTCTAATTCACTGTTATAAAAGAGTTTTTTATGGCAAACGGCTTGTATAGTTTGGATGAGTTTCGCGATAACTGCGGCTTTGGTTTGATTGCTCATACCAAGGGTAAGCGTAGTCATCGCTTATTGCAGACCGCAATAGAAGCCCTGACCTGTATGACCCATAGGGGCGGTATCGCCGCCGATGGCAAAACGGGCGATGGTTGTGGTTTGTTACTTCAGAAGCCGGACGCTTTTTTGCGTAGTGTGGCTCTTGATGCCTGTTCTGCTGATCTGCCAGCGTTATATGCTGTTGGCGTAATGATGCTTAATCAGGATGAGGGCTGTCGTGCGCAATCCAAGACCGTAATCACCGAAGAATTAGCACGCCAAGGCCTGGCGCTGGCTGGCTGGAGAGAAGTGCCAACGGATCCCGACTGCCTGGGGCCCATCGCACTTGAAACACTGCCGGTAATTGAGCACCTGTTTATTACTGCTCCCGAGGGGATGAAAGATAAGCAGTTTGATGCCCGACTTTTTATTGCCCGTCGCCATATTGAAAACCGTCTGGTAAAAGATAAGTCCTTTTATATAGCGAGCTTTTCGGCAACGGTCATTTGTTATAAAGGGCTGATGATGCCGGTCGACCTGCCGCATTTTTATAAAGATCTTTCAGATCCGCGTTTGGAGACCGCAATTTGCGTCTTCCACCAACGTTTTTCAACCAATACCCTTCCCAAATGGCCGCTGGCCCAGCCATTTCGGATGCTGGCTCACAACGGTGAAATTAATACCATTTTGGGTAATAGAAACTGGTCTGTTGCCAGAACACCCAAGTTCAAGTCGTCACTGTTGCCTGACCTTAATGATGTGACGCCGCTGGTTAATCGCACGGGCTCAGATTCTTCCAGTCTCGATAATATGCTGGAGTTGCTGGCGATAGGTGGCATGCCTTTGCACCGGGCCGTACGGATGTTGATTCCGCCGGCCTGGAACAATGTTGAAGATAGAGACCCCAGCGAGCGCGCCTTTTTTGAATATCAGTCTATGCACATGGAGCCATGGGATGGACCGGCTGGCCTGGTAATAACTGACGGGCGCTACGCGATTTGCGCTCTTGACCGCAACGGTTTACGGCCCTCACGTTGGGTATTAACCGACGATGACATTATCACGGTTGCCTCAGAAGTCGGGGTTTATGATTATGAGCCTGAAAATGTCGTCGCCAAAGGCCGCCTTGGCCCCGGTGACATGCTCTCTATTGATGTTGTCGATGGTTTGATTGAAACCCGTGAAGAGATTGATCATCGTCTCTCTCGTGAATTGCCCTATAAAAAGTGGTTGAAAGCGGGTGTTCGCGCCATTGAATCGACCATGGATGAGGACGGTATTGAGCTCGAGGGCAGCCTGACTCGCGAGCAAATCAATACCTATATGAAGCTCTACGGCGTGTCCTTTGAAGACCGCAGTCAGGTGATGATGCCCCTTGCTGAGGGCGGGCAGGAGGCAACGGCATCAATGGGTGATGACTCCCCCTTGGCCGTATTGTCCCAGCAAAACCGTAGCTTGTACGACTATTTTCGTCAGCAGTTTGCCCAGGTAACGAACCCGCCTATCGACCCTTTGCGTGAAGCCATCGCGATGTCGTTGAGCACTCAGTTGGGTAAAGAACTGAATATATTCGAGCAAGATGCAGACCATGCCATTCGCATTAATCTCAATAGCCCCGTGTTGTCGCCACGTAAATACTACGCGCTGAAATTTAATGACCACGAGGCTTTTCCGGTACAGAAGTTCGATTTGAACTACGACCCCGAGAAAAAAGATCTACGTCAGGCGATTACGGATCTATGCGTAGAAGTGGAGCAGGCCGTTCGCAATGGCAAGGTGATTTGCATCTTATCTGATCACGACATTGCTGAGAATAAGCTGCCCATTCACATGCTATTTGCCGTGGGTGCCGTCCACAATCATCTCATCAAGACCGAGCTGCGTTGCGATGCGAACCTTATTGCCAGCACCGGTAGTGCCCGTGATTCCCACCAAATAGCRGCCYTAATTGGTTGYGGTGCCTCCGCTGTTTACCCYTATCTYAGYTTYCAYGTRCTKTGYGACATGATTGAAAGTGGMGAGYTGAGCTGTAGTGTYGATRCRGCCTTTAARAATTATCGYCGTGGYATYAATAAAGGCTTGATGAAAATCCTTTCGAAGATGGGTATTTCAACTATTACCTCCTATCGTGGCGCCGTTTTATTTGAAGCTGTGGGCCTGTGTGATGATGTCGTCGACCTCTGTTTTTCCGGCATTGTGAGTCGCATTCAGGGCGCAACCTTTAGTGATTTTGAAGGGGATCAGCAAGCGTTGGCTAAGAATGCCTGGCTCGCACGCAAGCCAATCGCCCCGGGTGGATTACTAAAATATATTCACGGTCAGGAATATCACGCCTTTAATCCCGATGTGGTGCAGGCTCTGCACAAGGTTGTACGCAGTGGCGATTACGCTGACTGGCGCGCTTATGCCGATTGCGTTAACCAGCGCCCGATTGCATCACTACGCGACATGATGCAATTGAAAACCGATGGTGCCAGCATTGAGCTGGGCTCTGTTGAGCCAGCCTTAGATATTGTTAAACGCTTTGATTCGGCCGGTATGTCGCTGGGGGCGCTGTCTCCAGAAGCCCACGAGGCTCTGGCTGAAGCCATGAATAGCCTGGGCGGACGCTCGAACTCGGGCGAAGGTGGCGAAGACCCCGTGCGCTATGGCACGCTGAAAAGTTCGAAAATCAAACAGGTCGCCTCGGGGCGATTTGGTGTTACCCCTCATTATTTAGTCAATGCCGAGGTGATACAAATTAAGGTGGCCCAAGGCGCGAAGCCTGGTGAAGGTGGTCAGCTGCCCGGTGGCAAGGTCAATCAGTTAATTGCCACGTTGCGCTTTTCAGTGCCGGGTGTAACGTTGATATCACCGCCTCCCCATCACGATATTTATTCGATTGAAGATTTGGCTCAGCTGATCTTTGATTTGAAGCAAGTGAACCCCCAGGCGCTGATCTCCGTTAAGTTGGTTTCCCGCCCCGGTGTCGGCACTATTGCTGCCGGTGTGGCCAAGGCCTATGCGGATATGATTACCATTTCCGGTTACGACGGCGGTACGGCGGCTAGCCCCCTGACTTCGATTCGTTATGCCGGTTCGCCCTGGGAGCTGGGTCTCGCAGAAACGCATCAAACTCTGCGTGCCAATGACTTACGTGGCAAAGTTCGTGTGCAAGCTGATGGCGGCCTAAAAACTGGCCTCGATGTGGTTAAAGCGGCGATTTTAGGCGCTGAAAGTTTTGGCTTTGGCACCGCGCCAATGGTAGCCCTGGGTTGTAAATATCTGCGTATTTGCCATTTGAATAACTGTGCGACGGGTGTCGCGACCCAGAATCAGGAGCTGCGTGATGGCTACTATAAAGGCACAGTCGAAATGGCGAAAAACTTCTTTCTCTTTGTGGCGGAAGAAGTACGTGAGTGGTTAGCGGTTCTCGGTGTAGCCACTTTGCAGGAATTGATCGGCCGGGTTGATTTACTCGAATTGTTGCCGGGTGTTACGGCGCGACAGAGTCAGTTGGATTTGTCGCCTATTGTCCATACCGATGAGCTGTTGGAGTCAAAGCCACAGTTTTGCCAACAGGATAAAAATGCCCCCTGGGATAAAGGTTTACTGGCAGAGCAAATGGTGACAGATATGTTGCCAGCGATAGAAGCCAAATCTGGCGGTCGTTTTGAGTATCCGGTGTCGAATTGCGATCGCTCCATCGGGGCGCGTTTGAGCGGTGAAATTGCACGTCGCCACGGTAATCAGGGTATGGCTGCAAAGCCGATTGAACTGCGCTTGTCCGGTGTGGCGGGGCAATCTCTGGGTGCCTGGAATGCTGGAGGGCTGGATATTTATCTTGACGGTGATGCTAACGATTATGTTGGTAAAGGCATGGCGGGGGGCAAAATTGTTCTTACGCCACCAGAAGGTAGTCAGTTTTCCAGTCACAAAACGCCAATTATGGGTAACACCTGCTTATACGGTGCGACCGGTGGTCGTTTATATGCGTCGGGTCGAGCCGGTGAGCGTTTCGCAGTGCGTAACTCGGGTGCTCATACCGTGGTTGAAGGTGCGGGTGACCACTGCTGTGAGTATATGACCGGTGGTGTCGTTACCGTTCTGGGGCCAACGGGTTACAACTTTGGTGCCGGTATGACAGGCGGCTTTGCCTATGTACTGGACATGGAAAACAAGTTTTATGATCGCGTCAATATGGAGTTGGTTGAATTGAGCCGGATTACAACAGAACCACTGGAAAATTATCGTCACTATCTGCGCGAGGTTCTCGAGGGTTTCGTCGCGGCGACGAGCAGTGAATGGGGTGCAACTTTATTGGAAGATTTCGGTGATTATATTGGTAGATTTTGGTTGGTGAAGCCGAAATCTGCTTCGCTCAGTGGCTTGCTGGCGACGACTCGAGCCCGGCCAGAATAAGCCGATGACTATAAGCGATAGCATAAAGAATCAAGGTGGTAAAAATGGCTGAACGCCCTAACAATGATTTCCAGTTTCTCGATCTTAAAAGAGCAGATCCGAGCAAAAAGTCGATTCAAAAGCGCACAACGGGCTATGCTGAAATCTATGAACCCTATGAAAAAATCGAGGTTCAGGAGCAGGCCCACCGTTGCCTGGATTGTGGGAACCCTTACTGTGAATGGAAGTGCCCGGTGCACAATTATATTCCCAATTGGCTGCAGTTAGCGACAGATGGCAACATTATTGAAGCCGCTGAGCTCAGTCATCAGACCAACACTTTGCCAGAAATCTGCGGCAGGGTCTGTCCTCAGGACCTGCTTTGTGAAGGTGCCTGCACCCTCAATGAAGACTTTGGTGCGGTGACGATTGGCAGTGTTGAAAAGTACATTACCGATACCGCGTTAGCGATGGGCTGGCAGCCTGATTTGTCCAATGTTGTCGCCACTGGAAAGCGTGTCGCTATTGTTGGCGCCGGGCCTGCAGGTTTAGGTTGCGCCGACGTGTTGGCGCGCAACGGTGTCGCCTCTGTGGTATTTGATAGCCACCCTGAAATTGGCGGCTTGCTGACTTTCGGCATTCCCGAGTTTAAATTAGAAAAATCAGTGATGGTTAAACGTCGCGAAATATTTGAGGCCATGGGTATTGAATTTCGCCTAAATACTAAGATCGGCAAGGATGTGATGTTCGATAGCCTGCTGGAAGAGTTCGATGCGGTTTTTCTCGGCATGGGCACTTACACGCCGATGAAAGGCGGTTTCCCCGGTGAAGATATGCAAGGCGTTTACGATGCGTTGCCCTATTTGATCGGTAACGTGAATCAGAATCAGGGCTGGTCTCAGCAAAATGACCAGTTCGTCGATACCGCCGGTAAAAAAGTCGTAGTACTGGGTGGCGGTGATACAGCGATGGACTGTAATCGAACCGCGATACGTCAGGCCGCGAGCAGCGTCAGTTGTGTCTATCGTCGGGACGAGGCGAACATGCCCGGTTCACGCCGTGAAGTGGCGAATGCTAAAGAGGAGGGGGTGAAATTCCTGTTTAATCGCCAACCGATTGAAATTGTTGGTGAAGGCAGTGTGACGGGTATCAAGGTTGTTGAAACCCGTCTTGGTGAGCCCGACGAAAATGGTCGCCGCCGTCCCGAGCCGATTGCTGGTAGCGAGCAAATTATCTCGGCTGATATTGTTCTCGTCGCTTTTGGTTTTCAGCCGAGCCCGGCCAGCTGGTTTGCCGAGCATGATATTACTGTCAATAGCTGGGGTGGCGTTACTGCGGCTGAAGAGCAAAAATATAAGTTTCAAACCTCGAATGCCAATGTCTTTGCCGGGGGCGATATGGTCAGGGGCTCTGACCTGGTGGTAACCGCAATTTGGGAAGGTCGTCAGGCCGCTGAAGGAATACTGGATTATCTTGATGTCTGAATTAAAGAATGACCGTTTTCTAAGAGCTTTACTGCGCCAACCCGTTGATGTAACGCCAGTGTGGATGATGCGCCAGGCCGGGCGTTATCTCCCTGAATATCGTGCCGTGCGGGCAAAGGCCGGTGACTTTATGTCGGTTTGCACAAACCCTCAGTTAGCGTGTGAGGTGACTTTGCAGCCCCTCGAGCGCTTCCCTCTCGATGCGGCTATTTTGTTTTCGGATATTTTAACCATCCCTGATGCCATGGGCTTGGGTTTGTATTTTGAAGAGGGCGAAGGTCCTCGTTTTCGTAAGCTTGCAGACACTGCGCAAGCCATCGAAGCTCTACCAGTGATCGATACTGCTCAAGACCTTCCTTATGTGCTCGATGCTGTTCGCCTGATTCGCAGTGAGCTCAATGGTAGCGTGCCGCTAATTGGTTTCTCGGGTAGCCCTTGGACATTAGCAACCTATATGATCGAGGGCGGCAGCAGCAAAGATTTTGCCAAAATAAAAACGATGCTCTACACCAACCCCGAATTACTGCATGTGTTATTAGAAAAGCTGGCTGCGTCAGTGATTAACTACCTCAATGCTCAAATCGAAGCGGGTGCTCAGGCGGTACAAATTTTTGACACCTGGGGTGGCGCACTGGGCGATAGGGCCTATTGTGAGTTCTCTTTGCAATACATGGAAAAAATTGTCAGAGGCTTGCATAAAGAAGCAGAAGGCCGAGAGGTTCCTGTTATCTTATTTACCAAAAATGGTGGTGGATGGCTTGAGGCAATTGCCGATACCGGTTGTCACGCCATTGGTGTTGACTGGACGCAAGATATAGGTACTGCTCGTCAGCGTGTGGGCCAGCAAGTTGCCCTACAGGGGAATATGGATCCTGCTGTTCTGCGAGCCCCCGTGCAAGTTATAGAAAATGAAGTTGCTACAATTCTTAAACGCTATGGTTCTGGAGCAGGACACGTGTTTAACCTTGGGCATGGAATTACCCCCGATATAGATCCCAATCATGCAGCTGCATTTATTGACGCAGTTCACACTTTATCTGTGAAGTATCATCAGTAAAGGTCAAGACCGAAGACGTTTGTCGCATATTTAAACCAGTTACCTATGCGATCTTGTAAATAATCACGATAATACTACTCTTGCTCACAACAACTTACTTTCATCATCACATAYAAGCTAACTATGGTGGTGCTGGATATAGAAGAGTGCGAGAGTGTGTTATGGCGATTAAACAAGTTCAGGTCAGCGTTAATCATCTTTTACTGGGGATGTACGTCTCTCGTCTCGATTGCCCGTGGTCGCAGACACCCTTTGCCCTACAAGGCTTTTACATCCGTTCGCCTGGGGAAATAAATCAATTAAAAACATACTGTAATCATGTTTTTGTTGATATCGAGAAAGGGCGAGCCCCTCTGGGAAAGACCGTTGCCCCGGCTGTTTCAAGTGAGCCAAAGAAGACATTGTTTGAGCCATTGGCCAGGTCTACTGCACGACTGGCCAGTAGACCCATAAAAAAGAACAGACAGCAAACCACGGCGACGCCACTTGTTGTGCGCAAGGGTGTTTATGAAACCAGCGCGTCTCTGCGGAAAGAATCCGTAAAGGCGAAAAAAATAGTCGGCCGTTTAAAGGGCTCTCTGACCCTTGTGATCAAGCAAATAGGCCGTGGTAAGGCTGTTGACTATGGGCGCTTGAAAGACAGCGTCGGTGATATGGTTGATAGTGTATTGCGCTGTCCCGATGCTTTTACCTGGTTGGTTCGCTTACGCGAACAGGATGCCCATAGCTATGATCACAGCCTGCGTTCGGCATTATGGGCGGTACAATTTGCTCGCTACATAGGTATGCCCAAGGATGAAATCGCAGTGCTGTGCATGAGTACCTTATTGAAGGATGTTGGCAAGACAAAGCTCTCGAATCGTTTGCTACGAAAAGAAAAGCGAGATGATGCTGAGGAGAAGGAATACCGCAACTACATTGCCTATGGTGTGGATATATTGAGGCAGACTCAGGCGGTGGAGCCTCGAGTTATTTCTGTGGTTCGGTATCAGGCGGAACGCAATGACGGTAGTGGGTATCCTGAGGGTCTTACCGGGGGGAAAATACCCTTGTTGGCAAGGATTGTTGGTATCGCTAGCACCTACGATAGTATTTGTTACCCTCGTGAGGTAGCCGAACCATTGTCTCCATCACGTGCTGTGAGTGTATTGTACGGTATGCGTGGCAAGCAGTTTTCCGATGACTTGGTGGTGAACTTTATTCAGTCGATAGGTTTGTATCCAGTGGGTACTCTGGTCGAATTAACTACCGGTGATATTGGTGTTGTAACCGAGCAGCATCCAAAGTCTCGCTTAACGCCTAAGGTCGTGGTCTTAGACCGAGAAGGCATTGAATTGACAGATACGGTCATCGCTATCGATCTAAAAGATGAGGAAAAAACACGACAGATTCTTGGCAACAGGGCTGACGAAAATAGTACCTTGGTTGAGCGTGCGGCGATCGCTCGGGATCTTGAGCCTAGTGGCTACGATGTCGATCTTACAAAAATTGCCCATCTTTTCATGGCGCAGGAGCTCGAGGGCTCGAAGGGTTTGTTATCTGGTTGGCGTCAGCGCCTCCATCTTGGGTCTTAACGCGTATTAAGCGAGGCTTAGGCGTTCGCCCATCAAAATCTTGTCACCGTTAGTTAATGGCTTGTCGAAGGTGATTGACTCATTAAATAAAAGAATAACAGTTGATCCAAACTTAAAGAGCCCGAGCTCATCGGCTCTTTCGAGGTTTGTTGATTGCTCTGAAAAATCCTCCATTGCTCGTGTGGCGGGTGAGTAATGATCTCTCCAGCTTGTCTCTATACCTGCTACCAGCATGGCGCCAACTAAAATAACAGCCATTTTTCCCTTGCTTGTTTCAAAAATGCAGACTAGACGTTCATTCCGAGCAAACAGTTCTGGGATTCCATCGGCAGTTGCCTGATTAACAGAGAACAATTTGCCGGGGATATAACGTGTTTCGATAAGTCGCCCACCCCAGGGCATGTGTACTCGGTGGTAGTCACTGGGCGACAAATAAATGGTGGCAAAGCTGCCGCCCGAAAACTCAGAGGCCAGGGTGTAATCATTCCCGAGCAAGCGACTTGTGGTGTAGTTCTGGCCTTTGGCTTGAATGAATTGATCATTTGTGATCGAGCCAAATTGGCTGAGAATGCCATCGGCAGGGGAAATGATAGCGCTTGCTTGCTCGCAAATTGGTCGTGCACTGGGCTTCAGTGAGCGCGTAAAAAAATCATTAAAGCTAGAGTATTGCTCAGGTTGTTCACGCTCAGCAATGGAAAGGTCGATGTTATAGGTGCGGATAGCCTGGCGAATTAGCAGGTTCTTAAGCCAGGGTGTTTTTGCGTCGGCAACTTTACCGATGAGCCGCGAGAGTTGGTGCTGGGGCATTATCTTTTGCAAGAGGAAGAAAGTTTTATCAGAATAACTGGGCATGGGCTTTAATTGAGCTCTACGGTTGGTCTCAGGTGAATGGTTGTTGATCAGTGCGACATCATTAAGTATTGGATTGTACTGATGACAGAGGCGTACTCGTCTATTCGCTTATCAGACTCTGCTTAATAAGCTGGTAGCTCTGCATCCTTTGCGGGGATATTTTACCTGCTTCAAGTGCGCTTTGCAGTGCGCAGCCCGGGTCGTTCTGGTGGCGACAATCTCGAAACTTACAATGGCCAAGCAAGGGGCGGAATTCGATAAAGCCCTGAGCGATGTCGCCTTCGTCCAGGTGAATGAGTCCGAACTCGCGGATACCCGGTGAGTCAATCAGTTGGCCGCCACCGGGCAGGGAGAATAAATTGGCAGTGGTCGTGGTATGTCGCCCCTTAGTGTGAGCTTCTGAAAGGCCACCAATAGCGGCTTCTGCAGCAGGGCAAATGGCATTGATAAGGGATGACTTGCCCACGCCTGATTGCCCAACAAAGACGCTAGTGTGCTGCTGTAGTGCGTTTGTCAGTTGCTCGATACCGTTACTTGATTGAGCTGAAACCTCTATAACTTGATAGCCTAAGTCAGAATACGTGCGGACAAGGTCCTGGGCTAGCTGTTTGTTGTCTGACTCGAGATCGGTTTTGTTGAGCAGTAGTATTGGCTGAATACCCCGGTGCTCAATCGCAACCAGGTAGCGATCAATCAGGTTGGCATGAGGCCTTGGTTCAGAGGCAATGACGATGACAATACGATCTATGTTGGCTGCGACGGGCCGGAGTTTACCTCGGCTATCGGGACGATCGAGTTGTGTTTGGCGCGGTAGCACGGCAGAAACCACGCCGTAAGGCTCGCCGGGACACCAAATGACGTTATCGCCAGTAACCACAGATTCTAAGTTGGAGCGCAAATAACAGCGTTGCGGTGCAGACGTGGGAGAGGTGATGATATCGACTTGGTTGCTGTAGCGAGTACTGACAAGACCCGCTTGCTCTGGGCCGAGTTCGCCGGATTGCAGGAGCTTTTCTCCGCGTTTCTGCTTACCCGCGCTGTCGATGCTGGTCGAGTGCTTACGGCGAATACGGCGTTGTTGCTGGTCAGTGATTTTACGTTTTGCCATGCCCTCCTGGTTCCCAGTACTGTCAGTGCGGCCAAGCATATAGCATAATGTTGATCGATGATATGGAGGCCCCAGGCCCTTGGTTGGACTCGCGTTAGATACCTTTCGGCTTTATTTACCCCTGCTGGCAATGCTCGCCACCTGTGCCTTTGTTTTGTGGGTGACACGTTGGCTATTAATACGGCGTAAAGACAGTGGGGTATCGCCCCTGAGTCGTCAGCTTATTTTACTGAGCTTTACTGTCATTGCCGTGGTTTTAGTGATTCTTACACTACCTGTTGGTGATACGACAAAGGGTGACTTACTGGGTTTGCTGGGCTTGGTGTTTACCGGTGTCTTTGCCTTATCTTCGGCCACTTTTGTATCCAATGCTATGGCCGGCTTTATGCTGCGGTCGGTTAAGAGTTTCAGGCATGGGGATTTTATTCGTGTCGGTGAGCACTTTGGGCGAGTGACTGTAAGCGGCTTGTTTCACACAGAGATCCAGTCTCAGGACAGAGACTTGATAACGCTGCCTAACCTTTACCTCGCTACCCATCCTCTAACGGTGGTGGGCTCTTCGGGCACATTTACCTCTTGTGAAGTTTCCCTTGGTTACGATGTTGCCTGGCATAAAGTTGAGCCTCTTTTAAAACTGGCAACACAAGAGGCGGGGCTGGATGAGCCTTTTGTACAAATTTTGACGCTTGGGGATTACTCCATCGTTTACAAAACAGGGGGCATTTGTACTGACGTTAATCAGCTATTAACTCAGCGTACCCGCTTGAAAAAGGCCGTGCTCGATCAGTTACATGCCGCAGGCATTGAAATTGTTTCGCCGAGCTTTATGAATCAACGGCAGTTACCGGCGGGGCAAGTTTTTAGTGCTGCCCCGAAGTACACTGTTGCCAAAGATGACGATGAGGAATCGCCTGAGTCAAAAATTTTTGATAAGGCAGAAAAAGTCGTTAAGATTCGCTCTTTACTCGACGATGTTGACGGCCTGAAAGCAATGATTGACGAGCATAAGCTGTCTCTGGAAGACGTAGATAAAGGACAGCAGGCGCAAATTAAGCTGCGCATTCAAGAAGCTGGCGAACGTATTAAATCGCTGGATAACATTATCGACAAAGCCCGTGAAAATCAGCAGAAGGAAGACAATGAACGACCTTAATTTAATCTGGATCGACCTGGAAATGACCGGCCTGGATACAGACAATGATCGCATCATCGAGATTGCCACCCTGGTAACAGATTCAGAACTTAACACTCTGGCGGAGGGGCCGATATTGGCTATCCATCAGTCCGATGATGTGATTTCAGCAATGGATGAGTGGAATACACGCCAGCACGGCCAATCCGGTTTGATTGAGCGCGTTGCCAATAGCCGTTTAAGTGCCACGGATGCAGAGCAACAAACGATCGATTTTCTTCGCGATTGGGTCGGGGCCGGCAAGTCGCCCATGAGCGGCAATTCCATTTGTCAGGACCGTCGCTTTATGGCGCGAGAAATGCCGCTACTCGAAGATTACTTCCACTATCGTAACCTCGACGTCAGCAGTATCAAGGAGCTCGCCCGGCGCTGGCGTCCGGAAATATTAAAAGGCTTTAAAAAGAAGGCCAGTCATTTGGCGATGGATGATGTTCGTGACTCGATAGCCGAGTTAAAATATTACCGAGAACATTTTCTGAAATAATAGTACGTATCCAGTGAAAATAAATATAACGCGCACCGTGCGCTAAACAGGGTTGGAGAATTAGATGATTGTTGATCCCATTATCTCGCAGCAACGAATCGATACGATGCGAGCAGAAGGCTTGTGGCAGGATGAAAATCTGCTGGACTATTTTGACGCGGCTCTGCTCGCGAATCCTGACGCTATTGCTGTCGTCGATTACCGCACTGAAAGCGGCGAAAAATTTTTGATGACTTACCGTCAGATCGCAGAAAAGGCTGAGCGTGTTGCTGTGGCGTTGGCTCACTACGGAATTGAAAAACAGGATGTTGTGTCTTTTCAATTGCCCAATTGGTGGGAGTTTGTTGTCATCAATTTAGCTTGCTTGCGCATTGGCGCGGTGAGCAATCCCTTGATGCCCATTTTCCGTGAGCATGAATTGTCCTTTATGGTCGAATTTGCCGAGTCGAAAGTATTAATTGTTCCCAAAAACTTTCGCGGTTTTGATCATGAGCTGATGATTGAAGGCATGCGTGACAAGCTGCCTAAGCTCGAGCACTTGTTCGTCGTTGGTAGTGATGCTGAAAATAGTTTCGAGAGCGCCTTGTTAAATCATAATTTGACAAGCGATAGCGCTGCTTTGTTTAAAGAGCGACAGCTTGACCCCAATGATGTGGTGTTGATGCTGTATACCTCGGGTACTACCGGCATGCCTAAAGGCGTGATGCACTGTGCCAATACCTTCCTGTTTAGTGTGCATGCAATGATTGAGCGCAGTGAGCTATCTCAGGATGACGACATTTTTATGGGTTCACCACTCGCTCATTTAACCGGCTTTATGTACGGCATGTGGATGCCGATGGTGCTGAAAACAAAAATGATCTTCCTCGATGTCTGGAATGTTGATCTGGGCTGGCAATTAATGGCTGAAGAGAATGCTTCTTTTGCGATGGGTGCCACACCCTTTCTGGCAGATTTGAGCAATTCGGAACAACGGGATAAATATAACTCTGAACGCTTTCGGCTATTTGTATGTGGCGGAGCACCCATCCCCAGTGCACTGGCAGAGAAGGCGACAGCGGCACTGTCGATCAAGCTGATGGCCGTGTGGGGTATGAGCGAGTGCGGTGTGGTGACCACGACAAAGCTGACAGACCATCCTGAAAAAATATTTGGTAGTGATGGCGTGGCAGTGCCCGCCTGCGAAGTGAAAATTGTCGACGAGCAGGGCCAGGAGGTCGCTCGAGGTGAAGAGGGTCGCTTGTTTGAAAAAAGCCCCTCAACCTTTATCGGTTATTTAAAGCGCCCCGAAGCTTACGATGTTGACGAGAATGATTTTTTCGATACAGGTGATTTAGCGCGAATGGACGTAGATGGCTATATTCGTATTACCGGTCGCTCAAAAGATATTATTATTCGCGGCGGTGAAAACATCCCGGTGGTAGAGGTTGAAAATATTCTCTATAAACACCCAGATATTGTCGATTGCGCTGTAGTTGCTATGCCCGATGAGCGACTTGGTGAGCTTGGCTGCTGTTTCGTGACCTTAAATAAAGGTGTCGATTTCACCTTTCAAGATATGATTGATTATCTACTGGAAAACCAATTGGCGAAAAACTATTTGCCGGAACATCTCGAAATAATAAATGACATGCCCCGTACCGCCAGCGGGAAAATTCAAAAATTTCAGTTGCGAGAAATAGCGAAAAATTTTAGTCGCCATTCCTAGTTGCGAGATTTCAGGTAGTTGCTTCAATAAGAGACTATGGATTTTGACGTGGTCTTCATGTAAAAAATATTAAGTGGTTTCGGCCCGCGTAGTGGCGGGTGTTATTAATAGTGAATAGACGAGGATTGTTATGACTCTGCCGTGGTTAAGTGAAGAAGAAAATTTCATTAAAGATACCGCCGAGCGCTTTGCGCGTGAGCAACTGGCCGAAGGCTATATGGGCCGCTCAAAAGATGAGGCGCTCGACCGGGGTCTACTCCGAAAAATGGGCCAGCTGGGTTTGATCGCGCCGATCTTCGCCGAAGAGAATGGCGGTATTGGTGCGTCGAGTATGGTGCAGGGTGTGATCTGTGAGGCCATTGCCTACGCGGATATCAATTTGGCCTATATCTGCATGACCACGCCTTTAATTGGCTGCGTGATTGAGAAATACGGTAGTGCAGAAACGAAAGAAGACGTATTGCCTAAAATGGCAGCGGGAGAACTGATTGTGCAGCTGGGTTTGACAGAACCCCGTGGCGGTTCCGATGCGGCAAACCTAATTTTGAAAGCGACTAAAAAGGGTGATAAGTACATTCTCAATGGCGAGAAAACCTCAATTAGCTACGGCGCGCAGGCTGAAATGTCACTGCTGTTTGCCCGTACGGATCAAGATACCCCCGGTGCTCATGGCGTGTCAGCCTTTTTAGTACCTCTCGATTTACCCGGTGTAACTTGTACTCGCTTTGATGATGTGGGTTCATCTTCTGTAGGCCGTGGTTCGGTATTCTTTGATGACGTGGAAATCCCTGAATCCGCACTGCTGGGTAATGAAGGCGAAGGTTTTACTAAAGTAATGGCGGGTTTCGACCTCAGCCGTTTCCTTATCGCCCTGCAGTGCATTGCCTGTGCCCAGGCTTCAGTCAATGAAACCTGGCAGTACATTCAAGAGCGTGAGGCCTTCGGTAAGCCGCTGGCAAAATTCCAAGGCACCACTTTCCCTTTAGCCGAGCACGACAGCCGTCTCGCTGCTGTTCGTGCTCTGTGCTATCAAGGTTTGGCTTTGCGTGATCAGGGTTTACCCCATACCAAGGAAGCGGCCATGGTGAAGTGGATGGCGCCCAAGTGGGGCACCGATATTATTCACGAATGTTTGGTGCAACACGGCCATTATGGCTGGGGTCACGAAATGCCTCATATGCAGCGCATGATTGATGTGATGGGCTTGCAAATTGGTGACGGTACTGCGCAAATCATGAAAACTATTGTTACCCGTGAAACCATTGGCAGCATTGGTGTTGCTTATAAATAAGGTAAATGCCCCTTTGCACGAGTAATGTAAAGGCGACGGTTAAAAGCCGGTAATTCTCTAAGGAATTACCGGCTTTTTTAATGGCGTTATTTTATGTAAGTCCTTTTCAAAACCTGTTGTTTTAAGGGTTTTTGTAGTGGCTATCAATAATGTGATGCTCACTATTCAGCGACAGTACGATGTCAGCGAGCGCGGGTAATTGCCTGAGATTCTGTCGGGTCAGCCGTTCAAAATGTTGAATGAAGTGCCTGATGTCAGCTTCGTCCATTATTTGTGTCGACCCCGCCTGGTTAGTGTTGGCGATCAGCTTTTGTTCTTGCTCCCAGCGCCAGCGATGGATGCAATCAAAGCCGGGGGCTTGCAAGAGGATAGTTTTTTCGATGGGGGCGAAGAGCTGTTTATAGCCGGTTTGTAATTGATGATTGACGTAGCGCCGCCATTTTCCATCGCTGTCTTCTTTGGCTTCCAGTGTATTGATCGGATCGACCAGCGCTTGCTCAGGGCTGGCTGTTGAACCGATGCACCAGCCCTCGAAAATAATGACCTGGGCGGGGCCCTTGAAAAGCGCCCAGTTTGTTTCTGGCAGACGGTCGTCACCGGCTTTATCGAAGCGGGGTAGAGATACGCTTTGGTTTGCCTGCAGCTTACAAAGCGTATCCAGTAAATGGATGCCAAGTTCGGTGTCATGGGTACCGGGTACACCCCGAGTTTGCAGCAGGGGGTGGATAGTTTGTGCTAATACCTTGCGATCCTCTCGAGGCAAGTAGAGGTCGTCCAGGGAAATGACTGCAGTGCTACAGTTGTAATCCGCTTCGAGGATGATTTTTAGCACCGCGCTTAACGTTGATTTACCCGTACCCTGAGCCCCGTTGAGGCCAATAATCCAGGTGCGGTCTTGTGGGCGGTGACTGTTTATCCACTGAGCTAGGGGGTGATAGTACTCATCAATGGTGTCGGTGAAGGTCGCGGGCAGCTTGTGCTTTTCAATAAAGCTTTTGAATTGCTGTGGTAACTGAGATTGGCTCATCGGTTTTTACAGGCCTGTAATGGATGGCTTGTTGAGGGTCTTGAGGGTCTTGAGGGTCTTGAGGGTTGAGCAGGCATAGGTTTATCCCTTTAAAGCCAAGGGTTTTATTGTCAGTGACTACGCAGAGGGGCAATGCCATAATCCTCTCGGTAGAAAACCCAATAACTCAAAAATGATATTAAAAGGAGAGAACGATGGCAATTCAAGTAGGTGATAAATTACCCGAAGGCCGCTTAACCGTAATGAATGCCGATGGCCCTGGCTCTGATAGCATTAATGATCTCTTCGGTGGAAAGAAAGTTGTCCTGTTTTCTGTGCCGGGTGCTTTTACCCCAACTTGTTCTAAAGAGCATCTGCCGGGCTTTATCGAACAAGCCGCTGCGCTGAAAGCCAAGGGTGTTGACCTCATCGCCTGTATGGCCGTGAACGATGTTTTTGTGATGGACGCCTGGGGCAAGCAAAACGCTGCCGCAGGTAAAGTTGCCATGCTGGCCGATGGTAGCGGTGTTTACAGTAAGGCACTTGGCCTTGAATTAGATTTGTCTGACCGTGGACTCGGCGTGCGCGGTAGTCGTTTTGCACTGGTGATCGAGGACAACACGGTGACCCAGGCCTTTATCGAAGAAGGCGGTGCTTTTGCTGTGAGCTCGGCGGAGAATGTACTCGCCAATTTGTAAGCTCGCCAACGGTACATCCTGAAAAGCCAGTGTCGCAAGATGCTGGCTTTTTACTTTCTTCTCGGAGCGTATATACCGTTAATAGCTGACATAGCATTGCTTTCGCTTATGCTGGGTATTCTTTTTTAACTCTTCTATAATGTTTATCCAAATTTTTAGTCAATATGTTGGCGTAGTTATCGGCAGCATATTGAACCTATTGTTTTTCTTACCCTTTAATCATCAATACTATGACGAGGTAAAACCATGAGTGATTCACAAGTAATAGAGCTCGATGCCGTTGTTGTCGGCGCAGGCATGGCGGGGTTGTACATGACCAAGCGCCTGAATGACCGAGGCATGAAGATTCAGACCATCGAAGCCGGTTCCGGCGTTGGTGGCGCCTGGTACTGGAATCGCTACCCAGGTTGTCGTGCGGATCTACCCATTATTGAATACTCCTTTTCCTTCTCTGATGAGTTACAGCAGGAGTGGGACTGGTCGGAAGTGATGGCAGGTCAGCCTGAAATTGAGCAATATTTGAACCATACGGCTGATCGTTTTGACCTGCGTAAAGACATCAAATTTAACACGAAAGTTAAAGATGCTATTTATGACGAAGCCGCCAATATCTGGACAGTAACTACTGATCAGGGCGACGTTTATAAAGCCAAATACTGCATTATGGCGACCGGTTGCTTGAATGAGCCCAACTACCCGGGCTTTAAAAATGCCGATACATTTAAAGGCGATATCTACCACACGGCTCAGTGGCCGCGTGACGGTGTTGATTTGACCGGTAAGCGCGTTGCGATTATTGGCTGTGGTTCTTCCGGCGTGCAGGCTATTCCTCAGATCGCCAAGCAGGCTAAAGAACTCATCGCCTTCCAGCGCAGTCCGGTCTATACCTTTCCGGCCAAGAACGCGCCTATGAACCCCGACTTCCTGGCCCAGGCCAAGGTCGACTACGCGGACATTCGCGAGCAGCAACGCAATAATGAAATGGGCATTTGTAACTACCGTGGCCCGAAGAAAGACAAAGATCCCAACGCGGCGCCAACACCTCGGCCCAGCAAAAAGCTGATGGATATCACCCCTGAGCAGCGCAAGCAGGAAATCAAAGACTTTGGTATCAATGTACTGACTCTGTATGTTGACACTTACTACAATGCCGAAGCCAATGAAATTGCTTGTACGCTGTATCGTGAGTTTTTGGCAGAGTACCTCGGCGATGAGCAAAAAGCAGATGCCCTGTCACCGAAAAACTACCCTCTGCACTGTAAGCGTCCGGTAATTGATACCGAATACTATTCAGCGTTTAAGCAGGACAATGTCTCTATCGTCGATCTACGTGATAACGCAGTGGAAGAGGTGACGGCTACTGGTTTGCGCACCACCAATGGTGAGTACGAGTTTGATGTGCTGGTTTATGCCACCGGTTTCGATGCCATGACGGGCACCATCAAACGCTTAAATATTCGCGGTCGCGATGATGTGCTTTTATCCGATACCTGGAAAGATGGGCCGCGCATGTACATGGGTTTACAGAGTGTGGGCTTCCCCAACTTCTTTACGGTTACCGGCCCCGGTAGCCCCTCGGTAGTGAGTAATGTACTGCACTCCATTGAGCAGCATGTGGAGTGGATTGACAACTGCATTGCCCACTTGATAGAAAACAATGTCAAAACCATCGAACCAGAGCTGGAAGCTCAGGACGCTTGGGTTGAGCACGTCAACAAGGCGGCCGAGGGTTCGATGATGACGGCGCCAACCTGTAACTCATGGTACCTGGGTACCAATGTTGAAGGTAAGCCAAGGGGCTTTATGCCTTATTTAGCGGGCACTAAAACCTACCGTGAAGAGTGCGAAGAGGTTGTCTCCAAGGGCTATGAAGGCTTTACGCTGAAAACTGCCTAGATCGGATTTTTAATATAGGCCCGTATCAATTATGGGCAACGCATAAAAAGGCCGCAATTGCGGCCTTTTTATATAGTTCTTATTAGTGTGTTGTTACGCTCTTAAGCGGCCAGTTCGCGACGCATTATTTGCGCAAAACTTTCTAGCACGCTAAGGGTTAAGCCCCAGATGACATCCTCTTTATAACGAATGCCGGGGTAAGTCATCCCTGAACCCATCGTTGGGTATTCTAGCTCTGTCGCAGAACTCGGTGTAAACAGGTGGCGCATGGGCACCCAGAATACATGGGCAACTTCGTCCGGTTCGCGAACAAAGGCAGTGGCCTTTTCATCGGCACCAACGTGATAGATGAAGGGGGAAAGTACCAGATTGCGAGTGGCGACCTGTCGTGTGGGCAGAGGGCCAACGCGATGGCTGGCATTGAGCTTGAGGCCCACCTCTTCATGGGTTTCACGCTCCGCTACCGAATGGGCATCTTCGTCATCGTGGTCAGCTTTGCCACCGGGGAAGGCGACCTGTCCTGACCAGGGGTCACCTGCTCGTTCGGCGCGGCGAATAAAGCAAACCTCCAGGTTGTTTTCTTCACCACAGAGGATCATGGCTACAGAGGCCTGTCGTGATGAGGCTTTGAACCTGGCGGGCTTATGCTGGCGAGTGTCGAGGGCGTCGCGAATTTCATCAAGTGTTATCATTGTACAAGGGTGTCTCTTCTTGACGTGCGCGTCAAACTGGATATAAGATTTACTGCTTAACCGTGCCAGGATTTTGTTAAGTTGACCTTGATCACAAGCTGGCAGATCGGATGATTGTTTTCAACGATTTTGATACCTATACTGGTTTCGATCTGTATGAGCCTCGACTAATAACTTGATTGTGTCTGGGTAAGGCAGAATGAATGGACAAAAATGCATGCGGTTTTATTAAAGCGTGTAAAGCCCCTGGAGGAGTTGATTGTGATACTTGAAATGATTAAAAACATGAAGACATTGCGTGCACTTGCCATATCGGCGGCCTTGTTGATGTGTCAGCCGGCCTGGGGTTATGAGGCGGATGCTCATGGTCCCAGCGGTATTGATATGACAGCAGATCTGTTGATTGGTCGGCCGGTATTGTTGGCGACTACTATTGTCGGTTCTATTATCTGGTTGGTTGCCCTGCCTTTTTCCGCTTTAGGCGGCAATGTGGGAGAGTCAGCTGATGCTTTGGTCATAGGGCCTGCGAAGGCAACTTTCGTGCGGTGCCTGGGTTGCACTGCAAACACCTACCGGGGTGGTAACTAGTTGGTGCTGGCTGCACTTTCGCTGTGGCCACGTTTTTGAACTTGCCTTTATTCTTGGGGCGTTCTGAGCCCTTTTAACGGCGGTTCCTCCGCTGGCCCTGCAAAACACTGCGCGATAGCCATCCATTGTTTTGCCGGCTCCCCGGTCAATTCGAGCTGGGTGTCGGCGATGTTGCGCACTTGTGTTACGACCTGACAAAACTCCACGGCGCTACCGCTAATCCTGTTATCTTTCTGCTCTGTGTTCCATACCCAAAGCTCCCCTGAGGGTGCCCGTAAGCTGATGTGTGGCGGTGGTCCAGGTGGGGTTAACTGGCGATTAACGAAAGTCCATTGGTAGGTTTTTACGCCGATGGTGGCAATGTGCTTGATGCTGTCATTTTGCAAGCGCTGCTTGCCAAGCAGATCGTAAATCGCCCAGCTATGAGCCCAGGTTTCCATTAAGCGGGCCGTAGTAAACATCTGTATGCCCATGTCGGGGCCTGCCCAGGTGAGTCGTAATTTGGGATCGCTGGCGGCAAACAAATCACACATTTCAACAAACAGTCCTCGCCATCGCTCTAGCATCTCAGTACCGCTCAGGTTGTCGAGCCATTGACGGGTAAATGCCGCTAGTGTCAGTCCCGAGCCCTGTACTTCGGCCATAAAGTCTTTAAAGGCCTGCCCATCTTTATGGGAGGTAACCCCCAGATAGTCGCCGAAGTAGAGGTGGGCGACAACATCGTTCACCGTCCAGGATTTGAAAGCAGTGGTGCGAGACCAGTCAGCCTCTTCAAGTGTTAATAGAAACTGGTAGAGTTCGTCGCCTTCTGCGCGGAGGTCAGCAACAATTTGAGTAAGGTTAGCCATTTTATGGGTACTTGTTTTTATAATCTTTGAAAAAGACATCATATCTTTCTGGAGTGAGTCTTGCTTGTCTAAAGATAAGGTGGCGGCCTGGCTTATAGCAAAGAAGAATATCCATAGGCTAAAAAGAAATATATAATAAAGTCCTAATATAAGTGATAGAGGTTTCTGGGATGAACCAAAAGCTTTCTTCTAAAAAGGCGGTCTACGCGCGCTTTTTCCCCTTGCTCGGTGATCTTCGGAAAAGTGACAAAGTGGAGTTTAGCCAGGATCTTCTCGCTGGCACGATAACAGCAATTCTCCTCATTCCTCAAGCGTTGGCCTATAGCTTATTGGCCGGTTTACCCCCCGAAGTCGGCCTTTACGCCAGCGTGTTACCGCCGATCATTTATGCGTTTACAGGTACGAGTAGAGCGCTGGCCGTGGGCCCGGTGGCGGTTGCTGCAGTAATGGTTGCCGCTGCGCTAGCGCCCTATGCGGGGGGTGATCCTGATAAATATTTAACCGGCGCTTTAATTCTCTCCGCGTTGACCGGCTTTATTATGCTGTGCATGGGCTTCTTGCGATTAGGCTGGTTAACCCACTTTATTAGCCACCCGGTGTTGACGGGCTTTACCACGGGTGCCGCTATATTTATCGTCGGTACGCAACTGGCGGCGCTAACGGGTATTAGTGTGCCCCGTGGTGTTAGCTTTGCGGTACTGTTACAAACCTTGATCGACAATATTCATACTTACAATTTAGCAGCAGGCTTATTTGGTAGTGCCGCCGTCGTGCTGTTAATTCTTGCTCGCCAGCCTTTGGTTGTGTTGCTGACAACGCTGGGTATGAAGCAGCAAAGTGCGTTAATACTCGGTCGCACAGCACCTCTCTTTGTGGTTATTTTTGCCATATTACTGTCCTGGTTGATAGATGCCCAGGTGCGCTTTGATATTGCAGTGGTTGGCCTGGTGCCACAGGGGCTGCCAATGCCAAGCGTCGATTTTTTGAAAGCAGAAGGCTGGACAGAGCTGCTCCCGGCAGCGGGAATGATTGCGGTGATTGCCTATGTTGAGAGTATTTCCGTGGCGAAAGTATTGGCCTTTCGACGTCGTCAGAAAATAGATCCCGATCAGGAATTTAGAGCCCTCGGCCTCGCGAATGTAGCAGCAGCCTGTGCAGGAACAATGCCTGTCGCTGGCGGTTTTTCCCGCTCAATGGTCAACTTTGATGCCGGTGCCCGCACCCAGTTGGCGGCGATTGTGACAGCCTCACTAGTGGGACTAGCAGCTTTCCTGTTTACCGGATTATTAGAAAATTTGCCCAAAGCGGTGCTTTCGGCAATCATTGTGGTTGCCGTGTGGCAGTTGATTGATATTAAAGGTTTAAAGCACACTTGGTCCTATGACAAAGGCGACGGTATCGCTCAGGGGGCGACATTGGTGGGGGTACTGGCCTTTGGCATTGAACACGGACTAATGCTCGGGGTCGGCCTTGCTCTAGTGTTGTTTTTGTACCGCACTAGCAGGCCCCATATCGCCGTTGTTGGACGCATTGGGGGTACTGAGCACTATCGTAATATTCATCGTCACAAGGTGGAAACATGGCCGCACCTGCTATTGGTTAGAATTGATGAAAATATCTATTTTGCCAATACACCTCGCGTTGAAACAGAGCTGCACAACCTGGTGCTCGATAGTGACATTACCGATGTGGTGCTGATATTTTCTGGGGTGGCTTATGTCGATACCAGCGGCCTTGAAATGCTGGAAACGATAGAGCAGGAATTGTCGTCATCTGGGGTGCGTTTGCATCTGGCCGAGGTCAAAGGGCCTGTGCTGGACAGGCTGTGCGGCACCCAGCTCTATGATCGGCTCGGCGAAGAGCGGGTGTATTTATCGACAGACAAAGCAGTCGAACAACTGATTTGTCCTTCTAGTTGAATCTTAAGCAAGATAAGCCCTATGGCTTTGAGACCGTGAAAATGTCCTTGTTAGGGGTTTTCTTCGGTGCTTCTATTTCTGATGCATGCACTGTGGTGTCTGCTGCAGGTACTTCGGCGTCAGCTGGTGGCAGATCTCCGATGGGCTTACAAACCAGTTTGATGTTTAATTGATTGGGCGTTCTTGCCGTTGTATAGCGAATAGAAATTTTCGTATTGGGCTCTAGCTGTCTTGTAAATGATTTTTCTTGTTCGATGCGGGGGTCAAAGATTGCCTTGCACTTAACTGTTCGTTTATCAAAATTTCTCAGTTTAAGAATGGTCAGTGAGCCCGGCGCGTTAACCTTATTAGGTTCGGCAAGGATGTTGGCGCCATTGAAGTTTTTCGTGAGATGAACTTTGTAGGTCGCAGTGGCATGGGCGTTGTTGAAAACCATAAGAAGTAGCAATGGAAAGAGATGTTTTATAATAAGTTTGGGTGTGGTTTTCATGGCGTTTCTCGGTAGCGGAGTGTTGAGGAATACCGCCTGCTCTATTGCAGGCGGTAGTTTTAAACGGAAATGATAGGGTTATTCCGACTGTGTTATTGATTATTTACCGTGATACACCGGGTGGCGTTTCTCGGCAAAGGCTTTGGGTCCCTCGACGGCGTCTTCAGTTTTGAAAATGCGCTCGGCAATAACAGCCTCTGTTGAAAATGCTTCGCTCCAACCCATGTTATAGGTGCTGATGGCGGCTTCTTTCGCAGCTTGCACGGCCAATGGGCCATTGGCACAAATCATCTCTGCGTATTTTTCACACTCTGCCATCACCTGATCAGCCGGTACGACTTTGTTAATTAAACCGAAATTCAGGGCTTCTTCGGCGGTAATCTGGCGGCCGGTGAGAAGAATATCCATCGCATGGCAATAGGGGATTTGCCGAGGCAAACGCACGTGGGAACCACCGCCGGGAATAATGCCCCAGTGTACTTCCGGCAGGCCGAAACGCGCGTGTTCTGCGGCGACCCGAATATCCATGCCCTGCAAAATTTCGGTACCACCCGCCAGGCAAAAGCCATTCACGGCGGCGATGATGGGTTTGAATACACCGTGGAAGAAGCGCTTGCTCGGGTCTTTCATGAAGCGCTCGCCTTTATCGGCTTTTTCGGTCAGCTGGGTGATGGTCTTTTTCAAGTCGGCACCCGCACAGAAAGACTGCTCACCCGCACCGGTGACAATGAGCACTTGCAGGTCATTGTCATTATTAAAATCGTCGGCGATCAAGTCGATCTCCGCCAGCATCTTGGGAGTGATGGAGTTCATTTCCGTCGGGCGATTGAAGGTCATGTAGGCTAACTTGCCCTTTTTCTCGTATAGCAGGTCGTCATCTAATTCAGAAATACTCACAGTTTTTCTCCATTGTTGTTATGAGTGATGGCTAGCTTCTCGCCAGCAGGATTGGAAAGATACCGCGAGCCATGGACCTAGGCAATGGCAAAATGTTGACTGAAGGGTCGGGAATATAAAAAAGACGTCGATTGACACATCTCGAGGTGACAATTAGCGTGCGGCTACATAATGTAATTATTGAAAAACTAATGGAGTTGTTTATGAGCGGAAAAATGCAGGACAAAGTCGTTGTTATTACGGGTTCAGGCTCGGGTATTGGTCGTGAAGCCGCGTTAATATTTTCTCGAGAAGGCGCAAAAGTAGTGGTGTCGGATATCAATGTGAGCGGTGGCGATGAAACGGTTGCGCTGGTCAAGACTGCTGGGGGTGAGGCGGCCTTTATCAAATGCGATGTTTCGAAAGGCCCTGAGGTTGAAGCTTTAATCAACGGCGCAGTTGATGTTTATGGTCGGCTTGATGCGGCCTTTAATAATGCTGGCATAGAGGGCGATACTCAGGCAACAACCATTACCTGCACCGAAGAAAATTTTGATTTGAATATAGCGGTCAATCTGAAGGGAGTCTGGTGGTGTATGAAATATGAAATTGAACAATTTCTGCGCCAGGGTTCATCGGGGGCGATTGTTAACACCTCTTCTTTGGCCGGGCTAGTGGGTGTACCAAGGGGTAATGCCTATGTGGCTGCCAAACACGGTGTTATCGGTATGACTAAGTCGGCGGCGCTGGAATTTGCCAAAAAGGATATTCGCGTCAACGCAGTGTGCCCAGGTGCTATTGAAACCCCGATGCTTAATCGAATCGTCAAGGGTTCAGAAAAAGGTTATGAAATGATGCGCAAAATGGAACCCGTTGGTCGCTTGGGCAAACCTTCTGAAATTGCCGAGGCAGCCGTTTGGCTGTGTTCAGATCAGGCTTCTTTTGTTACCGGTCATTCCATGTCTGTGGATGGTGGCAGTTTTGCTCAATAAAAAAGTTTTCCCCAATAGAAATAGTTTCGCTCAATAAATAGTTTTCATTTAAAAAGGAGAAGAAAATGTCTGGAATCGTTGAAGGTAAAATTGCTGTTGTCACGGGTGCTGCCGGAGGCATTGGCCGCGCTGCCGCACAAATATTTGCGCGTGAGGGTGCTACAGTTGTGGTCTCTGACCTGCAGGAAGAAAATGGCCAGGAGACGGTCAAACTCATTCAGCAAGTTGGAGGTGAAGCCGTGTTTGTACGCTGTGATGTCTCTAAAGCGGCGGATGTCGAAAACCTGATAAAACAGGTAGTCGCTACCTACGGGCGTCTCGATTGCGCCTATAACAATGCCGGTGTCGAAGGTGACTGGACGCGAATTCACGAGTGCACCGAAGATAACTTTGATCTTAATTATAACGTCAATCTAAAAGGCGTATTCCTCTGCCTTAAATATCAAATACGCCAGTTTCTTGAGCAGAAAAGTGCCGGTGCTATTGTTAGTACGGCTTCGGTTGCTGGCCTGGTGGGTTCGAAAAATGCTGGTGCTTATGTCGCCGCGAAACACGGGGTATTGGGTTTGACCAAGACCGCCGCGCTGGAATATGGCACCAAAAATATCCGTGTTAATGCGGTTTGTCCGGGGGTAGTTCGCACGCCAATGCTGGAGCGTATGTTTGAAGCCAAGCCTCAAATGGAAGCAGCGATGCTCGGTTTTGAGCCCATCGGTCGTTTCGGTGTGCCGACAGAAATTGGCGAAGCTGCTGTGTGGCTGTGCTCCGACCAGGCCTCCTTCGTCACCGGCCACCCTATGGTTGTCGATGGCGGTGCTGTCGCCTGTTAGCACCTCTGGCAGGCTGTTGAAACTCTACTGACTCGGCCATCTACGGCGTTCACCCCTCAAGGGGGAGAGGAAAACTAAACTCAATGTACCCAAAGCACTTCGTGGGGCAGGCTCTGCTTATATCTTCAGTACCATAAATCAAGGCTCATGAGATGAACGCTACTTGTTCGCTAAATTTTGCCTTGTATCTGGCTCGACTCAGCGAGTTTCAACAACCTGCTAAGAACTGTTTCTAGCGAAAGGGTCAGTGTTGACATAAATCACGCTTGCAATTTATGTCAACACCCTGCTTAATACTGCTAGGTTAACAGTTGGTAACTCTCATTGCCTCCATGGTAACGAGAGTCACCTCTTCGGTGTCAAATTCGCCCTCTGGCGGACATTGAAGTGGGCTGTTTCTTAACATCAACTTTTCACTATTCTATTGATGGAGCGGAGTAAGAGACTATGAGTAGCTTTGATTTCGGTTTTATTTCTGCGGATTCTCACATTGTTGAGCCTGCAGATTGTTATAGCAAATACATTGACCCTAAATTCAGGGACAGAGCGCCTACTATTGAGCGCGATGCTTTGGGTAACGATATTTATGTCATCCCTGGTATGAAGTCCACTATTCCTTTGGGTCTGGTTGCAGCTGCGGGTTTAACACCTCAGGAACTGGCTGACTGTCGCGAAGGCGCTACTTTCGAATCTCTGCATCGCAGTGGTTGGGATGCAAGTTGTCGCGTTGCTGATCAGGATCGCGATGGTGTGGTTGCTGAAATCATCTATCCATCGGTCGGTATGGCGTTGTGTAACCATAAAGATTTTGCCTATAAAACGGCCTGTTTCCACGCTTACAACGAATGGCTGCAAAGCTATGTCTCAGATGCCCCTGAAGGTCGTTTGTTCGGTTTGGGCCAAACGGCTTGTGAGACCGTTGAGCAGTCCATTAAAGATATTGAAGATGCCAAGAAAAAGGGTTTTGTCGGCATTATGATGCCCGGCAACCCCCAACACGAAGACTATGATCACCCCATGTATGATGATCTGTGGGCCTGTGCGGCTGAGCTTGAAATGCCCTTGTCTTTCCATATCCTCACCTCTAAAGGCGGATCGGTTGACGAAATCCTCGAAGCCCGTGGTAACAAAATTAATGGCTTCCTTAACATCATTCGTGGTGTACAGGATGTGATGGGTCTGTTTGTTCTCGGTGGTATTTTTGATCGTCACCCCACGCTGAAGTTTATTGCGGCTGAAGCGGATGCCGGTTGGCTGCCTCACTATGCTTACCGCATGGATCACGCCTACGAGCGTCATGGTTTGTGGCTGGGCGGTGGTAAGGATCTGGAAAAAATGCCCAGTGACTACCTCAACGATCACGTATGGTTGACTTTCCAGGATGACTGGGTGGCCTTTAACGTGACTAACTTGATGAATCCGAAAAAATTGGTTTGGGCCAATGATTTCCCTCACAGTGATGCCACATGGCCCTGGTCTCAGGAGTTGGTGGCGAAGCATGCCAGCGGCTTGAGCGCTGAGCAGGCGCGCTGGATTATGCGAGAGAACATCATTGAGTGTTACAACTTGCCGGTTGATAAAATTCCGGCATAAGAGCATTGATACTCTGATGTAAATAAAAAACCCGGTGTTAATGGCGCCGGGTTTTTTTTGCTTAAAAATAAGGTGAAGGTTGTGGAGTACGACCTGAAAATTAGCGGCAGCACCATTGTTGACGGTACGAATACGCCGCGCTACAAAGGTGATGTCGGTATTGTCGACGGCAAAATAGTGGCTGTGGGCGATGCCCCAGGTAGCGCGAAAAAAAACCATCGATGCTGCGGGTAAAATTGTCTGCCCTGGCTTTATCGACAACCACACCCACTATGATGCGCAAGTGCTGTGGGATCAAATGATGACGAGCTCTCCCTGGCACGGTGTCACCACAGTGTTGTTGGGTAATTGCGGGTTTGGGCAAAGAATGGCCCTTCGAAACCTTTCCCGAGTATATGCAAACCCTTGAGAATATTGGTGTCGGTATTAATGTCGGAGCATTGATTGGCCACACACCCACCCGGCTTTATGTGATGGGTGATGCTTCCACCGAGCGTGAGGCGACGCCTGAAGAAGTGAAGCAAATGCGCGAAATCGTTCGCGATGCACTGAAGGCCGGAGCAATTGGTTTTGCGACATCTAAAGCATCGACCCACATTGGTGCTGGCGGTAAACCCGTGCCTAGTCGGCTGGCGAATTACAAAGATGAAATTCTTGAGATCGTTAAAGTCATCGGTGAAGAAAAGCAGGGCATTATTCAATCGACCATTGGTACCGATGTGCTGCACGATCAATTTTCCCGTTCAGCTGAAATCAATGCAGCGGGTGCTCGTGTTTTCCCTCAGGTCAGTCCTCGTTCACTCAGCTTTGATATGAATATGAAAGCGCCTTTCCTCTTCGAAAGTATGGAAGCGTTCAAGCCTGTTTCAGCAGCTGATATTGAAGGCTGTAAAAAACTCTATGCTGACCCTGAATTTCGGGCCAACTTTAAAGCCGAAGTGTTAACCGGTAAATTTGTTGTACTCGGTGGCTAGCATGATACGGTGATTTCTGAATACCCTGTTGATCCTTCGTTGAAAGAGCAGAAGTTATTCAACCTCGCTAAAAGTCGTGGTGAGGATCCGGTTGATACTTTATTGAATATGGCGCTCGATAGTGACCTTGGCTTACGTATTCGCAGCCCAATTGGTAGTTACGACGAAGTGGAAGTCGAAAAATTACTGAAAGACCTGAATACTGTGATTGGTCTTTCCGATGGTGGGGCGCACGCCAGCCAGTTGTGCGATTCCTGCTATGCCACTTACCTACTGGGCCATTGGGTGCGCGATAAGGGGGCCATAGAGCTAGAGCGCGCCATCTGGATGCTCGCATCACGGGTGGCCGGTGTTATTAATATTATTGATTATGGTCGTCTGGATATTGGTCTCGCTGCTGACACCGTCGGTGCGGGCGATCTACAGCGGGTGAATGATTTACCCGATGGTGCAGACCGTCTTATTTCCGAGGCAAGTGGTATTGATGCTGTAATTGTTAACGGTGTTGTACTGCGGATGAATAATGTCGACCAGCTAAATCCTGCCAATGATACGCTGCCGGGCAGGATACTGCGTGGTAGCCCTGAAGGTGCTCGGGCTTAGTTTTTAAAGTTTGTCATCTATTGTTGAGAAAACCCTACAATCTACTTTGTTGTGGGGTTTTTTCACCTTACACCGCTAGAGCGTTCTACTTACGATAATAAATTTTTATAAAAATAATAAAGAAGAAGGAAGCGCAATGAATACGGCTATAAGAAATGATATTTTTCTATTTGATGCCGATGCGCACATTCTTGAGCCGCCGGATTTGTGGGAAAATTATCTCGAGGCTGAGTTTAAACACCGGGCCATTAAATTTAAAAAAAATGCCCAGGGCATTGATCAACTCTATGTCGATAATGAAATTGTATTGCCCAATTGTACGGCTGCATTGGGTGGTGCGGAACTCGATCGCCAAAAAGCTTTTGACCCCACGTCGACCTTAAGCTATCTCGACGGTGCGCCAGCGGGCAGCATGTTTGGGCCAGATCGTATTGCGCATTTTGATCAATGGGGTTTAAGCGCCGGGCTGGTGTTGCCAACGATTGGGATTTTCTGGGATGTGCCGGATAACAAGCTTGCTAACGCCTATTGCCGGGCTTATAACAACTGGGTGTATGATTTTCAGGCCGCTGACCGTGAACGTTTGGTGATCGCCGCCCACCTCAATTTGCGGGATATTGATGAGGCGGTAAAAGAGCTGGAGTTAAGGCTTAAACAGGGTTTTAAAGGCGTGTTTTTGGCCCCGGAACGGGTTGATGGAAAGGCCTTTGCTGATGGTTACTTCGATCCTCTATGGGCGCGCATAGAAGAGGCGGGGGTGCCGCTGTTGACACACGTTGTGGTGCGCACCCGACGTTTGGTCACTGGGTTTGTCGGCGATTGGTACGACACCCCGGCGAACCGCAGTTTTACTTTTGCTCTCGGTGCGACCTCACAGGTGATGCCCGCCTGTATGGCCATGGTGATGGATGGTCTGTTCGATAAATTCCCAAAATTAAAGCTGGTGGCAATAGAGGCCGGTTGTGGTTGGGCCGCTTATGCCATGGACAGGCTGGATGCAAAATACAAGCACTTTAGTACCTTTGATACGCCTTTAAAACTGGAAAAACCCAGTGATTATTTTCGACGCAACCTGTGGTTTGTCGCCGAACCAGAGGAGCGCACCATTGGTTCGATGTTGGAACTGGTGGGTGAAGATCGCATTCTCTGGGGTTCCGACTTTCCCCATATCGATGCCGATTTAGAAGCGCCGGGGCATATTGCCCAGAGTGTTAGCCACTTACCTGAGCACTTACAGCGAGCAGTACTGGGTGAAAATGCCAGACATTTATTTAATTTATAAACCTGTATTAACTCATAAGAGATAAACAAATGACGAATAAAACCATTGAAGAAATCGCGATAGATTTACAGCCTTTAATTGCAAAGCACCGCCGTGAGGGGGAGGTCAATGCGCAGCTGAATAGCGAAGTCGTGAGTGCCGCTGGTAAAGCCGGCATGTTCAGGATGTTTGCGCCCAAAGAGGTTGGTGGACTTGAGCTTACGCCTTCAGATGCCTTTCGCGCCACTGTTGCGATTAGTGCTGCAGACCCTGCGGTCGGTTGGTATATCGTTAACTCAATGGCGCCTTGCTTGTTTGCGGCTGCTCTGCCTGAAGCGGAGCGCAATGCCTTGTTCGTTGAGCCGGACAGGAACTTTGGTTTTTCAGCCGTTGCCCTGGCAAAGGCGACGCCAGTTGATGGTGGTTATAAGCTCAATGGTATGTGGCCGGTAGTAACAGGCTGTAATGACTCTCTCTGGTGTGCTTTGGCGGGCATCGTGCAGGAAGGTGATAAGCCGCGCATGTTAGAAAATGGTCGCCCCGATGTGCGTATGTTTTTAGTGCCTACTGAGCAACTGGATATTAAGTTGACCTGGCAGCACGCTGCCGCCATGCGCGGCACGGGCAGTAATCAGGCCACCGCGAAAGATGTGTTTGTTTCCGAAGTGCTGGCTCACTCCCCCAGCAGTACAACACTAATTGACCGACCTCTCTTCCGCTGCCCCGCCTCCTTGTTGACCTTGCCTATTTTTGCGGCGGCTGCAGTTGGTGTATTACAGGGTGCTATTGAGTCGGCCTGTGAAGAAATTAAAGCCAAGGTGTCAACGAGAACGGGTAAGACGTTTCGCGATCAAACGGAAACTCAACTGGCTCTTGCTAATGCAAGCGCCGCTTTGCGGGGGATACGTGCGGGCTCTCTTGAGGCCTTTGATAAGGTTTGGGAAAAGCTGAAAAATGGTGAAGCTATTCCGAATGCCTTAAAAGCTGAAATGTATTCGTCTGCTTTTTATGCGGGTGATGTGGCGCGAGAAATGGTTAGTCTGCTTTATACCAAAGGTTCTAGTGCAGCCTTTATGGAGGGGCATGCATTGGAACGATGTCTGGCAAATATTCATGCCGTCGTGTCCGCGATTGATGCACGCCGTAGCTTTCATCACTCTGCCGGATTAGTGATGCTGGGTGGCGATCCACTGGAAGCGGCATTCTAATTGTCTTGGCGTTTGTAATTACAAATCCGTGTTGGTATTTCACTCGTTGTTGCTCTGTTCATGCTTCCCACTGTTGGGCAGGCGGCTGCAGAGGATAGCTCTACTGTTGACTGGGGTGGAGATCTCTATATGAGTTACTGTTTTTCCTGTCATGGATGGCCCTGCCTGCCTGGCTTTCAAGTCGCCATCTGCTGATTTGACGCAGCTCAGTACTCGCAACGGCAGGGTACTTCCTGATGCACGAGTGAAAAGACATATTCAGGGTGAGCAGCTGATTCAGGCGCATGGTTCCCGTAAAATGCCAGTGTGTGGGAAGGTCTTTAGGCGAGAGAGCACAGGTTCATAAGCGCGGATGCAGTACCATGATTTATCGAGTCGATTGAATCTGTTTTATTGTATGAGTCTGATCATTTTTGTTGAAGGAATGCACAGAGGCTTGATATTTAGGGGGACGTGAGATAGCATCAATTTGTTCGTATATAAATAAAAGTTGATAATAAGATGGCTGTGAATGGCCGTACGTCGTGCCGACTTCAGCAATTTTCAAAGATCAGGGCGTGTTGAAAATAAAATTAATTAATGCACCACTATTTAAAATAAAAAACGGAAAAAATTTCGGGATTTAAAGGTGTTGCTTAATTGATTTTTTCTTCACAAATTAGAAGGAAGGGAAATCATGAATACAGATAATATAGCTCCTCTTAAACACATCGCGAACCATCGGATTTCTGGGAAGGTGCTTCCCGCATTGGCTATGGCGACATCACTGTGCTTGCCCTTGTCGTTGCATGCGGAAGATCAAAGCTATCAGTCCTTACGTGACTGGATTGAAAATTCCCGCCCTGATGCTGAATTAACCCCAGGCCAACATCTCACCATAAATGATCGGGGGCAAAAGCTTGAAGCGCTTATTCCCCATACAGCATGGAAGTATTATTTTTTCGATAATATGGATATGGAGATCGGAGTAACCAGAAACTACCCTGCACCTGATCACTGGGGTAAAAATATGGCGGTTGACTATAAATTAGATGAAGACGCTACTCTCGTTGGATTTACGGGGGGTGGGTTTCCTTTTTCTGAAATAAAGGCCGACGACCCTGTCGCAGGTCAAAAAGTTATCTGGAATATGCTTTGGCGCCCCGGCACTAATGATTTTGATATGCCTATGGTGACCTGGTTGCGGGGTGAAAGCGGTAAGCTTGATCGCATTATGGAATATACCAACACATCTGCAACTTATGCACGGGGTGACCATAGTTTAGTGCCGGGTTATGAAGAGGTTAAAAGTAAGCGGGTTATGGAGTTCCGTTCGCCGCGGGATATGGCCGGGGCAAAAGATATGTCCATCACCTATGTTGACCATCGCCGAGAAAACTCGGGCTGGTTGTATATGCCAGCACAGCGAAAGCCACGCCGAACACTTGCCTCTGAGCGAACCGGTGAGTTGATGGGTATGGATATGATCCGTGAGGATAATAATGGTTTTGGCGGTAAGGTTTACGAAAATACCTGGGAGTATTTGGGTAAACGAAAAATATTGGCAACGATTAATGTTGAATCTAACCCTGAATTTGGCGGGGACAGTTTATGGGTGCCGCACAAGACACGCTGGGAAGTGCGCGATACTCATGTTGTTTTGATTAAGCCAAAAAGTGAAGATCATCCTTACAGTGCGCGGGTGGTTTTTGTTGATGCTGAAACCTACTGGACGCACTGGATGTTCGCTTTTGATAAAAAAGATGATCAGTTGTTTCGTATGAATCAACACTTCCTGAAATATTCTGAAGATTACGATAAAGAGCCGCCAGCACAGGCGCCTTTTATTAAGCAGGATTATTCTAAAAGTGTAGGCCATTCTGTATTTTTACATTTGGGGCAAACGGATATCAATGCCAAAAAACCCCATGCAACGATGACCCACTGCTTTACAAACAAGAAAGAATTTACCGCAGCACGGGCTAAGCAGTTTTATTCGTTGCGTAATATGATTAGCGGTCGTCGCTAAGCAATTGTAGCAATCTATTTGAAAGCGGAGGCTTGAGAGTCAGGCTTCCGTTATGTCAAAAAACCACTTTCGTATCGAGGTTAACTACATGTTTATGTGTCGAAAGAAAATCGCCAAAATTTTAATTATTTCAAGTACAACCTTCGCGTCAATGTTGTCGTGGGGTATTGTGAATGTCGGTGAAGATTTGGAACTTGAAGGCTTTGTGAAGGCCTACAATATCATGAAAAACGGGGCTTCTTTTTTCCATGATGGTGAACTTACTCATCAGAGAAATACGGCCCAGTTAGAGGGGAAATACTATTTTCTGAAAGATGGACAGATGTTTAATCGTTTCGCATCCGGCCCTATTGACGAGGCAACCTTTACCTTTCTTGGTCGTGCTGTTTATGACTCCGCCTATGATATTCGCGATAGCTATGGATCGTTGCATGATAGAGGGAAAGAGGAATACAAAATACGTGAAGCCTTCGTTGATTTTTCGATGGCACCTTTTTCCCTTCGTCTTGGCAAGCAACAAGTTGTTTGGGGTGAGACAGACAACTTTCGTGCCCTCGATGTCATTAACCCTCTAGATAGAACATGGCACGGTACCCGTGAATCTTGGGAAGACATTCGTATTCCGTTATGGATGGCCAGGGGTATATGGGATGTTGGTAAGATCGGGCCATTTGATGAGACCTTTCTTGAGCTTATACTTATCCCGGATGATTTTCAGGCGACTAAAGCGGCGACTCGCTATCCCCGTCCCTGGGCAATTAGAGGTCTTGGTTCTCAAAGTCATAATGCGAACTCCGTCCTTATTGGTAACACGCTGCATGACCTTAACGTGACGGTTACCGATGGTGCTCCAGATGATAGGAAACTCAGTAATATGCAGGGTGGCTTTCGTTTTAAGGGTATCTGGAATGAAGTCGATTTTAGTGTCAATTATTATTATGGTTTCTCACAGACTACCGGTGTGAAAGTTAAATCAGCAGGGCTTGATAGCCTTGGTGTATTTAATGTAGATGTTGAGACAGTTAATCCCCGTATCAATGTGTTTGGTGTCACGGCAAGTTTTTCGGAAGATCGATATACACAATCGGTTTTTCGTCTTGAATCGACGATTACCTCGGGTGTCCCCGTTGCTATCGCTGCTGGGGCCCCCGATAGAGCAAACCCAAATGGAAATAGCTTTGATACGGCTAAACAGTCGGTGGTGATGATTGGTATCGATCGGCCGACCTGGATCCCTGCATTAAATAAGCTACGTACATTCTTTATATCCACCCAGTTTTTCTGGCGCCGTTACCTTGATTACAATAACTATTATCAGGGATCCGCTTTTTATGATGTAAGCCCTGCTACGGTGAATGGCGTAACAGTACCAGACCGTTATGTCAGTGAAAATAATAATAGACTCGATCAGGATGAATTTGTTATCACTTTTTCAGCGTCGACCACTTACGGCGCGGCTGGCCTTTGGAAGCCATTATTTGTCTTTGCCTATGACCCTCGTTCGACGGGCTCTTACAGCAAAATAAAGATGGAATACCTGTTTTCAAAACACCTGGTTTTTGCTGTAGAACAGCATTTATATTGGCGGACTGACGGTGATGATACAGGGCCATGGGGCCTTGGCTCGTATTTGGGTGAGCCGGGGATTCGCCGTAATGAAACTGTATTTACAGCGACTTATCAGTTCTAAATTATCCACTGCACTGTTGTGTAACCTGAAATCATTTAAGGAAAGGCAATGCCCATTGAAAGTATGAATGAAGTTCTATCTCGCATTGACGATTTGTCCGATGTGTTTGCCAAGACCTACGCAGAACGTGATTTAAAGGGAGAATACCCTAAAGAAGAGATGGATAAACTTAAGCAAAGTGGTTTGTTGGGCTTTTCAGTGCCTCTAAGTTACGGGGGTATGGGCGCTTCCTGTACAGATGTAACACGAGCAATTATGTCTTTGTCACAAGGTAATCCAGCGATAGGACAAATGTTTTTAGTTCACTGTTTGCTTGGCGCATCTTTTCTTGATGAATTGGCACCGGAGAGTTTAAAGAAAATAATCTTTGCCGATATTGTTGAGAGGAACTGCTTTTTAGGTAACGCTGCTTCTGAAAAAACGAATAATCTGAAAAAAGGCTACGACCTAACACTAACGCCTGTTAAGGGTGGCGTTGAAATTACGGGCAAAAAGTTTTTCTCAACAGGTTCATTAGCCGGTGATCAGCTCGCTGTGATTGGCATGTACGGTAATAACCTGGGCCTCGCTATCGTGCCGAAAGATGCCAAAGGCCTGGAAATAATCGACGACTGGGATGCCATGGGCCAAAGAGGCACAGGTAGTGGTACGACAGTGTTTGATAAAGTTTTCGCGCCATCTGAATTAGTAATGACCAGTATTACCGATGAAAGTCGTCAAATGGGCGTTACTAATTTATTAGGGCCTATTACGCAAATTGGCTTTACCAGTATATTTATTGGTGCTGCTAAAGGAGCCTTGCGTGAGGGTGTTACTTATGTCAAAGAAAAAACCCGTGCTTACCCCTGGCCAGGCCTGGATTTCGATAAGGCCGTGGACGACCCTTACATTCTCAATATTATCGGTGGTTTAAGTGCCCAATTGGCAGCGGCAGAGGCCATGACCTTCGAAGCAGCTCGCTTGGTTGATGTGGCTCTAGCGGCCAGAGCCACTGCCAGCCCTGAAGAAATGGCTGGCTTACGTGCGGCAGCCTCAGTTGCCGTTTCTCAGGCCAAAATTGTTGCCACTGAGACCGGTCTTAAAGTGTGTCAGGAGGTTTTTACTGCCTGTGGTGCACGTGCTTCACTCAGAGAGCAAAACCTCGATCGCTTCTGGCGTGATATTCGTACTCTCAGTTTGCACGACCCTGTGAACTTGCGCATTCGAAGTGTGGGTGAATTTCTTCTACAGGATAAAGCCCCGACGCCTGCTTTGCGTTATTGAGCACCTGTCGATTGCTACTGACTGGGCTGCAGCTGTCATAATCATATATATGCTTGGAATTGACTAAGCCTGCTAGGAGCGTTTCCATAGTAGGTTTTCTATTCTCGGACAGGTTCCCCGGCATTCCCATAGAGTAGATAATAACAATGGCAGAAAAAATCCCGGATGATCCCAATACGGGTGAATTGAAGGCGGGTGGTGAACAAAGCACTTGGCATGGGCCGATGGCCATTTTCGTTGCGTTTGTCACACTCGGCGTTGTTTACGGCGTGTGGTTTGCCTACTCAGTGTTTCTCGTTGCCCTGGTGGATGATATGGGCTGGAGTCGCTCACTAACGGCGGGGGCGATCTCTGTCTTGAGTGTCGTCCACGGCCTGGCGGGGCCGATGAATGGCCGTATGGTCGAAAAGATTGGCGTGCAGCGAACCATAGCCCTGGGCGGGCTGATTTTTACTGTTGGCATGTTACTCACCTCGCAGGTGCAAACCTGGTGGCAGCTTTACATCACCTTTGGTGTTATCTCTGCGATTGGTATTTCTCAGGCGGGCTGGATACCTTTTATCGTTATGGTAGAACGCTGGTACCCCACAAAAATGGGTACGGCCCTTGGCTATGCGATGGCAGGCATCGGCCTGGGTATTTTAGTCGGTGTACCGGCAATTAATGCCTGGATAGAAGCTTATGGATGGCGCCACACCTTTATTATTCTGGCTACACTTGGGCCACTGTGGGTGATTCCCGCTGCCTTGTTTTTATTGAAAATGCCCGAAGATGGGCCTGTAAAAGAAAGTGAAGAAAAGCTGCCAGTATCCGCTGCTAGCAAAACGCAAAGCGTGCCGGACGAACCACTTTATCACGACTGGGTACTTAAAACGGCTTGGCGATCGCCGCGTTTTTGGCTGGCCGGGGCCTGCTTTTTGACCGGCGCCTGTGTCGCGCAAATCCTTTTAATGCACCAGTTTGCCTTTATGGTCGATCAGGGCATTGCTAAAACTGAGAGCTCATTTATTGCCGGTGTGATCGGTATTTCAAGTATTGCCGGGCAGCTGGTCTGGGGCAACCTGTCTGACCGCATCGGTCGTGAGCGAGCCTATACTTTGGCCGCCGTGTGTAATTTGTTGGCGATTGCCGCTCTGGTTTATCTCAGCTCTATGTTGGCGTTGTGGGTGGCCGTGAGCTTTGCGATTTTTGTCGGTTTTGGTTACGGTGCCAATACCCCCATTTTCCCCGCCACATCGCGCGATTTATTCACCAGTCCTTTCTTTCCATCCATCTTCGGTACCCTGGCGATTTCCGGTTCCCTGGGTGCAGCCATCGGCGCCTGGTTGGGCGGCTGGCTCTACGATGTCACCGGCGGTTATAGCGCAATGTTAGTGGTCAGCGCCGTGTTGGCGGTAGTATCTCCACTGCTATTATGGCTGGCAGCACCACGCTTGCCGAATCCCGCTCCTCACGAGTAATGCCGTGAGTTGAGCCCTATGAAAATGTGATTGCCCCTAAATTGATGGGCCTAAATTTAGGGGCACCAAAACAACTATTTATTTAATCGTAAATCTAAAGAGGTCGAACATGAACGTAGAAGGACAAGTCGCATTAATTACCGGTGGTGCATCAGGTTTGGGGGCAGGTGCCGCCAGAATCCTCAGTAAAGCGGGTGCCAAGTGTGCACTGCTCGATCGCAATTTGGCTCTGGCCACTGAGCTAGCCGCAGAAGTGGGTGGCATTGCCATCGAATGTGATGTCAGCGACGGCCCCGCCGTTGAAGTCGCGATTGCTCAGGTGGTTGAAAAACTCGGTGCGCCGCGTATCGTTTTAAATGCGGCGGGCATTGATATCGCCGTGCGCACCGCCAGTCCGAAAGGCCCTCACTCGCTGGATGAATTCGAGCGCGTGATTAAAGTGAATTTAACCGGCACCTTCAATGTTGCCCGCGTTGCGGCCTACGGCATGATCGGCCTCGAGACCTTAAATGAAGACGGTGAGCGCGGTGTGGTGATCAATATCGCCTCCGTCGTTGCGCAAGATGGCCCCGTTGGCCAGGCAGCTTATGCAGCATCAAAAGCCGGTGTGCAGGGCATGACTCTGCCCATGGCCCGCGACCTTGCGCCCTACGGTATTCGCGTGATGACCATTGCCCCCGGCATGTTTGAAACACCCTTGGCGGCAGGTATTCCCCAGGAATGGATCGACAGTATTATTCCCACCGTGCCCTTCCCCAAACGCTGGGGTAACCCTCTAGAATTTGGTTCGCTGGTGCAGCAAATCTGCGAAAACACCATGCTCAATGGCGAAATGATCCGTATCGACGGCGCTATTAGGATGGGTACATAAAATGGATGTGAATGGCATTAGCGTTGTTATTACCGGCGGTGCATCGGGTCTGGGTGCCGGTACGGCAAAGCTGTTTAGTGAAAAAGGGGCGAAAGTCGCGATCTTTGATCGCAACCTCGAACTAGCGCAAAGCACCGCGCGTGAATTGGGCTGCGCCGCCGTACAGTGTGATGTGGCCGCTGAAGAGTCGGTTATCGAAGCGCTGCAACAGGCGGGTGAAATTAACGGCACACCGCGTATTTTGATTAACTGTGCGGGTATTGATATTACCGGGCGCACGGCAACACGTGGCGGCGGCCCCCAGCCCCGCGATGCGCTGACTCAGCAAATTGCCGTCAACCTCACTGGCACATTCAATATTTGCCGCCTCGGTGCCGATGCCATTCGCCAGCTTGACTCGCTTGAAGGTGAAGAGCAGGGCGTGATTGTTAACGTCGCCTCCATTGCCGGACTTGATGGCCCCTTTGGTCAAACGGCTTATGCCGCCACCAAGGCAGCCGTGATTGGTATGACTTTGCCTATGGCTCGGGATTTATCGGGCTACGGTATTCGTGTTGCCACAATTGCACCGGGTGTTTTTAACACGCCATTGGCCGCCAGTGTTTTACGCGGTGAACCCGATGACTACGCCGGTTCCGTACCCTTCCCTAAGCGCGCCGGTCGCCCCGCAGAATTTGCCAGCATGGCTCTGGAGATTTGCCAGAACCCCATGCTCAACGGCGAAGTGATTCGTCTTGATGGCGCCCTTCGTGGTTAATGTGTAGGTGCTTACCTATTTAAAATTAAGGAAATTTAATGGATATTAAAAATAAAATTGCCATCGTCACCGGTGGTGCATCTGGCCTCGGTGCTGACACCGTACGTGCGCTGGCGGCCAAGGGCGCTAAAGTGGCGGTGCTGGATCTTAACCTCGACCTCGCCAAAACCATTGCCAACGAAGTCGGAGGCCTGGCCGTAAAAGTGGATGTAGCCGATGGCGAGAGTGTTGAAGCAGCGTTGGCGACAGTGAAGGCAGAGTTAGGCACGGCGCGTATTGTGATGAATGTAGCGGGCATTGGCATTGGCCGTAAAATCACCAATAAAAAAGGCCCCCATCCCCTCGATAGTTTTTTACGGGTGGTGAATGTGAATTTGACTGGCACCTTTGATGTTTGCCGTTTGGCCAGCACCGATATGATAGCCCTCGATACACTCAATGAAGATGGTGAACGCGGTGTGTTTGTTAACGTCGCCTCCATTTTTGGTTACGACGGCCCTGTGGGTAATACCGCTTACGCGGCCTCAAAGGCGGGTGTTATCGGTATGACTTTACCGATGGCACGAGACCTTGCACCCTACGGCATTCGTGTGATGACAATTTGCCCCGGTGTTTTTGATACGCCACTGGCAAAAGCTGAGACAGGTGAAGAAGGTTTCAATCGTTTGATAGCCAACGTACCCTTTCCCAAACGTGGCGGTAATCCCAAAGAGTTTGCGAAATTGGCTTGTCACATAGTTGAAAATACAATGATGAATGGTGAATGTATTCGCATTGATGCGGGAATGCGTATGGGCTTAATGATTTAATAGTTACAAAAAGTAGCAGGCCATTATCCAGAGTGGTCGATATTTTTTTCTATTACATTTTAAATTAAAATAATAAGAAAGGATAAATCATGAGCCAGACAAGACTCGGAATCGTACTATCCACCGCTACTGATGCACCGCCTCGCGAGTTAATGGATATTGGCAAGTTAGCGGAAGACCATGGCTACGAAGCAGTGCTGGTGAATGAGGGCCGAGGTGATGCTCTGGCCTGTGCGGAGGCTATTGCTTTGGCGACAGACACGATTAAAGTCGGCACTAATATYGCCAATATTTATTATCGTCAYGCCTTCYTKACYGCGATGACRGCGCAAACTATTGCCGAACTTTCTGCCGGTCGTTTAATTCTTGGTCTGGGAATGAGTCACCGCCCCTTGCTCGAAGCGATGGGCATAGAAATGACGAATCCACGCCAATACCTTGGCGAATATGCGCAAACGATAAAAGATATTTTACAGGGCGAAGCGGGTAGTGGTTTTTTTGAAGCTAAAGCCTGTTTGTATTCGGTGCCAATATTACTGGCCGCTTTAACCACAGCCAGTGCCGAAGTTGCAGGGCGAGAGGCCGATGGCATTATGCCTTTTCTAGCAGGGCGCGATTACCTTGGGCAGTTAATAACAGCCACTAAAAATGCAGCGAAAGGTGTTGGTAAAGATCCGCAATCTATGGATTGTATTATGAGCATTCCAACATTTGTGTCAGATGATAATACTGCCGCCATGTCAGCGGCACGGCACAACCTCGCCTTCTTTGCCGGCCTGCCCAATTATCGCTTGCAGTGGAAACGCTGTGGTTTTGAGGATGAAATGGCGGCCGCCGAAGCGGCCTGTAAAAAGAGTGATCGCCGGGCTGTAGCGAGTGCGATTAGTGACAGTATGGTTGAGCAGGTGTGTATTTACGGTTCGCCTGGGCAGTGCCGGGATCAGATAGAAGCCTTTAGGCAAGCAGGTGCGGSAATGCCTGTGCTGGCAGTTAGCCCGGTGAATGAGCAGCGCCTAGAGGCGACGCGGAAGGCGACCAAACTATTAGCGCCAAAGTAGGCCATCAATATTGTATTGATGGAATACTGGTTTTTTTATACGAAAAAACCTTTAATGAAGGAGTGTGCCCAGTATGAATGCTTTAGAAACGACTGAAACGGTGCGTTATAACGCGGCTATTGAATCGGTTTTACCCGTACTCGCGACTCACCGAGAGGCGACAGAGGTCGCACGTTCAGTTGCTCCCGAATCCATCGCTGCTTTAAAAATAGCGGGTTTATCCCGCTTGCTGACGCCACTTGTTAATGGCGGGCAAGGGGCAACGCTGCGGGCTCAGCTACACGCCTGCGCTGAAACAGCACGGGCCTGTCCCGCATCGAGCTGGGTGATGATGGTTTGCGGTGCACACAACTGGATTTCTGGGAGCTTTTCCGCCGAGTGCCGAGCGGAAATGTTTGACGCTGACCCCGATTTATTTATTGCCGGAACGCTAGCCAGTCAGGGGCAGTTTAAAAAAACAGAAGGCGGTTGGTTGCTCAGTGGCCGCTGGCAATTTTGCTCCGGGGTTGATCATTCACCCTGGCTACTCATCGGTGCAATGCGCGCAAAAGACAGTAGCGGCGGGCCGGCCAGTTTACACGTGATATTACCTCGAGATGAGGTGAAAGTGGATGACACTTGGCACACACTGGGTATGCGCGGTAGCGGCTCAAAAGATGTGGTGCTGAAGGGTGTGTTTGTACCAGCGCACCGGGCTGAAGCAACGGGTAAGCTTTTTAGTGGTCGCAGTCCCCACGTCAATGATCACGACAATAGTGGACTCTATAGAGTGCCAGTGTTGTGCAGTCTCTCTGCACAATTAGCGGGTGCAGTACTGGGTATGGCGCGAGAAATGCTGAGTTTATTTATCGAGAAAACCCGTGTTCGACCCGATATTTACAGCGGCGAAGGCAGTGGCACAAAAGCGCGTAGTGGCACCATGCAGCGGCGCGTTGCGGAAGCCTCTGGCGAGATAAATACTGCCGAACTCTTACTCGGTAGAAACTGCGATATATTTGATGAAATTACCGAGGCCAATGAGCCCATCGATGATGAGGCAATGGCACTGATGCGCTGGCAATCAGCTTACGCGGTTGAGCTTTGTCGCCGTGCCGTAGAGCGCTTGTACGCCGGTGCGGGCGCGCACGCGGCGTATAACGACTCGCCGATGCAGCAATACTACCGCGATGTGATGATGGCTTCTCATCATGCTGCTATTGATATGGATGGCGCTGCAGAGTTACAGGGCATGAGTATTTTAGGCGTAGAAGCCGTTTAGTCTTAATGTGATAGACACTAATGAATGATTTAGTAGGGATTAATTATGGATCGTAGAAAGTTTATTCGTTTTGTTTTTGGTGGTGCCGCTGCGGGTGTTGTGGCCGGAGCGATTGCGCCAACTCGAGTATTAGCGAACACCTCAAACTCTGTATCAACGACGTCAAATATGGCAGGTGGTATGTATTACACCAAATAATAACCGGGGCGTTGGGGTAAAAAAGTCGGTGGTCATTTACCTGATATTGAAGTGCTAAAAAATAATAATGGAGCGGTCGTTAAAATTATAACTGCCCACGGAATGGCCCCCTACGCCCACTACATTGTTAAACATATSRTWYTGRATRRKRAWTTTRAKTTTRTWGCYGARMMKATGTTTGACCCAATGAAAGACAAAGTGTCAATTTCAGAAATACTGATCGGTAATTATCGCGGTGTCGTTAATGTATTGAGTGTTTGTAATAAGCACGATACCTGGTTGAATACGGCTGAGGTATAAATAAAGTAGTTGTTGATACGATGTGAGCGGCTCTTGCTTCGTTAATTAATATAATAGTAATAAGGATTTTCATGTCTAAGCAACCAGCATTACCGGAAGTTACACGGGTTTATCAAAACCATCATATTGATAGTACGCGGTGGCAGGTTTTTAAACCCCGCCCCGATGATATTGTCGTTGCGACAACACAAAAGTCGGGCACCACATGGACACRACAAATCGTCTCCCTGCTCCTGTTTCAGGATGGAGAACCCCCCGCACCTTTTCACGACCTGTCTGTGTTTGTCGATATGCGTATGACGCCTATTGATGAGCTTGAGAAAGATATTGAATCGCAAACCCATCGGCGTTTTCTTAAAACCCATACGGCACTGGATGGGTTTCCCTTTCACCCTGAGGTTAAACACGTTTTCGTGACCCGAGATGGCCGCGACCTATTTATGTCGCTATGGAATCATTACTCGAATTACACAGAAGATTTTCTCGCCATGCTCGACCAGGTGCCCGGTCGCGTGGGTGACCCTTTCCCGCCCGCAGGGGATGATATTCATGAATTCTGGAAAGACTGGATTGGTCGAGGCTGGTTTGACTGGGAAAGCGATGGCTACCCCTTTTGGTCACAGCTTCACGTGGTGAAAACCTGGTGGGAATACCGCCATTTACCCAATATTCTGCTGGTTAATTATGCGGATTTATTGGCAGACCTGTCGGGTCAAATAAAACGTATTGCCGAYTACCTGGATATTGAAGTCACCCCAGAATATCTGGCAAAAGTAACTGATCTGTGCACCTTCGAGTCAATGAAAAAACGTGCTGACGAAGTCATACCCATGGCTGGCATGCTGTTTGAAGGTGGTGCGCAAACCTTTATTAATAAAGGTTTAAACGGGCGCTGGCGTGATGCACTAACAGCTGATGAACTGGCGACCTACGATACTCATATCGCAGAAACGTTAAGCCCAGAGTGTGCGCATTGGCTGGAGCACGGCGGATCTTATTAAAGCGATTTATACATTTAATCTGGTCTGGTAAATAGAAGAGGATTCGATAATGACTTATTTCCCCTTAAGTAAAGAACAGCAGGAATTAAAAGATATCGCCGTACAATTAGCGGCGGACGAGTTGGCACCTCGTGCTGCAGAGACTGATAAAACAAGGGTTTTCCCCCGCGCTTCTCTGGATGGCTTAAAAGCCAGCGGTTTGTGGGGCTTGCGTGTATCAAAAGAACACGGCGGTTTGGGAGCAGACTTGCTGTCGACCTGCCTGGTGGTGGAGGAACTCGCCAAGAAATGTGCCTCCACAGCCATGTGTTACAAAATGCACGTTGAAGCGGCTGAGTTAATCAGCAGAATGCCCAGTGACTATCAGGTCGAGCACTTCGTTAAGAAAATTGCTACGGGTGAGATTCTCTGCACCGTCGCGGGTGGCGAGACCTCGGGCAAGGGCGATAACTGGGTGCCGGGCATGGTCTTGTCCTCTGTCGAAAAAGGGGATGATGGTTACATCCTCGATAACCTACGCAAATCCTATGTCACCTCGGCTGGTCAGGCATCACATTATTTTATGCTGTGTCGGGTTGGTGCTGAAACAAAGGGCCACAAGCTTTCAGCATTATTTATTGAGGCTGACAAGATCGAATGGGAAACCCTTGAGGACTGGAATGGTTTGGGTATGCGCGGCAACAACAGCATGCCTATTCGTTTTAATGGCGTTGTTCCTGAAGAGAATCGCATTGGTGATGAAGGGGCGGCGCTGAAATACTTAGGGGCCATCATGATGCCGGTGGTGGCACTGACTTATGGCGCAGCTTATTTGGGTGTGGCATCCGGGGCTTATGAGTTGGCCATGGAAGAGGCGTCGAAGCTTCACCCCAGTGGCGCTAAGCGTTTAGATAGCCCGATCAACCAACGCCGTATGGCGGAGTTGAGTGCAAAAATAGAAGCCGCACGGGCGCTCTTACACGTTGCCGCCGCAGCCGGTGATGCTGGACAGGTTGCCGCCCCTTTACCTTATTTACAGGCTAAAGTGAGTTGTTCTGAAGTTGCAGTATTAGTAACGCAGGAATTAATGACGATGTTTGGTGGTACTGCCTTTGCAGGCCGTTTGCCCTTCGAGCGTTATTTTCGCGATGCACGAGCAGGTATGATTATGGGGCTGGCCAACGACGATGCTTATCAAACGATTTACAGTATGCTGTTTCCTGAAAAGAAAAAATAAGGCATAGCTTCAAGGCGTTTTGGGCAGGGATGTTTTATCGATAAACATTCCCGCTTTAACGACGACATCGGCGGGTTTATAAATGGGCACAGTGCAGCGCTGGTCATTACAAATATACATGGCGGGTGCAGCTCGTAGAGGATAGCGACCTGTGGATTCACTATGGACTAACTTGCGGGGTTCAAAGACACTGCGGCCCGCCTGTAGCAGTGCTTGCGTTCGGGAGTCATTGGCATCACCTACAACGGAAAATTCGACGTATTGCGCCGTCATGATTTCCAAAGCTATGGCCAGGTTACCGGTGATTCGTCCTTCACGACGCACAGCTGTGGGCGATGCAGATGCGCGTATTGCCCGCTCGGCGGCGACTTTGTAGTGCTCATTTTTTTCTAATACACCGAGTAAATATAAAAACTGAGCCGCCGTTGCATTATCTTCGAGGGGTTTACGCCGCCCCGGTGTGCCGTCATCTGGGGCACCATAAAAACCGCCAATCTTTTTGTCTTCGAGATTTATCAAGAGTGCATCCGCTAATTTAATAGCGGCCTGGCGCCAATAGGGATCGTCTGTCGTGCGATACAAAGCCATTAAGGCCAAACCGAAGTGCGCCTGGGTGCGCAGGTAGGGTAGGGGCTGATTGGTGATGACGTGCACACGTTGGTCGGCGGACAATTCAGTGCTCAGTTTAAACTGAATAATCCAGCCCGCTTCTGTTTGTCGGTCTTCGAGTAAATGCTTTGCGGCTTGGGTGGCCGTTTCAATAAACGATTGCTTCCCTGTGGCCTCAAATGCCATGGCATAGCCGAGTATCACGCGCGCATTAACATCGCTATAAATCGCGTGATCAATGGTGGGTACACCGTAACGTCTTCGTTCTTTATCACCCAAAGCATAGTAATCATTCATGCTCATGTGGGTGGGTAAACCGGCTAGGCGATCGGGTTGGTTAGCAAAAAAAGCGCCCTGCTGGGAGCGCATAAAAGCGCTTAAGTATGAATCAACATTGGTGAGCGCCTCTCGATATTTCTGATTCCCTGTTAATTGATAGCCATCGGCATAAGCCTGGAGTGCTGCCGCCTGACTTTCCAGACGTTTTTCAGGCACAGTATTATTCCAGTTACCAAAGGAGGCATAAAACATACCGCCCCAAACGGGATCTAATTGTTGGAGCAGACCGTCGAGATTATTTGTTGCCAGCTTGAGCGCATTGTCATCACCGTAAAGATGCTTGCGTAGCAGTAAGTGACGCAGTGCTTCGGCACTTTCAAAAACACCACTTTCTTTAGTTTTAAATACCTCGTCCTGCAGCGTTCGGATTTGATTGCGTAACTGGGTAAAGGCTGCAGTCTCTGCTTCTCGCGAAGCACCGTAGGGGGCGAGTTTGTCAGGGCTTAGCGTGCCTGCTTTATGTCCAACAATTGCCTCGCGAAGAATTTTTATATAACTGTCGGGGCGGCGACTGCCTGCAAAGGCTAATACCTGTACTGCATCGGGGCGCATAATGGCATTGGCGGGCCAGGCCCAGTCTGAGTAACGCTCGCCAATATCGGGCCGGGCTTCACTGTCGACCTGTATGGCGACAAAATTGGCATTGATGAATTCAATAACATCCGGGTGGCTGAACGTATTTTTTTTCATAAAACGACAGGCTGTACAGCCTTCGTGGCCGACATTAATGAGGATTAAACGGTTTTCAGCCATTGCCTTAGCAAAGGTAATAGCCGACCACTCCTGCCATTCAATTTTTTCGCTCGCCCAGGTATTCGGTAATGCAAAGCTTAAAATTATGAAAATTATTTTTTTAATCATGGGATCACCCGTCGACAATCGTACAGTTTTCAGACTGCGTTATTGAGTGAACTATGACCTAATTCGATGAAAATAATTCCCGTGAGCAATCGCATTACAGGTGCTGTCAGTAGTTGATATCAAAGTGAAGTGCAAATTCAGTCTGAGTTCAAGTTAGATGGTGGGCCTTATTTTACTGCTGAACGCTGCAATAGCGCTTTGTCATATCCGACCTTTTGTTCGTCACTCATTATTTTTCGCATCTCCACAAGGTGGGCATAGCGCAGGCGCATGATTCCTGTTTTGGCAGCCATTAGCTCGTCAATTTTGGCGTTGATCTCGTCAAGACCGATATTGTCACGAATGGCCATTTTATTCAGCGCTTTCAACGCCTGCGCTTCCTTCGTTTTAAACGAGGCCTGGTCATCGTGTAATTTATGATGCATTTGATCAATGGMTATTTTCTGCGATACGGCGGGATCGGGTATTTGGGCAGCATTAACAGAGGCGGTAAATAACAGCAGCATTGTAAAAAATGTTGCGGAGAATTTTATCGCCGTTGTGAATTKGGTCGTTAGTATTTTCATCTGATTATTCCTGTGAAATTCATATAAAAAAGCGTGTAAAAAATACAGTATAGCCGGGCCTAAGCAATATTTATAAAGATCTCGATACCTTTAATGCATTGCCGTGATAGTCTGTAAAGGATTGCTATGAATCGCCGGGTTTCTTGGNCGCTGGTGTTAAATAATAAATAATAAGCTGAGAAGTATTATGTCTGAACTTATATCAACGGATATCCAACAATTTGACGGTGYGAAAATTGTTGATGATCTGAATCGTCTTTTACGTTTGCGTACCACCGTGATCGGAATGAAACTTTTTGATTCAAAGGAGGAGATGGAAGCGGTGCCGCGTATTCGTCGCCCCAATGATATCCATACTACAGATCAAATTGTGGGGCAGGCTGCGCGCAATGGCTGGACGGTGGGCATTACGGCCGATGATCTGGTCGGTGAGCAATGTCGTGCTGTACTTGGTCTGCACCCGCAAAATGAAGAGTGGCTATCAGGGCAGCCGATGGTTGGCGTGTGGTATGAGACAGTAGAAGATACTACGGCGCATCAGCAGGCTATGGATGTGGTTCCTTTTGGCCAATATGAAGCCATGGCAGTGAGTCCGCTCGCCAGTGGCCGTTTAAATCCGCCTGATATCTGTTTGATTTATGCGACACCCGCGCAAATGATTATTTTTATCAATGGTCTGCAGTGGGCGGGTTATAAAAAGCTCGACTGGTCCTGTGTTGGTGAATCTTCCTGCGCTGATTCCTGGGGGCGTGCACTGTCGACGGGTGAACCCAGYTTGTCGTTACCYTGTTTTGCSGAGCGCCGCTACGGYGGGGTGATGGAGGAYGARTTACTGATGGCTATTCCGCCGTCCTATCTTCCAAAAGTTATTCAAGGTCTGGAGGCTTTATCGCGCAACGGTCTGCGCTATCCAATACCGCAATACGGTGTGAATAATGAYGTGCGTGCGGGCATGGGTGTGAGTTATACCGATAAGCCTGCTTGACAGGGTTTGCTATCGTWAATRCGYAGCKTAAAATTTAMAAAYTCTATAAGTTGRTAGYGRATCGAAAGAATWMCTTCTYTAATAAAACTGATAAAANGGGAGTARYCATYRATGGATATTAGCGTATGTGTGGCGCGGGGTAGCGAYGGTTGGCAAGTCGCRGTAAGAGCAGAAGAGCTGGGTTTTAAAACGGCCTGGTTYGAAGACAGTCAAATGGTCGCTGCCGACCCTATTGCCCTAATGGCCATTGCCGCCACAAAAACCAGCAAAATTAATTTGGCCACGGGTGTTCTTATCCCGTCCAACCGCATTGCTCCACAAACTGCCAATAGCCTGGCCACTTTAAATCAGCTGGCTCCCGGGCGCATTATTATGGGTGTGGGTACGGGATTTTCGGGTCGTCGTGCCATGGGGCTTGGCCCGGTTAAAGTTGACGACATACGTCCATACATTGAAACGGTTAATGGGCTGCTGAACGGCGATATGGTTGAGTGGGAATTTGAGAACAAGCGCCGAAAGATTGCTTTTTTACACCCTGATGATGACATCATTAATACCCGTGACAAAGTAGCTACCTATGTTGCCGCACAGGGGCCAAGGATGCGCCGTTTGACGGCTGAWCTTGGWGYKAACTGGATWAATATYCTCGCCAGTGTYGATGCSGCGCGCAYTGACATGAAAGATATGCAGRCAGYATGGCAGGAYGCGGGTAAYSAKGGCYCRTTTGGTAAAGCGCTGTTGACCAGCGGTTGCCCTCTGCGTGACGGTGAAACTACAGCCTCACCAATCGCTCTGCGTCAGGGCGGGCCGATGGCCGCSGTTTTYTTTCATAATCTRGTGGAAGCTRAAGCCTACGGTTCTTTTGCYAGCGACGACTCTCAAGGTGAKACCGAGSAAATRGCGGGCTATCGMCGKCTTTATAAAAGYTATGARCCGGCTGATGCGCGYTACATTTCMTTACACCGTGGRCACGCACTTTTTGTRCGTGACGACGAGGCTGAATTTATTACCCCAGAACTGATAAGTCAGGCCAGCCTGACAGCGCCCATTGGTGAACTGCGCGAGCGTATTCAGGAGCTCAAGCGAATTGGTTACGATGAGTTGGCAGTGATCACTAACCCTGGGGATGACGACATGCTGGAGCGCTGGGCAGAAGTTATGGAGACAGTTTAAATCCTACCAGGTGATATCTATTCCTTCGTCAGCTCGGGGCGCGGTTTAGCTTCCGGCTTGTTCCAATTCTTGCCCTTTAAGATGACATGCCAGTAAAGGAAGGGGAAAAATTTCTCTTTCATCCACCAGTACAAGCGGCGGGGTACGCGGGGGTCATGGTTAAAGCTGGATACCACTTCGCCGTCGTAGCGAAATTCGGCCATCAGTACCTTGCCCTTTTCKGTCGTTAGCGGACAACCACCGTAGCCATCGTAATGACCRCTTGCCGCTGCGCTATTTTGATCGATGGTTGMGAGCAGGTTGGTCACCGCGACGGGAAACTGTCGGCGTACTGCGGCAGCCGTTTTTGCATTCGGTGTATCGGTACAGTCACCGAGTGCGAAGACATTGTCAAAACGCTTGTGCTGTAATGAATGGCGATCGACCTCAACCCAACCACCGGCACCSGCGAGGGCGCTTTGCTTGATGACATCGGGTGCACTTTGCGGTGGCGTGACGTGTAGAAAATCAAAGGACTCGGTGCTGGTATTTYCCTCTGCATCTGTAAACGTCGCGACTTTATTGGCACCGTCCACTGCCGTGAGGTTCCTGCCGAAATGAGGTGTTGCACCGTAATTGGCGATGATTTTGTCCARCGCTTTGGCATAAAAGGGCACGCCAAACATAGCGCCGCCCTGTGTGAAAAAGTGTGAGTCGGCAGAGATCTTATTGCGACGCCAGTGATCGGCAGCCAGGTAAAGGACTTTCTGCGGTGCCCCAGCACACTTAATGGGCATCGGTGGTTGGGTGAACAGTGCTCGGCCACCACTAAAATTTTTCACGCACTCCCAAGTATAGGGCGCGAGATCAAAACGGTAATTGCTGGTAACCCCGTTACTACCCAGCGTTTCTTCCAGTCCCTCGACAGCCCCCCAGTTGAGCTGSAGGCCGAGAGCAACCACCAGATATTTGTACTCGAGTAAACCTCCCGTTTCGAGTGTCAGTTGATTATTATCAGGATCAAACGCGGCCACTTGATCACGGATCCACTCAACCCTTTTGGGGATTAAGGGAGCCTGATCGCGAACGGTTTGCTGCTGTGTCATAGTGCCACCGCCCACCAGGGTCCAGGCAGGCTGATAGTAATGTTGTTGAGACGGTTCAATCAGGCTTATATGTAACTCGGGCCGWGCTGACCTCAGCGCTGCTGCCATTGATATTCCTGCAGTTCCGCCACCGACAATGACAATCTGGCAGTATTTTGGGCTCGTGTTGTTCATGGTTTATATCCTGAATTTCTGCACTGAGGGGCCGCTTAGGTGGGTTCCGCAAGGGTGGTTTTATTGATCTCGTTGTCGACAACAATCGGGCAGTCGGAGAAATCAATTGTTGGCGCTTCGCCCCAGGCTTCGGTCATGTACTGCATCCACTCGTCGTTATACCAGGCTTCGGCTTTCTCTTTTGATTCCCAAAGATAGAGGCCGCTGGCGCGATCACCGTTTTCGCCAAGCATGTAGTATTTACGAATGAGGCCGTCTAGCCCTTCGTATTTGGGTGTGGTTGMSGCCATTTGATCAATGAAGGTTTTTTTGTCAGCTATGTTCACGGGAAATTGCACGTGCGCTACGATCATTTTTTCTTCCTTAAAGGCTATTGTTGCAAAGAGAAGTTGTCGTTGAGTAGACCAAGATCTCCGGGTGACAGAATACCATTGGGGTCRAGTTCCTTTTTGAGTCGACCTAATAAACTTGCATAGGCGCTGAAGCTTTGCACATGTTCGGCTGATACTTTTCCGCTTTTGTAAGGTACGCAACCGGCTTTAATCAGTTCTTGGGTGCAATGTTTCATCGCGACGGTGACGCCTTCCCACTGGGAGGCTTCATCGTAAAATGTCAGAACGCCACCGTGTAATCCGCGTCGGCACATCACGATAGCGGCACCGAGTGGGTAATCCGGGTAGCTTTCGCGCTGCTTGGCGATAATGTCCATGAAGGTGCTTAGCTTATTGGTGGGTAGCGACGCCATGAGAATGTCGCAACGCGACATAGAGAAAAATCCCGCGTAGGAATACCAGTAAATTTCTTCATTTCGTAGTTTATTAAAGTAGGCTTCATTAAAGTCTGGGAAATGCCCGCCCTGGTATTTTTCGGCAATGGCGGCAATTTTAACGTTGTCCTCTTCTATGTGGTGAGCTTCACCGCGAAAGTCGATGGCTAAGGCATAGTTCGGCAAATTGTCTGTGGGTTTATCGGGGAAGGCCTGGGAAATACGCGCTTTGATACTGGGCGCCTCGTATGCACCGCCGTACCAGATGTTACCGAGCAATTCGCGGTTCTGAATTTCCAGTATGCATTTCTCAACACTCTGTGCATCRGGGAAACCGTAGCAACTTGTTTGTCGACTTTCAGGCAGCGGGTGCAGCCAAAGTGCAACCGCGACAATAATGCCTAGTGTGCCATCGGCGCCAATAAACAGGCCGGTGAGATCGGGGCCGATACAATAGCGTTGAAAGTAGCCGGCTTCCGGTGCGGCGGCACTGCCGGTTTGCACGCGGTCGCCGTTGGCTAGTACTACTTCGAGCCCGGCAACCTGATCGCCAATACTTTGAAATTGTGGTGATCCTGTACCCAGTGCGTGCGATGAAACGGCGCCGCCGACTGTCGCAGCGGGCGCGGTCGAAGGTACGAGACCCACGGTCTGTCCATGGGGACGTAGCGCTTCGAGGAGGGCGCCAAAGCGCACGCCGGGCTGACAAAGAACTATGCCTCTCTCCGTGTCGATATCAAGAATGCGGTCAAGCCCTGCCATGTCCAGCACAATGCCGCCGGCCTGGGGGTTTACACCACCGGCATACATATTCGCGCCACCCCGTGCATAGACCGGTATGCGGTCTTTGTTGGCTTGTTTTACAAGGTCGACGACAGCATCAACACTGTGGGGCCTCACGACAGCATCGGGTTTTCCTGGAGTGGCGGCAGAGGAGTCGCGGCGATAAGTAAGCAGGTCTACCGGGTCGGTGAAAACAGTGACGCCATCGATCTCGCTTAGGGAGGTGAATTTTTGATTGTCTTCTGGCTTATTCATACATCCTCCGAATTCACAGTAAAAAAGGCGTCGATAAATTCTGCGAGGCCATAAATAGGCGGGTCGCTGTCCTTTCTGGCTGATTCCAGGTGGGCAACACAGCGAGGGTCAATAGAGACAATAGCGGCGAGTGGTTCGCACTCGTCCGATTGTGCTGTGGAAAGTGCTTCGCTGATGCGTGCTCGGGCCATATCTGCACTGGATGCTGGGTGCATGGCGGGTGTGCCGCCAGCAGCACCGCAGCAAAGAGCATAGCGGGAGGCAGATTCTCCGCCATTGACGGTGACGCCAAGTTCGGTGAGCAGGTCGTACAAGGCTTGATTATCATTGTCCTTAGAAGACTGAAGTTGTGCGTTCATCGTCGCCTGGCAGCTTTCAATACAGGCGACATGGGGCAGGGTGTTTTTGGCAGAGAAGCTTAGCTGCTGAGCATTGAGCGCCGTGGTCAGCCAGGCGACAARCGAGCTGTGGCCCTGGGATTCCCCAAGGCTATTGGCACACTCACAACCGGAGGTTAGCAAAGTGCTATAGCGGCGCTGGGCGAGGACGTCGCTTAGTTGACTGGCGTTATTATTGGCATCGTCGACAAAGCCCAGTTCTTTGAGYGGCGCGCCGCAACAGCGGTCATCATCACCCAGCAGTTGAACGGATTGTCCCGATGCCGCTAGCAAACGCAGCGTTGCTTGCGCTTCTTGCGGTCTTGAATAGGCCGATGCGCAACCGGGTAGATAAACGACATCTGTAGGGCTTGCCGTGTTTTTCTCGACAGAGCTTTGATCCGCTGCCCAGTCGTAGCGCTCAGACAATGCACCACCCGATGGGTTTTGCTGCGTCAGCACGCTTTCCTGTATTTGCACTACGTTGTCCGGTGCCATRTCRCGCATRATRAGTTCACTGCGCAGGGCGCGRTTRATYTCCATSGGKYGCATGCCRATRGGRCAAATRCGCTCRCAATTCCCRCAGSTGRYRCARGTAAAGGCRTGWTCWGYRAYTGARCTYARKGGMAGRTCTTCYCCYTCAACCCAGGCGCGRGCCGTTTTGAKATAGCCYTGTCCSGAGTAACTTAAKCYSGGKGAATGGGACTGYAAGGTGGCRCAGATATGATGRATATCRCGCTCTTCCCAAATGGCMTCCACGCAGTAGCCRCARTCRGAGCAGTGATATARGTCCTTTAGAAARTTYGTGAGRAAAGGRTGTTCSKGRGTATCTTGTGGTGTCGTCATTTCGTAGGCCTTGTTTTTCTAGTTATGAGTAACAAACTGCCAACACAATCTCTTGCTTTTCCGCTTGCCAAGTGTCTAATGAGTAAGCGGGAACAGTAATTACTTGCTGGCCAGGGGGTCAACAAAATCCGTTTGGAARCCGAGTTTGCGCATGCCGACCAAGCAGCATTCGCAATCTTCTTCWATCGAGCCGCCACTCGCGCCAATAGCGCCAATCAAGTCGCCGTCTTCATCATAAATAGGAAAGCCCCCCGCAACGATGCAAAAGCGATTGTCGGTATGTTGTAAACCATAACCGAAGGCACCCGGCAGCATGAGTTCGCGCACCAGGCTGGTGGGTCTTTGCAGGGCTGCAGAAGTCCACGCTTTCTTTTCGGCGATAGGCGGGTTGGCAAAACGGCCTTTCTCAGGTCGCAAAACGCCACGCAAGTGCCCACCAAAATCGACGACGGCAACGGTACTTGCCCTGCCGACAGATTGTGCGTAAGCAACGCCTTCTTTGAGGAGTGTTTCTACTTCGGATAATGTGAGTTCTCGCATGTTGTATCTCTCCTGATAAACGAACGGGTTTTAAAAATTGGGTCGCTAACGAAGACTGAAGGGTGCCTGTAATTAGCTTTAGTTATTCGGTTTTAAAGAACTTTTTATCAACGGGTGATTGCGAGCTGAGTAACTAATTTATTTATTAGCCTGGTAAGTGCATAGAGTCTAAACTTCCAGGCTGTATTATTTGACTTTGATTTCCAGTATACATATTTTTTGATATTGTTATAGTTCAAACATAAATACAAATTTTTACTCACTTTAAAGAGTCATGCGGGAGTTATTCACCATGAGTGGCGAAACTGTACACCAACCACTAACCCATACTGCGCTGGCCAAATTGTCACGCTCAGTCTATGAAARGTTTGGCGATGAAGCCTTRCCACTCATCACTGGTGCCTGGCACAACATCGGAAAAAAACCGGCTCAAGAATAATGAAGAAGAAGGGTATTAATACCTTTAGAGAAGCCGCGGAAGACCATGTTGAAATGGTCAAGGGTTTTGGCGATGTTTACGAATTTTGTCATGTAACAGATGACACTTACCACGCACAAACACGTCCCGGTGTGCCTTGCGAAGTTGGCCTGGAGGATGCGGGTGAATCCGTCTGCCACRCTGTATGGCTGTTAATACGGCGCAATTTGAAAAAATAGTCGGGGCGCCTGTCGAAATGACAATAAGCTAGTCTCGCGCGATGGGTGATAATTGTTGTGAAGTTAAGTACATATTTAAAGGCCGTGGCTAAATTTTCATCGTGCGTAAATAAGAATATTTATTATTTGTATTTTGGTTTTCTGGATAACGGCAATAAAAATTGTGGCTATCGATCAGAATTAAATTGATCTACATTTTAGCCAGTATTTAATGGCGGAGAAGAACATGTCAGCAGCATCGGGTTCGTCGAATACCTCGCAAGTCATCGTTATTGGTAGYGGCTTTGGCGGYGCAGTTTGTGCTGCACGCCTGGCTGAAGCTGGACACGCGGTGAYTRTTCTTGAGCGTGGCCCCTGGCGCGATACAGTGCCGGTGCGGTCAATGGGTATTGAGCGTCGTGTACCTTTTCCTCGTGGCCGMAAACTATTTACACAGGCGCTTCGTGGAGTTGGTGGTAACCGCTTTCCCGGCGGTCATTTACGGAYGAATAAGAACGGATTGTTTGAGATGTTCTTTGGTGGAGGTACTCACATTGCCTGTTCTTCGAGTGTTGGTGGCGGCAGTCATGTTTACTCTGCGTCCCATGTGCGGCCCTTGGTTGATAACTATTGGGAGGGGCACAATCCGGCAATTTCTGATGAGGTCATGTCYCCGCATTACGATGMATTACTCGAACGCATGGGTTCWGTCACACCCACGGCTGRCCTGGGCATACCCAATACTGCGGGCGAGCGCTTTCGCGATTCGGAACACCTTCAGGCTGCACCTCCACCGCCGGACCCGCGTCTCGGTTACCTCTTGCCGAAAGACYCCGCTAATCCTGTCAAAATAACAGATGCCAACGGTATTGAGCGTTRCGAGGTTGATTACGAAGCCAATGATGAGGGCTTTCTTGGCTCGCCAGGGGGTGGTAAAACCACGCTCGATTTTGCTTATCTCGCACCGGCTATGAAAGCGGGGCTCGATGTAAAAGATATGTGCGAAGTGACCGCCATCGTTCGCCAGTATTACGGTGATGTCCGTTACCGGGTTGAATATATCGACCATCACACCGGTAGAAAAAGCACACTTGAAGCGGACAATGTTGTTCTTGCCGCAGGCACGCTCAATACACTCCGCTTACTGTTCCACTGTCGCGATAAGTTGGGCAGCCTCGCCGGCATGCCRCAACTGGGCAAGCGTTACGGCACCAATGGTGACCACCTGGGGTTCTGGGATTATAACCAGCTGGGTCTCTATCAAACCCGTGGTTTACCGACCACTGGCGGCGTAAAACTGAAAGGCGATGAAAATGCACCGATGCTCGGCGGTGGTGGTTTTCCCTCTGTTGACAGCTACCCTTTGCCAAAGAGAATAAGGGAACGCATTAAACGCGGTGCTTTTATTGCCGGTCTCGGTGAAGATGTCATGAATGGAACTGTGACCATGAAAGGGGGCAAACTACAGATCGAATACCCCCACGGCACCAGTTCTATTTTTGCCCGCATCCGTGCTGCCTTTGCTGAAATTGAAAAGCGCACTGGGAAGAAAATCTACGCGCCAAAAACCCCAATAACTGTACACCCTACGGGCGGTGCYTGTTTGGGGTCGAGTATTGAAAACGGTGTGGTTGGGGCTAACGGGGAAGTCTTCGATAACCCCGGCCTTTACGTGGCTGATGCCTCCGCTTTGCCGCGCTCTCCCGGTGGGCCGCCTGCAATTACTATCGGTGCATGGGCGGAACATATTGCTAGTGAGTTTGGCAAGTCATAAGGTTGGTGATATAAAAACGACAATAATTACAAAAGGGGAGAGTCATGGCTGAAAAATGGAAGATTGAAGGTGAATACTTTGAGTCGTGTAATTGCGATACGGTTTGTGCCTGTCTGGTATCKAATGAGCCACCCCATGGCCGTTGTGATGCGGCGATGGCCTTTGAAATAAGTAATGGCCAGTATGGCGACGTTAACCTGAAGGGCACCAAGACGGCTATTATGATTTCCTTTCCGGGCCCCGGCATCATGCGCGATGGCAATTGGGCGGTTGCTCTGTATGTTGATGACGGCGCATCGGTCGAGCAAATTGAAGCCCTCACTCATATATTTGCGGGCAAAGCGGGCGGGCCGATGGCAATGATTTCTGGTCTTATCAGTAATTTCCTCGGCACCCGAACCGTACCTATTGAATTTACGATGAATGGCAATCARCGACAGCTCAATATTCCCGATATTATGGAAATGGATATTGAGGCTGTTAYGGGACGCGATGGCAGCGAACCGTTATGGGTCTCTAATGTTGCTCACCCTGTGACTTCARAGCTTTCGCTGGCTTGCTCGAAGACCTATCGTTATAAGGACTACAACCTCGCCTGGGATGTCAGTAACTCTAACGGGCATTTTGCGCCATTTAGCTGGCAGAATTAATTTCCAGACTTAAGGCAAGTCTGGGTTTGTTTTTCTTTATTCGGACAAGAATTCAATTTCTTGCCCGCTGCCCGCTGCCCGCTGCCCGCTGCCCGCTGCCCGCCCCTATTAATTTCCAGGTAAATTTCCTTTGTTAATGACGCTACGCGATAAGGCGATTATCGTTACCGCTCTTCTGACACTGACTATTCTGTCCTGGGTAGTGACGGTGCAGCAGAGCGCGGGCATGGGCTGGGGCATGATCACTATGGGTATGACCATGGGCCAGCCATTGTCGATTTCCGGCGCTACTCTCTACATCGTATTGTGGGGGGTGATGATGGTGGCGATGATGTTTCCTTCATTGGCACCTACAGCGGTGTTGTTCGCAACGATCACACGTCAGAAACGTCAGCAAGCTAAAACGTTTGCACCGGCCTGGTTGTTTGTTGCCGGTTACGTTGCTCTTTGGACGCTGACGGGGGGCGTCGCTTATTGTTCTGATATTGCTATTGATTCCCTACCCAATGCCTTCCCTGCATTGCGCATTAACGGCGCTTATATCGGTGGGGTGACACTGATTGTCGCTGGCTTATATCAGCTGACACCACTTAAAGACCTGTGTTTGTCGAAATGCCGCTCGCCCCTCGGTTTTCTGCTGAATTGTTGGCAAGATGGRCATTGGGGCGCGTTCAAAATGGGTTTGCTACACGGGGCTTATTGCCTGGGGTGTTGCTGGAGTTTGATGGCCGTAATGTTTGTCGTCGGGACTATGAACTTGGGTTGGATGGCCATTTTATCGCTAATTATTTTTCTGGAGAAGATTMTCCCCTACGGCGTGGCCATGAGTAAACTAGCTGGGCTTTCTATTATTGGACTGGGGCTTATACTCATAATTGCACCCGCTGCATTGGGGATAAGCTAAGGGGTAAGTCGATGCAGCCACCGCTGTGGTTTACTCAACTTCCCCCTTCTTTATCCTACTTTAAGTCACATTCAGCGCAGTGTTGAAATTACCCAGCTGCTGCACGCTCTGCACTTAGTTTCTTAGCAAAGGTCATAATCTGGTCGAAATTATAGGGTAGTTCCTCCATTGTTTCTGGATTCCAGGCGCTGCGACTAGAGCGCTCAAGAATATTCCCGCCATAAACATGAAGGCCGCACATGGCTTGGCCGGGTGGTGTTTCAATGGCGTGAATGGCGTCGGCACGCAGGGTGAAAATGCCTGTTTCTGGCTTTAAGGTGACTTCCTGCTCCACCTCTACACCGCCATCGCTGGTGCGACGATACAGGTAGTTCTTCTCTTCACCTTCAAGAATGCCAATCATTGCCCACATCAAATGGTTGTGGATCGGGCTAATAAAGTTAGCCGGCGTTGCGACACGTAAGATGGTGAGGTTTTCATCGGAATAGAGCGGGGCGACGCTTTTTCCTGGGCTGGCATCCTCAAGTGCTTGTTGTAATGCTTTGGGGTCGCTGAAAGCATCCTCCATTAGCACTTTGATCTGCGCCTGAGGTTGGTCGCTCAGAACAGCCTTCTTGCAGTCGTCTATAAATTTTTCGAAATTGAACATAATTATCCCCTGTGGTCTCGATTGTATTTCTGCTTATAATTCTATTTTTAGAGTGGCTTTTTGTGGGTTGTAGTTTATAGATTAAAGTCGAATAATTATATCTGGTTATTTGCATATTCAATTATCTTATATTCAATGCGCTTTATGGTAGAGCTCGCTCTTCCTGTAATAGGACGGTGTGATTGAGTGGCATCTAACACATGTTAATGTGGCGAAAAACCTCGCTATGCGCCGCTTTTCAATCACACCAAGTAATACTTGGCGTGTCATTTTTTGCCCTACCCATTTTTGTGGAGTGATTACTGAGCCTGTCCTACTGGTCTTACCTGGCAGAAAAAATAGCTGTTGAGTATGTGGCTGTGTCGATGTATTACGCCATGGCCAACCGTGTTTACTGCAAAATTGAAGAAAAGCTGAATACTGAGCAAGCGTAAACTCTCAGTTAAGGTCTGTTCGCCAATTGTATTAGAGGTAAAATACACCGTACAAAAATCCGTTGTATGGTGTGTTTTTTATAACGATGCAAGCAGGATTACCGCTAGACAGCTCGCTGTTGTTCAAAATGGGCCACCAATTGTTTTCTCGCCTTCATCATGTTCTCAAGGGCTGGTAAGACCTCCTTCCAGCCCCGTGTTTTTAATCCACAGTCCGGGTTAATCCACAGCCGTTCGGCGGGAATGCGCTGTTCGGCTTTTTGCATCAGCTCAACCATGGATTCCACGGTGGGAATATTCGGCGAGTGAATATCGTAAACCCCGGGGCCAATTTGATTGGGGTAGTGGAATTCGTCAAAGACATCGAGCAGGCTCATATCTGAACGCGAGGTTTCAATGGTAATCACGTCGGCATCCATTGCGGCAATGGCGGCAATGATGTCGTTGAACTCGGAATAGCACATGTGGGTGTGKATTTGYGTKSYATCGCYMACRCCATTGGCAGCRATMCGAAARGCGCGAATSGCCCAGTCGAGATAGCCCTGCCAYTGTGATTGGCGCAGRGGMAGMCCYTCGCGCAGGGCGGCTTCGTCGATTTGAATRATATYGATGCCRGCAYYYTCAAGRTCGAGYACTTCTTCRCGTATKGCKAGRGCCAGTTGCARACAGGTTKSSGMRCGGCWTTGGTCGTCGCGCACRAARGACCAGTTYAARATAGTGACCGGGCCGGTGAGCATGCCYTTCATGGGYTTKTYGGTSAGYGATTGYGCGTARCGYGCCCATKYMACKGTCATCGCNTTTGGGNCGKGMAATRTCRCCRTAAATGATCGGYGGTTTMACRCARCGYGAACCGTAGGACTGYACCCAGCCGAACTGGCTGRAGGYRTARCCGTCGAGCTGTTCACCAAAATACTCAACCATGTCGTTGCGCTCAGGTTCACCGTGCACGAGTACGTCTAGGCCCAAAGTTTCTWGCTCGCGTACACAGTGGGCAACTTCTTCTTCCATCGCCTGCTGGTATTTTTCAGCCGACAATTTGCCCAAACGGAAATCCCGGCGGCTCTGGCGTATCTTTGCTGTTTGTGGAAAAGAGCCAATTGTGGTGCTGGGGTAGAGGGGCAGCTTAAGCTTTTTCGCTTGCTCAACTTCGCGTTGCACATAGGGTGACTGGCGTTTTGCCATGGAGTCGTTGACCCGGCTCAAGGCGTTTTGTACCTCGGGTTTATGCACCCGGGGTGAATTTTTACGGCTGTCGATAAGGGCCTGGTTTGTGGCGAGCAAGTTGGCGACCGAGTCTCTGCCGTTGTTGAGTGCGTTGGCGAGAGTGCTCAATTCAACCAGCTTTTGTACGGCGAAGCAGAGCCAAGATTTAACATCGTCATCCAGTTTCTCCTCGCTATCGAGGTCAACGGGTACATGTAGCAGAGAGCAGGAGGGTGCCAGCCACAGTCTATCGCCAAGGCGCTGATGTACAGGTTCTAGCCAGTCGAGGGTGGCGTTGAGGTCGTTGATCCAGATATTGCGGCCATTAATAAGGCCCAGTGAAAGCACCTTGTCGTCACCCAGTAAGTCGATAGCCGGYTCTATTTCGTCTTTGGCGTTGATGGCATCGAGGTGGAGGCCGTCGACCGCTAGCCCGCAGGCCAGCTCGAGGTTGCCTTGCAATTGGCCGAAGTAAGTGGCCACTAACACKTTGAATGATCGCGCTTGCAGACCTTCGTAGGCTCTTAAGGCTGCGGCTTGCCACTCCGGTTTAAGTTCGGTAACCAGGGCTGGCTCATCGACTTGTAACCATTCAATGCCCGTTTTTTCGAGTTGGGCAAACAGGGTTTTATAAGCTTCAATTAAGGGCTCGAGCAAATCGAGCTTATGGCAGCCATCTTTGCTTTTACCYAGGTATAAATAAGTCAGCGGGCCAATAATCACTGGTTTAATCTTCAAGCCCTGCGCATGGGCTTCTGCTATCTGCGCAATGAGCACGTCGGCATTGACGGTAAAGTGAGTGTCCACTTCAAATTCCGGCACGATGTAGTGGTAGTTGGTGTCGAACCACTTGGTCATTTCACCGGCACTCACGCAACAGCTTGCCTGTTCGTTTGCGGAACGGCCGCGAGCGACACGGAAGTAATTGTCGAGCGTATCACCGGGTAGGCCATTCACACGTTGGGGAATGTGGCCGAGTAAAAAGCTGGTATCCAGTACTTGATCATAAAGGGAGAAGTCACCGACCGGCAGGTAGTCCAGTTCACTCTGCTGTTGCCAGTGAATCTTGCGTAAGCCAGCAGCGGTTTCAAGTAATGTCGCCTGAGAGGACTCGCCACGCCAGTAGCTTTCCAGGGCGATTTTTAATTCGCGTTTTTTACCAATGCGGGGAAAGCCGAGGTTGTGTGTCGTTACCATGACCTTATGTGCTCCTATTTTATTGTTCGTTGATTAACAGACAGTGATGAAGCGGCGCATTGTAGTGAGGGTGACTGGTGAGTAATAATGATGAATTGTCGCTTAACGATGAGAAATTCTCATAAATCATAGGGCTTCATAGATGATCGAGCACAGCCACTTACGAATTATTGCCGCCCTGCAGCAGAACGGTACCTTGACCGAGGCTGCTAATAGACTCTGCCTAAGTCAGTCAGCGTTATCCCACCAAATCCGTAGTCTCGAGAAAAAACTGGGGGTCGCTTTGTGGGAGAGGGACGGTCGCTACTTACGCCTCACCCAYGCCGGGCAGCTGTTGCTGCAAGTCGCCGAACAGGTGTTGCCGGTACTGGCCCAGGCGGAGCAGAATTTGAAGGCCTACGGTGAGGGTCGCCAGGGAATATTACGGATAGGCGTTGAGTGTTACCCCTGCTACGAATGGCTGACCGGGGTCACCGGTGAATTTATGCGCCAAATGCCCGATGTGGATATTGATATTGTCAGCAAATTTCAGTTTTCCGGACTAGAGGGCTTACTCAATCACCATATTGATATTTTGGTGACGCCAGACCTGATTAAGCAGCAGGGCAGTCACTACGAGGTACTTACCGATTACGAGCTGGTACTGGTACTGGCGGCGGATCATCCTTTGGCACACACAGCRCAAATTAACCCCGAGCAACTCGCGGCAGAAACTCTGCTGACATTTCCCGTGCCGATACAGCGGCTGGATATTTTCAACCACTTTTTAAGTCCGGTTYACCTTAAACCGGCGCGGCATAAAGTGGTCGAATCACTAGAATTGATGCTGCAAATGGCGGAATTACAGCGCGGTGTTTGCGTATTGCCCCGCTGGTTGGCGGAGGGAAGGTGTAAGAACGAAAGGCTCAGTACATTGAAGCTGGGTAAAGAGGGAATGCAACGCCAGCTTTATATTGCTATGCGCGAGGGAGACAAAGAAATYGCCTATATTCGGCGTTTTATTGAGGTAGGACGAGCAACTGCAAAACAATCTTTTAAGACTGAAGTTTGAATGGCGACTATCTGGTTATTAGCTGGACGTCCCAACAACAACTCGATTTCTGGTCGTTGTTGGGGCGCTTCTGAAGTGTTTTAAAGTAAAGCGAAGATCATCTCTGGCGCTTGCCTTTAGTCATCTGTCAGCTGCGAACGATGATAGCGTGTGACAATATCCGGATCGGGTGATAGGTGGGTATGGGGCGTGTCCTTGCCTTCATAATCGAGCGTAGAGAGCACATAGCGCATACTTTCAAGCCGAGCTTTCTTCTTGTCATTGGCATTGACAATTTGCCAGGGACTATAAGACGTGTGGGTTTTGCTGAACATATTTTCTTTGTATTTGGTGTAGAGATCCCAATTATCCTGAGCGCGTTCATCAACAGGGCTGATTTTCCACTGTTTCAAAGGGTCATTGCGGCGGGAATCGAAGCGTTCTGCCTGTATGCCTTTTGAAATTGAAAACCAGAATTTGACCAGTTCGAGCCCGTCTTCRTAGAGCATATGCTCAAACTCAGGCACTTGCTGGGTAAAGGTTTTATATTGTTTCTTTGTACAGAAACCCATGACAGGCTCAACCACCGCACGGTTGTACCAACTGCGGTCGAAAAAAACGATTTCTCCCGGGTTTGGCAACTGCTCTGTGTAGCGCTGAAAGTACCACTGACCTTTCTGCAACTCGGTTGGCTTGGGCAGCGCGACAATTCGGGCGCTACGTGGGTTAAGGTGCTCATTAAAACGACGAATAGAGCCGCCTTTGCCCGCCGCATCCCGACCCTCAAAAATAATGGCGATTCGACGGCCATTAAGCTGAACAGAGCGCTGTAGTTTAACCAGCTCCATTTGCAGCTTTTGTAGCTCCTGTTCGTAACGCAGTTTAATTAGGGCTTTTTCRACGTTGATATTTTTAGTGCCGAGCAATTTCAACAGGCCCTTTTTAGTGTTGACTGACGCTAATTCTTCATTGCTCAGTTGCACACTGTTCTTGAGGGCTCTCCCCAGATTTTTTTCATCTGACGTCAGCTTGGTCGGAGCGTTTCTAGTAGCTCTCGTTTTTGAGCTTGTCCCGCCTTTACTGATATTGGTGACGCTCTCGTCTATTGATTTTGCCGAAGTATCTATAGCCATGCAATTGCTCCTCGTTATATCCATTTTACTTAAGGTTTGCCCTGAGATTGATAAATGAGATAGGTCGTCCTCATTGGTACTCAGCTTTTAAGCATAGARTAATATCAATATATATTGATATAGRTTAATTTAAATATTAATGATCCTTTGATGATCTTGATCATGGAACTAGCACTACTACGATAATCATGTGTTGATAGGGTCAGTGGGCCAATCGGTGCCTACTATTAATGCTACAACGCTGACAAATAAGTTGCCCCATCAACATTAGCTTGTCAGGGTATGAGGTGCCTCCGTATATTCGCGACCTGATTTAGTTGATTTAGAGTGATTGGAATGACCAAGGTACGTACAGTTGAATGACATGGGGGGCTAAAGACGTTTATCATTCCACGCGGCRCTTTGCTTTGCCCCTTCCTCCTTAAATACGGTGATATTTTCATTATGGAATCCTGGTTACCTTATATTCTTCCCCCTCTGATAGGCGCAATAATCGGTGCTGTCACCAACGACGTGGCGATTCGTATGCTGTTTCGCCCCTATGCACCAATGTATCTCGGTAAATGGCAACTGCCTTTTACGCCAGGGTTGATTCCCCGTGAGCGTCACCACATTGCCGAGTCCATCGCTGACACCTTCGTCGCCCATGTGTTTGGTAATAATGATGTGGCTGAACTATTTCTCACCGAAAAAGTAAAGGCAGATCTAAAAGTGAAGGTCGATGAGTTGATTGGCAAGCTTGGTGGCATGCTCAATATTACCGAGCCCATGCTGGGTATGGCGCGCAGCATGGCGGGTAATTATTTGATCACCGAAATTGCCAAAGTTGCAGAACAAACCGGTGAAGATAGYGAACAAATCAAACTGCGTATTCAAGCTAAAATCGATAATCTCGATGTCGCCACACTCGAGGAATTGGTAATGGGCTTCTCGCGTAAACAGTTTCGTCACATTACCTGGTTTGGTGCTTTACTGGGTGCGATGATCGGCGTGGTGCAGGTGATTCTGTATCAAGTGTTGCCCATGGTTTAAAAGAACCGACTCATTAACTAAGCCGGCTACATCCCGGCCCACTAATCAGGCTTCGGCCACCAGTTTGTGGACTGACCTGTATTTGTGTGCCAATGCGTTCTTTAAGGCTGGATACGTGAGATATCACACCAATCAATTTGCCGCTCTGCTGCAAGCTGGAAAGTGCTTCAAGGGCGGTGTCGAGTGCATCTTCATCGAGGGTGCCGAAGCCCTCATCTAAAAATAAKGARTCRACRCGGACATTYTTACTGGCCATTTGTGACAGGCCCARAGCCAGAGCGAGGCTGACAATAAAGCTTTCACCACCTGATAGGTTTTTGGTGGAGCGAATTTCMCCSGCCTGATAATTRTCGACAACATTAAGCTCCAGYGGCKCAGCTKTATCYCKAATGAGYAAATAGCGGTCRCTCATCTTYTGTAGTTGWCGGTTRGCRTGGVCGACTAATAATTCAAAGGTTAAACCCTGGGCRAAATTSCGGTATTTTTTGCCATCGGCWGARCCGATTAAAAGGTGGAGATTATCCCAGCGTTCACACTCTATTTTTTGAKCATCAATGGCTGTGATACCTTGTTGCTGGCTTGCTCTGAGCTTTTGGTTGTCGTCGAGTTTTTGTTGGCAGGCACCAATCGCCTGTTGCAGGGTTTTTAGTTGATCTGTGGTGTTTTCAAAATCTTGCTTGAGGGGTGCAATCGGTCGATCGGTAATGCATTTTTCGCGCTCACAYTTTAAGCGGGCGGTTCTGTCTTTGTGTCTGGCATCAAGGCCACTTTGTTCTGTTTTAAAATTCTCAGCTTCGCATAAAAGKTTATTTCTTGTTTCTTCACTGATGCAGGCAGACCGATAATTAGTTTCAGTGGCAAAAGAATATACGCCAAGTCGTTGCTTGAAATTATCTTCGGCCTTGTTTAATTGACCGTCTCGATTGTTCAGGCTATCGGCAATGGCTTTGATCTTGCTGCTAAGTTTTGTGGTTTCTTCTGATGCCGTTTGTGAGCGCTGGCTGGCTTCATCGTGCTGTTTTTGGGTATGAGTTATAGCGTTTTCTAAACGGGCTTCTTCATATAATGGATCTTTATCGGCAAACAATTGTTTGCGCTCAAKCTTGAGTTTCTCTTGCTGAAATAATAACACTGCATAAGTTGTACGCTGCTTTTCAAGGTCGTTAGCCTTCTCACTGAATTGCTGGTTTTGATACTGTATCTGCAGTGTGAGGCTAGAAATACTTTTATCGAATTTTTCTTTTTGACGTTGTGTGGCAAGCCAGCGATGGCGGCGTTCAGTTAATGTTGTTTCAAGGGCCGTAAAGTCATCATTAGGSAGGGCGTTAATGCCGTAGGCCGAAACAATAATTAAAATTTCTTGCTGGTCTTTTTGTAATTGCTCGTCGAGAAGGGCTTGCTCTTTATGTAAGCGGGCGAGTGTTTGCTCGGCAGTGTCTTTTTCATGGCTGGCCGTTAAGCGCATTTGTTCTAATTGATTGGTTGTTTTTTTAGCCGTTTCAATAGCAGAGTGTAATGTCGTTAGTGTTTGATCTTGCTGGTCGAGGTTAGTCAGTAGCTGGGTTGTTGTGCCGAGTGATTCMCGGTTATCAGCTTCATGTTGAATTAATGAAGTGGAGAGGTCGTCCTTTTCACACAGCACAAAACCGCTATCGTTAAGTTGTTGTTTTGTTCGTATAAGCTGGATTTGTTGTTCTTTAATTTGCTGAACAGTAGTCTCTTGTTGCCGGGTGACTTGCTCAAGTTCCTTTGTACTTTCGGCGGCGCTGATTTTAACGGCAGTGATTACCTGGTCGATATTGGTTAACGCTGCGCTCACTTTTTTAAGTCTATCGCTATCACCGTGAGCTTGCGGRATATTGCCTTCGGCGTAAGGGTGATCATGGGCACCGCAAAGTGGGCAAGGCTCACCATCTTCGAGCTGCTCACGTGCTTKCTCAAGGCTCTGGATTTTATTGAGCAGGGCAACCTGGGTCTCGAGTAAGTCAAACTCTCGTTTGAGGTTATCCTGTTTTTCTGTCTTTACAGTGAGTTGCTGGCTGCTATCGGCAATACGYTGGCTAAATTCTRYTTGTTGAGTAATGAGCGCTGTCTGTAAGTGTTGTGACTTTGTCAGCGTATTTAATTGAAGGCTAAGTTTTTCAAAGAGCTGCCCTCTCACCGTCAAGTTTGTTTGCGCTTCTCGCCAGTGGCTGGCATCTCGTCCTGCCAAAGTCTTTGCGCGCTGGCTTTCTTCTAAGCTCAGGCGATCCTGAAGTTGTTGCAACTCTTCACTCTGCTCTGTGAGTTTGCTGGATTGTTGCTGCCATTTGGTGAGAGTCTTCCGGCATTCGTTCTTCGCGCGGTCATGCTCGGCCGCTTTATCACGGCATTTAATCCTTATTGTGTGCAGCGATGCAAAGTGACTTTGTAGGCCGCTTAGCTGGTCGACAAGCGCTTCATCAGCCTGGCTAGCAGAGATTTGTGTTGTYAATTTTGCAAGACTCGCTTTGCCTTCTGTGAGTTGTAAGTTGTTTTTTTGCTGCTGCCCTTGCAGCTGGGCCACGCTTTCTTCTAGCGTTTTAATATCTATAGCGGCTTTATTAATGGGTGCCTGTTGTTCCTGTAATTTGAAATCGAGTGCCTGGGTTTGTCGAATGTTGGGTAGGGATTTTTGTTGCGCAGCTCTATTCTCTGACAGGATATGTTTGGCTTCCTGCGCCTGKTTTTCAGCGAGTCTCAGTGCTTCCTTTTTGGCGGGTAGTCCTTGCAGGCACTGTTGCTCCATTGCCTGCTCATCGTTTTGTGCTTTCCGCAATGCACAAAGATTGGCGTAGTCGGCRGCCAGTTGCTGTGCCCGCATGGCGGCTGCTAGTGTTTCTTCATCGGCTTTAAACGCAGTGCGGCGTTTTAGTAATTCCTGTTTTTGATGATCAATTAATTGCAGTTCGTCCTGCAGTTTGTCGATAGTTTGTAGCCAGTTAATGGCGAGGCTAAATTGCTCGTGTTGCTGATTTAATGCGGCTTCTTTATTGGTCTGCTGCTCAAGCTGAGTCTTTAAAAGGGCTTCGTCTTCACTACTGAGCAAGGYCRTGCCAGCAAGCGCCGCTCGCAAGGTATTGAGCTTATTACTCTCGTCGCTGCGTAACTCATGCACGCGAGTCGATATCTGGCTGTAAATAGTGCTGCCTGTTATTTGCTCGAGTATGGGGGCGCGCTGGTCGGGGGATGCTTGCAGGAAGGCGGCAAAGCTTCCCTGGGCAAGCAGCATTGACAGTGTGAAGCGCTCAAAGTCCATGCCAGTGATGGCTTCGATGCGTTCAGCAACATTGCGAATTTTGGCTTCGATAATCTTTCCGGATAGGGCATCGGCAATTTCATGCTTCGGTGACTGAAGGTCGCCACTGGCTTTTTTGCGRGCGCGRTGCTGGCTCCAGTGGCAGCGAAATTGYCCRGCTGGYGTTTCAAAGGTRATCTCGGCAAAGCAYTCRCCRCTGTGGCGCGACATAATTTCATTRCTGCTTTTGGTGATTTTRYTSAGCCGKGGMGTGCGYCCGTAMAGSGCCAGGCAAATSGCATCGAGAATRGTGSWTTTACCSGCRCCGGTGGGGCCGGTWATGGCRAAAATRCCRTCGTTGCCRAAGGCCGGRTSRSTGAGATCRAYYTGCCATTCRCCSAGYAGTGARTTSAGGTTWWKAAAACGYARTTGCAGTATTYKCAYKGYYTATTCKGCCTGCRMRTCGTCRTYRTGRAGYGAGCTTAATGTTTGCTGATAGGTGTGCAGTAAATCGACTTGCTGGGCCTTGGGTATTTCGTTGGCGACGAGACAACGGGCGAAAACATCATTCACATCAAGATCTTCAAGGCTTTCTTCACTATGGGTGCTGTTCAGTACCCGGTCAATCAGTCGCGTATTTTGAATGCGTAAAATGAGCAGTTCGCTATCTTCTGTCAGGCGTTCAAGGCGCTCGCGTAAATCACTGATCAGCTCCTCACCGGTATAGATGATTTCAAGCCACACAGGTTCGTTAGCACCGACAAGGGTAGCTAGTTGCGTCGATAGTTTGCCCCAGTCACCACTGACTTTTCTGAGCTGCTGAAAAACGGGCACCAGCAACAATTCAACGCTGGGCTCCGCTGAGCCTTTGGCCTTGCCCCCTGTCGTGAAATTGATAAGGCAAACACTTTTCTCCTGTGTTGCTTCGCCAAAACCCATTGGCAGGGGTGAGCCGCTATAGCGCATCCATTCAGAGCCGCCAATCTTCTGCGGCACGTGCAGGTGGCCGAGGGCAACATAGTCGATGCAGGGCGGGAAAATACTGGCGTTAACATGGGCCAGCGAGCCGACATAAAGTTCGCGCACACCGTCGCCATCAATGGTTTGGCCGCCAGCGGTAAACAGGTGGCCCATGGCGATAATGGGGATGTTGAGGCCGAGCGCCTGGCGCTGGTTTTCTGCCAGTGCTGCGACCTGCTGGTAGTGGTCGCGAATACCCTCGAGCAAATTGTGATCTTTGTCGGCGATACTTTCACCCGCCTGTACCCGACGAATATCGCGGTCGCGTAAATACGGCACGGCACAAATAAGTAATTCGGGACAGCCGTCGGYATTCTTTAATAGGAGTATCTCGTCATCGATATTGTCCGTGGCAGCGCCAATAACGTGCACATTAAGGCTGCGCAGCAGTTCGCGAGGTGCATCGAGGAAGGTCGGTGAATCGTGATTGCCAGCAATGACAATGATGTGCCGGCAGGTCGAGGCGGCGACGCGACAGAGAAACTGGTAGTAAAGACTTTGCGCACGATGACTGGGGGCGCTGGTATCGAAGATATCACCCGCGACCAGGAGGGCATCGACCTGTTCGCGTTGGATCGTTTCAGCCAGCCAGTCGAGAAATTGGCCAAACTCCGTATAGCGCTTTTGCCCGTAAAGCGAGCGGCCAAGGTGCCAGTCAGAAGTGTGGAGAACTTTCATGGTGGTAGTCACTTATACGGGAAAGGTGTTTCGCGGGTGGTTTGTTATGGGGCGTTTGGRTTGTGCTCAGGTTAGCGCAATCTATGATGAGAGACAAAGTCGCGCTTAACTTTCTGTACTGCTAAGTGCTTCTACTATACTGGATTAGTCTTCGCGTATGCTTGGGTGTATAGCAATAGCGCAGTAAATAATAAGGAAGGGTATGTCCGACAATCTAGATAAATGGGTGCGTCGCCTTAGCGAGCAGGAAATGCCTGTTTTTAAGCACTCCGTTACCGCCATTGGCCACGTGACGCAAAGTGATGAAAGTTCTGCTTCTGAGTTGGCACAGGTGGTGCTGCAAGATGCTGCACTGACGGCACGCATTCTCAAGCTTGCCAATAGTGCGGTGTACAACCCGGGTGCGCAGCCAGTGAATACGATTAGTCGCGCCGTGTTCTTTCTGGGGTTTAGCACGGTGCGCACCCTCAGTTTGTCGCTAGCCGTTATCGATGCCCTGCTAAAGTCGAGCACGCAAAAATATGTCTTAGAAGTTATGGCCCAGTCACTGCACGGTGCGGTGCAGGCCCAGTCATTTGCCGAAGAAAATGGCGATGACTCTCCGGAAGAAGTCTTTATCGCCACGCTGTTATACAACCTGGGCGAAATGGCTTTCTGGTGTGTGGCGGGTAAAGAGGGCGATGAAATTATTGCCTTAATGGAAGAGRAAAATGTCAGTCCCGAAGAGGCACAGCAAGAAGTACTGGGTTTTACCTTTAAGCAATTAACGGTTGGTTTAACCAAAGACTGGCATCTTGGCGATTTGTTACACAGTGCGTTGAACAAGCCCGGTTTRAAAAACCCGCGTATACAAAATATCGTATTGGGACAAGAGCTAGCAAAAAATGCCACCCAGGGCTGGGATGATTACCACACTACGTCGACGCTAAAGAAACTTGCTCAACACTTGGATGTTGGWCTTGAAGATATTGAAAAAATTACTCGCGACAATGTCCATAAAGCGATAGATACGGCTCGAAGTTTTGGTGCCAATAATACGATTACCTATATTCCCATGCCTGCGGGCGAGGAAGAAGAGGGTGGTTTGGCAGAAGGTGACTCTGATTATCTCGAGCCAGATCCCATGCTGCAGTTAAATATATTACGGGATTTATCCGGCATCCTCGATGAAAAACCTAGCCTTAGCGTTATTTTAGAAATTGTCTCCGAAGGTATTTATCGCGGTATTGGCATGGACAGATGTTTATTTGCCATGCTCGCCCCTGATAGAAGTGTATTACGTGGTAAACATGCCCTGGGTGACGGGGCCGATACATTTTTGCGGGCTTTCTCCTTTGATATGAAGGCCAAGCCAACACTGTTTAATATTGTTCTGCAGAAGAATATGTCGCTGTGGGTGAAAGACGCTCCCAGCAGTAATTATGCAAAGGCCTTGCCTGCCGAGGTAATGGGTATRCTCGCTTGTGATGATTTTTTTATCAGCCCCGTACATATTAATCAGCGCAGTATTGGTTTGTTTTATGCGGATCGCAAGGCCAGCGGCCGCGCTCTGGATGGCACCAGTTTTCAGAGCTTTAAGCATTTTGTTACCCAGGCCTGTATGGCTATTACTCATATCAGTACCGGACGCTAATTTGTTRGTAAAAAAATTAATGCCTAAGTTCAAAAAAATAACCAGCGTTYATCTGCTGGTTTTYCTTTATCTATTTATTGCGCCAAYRCAAGCCGCAAGCCCGTYAGMGAATACCGCAGAATTTSAGCRYYTATTAATGRTGGTTGATCARCGCCTACAYTTAATGAAAGACGTAGCCGCCTATAAATACGCCAATCATATTGYYATCGNRAANWAAACNSCGTGARCAAGTRGTRCTGGCAAGTGCTATCRCCAGTGCCCGACAGCATCAKYTCGACCCGGTAACKGTTGARCCYTTTTTTCGTTTGCAAATTGAAATWGCYAAARCGGTRCAACKTRGCTGGATTGAAMGYTGGSARGCKGAGGGTMMRTTMGCGTCMARSGMTAMTAKTAYTRYYGACTTGCAARCGGATATTCGCCCMAARCTAMTYGCMCTGGGTGAYCAGYTMGTCGCWCAAATCSCYCTTGCCTTACCTGAACTACACGCGGCCAATAGTTTTGACAGCCACTTAAAAACGGTTAACAGGCTTATTCGTACACCCTACGTTAGTGCGACGATGAAGCGTGAATTACTGCAAGCCTTGTTGCAGATACGCTCTGTAGCTGCAAATAAAARTGTGCTGWCGAASATYCTYSACAGYGGYGTGTTGCGCGTYGGCACTACCGGCGATTATCCSCCCTTTAGCWTTATKARCGAGRMAAGYGGGCAATACASSGGTATCGATATTGATCTGGCRAAGAARCTYGCCRSTAGTTTRGGYGTAGAGCTGCGCTTTRTTARWACCTCATGGCCGGGGCTGATGTCAGACCTGGCCGCCGATAAATATGATATTGGTATGAGCGGCATTAGCCACACCTTACTGCGCCAGCGCACCGCTTTTTTTTCGGATGCTTATTCCAGCGGCGGTAAAACRCCCATCGTGCGCTGCGATGCCCTTGCGCAATTAAATAGCTTCAATAAAATTGATCAAAGTGCAGTGCGAGTGATTGTTAATCCCGGTGGCACTAACGAGGAATTTGTACGGCGCAATATTAAACATGCGCAAATAAMGGTTTATCCCGAYAACACYCGWATYTTYGAGCAGATTGTYRRTCRRCATGCCGACGTGATGATTACCGATGCCATTGAAGTGAAATTACAACAGCGACTTCATCCTGAGTTGTGTGCCGCCATGCCCGGCGAGCTTTTTACTCAGGTGAATAAGGCTTATTTAATGTCTCAGGATATTGCCTTAAAAGAATATGTTGATGCCTGGTTGCTGCAGGTAAAACAATCGGGTGAACTCAAGGCGGTGTTTTCCCAGCACCTCGATTAACATTACTCTCAACAAATATAATAAATCAGYCAATAGAAACGGATAACTAAAAATGCAAGAACTCAGTGCCTATCAGTGCTTTGGGGGGCAACAGCTGCGCTTTAGCCACAACTCGTCGACCCTGAAATGCGCCATGACATTTTCGGTCTTTCTACCGGCCGAGGCGCAACAGAAAAAACTGCCGGTCTTGTACTGGTTGTCGGGCCTGACCTGTAACGATGAAAACTTTGTCCTTAAAGCCGGTGCTCAACGCTACGCTAGTGAGTTAGGTATTATCATCGTCACACCCGATACCAGCCCCCGGGGTGAGAGCGTTCCCGACGATGCCGATGCTGCCTACGACTTTGGTCTCGGTGCGGGTTTTTATCTTAATGCCACCCAGCAACCCTGGGCTGAGCACTACCAAATGTACGACTACATCGTCGAAGAATTACCGACGCTGCTGGCGGCAAACCTTCCTATTGATCCGGCTCGGGCGAGTATTGCCGGGCATTCAATGGGCGGCCATGGCGCATTAATATTGGGGCTGCGCAATCCMCARCAATATGCWTCGGTGTCGGCYTTTGCGCCSATYTGTTCGGCGATCAATTCCCCCTGGGGGCAAAAGGCTCTGGGTGGCTATCTAGGCAATAATAATGACGACTGGCTGCAATATGATGCTCTGCACCTGCTAGAGAGTAGTGAGAGCTGYCCTCCGATATTGATCGACCAAGGCGAAGCCGATGACTTTCTCGCCGAGCAATTACAGCCCGGATTGTTCGAGCAGGTCATTGAGAAACAATCTGCACATCCCGTTACCCTGCGGCGACAGTCGGGCTATGACCATAGTTACTTTTTTGTTGCCTCTTTCATTGGTGAGCATATGGCTTTTCATGCGCGTCATTTAGGATTGTAGATTAGCGGCTAGTAAGGCCTAACAGTACTGCCGCTTCAGCGGGTGTTGCCACCTTTCGGTCCATTGACCGGGCCAGCGCTGTCACATGATTAACCRCATTCGCATTTGTCGGTGTGCTAATACCGGGRATGGTATCAATATAGGGCCAATCGCCGAGACCGATAGAGACATTGCCACCTTCAGAAATAATCTTCGGTAATAGGGGCAGTAAGTCGCCACCGTGATTCATTGCCGTCCAGTGAATATTACGTTCTTTGGGTATAAACAGGATGTGGGCATCCAGCCCGTGCGCCGTGCCGGGGTGGGCTGCGGRAAGGTCGTCKCCGGTCATAATTAAGCAAGCATAGGCKGGCTCTGCAATCGCGCCGCATTCAATAAAGGCTAAAAACTGCCGGGTAAAGCCGACATTCCAYAGSGAGGCATAGGGYCTTACAKCSGTGKTTTTTAATTGTTCGGMAAAATGCAGCAGGGTTTTTGTGGTGTTGATGTACACCGCTTCGTCACTACGAAAGGTTTTGCTTTCAGCGTCATAGGCGTCGATATTCACMGATCCCATATCTAGCGGGGCAAAGTGGGGGCAGGTTTCTGGGTCGCTGGCCAGCTCCATTATCGGCTGAATACGGGCCGCTGCATCGCCATCGTTTGTAAAAGCACCGAGAGTGGGATGAATTAGAATGTCGCAGCGGGCTTTAATGCGGCGAATAATATCGGCGTACACCGCAACATCGTGTTCTGGTTCGCCCTCTTTATTGCGGGCATGAAAGTGAACGATGGATGCKCCYGCTTCGCARCACTGGGCTGCYGYCTCGGCTATTTCTTYAGGACTCCASGGTACATGGGGGTTGTTTTCACGCCCKGCGTATTCATTGATGCGAGCTTCGATGATCAGTTTATTCATTGGCTGGTCTTTTATTGTTATGCGAATTTAGGCCCTAACTGAAATAGGCTGTCCTCTTTGCGGAACAGRAATAACATGACACAGGCCGCTAGCATTGGCCAGGCGGCAAAGAATAATAAGTTTGSYCCCTCAAAGGGTGAKAGGTAYAGMGCAAAGGGYGTGAGTGTCGATACYGCRTGCAGAGCCAGGATCGCACCGTAGGTGTAWGTYTTTTTRWAACCGATGAAAAATAATATCAGTACAATAATTTCGAYTGTGCCAATGGCAATYATTRCCAGGTTTTCCARRCCGGGGATGTAATAGAACTTCCCATAGAYCTTGGCSGCRTGTTCTGGATTGACAAAYTTGTCGATGGTCCACATMARTATRACCAGAAAKACRCTGGCGCGRAGGAAGAGCATTGAAARGGCAAATTTCTTATTATTCATTTTAGTGCCTGCATATTGACGAGTGAAGAAACTACTTTCTTTTAAGCCAATTTACGGCTCAACAATTGATAGACTATCGGCCAGCACATAAGTTCTAAGCCTATTAGTATTGATAAGTTGTCAATTCAACGTATCGAATTTAGGTGCGCCCTCGAGACATGTGGCCCAGTCGGGTGCCGACGCTGTAAAAAAGGCCGTATTGGGTGGCATGGCATGGC
>NVWE01000006.1:0-8400 GCA_002746135.1 Cellvibrionales bacterium | reverse complement strand
GTTTTTAAGCGTTGATATTGAAACAGAATAGATGTCATTTACCCAATTTCGTCACACAGTGTTTTCTCGCATTATGTTGCAAAATAACATCTGAATATTATCGCTTGCATCACTAATCCGGGTAAATAATACAGGTGTTCCTTTTGTAAATTTTTGAATCCAGAGACCAAACCATTTATCTGAGCCGGTGTGAATTTGGTACTCTGGACAATAACAAAAAGCGGAATGGGTGGTTTAGCCCACCATCATCAAAAACGGATTCTCACAAAGCTCGGCAATCGTATCTAAAAACCGCGCGCCATCGGCACCATTAATCACGCGATGATCGAAAGCCAGCGTTAGCGGCATAATCAAACGCGGCTCTGGCGTTTTACTAATATCCCCGCCGACATAGGTCGGCACCCATTCACCAGCACCGACGCCAAGAATGGCGACTTCTGGCCAGTTAATAATCGGGAATACGCCTGATGCTCCTAGGCCGCCGAGGTTTGACAGGGTAATGCTGCCGCCTTTCATGTCGGCGGGTTGTAACTTTCCGGCGCGGGCTTTTGCACTGAGTTGGGTAATTGAGTTGGCAATGTCTTTTACTGACTTGCTGCTGATGTCGTTAATGACGGGCACCAATAGGCCGCGAGGTGTGTCCACGGCAATGCCGATATTGATGTGTTCGCGGTAGATTATCGCTTCGTTTTGTTCGTCAAGGCTGCTATTAAAAATGGGGTGGCGCGCACAGGCCAGGCCGATGATTTTGCTCAACAGGGCCGTGAGCGTCAGAGCGCAGCCTTCGCTTTTTAATTGCGCTTTGTGTTGTTGGCGACCCTGTTCAAGSKRGGTAATGTCGATGCGMCGCTGCAACCAGGCKTGGGGTATGCGCGYTGCGGCGTGRCTCATATTRCGGCTGGTGGCTTTTTGAATGCCGGACATTGGCTGCTGTGTGAGCGGGCCAAAGGYGCTCAGGTCGGGTAGGGGTGTGGTTTGTGCTGTGCCAAAATTGGCAGGCGTTTGCTGTTGTTTTAAGGCTTGCTTGGCGAAGGCTTTAACAGTGGCTTTGTCGATGCGCCCGCGATGGCCGCTGTCGCTGATGGCAGACAGGTCGACGCCAAGTTCTCTGGCAAGACGGCGCGTGGCCGGGCCAGCGGGCAGGCATTGTTTGTTGCCTGTTGGCGGCGTTGTAGCGATAGTTTGTTGGGTGCCGATGTTGCTAATGATATTGCTAGTGACAGTTGTATCGTTGGTTTTTGATACGGGTATTTCAGCCGTTTCTTTCGGTACTAATGTTGTTTCTTGTGCTGCCTCAGTACTTTCTGATTTTAGTTGCTCTGACACCGCAACATTCGCCAGCGGCTTGATACGAATAAAATCTTCGCCCTGYTTYACTTCCTGTTCGAGSYTGACCATAAAGGCCTCGACCACGCCGTCGATCTCGGCGGGTATTTCGAGCACAGCCTTTTCGGTTTCTACTTCTAGCAGGCTGTCGCCACAGCGCACGGTGTCGCCGATGTTTAGAGGTATTGCCACAACAACACCAGTGATGTCGCCGTCGCCAAGCTCGGGGATTTTAAAAAGTGTGCTCATTGTTTTTCTCCCTGTTCTATTCTTTGCGACGTGGATTAAAGTTCGGCGGCGTAGAATTTATCGCCATCAATTGCTAGCGGTTTAATCTGCTTGCGCAGTGTTTTAAGGTCGATGGCACCACTGCTGTAAAGCTGATGCAATGCGGCTTGAATAATGAATGTATCACTGACTTCAAAATAGTCTCGCAAGGCTTCGCGAGACTCACTCAAKCCGTAACCATCKGTGCCCAGTGCSGTGAAGTGGSYKGGCATCCACGGKGCGATGCTATTGGTCAGTGACGTCATGTAGTCGCTTACGGCAATAAACACGCCGCTTTGTTCGGCGAATAATTGTTCGATATAACTCTGTTTCGGCTCGGCTTCTGSGTGTAAGCGATTCCAGCGATCAGTGGCCACGCCCTCGCGGTAAAGCTCGTTGTAACTGGTGACGCTGTAAATATTGACAACGTAGCCTAGCTTTTCCAGTTGTGTAGCGGCGCTCAGGCCTTGCTGCATAATTGCGCCGCTGGCGAGTAAATTAATCACTGCGCCGCTGCCTTCTTCACCGCGTTTAAAACAATAAGCGCCCTGTAAAATCCCCGATTCGATTGACACTTTTGAACTGCTAATASTTGATCCGTCGCTTTGATGACTAGCGGTGGGCATGGCGGGCATGCAGTGGTTTTCGTTGTACAGGGTTAAATAATAAAAAATATTYTCCTGCTGCTGATACATGCGTTTAATCCCTTCGCGCACGATCACTGCAATTTCGTAGGCAAAGGCGGGGTCGTARCTTTTCAGGTTGGGCACGGTGCTGGCGATTACCTGGCTGTGGCCGTCCTGATGYTGCAAGCCCTCGCCATTTAAAGTGGTGCGCCCGGCAGTGCCGCCGAGTAAAAAGCCGCGGCACAGCATATCGCCGCAGCTCCAKATCATATCGCCGACGCGCTGGAAGCCGAACATCGARTAGAAAATATAGAAGGGAATGGTCGGCACRCCGTGRATGGCATAGGCRGTGCCMGCCGATAAAAACGAGGCCATGGCCCCSGTYTCACAAATGCCTTCCTGCAGAATTTGCCCGTCGACSGCTTCYTTATAGGGCACCARRGTRTGGGCATCGACYGGGGTGTAGTTYTGCCCCTCGGRGGAATARATACCGGCRACRTTRAACAGGCCGTCCATGCCAAAGGTGCGGGCCTCGTCGGGCACAATCGGCACRATGTAGCGACCGATGTCTTTGTCTTTCATYAGCGTGGCGAGAATGCGCACCATGGCGGTGGTGGACGATTGCTCCCTRTCGCCRGTGCCGTCAATCTGTGCTTTAAAGCACGACAAAGGCGGGGCTTTTATMGAGGGGCAGTCGACGCGGCGTTCGGGYARRTAGCCGCCCAGCGCCTCGCGGTGTTCGCGCAGGTACTGCAATTCCGGGCTGTTTTCTTCGGGGCAATAAAAGGCGGCGGCTTCAATGTCTTTTTGACTGAGAGGAATGCCAAATTCCTCGGCGCAAAAAGTGCGCTCTTCGGCACTCATGGTTTTCTTTTGATGGGAGGTATTGCGCCCCTGGCCAGCATCGCCCATGCCCTCACCCTTGACGGTTTTCACGAGAATAACGCTGGGTTTGCCCTCGGACTTTGCGGCACGTTGATAGGCGGCAAAAATTTTCTTCGGGTCTTGCCCGCCGCGCTTGATTTCGCGAATCTCTTCGTCGGTGAGGGAGTTCATCATTTGCTCCAGCTCGGGGCTGTTTTCCACCCAGTGCTCGCGCTGAATATCGCCTTTGGAAACGGAGTAATACTGGTAGTCACCATCCACCGCTTCTTCCATGCGCTGGCGAAGAATACCCTTGCTGTCCTGGGCCAGCAGGCCGTCCCAGCCCGAACCCCAAATCACTTTCAGCACATTCCAGTCAGCACCGCGAAAGCTGCGTTCCAGCTCCTGAATGATTTTGCCGTTGCCCCTCACCGGGCCATCGAGGCGTTGCAGGTTGCAGTTGATGACCAGCACCAGATTGTCGAGCTTCTCGCGGGCGGCGATATTAATCGTGCCCAGCACCTCCGGCTCATCGGCCTCGCCGTCGCCAATAAAGCACCAGATTTTGCCGCCGTTCTTAGGTTTCAATCCGCGATTTTCAAGATACTTGGCAAAGCGCGCCTGATAAATGGCCGTCGGTGTCGATAGTCCCATTGAGGCATTGGGCACCTGCCAGAAGTCAGGCATCAGCCGTGGGTGGGGGTAGGAGCTGAGCCCGCCRCTGGGGTGRAGCTGGCGACGRAAATTAGCCAGTTGTTCYTCACTYAAGCGCCCGGCGAGAAAGGCACGGGCGTAAATGCCCGGTGCCGCGTGGGGCTGGGTCATCACTAAATCGCCGCCATAGCTGTCGCTGCGTTTGCGGAAGAAGTGGTTGTAACCSACCTCCATTACCGTCGCCGCCGAGGCGTAGGTGGCAATATGCCCGCCCACGCCGAGACCACTATCGGCCCCCTGCAACACCATCGCCATGGCATTCCAGCGGTTGATGTTTTCGATCTTTTTYTCCAGCGCGATATCGCCGGGGTAGGCGGGCTGCTCGCTGGGGGGAATGGTGTTGATATAGGGCGTGTTGAGGGTGGCCTCGTTGAGATTAATGCCAGCACTGATAATGCGATCTTGCACAGCGCGCAGAATCTCCCGCACCCCGCTTTCACCGTATTCACGGTGAATATAATCGATGGAATCCTGCCACTCCTGTTTGTCGAGGGCGATGGCATCGGGATTGGCTTCGGTGCTTGATGGGGTTTTTGACATGGGGCTACCTGGCGCGGTTATTGGCAAGTTTCAAGGCGCAAAGAATAGCAAGGCTGGCTGTTTATGAAATTGCGAATAAGCCCGTGAAGCCCTATAGTTGCGCAACATTAAGCTGTTAATRCTGTAAATAGAGGTCGAATATGCCAAAAGTAGAGCTTGACGAGATAGACCGTAAAATCCTCCACTACCTGCAAAACGATGGCCGCATGAGCAACGCCGAGCTGGCCGACAAGGTGGCCCTGTCGCCCTCACCCTGCCTGCGGCGGGTCAAGGCGCTGGAGGAGAAGGGCGTGATCGACCGCTACGTCGCCATCGTCAATCCCAAGAAGGTCGGCCTGCCGGTCAATGTGGTGATTCATGTCTCGCTGCATAGCCAGGAACTGAGCCAACTGCAAACCTTCCAGCAGCGCATCGGCGAGTGTGAAGAGGTGATGGAGTGCTACTTAATGACCGGCGGCTCGGACTACATGCTGCGCGTGGTCGTGCCCGATCTGGAGCACTACCAGCATTTTTTGGTGGATAAGCTGACGCAGATTCCCGGTATCTCCAATATTCAATCGAGCTTTGCCTTGCAGCAGCTGATTGATAAAACTGAGTTGCCGATTGGTTGTGGGTAGGTCGACGAAAGCAGTTTAAGAAGGCTTGTGTAGTAGGGATACTATCGGCATGCAAACGAATATTGCTGTGCAGAGCTTAAATAAACGGGCTGACTACGAAAGTGTAGATGTGGTATTGGAACTGTATCTATAGAAAGAGTATTGATGTTGTGCCAGAAATGTTGCGTGGTATCATTCCGCTGTATTATTAAAATAAATAATAATCAACAGCTTAGGTGTTTTGTGAGATGGGTGCTGTGCATGTGCGTTTAGAGCGAAAAAGAGTTGGGATTTGTTTTTATTGTCTTTTTAAATCGAGGAGTTGTGAATGCGGGCGCATGTCAAATTCGGCAAAGTGCGCATGTGTATTATACAAATGTTAGCATCCAAAATATTAATTGTGCCACATTGAGGGAATATGACAAAAATAGCTAAGCAAGACTTCATATTCAAAAAACATATGTCTGTGGGTGAGGCGGACGCAGAAAATGATAAGAGTTTCTTAGAAGAATGCTTTGTGGATATCGGTGACTATGAAATATTAGAGGATACAAGCACACCTCAATCTATTGTTCTGGGGCGAACGGGGATCGGAAAAAGCGCGCTTATCGAACAGCTAGCGAAAAATAGTGACCGAGTAATAAGGATTGAGCCGGAAGAGCTAGCTCTTAGGCATATATCGAATTCAACAATTTTGAATTTCTTCGAAGATCTGGGTGTTAATCTCGATATATTTTATAGCTTATTATGGCAACATACTCTTGCAGTAGAATTAATTAAAAATAAATATAACATCGATTGCGCCCAAGCAAAAACAAACTTCATAGATTCAATCACAGCTCTACTTTCAGGCAACCAAAAAAAGCAACAAGCCCTAAATTATATTGAAGAGTGGGGGGATAAATTCTGGGTAGACACCGAAACGCGTATTAAAGAGTTCACTGATAAATTAGAAACAAGCTTAAAGTCATCGATAGATTCTAATGTGCCAGGCGTTAAACTTTCAGGTGAGGCCGGAGCAAGCTTATCTGAGGAGCAAAAATCAGAAGTCATACATTACGGCAAGAAAGTTGTTAGCACCGTCCAAATTGAGAAGCTATCAAAAATAGTGAGCCTTCTAGCAGAAGATATATTTACCGACCCGCAGAAGAAAACATATATCCTAATAGATCGTCTTGATGAAAATTGGGTGGAAGATGGCCTCCGCTATAAGCTAATAAGAGCCCTCATTGAAACAATAAAAAAATTCAGGAATATTGTTCCAGTAAAAATTGTCATTACACTAAGAACCGATCTTCTTGATCGAGTATTAGACAAAACAAGGGATTCAGGATTTCAGCGTGAAAAGTACAATAGCTTATTTCTCCAGCTAGGCTGGAACAAAGAACAATTGATGAGCGTCCTTGATAGTCGCGTCAACCACCTTTTGAAATATAAATACACTGGTGGAACCGTGGGTTTTAGTGATGTATTTCCAGACAAAATCGATAAGGTATCCTCTGCCGAATATATATTAGATAGGACTCTACTTCGGCCGCGAGACGCGATAATGTTCGTAAACTTTTGCTTAACAGAGTCGCAGGGAAAAACAGAAATAACAACATCAATTATAAAGCTAGCAGAAAAATCATATTCCGCTGACAGAATTGAATCGCTTAAGTATGAATGGTTTGTTGAGCACCCTCTACTTGATAAGTATATTGACGTTTTGCACCACAGGAACAGTAATTTCAGAGCTGGGGTTATAGCTGATGATCAGCTTGAACTTCTAATATTAGAGCTTGCTGAAAGTCCTGAATCAAGTGCAGATATCGCGGTTAAATCTGCCCATGGATATATGAAAAGTGGGTACCCATCATCCAATGTTCATATGGGGCAGCTAAGGCAAAATATACTTTATATATTATATAAAGTAGGAATTGTGGGCATTAAAGTGAACGGCACTAGCTCTGTGAAATGGTCGCATGATCGTAGTCAGGACTTAACTGCAAAGAATATCGAGAACACATCCATTGTGTATATCCATAAAATACTATGGCGCGCTCTTGCTATTGATAAGCGGGCTTAGATATGTTCCGGGATTCACTGGGACAAAACAATGCTGCGGTCGTGCCTCCCTTCGCATTGTTTTCCCGGTGATTTTAGCCGTTAAATGTAAAGCCGATTCCTTGCCTAAGTCATCAAAAACAAATTAATATCAATGAATAATTCTTATGAAAAACAGTTATGCCTGTATTGGCCTTTTCAATCCCAAATCTCCTGAGAATGTGGGGTCCGTCATGCGCGCCGCTGGCTGCTATGGCGTCAATTCCGTGTTCTATACAGGCGAGCGTTACGACCGCGCCACACCTTTCTACACCGACACCAAAAAAATCTATGAGTCACTGCCGCTCATCGGCGTCAATGAATTAGAAGGCGTTATCCCCTTGGGCTGCGTACCCGTAGCCGTTGAGTTGGTCGCTGGTGCCAAGCCGCTGACCACCTATAAACACCCCGCCCGAGCCTTCTACATTTTTGGTCCGGAAGACGGTACCCTGAAAAAAGGAATCACCGATTTCTGCGAGGATATTGTCTACATCCCAACTGAGGGCTGTATGAATTTAGCAGCCACTGTTAATGTCGTGCTCTACGACCGTTTGGCCAAGGGGGATAACTTTTCACACCATCACGCTTCATTAAAGAACAAGAATAACATTAGCCAAATTATCGGCGATAATTTTGGCTCTGGAGATGGTGGTGATTGCTAGAAAATCATTTAACAAGCACATTAAAAGCCGCTCCACTTCGTTGGGCTGGACGTCGCTGACACTCCCCTTTTATCTGGGCCTTATATTTAATGGCTTGGTAACTCGAAGATGAAAAGTTTTTGTATCTATTGCGGTAATAGTAAACCCGAGGCCCATCAAATATGTGGATCTTGTTTTGTCATTCCTGAAACACATGCGGACCTAATTTACTCAATTATCATGTGCTACAGCACGGACGATCCACATTTAAATTTCTTAAGTATTGGTGAAATTGAAGCGCTATGCGAAGAGATTATGAAAGGAAACAAAATGGAAGTGAGCCCTCAAGTTTTTGAACAGGCTGAGGAGGCTTATAGTGCGGTTAGGTCCCTGGAATCACCACAGCTAATACATAAATTGGCTAAAATTTCTTCGCCTATACAAATGATAATATTCGCTTTGGTATTAGTGGGATTTATATTCGGGACATAAGTGGCCACATTCAATCTACAAGTGCACCCTATGCCTGCCTGAATACCTCGTCCCGTATTCGGGTGTGTAAGGCTGAGCCCATGATTCGCTATAGCAGTGCTTAAGATTAATTGTATTCTCGTGGTGTTAACAAGGAGTCGTTAAACATGTACAGATTCAGAAAAAACTACACTCTGGTCTTGCTGGCAATTTTGTTTACTGCCGGTATCTGCTGGGCCGATGATTTGCCTTCCTGGATTTCAGGGAAGC